>NZ_JBDYKI010000007.1:0-240736 GCF_040009165.1 Phyllobacterium sp. SB3 | reverse complement strand
GCGGCGTGGATGGACTGAAACTTGCTGCGGCGGTACGTGACAGATGGCCGCCGATCAAGATCATTGTCACCTCAGGTCACCGCACAGTGAACGTCGATGCTCTTCCGACAGAAACCCGGTTCTTGCCAAAACCGTACAATCCAGACCACGTCGTTCGCTCGATCCGTGAAATGGTTCAAGCAAGAGGAGCGTAGTAACCGGCACCGGGCCTTTCCGGCGCGCCGCATTGCCGAGAAGGATGATATTACCATGCGGGAACTTGCCGGAGAGTTTGCTGCTTTGGGCGTTCAGATCACGCCTGTAGCGATCTCCCGCCGGTACCGGCGCAATGGCTACCGTTTTTAAAAAAACCTTGCTGGCCAGCGAACAAGAACGACCGGACATCCGATACGCCCGTGAGACCTGGATCCATGCAGGATCTTTGAATGCCAACTGGCAATCAAAGGATACTCATTACATCATTGCAGTAACTCCGGGAGGCTTTGAAACAGCTGTCTTGCCTCGGGCCAGCCCATCTCCACGCGAAATTCTGATTCAAATTACGACCCATACTTGTACATTAGAAAACAAGATAAACGATTGCCTGGTTCAAACGTTGCCTTGCGTAGAATTCTTTTGGTTCGTGTCCGTAACAATCCATTCAAGTCGTCTCCTCGCCCTGTTTCGGATTGCGCGCTCGTAGATTACCGGCAATGACACCGAGCGTGTCTGGCGACACCAATCCCAATGCTCCGGCAACGTGCCACCACCCATGGTCCGCCTGCCGCACGATAGTGCATTCGGCGCTCACGCCCATATGGAGACCTTCGAACGAATGCCCAACCGCTATGTGCGCTACCTCCTCCGGCAGACCAGCCATCAGACAGACATGCATTCCGAACACCGAATGCCGGAACGTTGGCGCCCCTGCATCGCCCGGAGACTTGGCCCATCGTTGCCGATTGGCGGGATCAAATTCATAAGGCTTGCCCACATCATGGCAAGCCGCACCGGCAAGCAGGATGTCCCAATCAATAGCAGTCTGTGGGTACGAGGATTCAAATTCGAGCCCTATCGCCCTCGCATAACGCGAGACGCCGCGAACGTGATCAGCTTGTGTGCCCTGCCGCAGAACCGGAGCCCCCGGATTGCCTTCCGGGGCGATATCAGTGATGCGCTGGAAATCGGAACAGCACAATGAATAGCTCCAGGCCTCGATGACCTTTGCCTGCAACCCGGCATCCGGGATGAGGGAAATCTCGGGAAAGTCCTCAATGACTGCCTGCCGGGTCTGATCGGTTATTGCGCGGCGCAATCGTGCGTAGTGATACATCATGTCCGTTCCGTTGAGCGAGGTGAATGCATGGGCCGCGCTCAGGCTTTGCGCGGTCCAAATTGGGGTTCGATGGGTTTGCGTGTCATCGTCATCGTGACAAAGGCACCACAGAGAAGCAGCGCTGCGGCAATGCGGAAGGCCCAGATATATCCGCCAGTACCGGAGACGACATAACCGGTGATGATCGGAGCGATGAGACCGAAAAGATTCCCGCCGAAAGCCGTGATGGCGATAACTCGCGAGACATCTCTTGGATTGCGCAGCAGATCGCTTGCCAGGGTAAAGTTGAGGCCTGCACCCGTGGTCGAACCCGTCAGGACGAGAGTGAGCACCAATAGCAACTGCCAGAGACTGGTTACGACCGGGCCCAAGAGGATCAACAGCGAGAGTATGGCCATTGCCGCGATGAAGTTACGCCGCTTCCCGGCCTGAATTGCTATCGATGATAATGACTTGTCGCTGAAGCGTGCAATGGTCAGACCCAGGATCATGGTAATCAGGTAAGGGACTGCAGTCAGATATCCCGTGTTCATGGTGGAAAGATCGCGCGTGGATTGCAGGAATGTCGGCAGCCACGTAAGAAACAGATAGGCTGTATAAACCAGACAGGCTTGGGTTATCACCAATCCCCAAATGCTGGTCTGTGAAAGCAGATAGCCAAGCGAGGACGGTTCGGGGTCATCGCCAAGCTTGTGTGCCTGATCGCCATTGCGCTCCTTAATGATCTTGAGTTTTTCAACCTCTGGAAGCCAGCTGACCGTTTCAGGTTGCCCATACCAGATGAGCCAGGCCGCGAGCCAGATGAAACCAAGAGCGCCGAGCGCCACAAACGAAGTACGCCATCCAAATGAACTGACCAATGCCGCAGCCACCATTGCACCGATGGCTGGTCCCGCGGTCGACCCGCCATTGAAGAGCGTAGTGATAAGGCCGCGCTCCCGCTCGGGGAACCAATCGCGGATGATGCGGCCGCATGCCGGAAACGTTGTCGCCTCGCTTGCGCCCATAACAAGTCTGGCAGCAAGAATCGAGGTAAAACCTGTTGTCATTGCCGTGACGGCGGTTGCGGCAGACCATACTGCAATACCGCCGCCTACCATGCGTTTCGCGCCGATCTTCTCAACCAGAAGCCCCAGGGGGATCAAACACAGGACATATGTCCACAGGAACCCTGAAAAAAGGTAGCCCATCTGGACGGGCGAAAACCCGAACTCGGCTGCAATTGGCTTCGCTGCCACGGAAAGCGCAATGCGGTCCATGTAGTTAATGATTACCGCAGTGAAAATGAGCAGCGCGATCCAGGCTCTTTTGTGTGTCACGATAAAATCCTCCCTATTGCATCGACAATTTAACGCTTTGCCTGTTGCCGGATGCTTGGAGGATAATAATTTCATAGGGAAACGCTGTCTAATGAGATATTTAATGAGTAATTCATAGGAAATATTAATGAAAAGAATGACTATTCTGCAGTTGGAGGCCTTCTTTTGGACGGCGGAATTGGGTTCTGTCCAAAAGGCGGCGGACCATCTCAGCGTAACGCAGCCGACCTTATCGCTGCGGCTGAGGCAACTTGAAAATGTTTTGGCCGCACCTGTTTTGGAACGTCACGGGCGTGGTGTTCGGTTAACTCGTGAAGGCCATACTTTTCTCAGCCACGTCAAAACGGTCCTCGATGCGTATGGTGAGTTGCAAAAATCATCGCACGCCCCGGAAATATCCGGCGTCGTCCGCATTGGTCTGGCCGAGGGGCTTGCCGTAGCCTGTCTCCCGTATCTTATTGAAGCACTGGAAAAGGACTTTCCGCTATTGAGGCCAGAGTGGACCGTGGGAACAAGCGCTGGCCTTGAGCAATCCCTGGCTGATGGCAGTCTTGATCTGGCCGCCTTGGTCGATCCGATCGGCCTTCGCGACGTACGATTTTTCGCGCTCGGGCTCCAGCCGAATGTCTGGGCGATACCAGCGACAATGGTTGGCAAGACTGGCGAGACCCCGCACGACCTTACGCATCTCACCATCATAACGACCCCTCCTCCCACAGCCATGTATCGGTTGACGATGGGCTGGTTCGGCGATGGATACCAGCAACCCGGAGCTCTTTGCGTATGCTCCAGTCTGAACGCAGCCTTGCAGCTTGTCGGCTCGGGCATCGGCATAGGCATATTTCCGGCGAAGATGATCGAAGCCTACCCTTTGGCCGAGACTATCGCCATATTGGTTCCACGTCCCCCGATTGCAGACGGACGTGTATTTATTGCTGACAGGACCACGTCGGACGCAGCCAAAACAACCGCATTGATCCGCATCTTTGAGCGGGTGACACGATCACTGAAGTACTTCGCAACTTAGGAGAATGGTCAATCTCTCTTCGGTGCTCGGGGGAATTTTGCGGGGACTTAAGCTCGATAGGGGCGCATTCATTTTGAAAAGCGTCTGCTCCAAGTTCGTAATCCCAAATGTCGTGGTGCACCGCCTGGAAATGCCCGACTTCCTTGCCGGTGGTCGCATCGACTGCCACGATCGACGACTTATAGACATCATCATCGGGCTTGCGATGCCGCTGTAATAATTGCCCTGTGCGTTTGGTTTTTGCAGCCGACCATAGTCAATTTTCCGACCGGCCAAGGCAACACCCCGGCCCTGATCCTGCTCAGCAAGCAGGGCGAGATCTACGTTCTCGAACGGCGTAACGGCAGCCCTCAGTTCCCTGTCACGGAGAAGCCCGTACCGCAGGAGGGTTCCGAACCAGCTGACCGGCTGAGCAAGACACAGCCCTTCTCCGGCTATGCGAACCTCAACAAGCCCAACCTCACGGAAGCCGATGTGCAGGGCAGGACGCCGCTGGACCAGTTGTGGTGCTGCATACAGTTCCGCCAAGCTGACTATCATGGCGTCTACACACCGCCGTCGGTGGCCAAAAACTCCATCGAATACCCCAGCTATAACGGTGGCTCGGACTGGGGCAGCCTCGCGGTCGACGACAAAGACGGCATCCTGTTTGCGAACTTGTATCAAGCGGGTTTTGTCAATCCATTGCGTACCTCTCGAACGGTTTATGTCGTTACTCCTGTTGGCGGGCAGCCAACTCTTTCTGCCGGTCGTCCGGAGCTTGATCGCGCGCTCCAGAAGGTTGTTGTCGATCGGTATCCTGCCATCTTTGGTGTAGCGCGTCAGATAATCCCATTGGTTCAGGGTGTATGACACGGCGTCCCCGAGCTTGCTATCCGGCAAGACCTTCGCGGCGATCTGGTCGAGCCATGCCTTGAGGGCGTTCAGGACGGGTATGTGTTGCTGGCGAAAGCGGCGAATGCAGTCGGCTTGCGTTTCCCCTTTGTCCGGTTTTTCGTTCCGCGCCTGCCCTTCAGCCTGATAGAGCTGTTCGAAGAACCGGAGAGCCTGCTCCGGCGGTCCGTGTAATGGGCCCATAAATATCCGGACAGGATCTCCCGCTTAATAAGTGTGCGAGGTAATGTGCCCCATCATGCCCAGTCACAATTCCAAGATAGAAGTCCTGTCCGGCCCAGAGCGGCGGCGTCGAGCGTCGACTGCCGAGAAGCTTGCCATCATTGAAGAGACATATGAGCCGGATACGACGGTCAGCATTGTTGCCCGGCGTTATCCGAGGTGAGGCGGATAAAGGAAAGGTATGGCGACCAGGACTTTCTTAGGCCCCAGATTGTCGGGCATCTGCGTTCACTTGGAAGGTATCTTGACGATCCGAAGGTTGCGCATTGATCAAAAAACAAAGCCCCACTAATTGACTGTCTCCTAAAATTGGCGTCATAGGCAGGCAGAGCAGGCTATACCTGCTCATCCGGCAATTCGGACTGCCGCTGCGTCAAAGCACCCGAAAGTCTCTCGGTTACGTGCGTTTTTGGGTACGCAACCGCTTTACCTGAGGCTTAACGATTATCAGATGCGCCCCTTTTCGGGAGAGCAAACCTGACAAATAAGCCGTGATCGGCAGCTCTGCAAACTTGTACACAAGTACGCCAAAACCAACGGCCAAAAGGGTGGTTGGCAGGTACAACGAAAGGTTCATGGACCAGCCTGATTTTGCCGCCAGGAGTTCCACGAAATTTGCCGGCAAATAGTGAGCCAGATAGATTGAATAGGAGGCATCCCCCAAGTATTTCAAGCTCCGGGAATTGGGTAGCCCCCCCTCTTTTTCCAAACAAATCATTCCATACACAACCAGGCCCATTGGAAGACCGACCGTCAGCGCATTTGCCTGCATGGAACTGATATGAAAAGCTAAGGATGCAATCAAACCGATGGAAACTGTTGTCAAGGCCAGCAGCTTGCCTAGCACCCATCCATTCAACCAAAGTTTGCAGATCAGCACGCCGATGAGAAATTCAAGCAGCAAAGGCGAAGTGTATGTCAGCAACAATGGGGATTGGGGCGACGTCAGCAAACCAAATACAACGAACGTTAGTATGGTAGCCACCAGCGAGATAAGCCGCCATCTCTTGTCAAGAAAAAGAACGGTGCCGAAAATCGCATAGAAGAACATTTCGTAGTTGAGCGTCCAGCCTTGCCCCGTCAACGGAAACATATCACCAGCGGGCGAAAAGTGCGGAATGAAAAACAGGGATGCAAATACGTGGTCGACTTGAGGTTCGACGTTGGGAAACAAATTCGGTCGAGAAAGCGCCAGTGCTGCACCTGTCAAAGTAATCAGCCAATACAACGGGACAATGCGGATGATACGCTTTAGCAAAAAGTAGGCGGGTGTCTGTTCTTTGTATTGGGTCGCAAGAACCATGACGAAGCCACTTACGACAAAAAACAGATCAACCCCTAAAGCTCCAAATGAAAGTTTGAGGCCGAAAAGCTCTCCAATATGGAAGGCCACGACTGCAATTGCTGCTGATGCTCTCAAATATTGGAGAGAATGCAATTCTGAACGACGGTTTGGTTCTGACGATTTCATTGATCAATCACAATAATCCAGACGCAATCCGATCTGTCGTGAAAGTCTGCGAGCAAGACGGAATGAACTCATCTTGCATCGACAGAATTTTGATACAGTGGCGGTTTGTTTAACGTCGCAAGTCTAAATCTTGACGTGCAAAGTAAATCTGGGTTGTCTGGCGGATCGGCGGCCAGAATAGCCACTCGGGATTGCACCGAGTCCTTGTGACTGCTGAGACATTCTGTGTCCTACTTTGATTATGTTCAGATCGTAAACTTTTATTCAATTAATCATGACGGTATCATTTGTAAATAATTCTACTTAGACATCCAATTTGCCTGTTTGGGAGACAGCTTCCAAACAAGCTCGATATCAACGCAACTGAGAGGTCATTCATTCTCTCGTTGGCTTATCGAGACCAATTATTTCCTAGAAGATTGTAGAGCAATTTGTGCGATCTGGCAGACTGCAAGCAACGGGCAGCTTTGGCTTTGAGACACGCTACGGATTAGTTGGTACTGCGGTGAGCATAAGGACGAAGGTAAGGTGTAGCGCTAGACTCTGCTCTTACGGGAGCGTAGGTTCATTTCGGGGTGATTGCTATGCAATGTCTGGATCACAAGCTCGACTGCAAAACCTGTGGCACTATTTACCTGAAAATCCCGAAAAATTTGAGGGGCGCAAATGTCATCCGCTGCTCGACGTGCGGCGGCTTTCTAGGATATTGGGGCGAGCTATCGCGGGATTTTAATCGCCAAGGCGGACAAGATGGTGTATTCGAGCTCAAGGACGGCCAGATAGAGCGAAAAGCATAGCGGGGAACTGAATCCCAACAAGACTCGTTCACCAACTCATGAAAGTTTTACCGTTCAAAGAAATAACCATGATAACCCGCCAATTCGGGCGGATGAAGGTCTTTACCTCCATCATGCAGGCGGCAAAGTTCATCGTCAACGAATGGCCGGGCATCGATAGCGAAAAGCTGGACATCGCCAACCACGCGCTTGTCAAATGCTAGAATGGTGAAATTCCCCGGCGCTGCTCACATGGCGTTCATCGAAGCTGCCAAGGAAGCTGATATCTACGTCGAGGCCGCGGGACGGCCGGTTGTGACCGGCACGTCGGAGAAGTGGCGCAAGGGCAAAATGCGCCGGAGAGCGTGAACCAAAAAGCCCGCTAGAAACACGTGACGGGCTCTCTTTCATACCAGAGGTAGTCTATGGATGTATTTTCGCAACTTCGAACCTCTCCGTCGTTTGACGTCAATACAATTGAAGATGTGAATCTCATCGATTTAGATGGACAAAATTTATTACAAGAGGCAATCGCCTGGCGTCCAGAGTTGGCACAATCACTTATCAATTTGGGTGTTGATTTAGACAATCAAGATAAAAACGGCCAGACTGCTCTGCAATATGCGCTGGCTCGTTCTCAATTTGATACCGCGCGGTTTCTTATTGAGAAAGGTGCTAACCCCAATCTGCTGGATAAGTATGGTAATGGTGCACTATGGACTGCAGCTTTGAATCCCAAGCCTGATTATTCGATCATTAGGCTGCTCATATCGCGAGATGCCGATCTACGCCACAAGAATAAGGCCGGGCGCTCCGTCGCTGATTTTGCCCAACAGATTGGCGAGAAGGAATTGTTGCAAGCCTGTGGTTTGCTTTAGCTTGGCAAAATAAAACCTGCGATTGCAGCCAAAGCAGTTGAGGCTTTCAACCGAAGGCTCGCCAAAATCCAAGTAAGCTCAAATGAAAAAAAGGTCCGGCATCGTGGGACACCGGGGCTGATTTTATTTCTGCCTAGTTGCCGGTAGGGCAATCCTGCGGCTTGGTTGCAGGCTTGGTGGAGTCATTTGACATGGCGGCACCTGCAGACTTTTGATCCTTGCAGTTCAGACCGCCTTTTTCGGCATCGGACGAATTTGCCTTGGGAGCATCAGCGCTCATGGCATCGTTATTTTCAGTTCCCGTCGCGCCGCCAGTGGTGCCCATATTATCTTGGCTTGGCGCCTTGTTGGTATCATCAGCAGGCTTGGTGTCGGGCATAGCGCCTTCCGAGGTTCCCGTAGGCTTTGTTGTACCGGGATCAACTTGCGTAGAAGTTTGCGCAAATGCCGATGTGGCCATTGCTACTGAAAATATGACTGCAGCTACTGATTTATAGATCATTGTGTTTCCTCCATTGGGTTTATTTTCCCCGTGGAAGTGAAAGAGAATTCTCCTAACAAAGTTCCGGAAATATATCTCTGCGTATTTGTGATCCAATGCGCGATTACTCTCGTAAGCTGCCGCCCATCCGGATGGACAGAGCGGCGCTGATAACATGTATTCAGATAAAAAAGACCACCCGAAGGCGGTCTGAATTTAGAGCTATGATTAATCGGCTATTACAGAGCATGATTAAATCTAATTAAATTGGTTCCTATTGCGTGTTTGCTCGTCTGTCACACTCTATCGGCTCCAGCGGTTCAAACATCGCACTAAGAGACACGGGGCTTGATCGTTCTGCGGTAATGTGCTCATTTCATTGTGCTGGTTTTACCAAATCGCCAGTATGAGGCCCGGACCTAATTTTCCCCTAGAAAATCCCAGCGCCGGGCCTCGTTTTTCATCAAGGCGGCGGCATTGCTTGTCTATGGTCGCGTTCAATCCTTTCAAGCCAATCCAACACCTGTATATTCAGATCACGCTGACCGAAGAAACCGGATTGCGTTTGTTTGATTTCATCAACTTGACATTGAAGGTTCTGGTTTGCCGCAATACGGGCTTCTCTATCCGCCGCAAGCTGTGCATTGTAAGACTGCCAGACCCGTTCATGTTCCTTACGCGGAACCTTGCTTCGCAATTCATTCGATAGAGTGCTGATGCTGGAATTTACCGATTGAAACCCTGTATTCATATTGGACCGAAGATCCACAATGTCTTTGCCCTGGTTCTCCACTCGTTCGGAGAGGCGGGCAAATGCTAATTCCAGCAGCCTTGGAATCTCCCCAAGCTGTTATGTGATGCAAACTGATTGGCGAAATGCCGGTCGCTCTTGAGAATGGTGACAGTCGTTTCAAGGTTGCGAGATAGCTGAGCGGGCCAATCATGCTGGCACCGCATTGCTGGGAAGATCGAGCGCATCACGCAATTCTTCTTTCTTACGCTTGGACCCGTACCGATAGGCAAAGCCGCCTATGAAGATGACAACACCGGCAATGGTGAGCGCAGCCACGGCCTTCCCCATGAAGTCGATGTTACCGAGCGGTGCAAGCTGTTCCGTGGCCTGAGCCAGCACAGTGGAGACGACACCGCCACCCTGAGCAGCATCAGCCGGACCTTTGCCGGGAGCAGTCTTTGCATCAGCAAGGTATGCCTTGGCATCCATGTTCGCTACGAATACAGCAACCGCACCAACAGAGCCGGAAGCCCATACCTGCCCCAGCTTCTTTACCTGGGCGACACGATTGCTCCATCTCTTGCCGAACGTCTTCCATGTCTTCAGTGCTTTGAGGAAGGCCTGACGCCGGTCGAGGATCTTGGCGATGAGTGCATCATGATCGTTGGCAGCCTGAATGGCCTTCACTGTCAAATCACCCGTAATCCCGTCGATAACGCCATTTTAAGCATTGCCGAGGGCGCGTTGCACCCATTTGACCGACTGGGAGACACCGCTGTTCACAGCCCCATCAAAGACCACATAATCCATACCGGCCGGAAGCTTGTCGCTCTTGATCGGCGACCGCGGTAGATCGCACCCGCTCGGCAGAGTTGATCTGCTTGACCGCCTGGGGCTTATTGCCCTGAGACTTGCGGTAATTGTCGTAGACCCCGCTGGGTAACGCCCACATGGTAGCGCCGCCGGAATCAGATGGATGATTTGAATAGCCGCCCTCATGGAGGAGCACAGCCGCGAGCGCAGCGGGGACCTTCGCTTTCATGATGTTTTCTTTGGTGGTGATTTATTGTACTTCGGGAGTGCTGATTACGGGTCAGCCGAGGTCTGGCGCTGCTTTCAGCTCACAAGGTGCCAGACCTCACTCTTGTTTAGGATGATGGGTCAGAGTGTTGCAAGCTGATAGGCCCAAAACTTCAGCGATGAACCGGTCTGTCGCTTAGTATATTGGCAGGCCGGTTTTGCTTCCCATTCCCATTTTCTGTTGCTAAACGTCTATCGCTGGCCTCTGCCGAGTACAGTGTGGGGCTCGGGGATATCTGTTGTAGGAAGCGGGTGGAAGCGGCCTCTATTTACACTCCAGCTCAACACATTGAGCTACTTGGCTTGACTTGATCGTACCACTCAGTTGGTTTTTACTGGTCTATGCCATCCCCCTTAGATGGTACTATCCCAGCGCCGATTTTGAACTAGCCCTTCTTTGGCGCTGGGATTTCCTCGCCAAGCGATTCGACGCATGGATGATTTTCTTAATGATGATTGGTGTACGTTACTCGGTCTGACTGACAGGGATCGACAAATGGAAAACTACGGGCCGATAACGATACTTCTGCTTGCGGCTGTAGTTACAGCTTTGCTGTATGCTGCTTCATTCGTTTTCGGGACTTAGCGCGGCAGCCTCTCCTTATTGTGTCATAAGGGTGCATTCCGATTAGAAGTTAATTGCTGCTTCTGCAGTGGCTCGGGCGCGAGGTGCAGACCAAAGCTCGAGCTGCAACGGGGGGTGACCTGCAACAGCGGCCCCTGCGACGCCCAGTGAGATCGTTCCGATAAACCTCCATACCTTCGATATCCCTGACACGTACCTCACGAAGCGGGTTATCCTCGGTCGTGAAACGCCGATAACGGTTGCCCATGTCGAGCGGTATCATTGAAGAATGTTGCAACCATTCTGACTTGTGCGAGCGGGACCCTTATTGCATTACAGCGACGGTTTTGCAGCAACGTAGATGGTTGCTCTTTCTTGATCATCGAAGTCGATGGCAAGGACATCTCGGATCAGGACACCGTGAGAGTTGATGGCATGGTAGAGCATTGCACTGCCTTCGAGCTCCTGCCGTAGCTTTGCGATTTCGTCGCTGAAAGCTTCAATCTTGGCCGCGACCTTGGGCGGTGGTCCACCTTCCGATGCGGTGGCGTCGGAAAGAAAAATGATCTTGATACTGTTGAGGCTCGTTACCATCCTCACCGTATTGACATTCTCAACCGTGTTTTCGATCGCGGCAATGATCTGCTTCTCGTCCTGGACTGCGGCCACTTCGTCCTCACCCACATCCGTTCCGATAATCTTCTCAATTACATTAGGTGCATCAAGACCTTGAGCAATCACATCGGCGCAAGGTATGGCGAGGGCAATGAAAAGTGTGACAAGGGCGAGATTGAGCGATCTAAAGTCGTGGCAAGATGCATAAGTCATGAAGTCTCCGCTAATGATGGGCGCGCCTTTTTGCAAAGCGATTAGGATGAGGTAACTACCAATCGCAATTTGCGATCGACATTAGTGCGGCATCGACGCCGCGCAGGAAAAAACGATAGCTCGTTTAATTGCGCCGAGCCGATCGCGCGACAATCGTCATTTGTTTGCTGGCGCGCTTCGCCGAAACGAGAGCCGGTCCGTTCTCAAGGTCATCGACCCAAGCTGCGTTTCCGTGGGTAACGATGGAAAACTTCTTCGGTTTGTCATCCTGCACGGTGACAGCGATTCTTGAATTCTCTCGAAAGGGGCACGACGCCATGAACTGTGGTTCGAAGCCACGTTTTTGACCGGCGCGCCGGGTCACCGGGAAGTAGATATCGCCAGGATCGAGAGAGGGTGGTTCCTTTACGACTGGTGCCGACTTCATGGCTGTATGATCCCAACGCCTGAATCTCGCAATTTGGGTTGCAGCCTGCGCATGAGAATCCCCACCATACCAGTGGGCCCAAAGAACAAAATGCTCACCATCAACAGGCGCATTATTACTATCCATCTGTATTTAGATTTGCCGGACGCCCGGTCAGAGTGCATTTCATTTCTCCTATCCCTCACATTATTTCTTATGGTATTTTCAACGCAGTTCATTTCTGATAAAATCCGCCATCTCTTTCATGAACTCTGTCAGGATTGCCTCGTTCGTAGAGTTTATTGACCTGGTGTAGGTTGATGCAGCTAAAAAGGCTGGGCGCGTCACCACCCCCCATTGCTTTCCAGAGTAGCGGCACAGCATACCAGCACCAAAACGGAAAGAAGCTTGGCTGTGCCTGCGACAGAGCACGCCAGGCAACCGCGATCACGATAGCCAATATAGCAACAATTCGAAATCGCGGAAATCAAATGAAACTGATCAAGGTTCCGTTGCCGCCAATGGCGGGCCTTTCAAAAGCCTGATACCGCTCCGCTGACGGACGAAGTGGCTGATCAGATTCCGGGCGGTCATGTCGGTTCAGTACTTTTAGCGCGGGATTGGAGCAGTGCGGCATCATAGCAGCTTTGTTGGGATGACGTAAGATATACCTCTTCGCCCGCCGACCCAGTCGCACGCTGTTCAATAGAGACGCTGATGGCCAATGCTGCTGCCAGGAAGGCAGCCATAATCAGGAAATAGACCCAGGCCGGCAATAAATCGGATATCTTGTTCATTGGTGTCTTCACAATAGTTGCCCAAGTACCGTTGACTATGTCGGAGACCATCTGTGGCCCTAGGGTCCCAAGTTGGGATCAATGTCGGCCGTAATAAGCATGGCCAAATAACCAGTCGCCAAGGCGAAACGATAGATATCCTTGGCAGTCATAAAGCGGCGTATGGTCCGAGCTATCGGGAGGAATGGCTGCAATATCCGAACAATTTTGCCCAGTTCTTCTACTGCAGCAGATGGTGCCATCGCCTTCCATGCAACATAGGCCGCTTTTACAGCATCGGTTCCGTCCACCGTCGCAATCTGCATTGACAAGAGCCACATATCACGCGCTTGCGCCACCGCAAGCGGCATAACGGATACCGGATCCTCCTCGAAATCAAGGAAGCCGATGCGCTCTCCGGCAATGAACATGTCACGTGGATGCGGTCGGCCGTGACAGAGTCCTTTGGCGTGGACCTGGCCCAGTTCGCCTGCGCATTGCGATAACAGTGCATTGCGAGCGCCAGCGTCTTTGCCGATCGCCTTGAGACGATTGGCAACCGTCTCCCCGGCATCGCCAAGTACGAGGACATTGTCGAACGCCGCAACGATATTCGGCGCCAGAAACCCCCGAACGCGAAATTTCTCGATCAGGTTAATCTCTCGCAGAACCATCTCGGGTGGAGAAAGCTGTGGTGACGGGCGCAAAAAGGGTAAAGGCAGCACTTTCGACAGTGCAAGGTGCAGGTATTGCCCTAACCGCGTGCGTTCCGTGCCATAGCGTTTGATCCAGACTACGCCATCCCGCAAGATGACACGCTGGACACGCGAACGATCACCGGGCAAGGGTGCGTTGCCAATTATGTCAGCGGTGTTTTGCATCCATCACGTTTTCCGTTCATTGCTACTAGTCACTAGCAAGTCTCGATGAGGTCTTGATGAGATGAAAATGAACCGGAACTGAGCGTTGACCGTTGGAAGAATTGGGGTCGCGGTTGTCGAGCAAAACAGCCGGCGATGAAATGCAACAGGTTTCACGTTGAAAACAGAGTGATCACGGTTTGTAACAATATGGCATCACCGAGGCTTGCTGCTTTGAATAAATCATCCTGACCTCAGAGTCGTAATGGATCTGGAGTGGCAATGGCCGAGTTCTATACATCTGTGAGCGTGACCGGGGTCCAACGGGATGTAACCCGTCTGTAGGGTGCTCTGTCCGCTAGCGGCGATCATTGTGTTATGATTGTTGTGTTATGATTATTTGGATATTTTTATTGTACGCGACCGCATGAGATGACCAATTCAAATTAGCCTCTTGAGGCGGAAGCCATAAGAACTTGCATGAAATTGGAAACATGGTTGCTCACCTCTATGATCGTCGTTTCGGCTATCATGGGCTGGTTCCTTCTATTTCACGGATATAGCTAACCTCCCCGACCGACAAAACCGCATCGGCGACCCATGAGGTTTGTTCCATTTCGATAAAACTGAATTCCGGCAAGAGGTTTTGGCAAGAGGGAACCGCGATTGCCATGACGAGACCAGCTTGATCCTTCACCGGATTATCAAGGCGCTGGATTCACAGTGCCTCA
Organism: Phyllobacterium sp. SB3; assembly: GCF_040009165.1. NCBI lineage: Bacteria > Pseudomonadati > Pseudomonadota > Alphaproteobacteria > Hyphomicrobiales > Phyllobacteriaceae > Phyllobacterium > Phyllobacterium sp. SB3. Next base: position 226,374 of record NZ_JBDYKI010000007.1, on the reverse strand, counting down.
TGGGTTTTAATGCAGGCAGCCATGGCGGATGTGTTATCCGCAGAATGAAGTACACCCGGCTCTGCCGATTGGGGGACGAATGGTTTGGCTGGAAATAGGGTTAGGCATTACCGGGTTGCTGGTTACTGCTGGCGGCGTCTATCCAATTTGGAAGAAAGCCATCAATGAAGACAGATCTGACTATCCCACCGTAAAGTCAACCTACACCTATCGTGGTCTGACAAAGGACTGGCTGATTGTCAGATTTATAACCCAGAATAACTCCCACGTGCCATGGGAAGTTGCGGAGGCGCTTTTGACGCACCCCGACGATGGTAAAATCATTGATGAGAAAGCGATTCCGAGAAATGGGCCCGAGTGGGAGCTTGCAGATCCTGACATTACCAAACTCGATATGCCATCTCTGACAAACTCTTTGAAGTTCGCTCGGATTCTTGCACCAAAGGGCACCGGATCAGTCAGTTTGATAAATGGAGAAAGCGAGCGGGTAGAAGATGCGATCTGGGTTTACATGCCGTTTCATCTCCGAACAGACCGCGTTTCGATAACGTTAAATATTCGATCCAAAGAGGCAAGATCGCGACTTGGCAGTGCGGAAATAAATCAAGTGATTACTCCGATTGCCCATGTGCACAGCATATAAAACAGGTTGCAATCATCCCAGGTCTTCCTTCTCTGCTGATGTCGGCGCGAGACAGTTGTTTGTTGCGCATAATGCGCGCAAATCTTCAACCGACAGCGCGAGAGGCGTCATCATGGAGGCAGTGTGATCGTGGCAGCGAAATCAAACCGAAATTCGCGGATTTGTAATTGAGCGGAGTTTCCGATCCGTGTAGCTCTCGGCAATAAAAGGACGGCAACGTGACGAACGTGAATACCATAATTGCAGCTCTCGACCTGGAAGCCGGCAGCACCGCCGTCCTTGCGCGAGCGATCCAGTTGTCGACGGCACATGCGGCCCGGCTGTTGCTGCTGCATGTCATTGAGGCAGAACCGCTCACACAGATTGCTGCCTTGTCGGATCGTCGTGAGAGCGATCTGCGGATAGAACTCAACCGTCAGGCAGTTAGAGACATCGAATCACTCGTGTCGGAGAGCGGCGGCAAAAGGCTTATGGATGTGCAGATCGAGTTTGGAGCACCGCACGAAGTCATTAACCGCATTGCCGGCGAGCGTATTGCCGACCTGATCGTGATCGGGCCGGGCAAAAGGGACTCTCTTAAGGAAAAAATCCTGGGCTCCACCGCAGACAGGGTGATCAGGGGGGCTAACGCTGCGGTTCTTCTGGCCAGAAGGGCCCCGGCGCAACCCTATCGGCAGGTGATGGTCGCCGTGGATTTTTCAGCTCAGTCAGCAGCAGCCATCAAAGACGCCCGTAGGTTGGCGCCCGGGGCAAGCCTGAAGTTAGTTCACGCCGTCGATGTGCCGCTCGGTTTCACGCAAGCCATGCTGCGCATTGGAACCTCTCGAAACGAGATCGAGCGATACCGTTCGGCAAGGGCCGACAAGGCGCGTCGGGAGCTTTTGGCATTCGCACGTGATGTGGTTGGTGTCGATAAGCCCGACATTCGCGTGTTGGACGGGGAGCCCGGTCCAGTCCTGGTTCAGCTTTCAAAAGTCAGCCGGGTCGATCTGGTGGCCATTGGGCCCCATGGCCGCGGTGCAGTGCGCCAAGCCCTTCTAGGCAGCGTTACGCAACGGGTGCTCCAACAAGCTTTTTGCGACGTTCTCATCTCAGGTGGCTGAGGGGCATTGCGCGATGTGCTCCGTCCAGGCATGTCGGCTCTGGCTTCGGGAAATCCTATCTCTTTGGTGGAGAATGCTGAACCATCGGGGATGAGCCTATGGGTTCTCGATTTTCAGGATTGACTCAGCGCGACTGACGGAGCATTGCCACTGCCGGACGGCCCTCGGTCGTTGCCGATCAGAGGAAAGATCATGAACCCCGACAGTCGGAGTCGAACTTCGAACCCGCCGGCTGCATAGTGCTTCTCACAGAAGGGCTGCACGGCTGGCCCTGGCCATACCAAAGGAGCCCCCTATGCTGCACATGTATGTAGGCCGAAACGGCCGTCTTTCACCTGTTGACAGCCTGCAGGAGCCTGAGACGCCCGCTCCTCTCTGGCTTGATCTGTTCAATCCAAATGCAGATGAGGTGAAGCTGGTCGGAGCCCATCTGGGCATTGCCATTCCGACCCGCGACGAGATGGCGGAGATCGAGCTATCGGACCGTCTTTATGATGAGGACGGTGCGGCATTCATGACTATGACCGCGCTCGCCAATCTCTCAGGCGACGACCCGGACAAAACTCCCGTCACCTTCATCATCAAGGGTTCAACGCTCGCGACCGTCCGCCACGCTGATCCCAAGCCGTTCCTTGCCTATGCCGTGAAGGCCCAGCGCCCCGGCACAACGCCGATCGCTTCGGGAGAGTCAGTCATGCTCGGGCTCATCGAAGCGTTCATCGACCGCACCGCCGACGCGCTCGAACGCATCGGCGATGAGGTGGACATGATTTCACGCGATGTATTCCGCAACAAGTCAAAGAGCGCGTCCAAAAAGACCCGCAACTTGCAGTCTCTCATCGAACAGATCGGGCGCAAGGGCGATATGTTGACGAAAGTTCGGGAAAGCTTGGTCAGCATCGCGCGGCTTGTTGCCTATCACAATGCGCGCGCGCCGACGAAAACGCCCAAGGCTTTGCGGCAGCGCACCAAGCTTATCCTGCGCGATGCGACCTCGCTCGGCGATCATGCGATCTTTCTTTCGAACAAGATCACTTTCCTGCTGGACGCAACTTTGGGTCTGATCAATCTGGAGCAGAACCAGATCATCAAGATCTTCTCCGTTGCTGCCGTGGCCCTGCTACCGCCGACGCTGGTTGCTTCTGTCTACGGTATGAACTTCGACGTTATGCCGGAGCTACACTGGCCCCTCGGCTATCCATTTGCGCTGGCATTGATGATTCTGTCGGCGGTCATACCCTATTTTTATTTCAAACGACGCGGCTGGCTTTGAGACGGTGGCAACGAGGAGCTGTTTCGACCACCCTATGCGAACCACGTTCCTGTTGCCGGTTGCTTTGACGACGTTCATACATTGGCTCTTGGCCAACAGTGAGATCAGGATACCTTCACAGGGGTGAAAGTCATCGTGGGCCTTGCGTTCAATCACCTGAACGGCCGATGATGGCCGTTTTCAAACATGTCGTGCAAATCCTCCAAGGCTCTGGTCAAAGGCGGCCATTCGTGACGCTGACCGATCGCTTACCTGAAGCGTACCCCACTATCGCCAGCTGCATCAAACGAAACAACCGCCGATAAAACAGAATTGATTGATGGCGCTCTTTCGAGCGGACCCGCCACAACCCTGCAGCCATTGCTATTTGGCAGTGAGGCGGTTGACTGGCATACTGAAACACCTGCAATTCCAGCGCGGACGGTCTATAAGTTTGGTTTCATTTTTTTAAAGGCCTCGTACATGAACAAACGCAAGGAACCAAAATGTTATTTTGTGCCTCTGTGGGTCTATTTGTTTGTATTCGGCATCGCCCTCGTCGCGGCTATTTTGGTATTCCTGTTCATGTCGCATCCCGATGTTGCACGCTTTACAAGCTCTGGAAGCGTGTTGTTCGAGGCTCCCCATCCGTCGCCATTTGCGAGTCTGACCTAGTCATGAAACGGTTCAATGCATATTATTTTCTAAATAAACTATCAGTGGTCTGCTGTGTGAGCGCACCCTGATCTTTAGGCGATAAAGCGGGCGCAGGATTTCGCGCGCCAGCTTGTCGTGTGGCGCTTTTTTCTGCTTGATTGTGCTACCGCCAGGCAGGTTGAAACTTCCTCAACGCTGGCGGGCAAAACCGATAATGGAGTTATCCCGCCACCCGGTTCAGCTGTGCCATCGTGTCAACGGGTCGATCGAACATCGCGGGCCGACAAAAGGCATTTTGCAGCATCGCGGCTAACCCGCTGTACAACCATGCCAAGCCCGGCAGGCCTGCGCGTCGAAGCCGTTCAGCACGGCCTGGCCCAAGGGCAAGTGGATGAACTCCCCCGACCCGAAAAGGTTGCACGCAGCATAAACCGGGAAATTTTCCGTTCAAGGCCAATCATTTCAAGGGCTCGAAGCACAAGTCAAGAGGCACTTTTCCCAAGGGCGATTCCGCGCTTCAGACCAGTCGGCCGGCCTCGGGTACGGGGACAGATCGTTCGAACAAGGTCTGAACTACTGAACAGGGTGGCAGGACAGGAATCTTTGAGGTCTGGCAGCGGAATTCTCCCGAAGATTCGTCCCAACCGCGGTTTCATTTATCATGCACGAGGCAGATCCTAAAAGCTGCCTCGTGGGAAGGTTGTAATCAGTTTAAGGCGATACGCACTGCTGGCGAGGTCCATTGGAAGGCTGATAAGTATTATCAGATGCTCTGTATGACCGCCACCTGTTGGCGCACCAATTTACATGATTGCTGCTCCTTGACGGTTGTCTGGCGATTGTACCGCCAACGATGGCGCCGGCACCAAAAGCCGCAAGAGGATACCACCAGCCATCACTGTGTCTGCGATAACCGGGCCTTGCGTGCCTGTAACCGCTATGGCCATTCCACCTGCCTGTTCTATGGATGACGCGTGGCGAGCGCTTTTCCTGCCGGTGCTGGATTTGCTCCGCATTGGATGGCGACTCGATCTGACGTGACATTGGCGGCGCTGCGAAAGCCGGTATGATCGGCATAAAGCTTACCGCCAGACATAGTCCGGCAATACACATCCTTGGGAGTATCTTTGTCATTAACGTTCCTTTCAGCAAAAAATGCAATAATCGCTTTAATTGGTACTCGATGCTGCCTAAACGTCATCGACACAGAATTTGTTCCGGATCGCACTTCCCGGCACCCTTGTGACCACCTCGAGCTGCGCGCCATGACAGGCCAGGATTATGGCTGCGTCTTTGACCACGAACTGGTCGAGGCCGTGCAATACATCGCCGGCAACGGCACGGGCGGCACCGTCCGAAGGTGCCTTCAGCGCCTTCGGACGGGTGGTGGCAGAGCTCCTGCCGGTCATTTGCCAGACGTCGCCAATCGCACGGTCGCGCGATCCAGCCAATGCCATCCCAAGCCTAACGCGATGCGCGCGCCCAACTCAATTTAGCGGAGCACCTCGCAGATCTGCTGCCATGCCCTCTCGCCATTTTTCAGAAGAGACATGGGGTCGCATACAGTTTTTCAGGATTCCGAAAACGCGGCGATGAACATCAGATTTCAATTGCTGTAGCTTCGCATTTGAGGTGCGACTATTCCCAAAAAGTTATGACATCGTCCTGAGCACGCGATGAATCACGGAAAGTTGAAGTCGTCCGCGTAGTTACCCTTCAGCTTCGGCGATCGCGCGGTCTTGGTCCGGGATGTTCTGGATGGTATCGCTTTGATCAGAACACGTCCCGCAATACTTCCGCTGCGCGGTCCACAGAACCACTGGCGTGACTATGATCATTCCATGCGTGATCGAAAGAGTACCGAAGCGGTACCCAGCGTTGCAACGGCGATCAGAGCCAGAGGCCAGCAATTGGCCAGCACCTCCTGCGCGGGCATCGCCTTGAGGAAGACCCCTTCACAGACCCTGAGGAAATATGAGACCGGATTAAGCCATGCAATGATCTGAAGCCAGCCGGGCATGTTATCGATCGGGCTCGCATAGCCCGACAGAAGAATAGCCGGGATCGTCACGAGGAACATGCCGAGGAACGCCTGCTGCTGTGTTCCGGAGAGAACCGAGACCAGCATACCAATACCGGTGAGCGCCAACAGATAGAAGATCAACGCAAGATAGAGCAGCCCCACCGTCCCTGACAGCGGCACACCGAAGATGAGCGGAATGAGAATGATGTAGATCGTCGCCACGAGGGCGCCGATGAGAACCGGCGGCACCATCTTGCCGATGAGAATCTCATGAACGCGCAAAGGCGAGACCATCAATTGGTCGAAGGTTCCGAGTTCCCGTTCCCGCGCCACCGACTGTGTCACGACGGAGAGCGTGGTTACGGCCCCGACGATGGCGATCAGCGCCGGCATCGTGAACCAGAGATAGTCGAGGTTCTGATTGAACCAGTTCATGACGACCGAACTGCCCGAAGGCGCAGATATATACCGACCTATGACACCGGCACTAATCTCGGCGGCAATCCTGTCGATATAGCCGGAGACAATCTGGGCGGCATTTGACCGGCGTCCGTCAAAGACCGTACCGATTTCACCACCCTTTCCGCTGGTCACATCGGCGGAAAAACTGGAATCGAACCGGAGCACGGCGATGACGTGCTGGCGGTCGATGGCGGTCCTGGCTTCCGCCTCCGAGCGGAGAACGACGATCCCGGTGACGTTCGGACTGCCCTGGACGCGCTGGATGACCTCCTGGCTCCAATAGCCGCTGTCGCGGTTGAGCACGCCCAGCGTAATATTCTTGACTTCCAGAGTGCTGGCAAAGCCGAAGATCAATAGCTGTATGATGGGGGGTACCAGGAGCGCGATGCGGCTGCGCGGGTCGCGCAGGATAGCCCATAATTCCTTGACGATGATCGCGCGAAGCCGGACGCCGTTCATGCGATCCTCCGACGGGTAACGATCATGGCGGTGGTGAAGAACAACGCACCGAAGCCGAGGAGGATCGCGATATTCGGCAGATACAGCCCCCAGTCGTCGCCGGCGAGGAAGACCGTCTGCAACGGCGCGATCAGATAGCGCGCCGGCACGATATAGGTCGCGATCTGGACCGGGCGGGGCATCGAACTGATCTCGAACAGAAAGCCTGACAGCAGCAAGGTGGGCAGGAATGCGGTCAGAAGCGCGATCTGGCTGGCGACGAACTGGTTCTTCGTTGCGGCCGAAATCAGCAACCCCTGACCAAGGGCCGGTACGAGGAAGGCCGAAGAGATCGCCAGCAAGGCCAGGGGCGAGCCGCGAAAGGGAACTCCGAAAACGAAAACGGCAATGAGCGCGCACAGCGTCATTGAACACAGTCCCAGCGCGAAATAGGGAACCACCTTGGTCGCGATGAACTCGCCCATGCCGACAGGGGTCGCCATCAGACCCTCCAGCGTTCCCCGCTCCCATTCGCGCGCCACCACCAGAGCGGTCAGCAACGTGCCGATCATGGTCATCACAACGGCGATCGAACCGGGCACAAGGAAGAACCGGCTGGAAAGCTCCGGGTTGAACCAGAAGCGATGCACGACACTGAGGGCTGGCACCGTTTCGCTGCCCGGCGACAATCGGCCCTGAAGGATGGCGCGGCGCGTAGCCCAGGCCGCGCGCGTCCCTTCCGCATAGGCCGCGAAGAAGCTGGCGGTGTTGGGCAGCGAGCCATCCGTGATGATCTGTATTCGCCCGCCGCCGACCGCGACCTCGCGACCGAATCCGTCGGGAATGACGACAATTCCCCGAATATCGCCGGCGACGAGGCTGTCACCGAGGCCGCTGACCGAGCCCGTCTCGCGAACGTCGAACCAGAGAGAGGACGAGAAATCATAGGCGAGGCTCGCGGCGGCCTCGCTACTGTCCTCAACGGCAAGCCCGATACGTGTCCGCGCGGTATCGAGATTGACGCCATAACCAAACAGGAACAGCAATACAAGCGGCAGCACGAAGGCGATCAGCGCGGTTGAGGGGTCGCGCAGGATCTGGCGCGTCTCCTTGAGGAGCAGTGCGAAGAAGCGGCGAACATCCAGGCCGTGTCGGATCTGAACGCTCATGCAGCCGTCCTCTCACGCGCGGCGTCGCTCTCGCGGATCAGCGCGATGAAGGCGTCCTCCATCGTCGCACCGTCAAGGCCTGCACGAGCTTTCAACTCGTCAGGCGTACCCATCGCGATCTGCCGCGAACGATAGATCAGTGTCGCCCGGTCGCAATATTCGGCCTCGTCCATGAAGTGGGTGGTGACGAGGACCGTGACGCCCTTTTCCACCAGGCCGTTGATATGCGTCCAGAACTCCCGCCGGACGATCGGGTCCACACCCGAGGTCGGCTCATCCAAGAAAAGCACCGGGGGCTGGTGCATGACCGCGCAGGCGAGCGCGAGACGCTGCTTGAACCCGAGCGGCATCGCGCCGCTATTGTCCTTGAGATACCGTTCGAGATGGAAAACGTTGATCGACCGCTCGATCGCCTCACGGGCATCGGCACCGGACAATCCGTAGGCCCCGGCGAAGAAATCGAGATTCTGGCGGACGGAGAGATCACCATAAAGCGAGAACTTCTGGGCCATGTAGCCAAGGGATTGCCGGGCGTCATCCTTGGCCCGCCGCAGGTCGAACCCGGCGACAACGCCACTGCCACCCGTGGGCGTCAAGAGACCGCAGAGCATCTTGAAAGTAGTGGATTTGCCGGCGCCATTGGGGCCGAGCAGGCCGAATATCTGTCCGCGCGGCACGGTGAAGCTGATATCGTCGGCCGCCGTGAAATCACCGAACCGCTTGGTCAACCCGCTGGCTTCAATCGCGGGCCGTTCGGTATCGTGAATGGTCCTGTAAGCCTGCGCGAGCGGCGAGGTGCCGGGCGGGCCGCCGCCGAGAAGGTCGACAAAGGCATCTTCGAAGCGAGGTTGGGCAGGCCGGATCACGGCGTCGACCGGAGCGCCGATCCCGGCCGCGGTGGGCCATGGGCAATCTGCCTTCAGCATCAGCCGGACAGAGGCGCCCTGAATGGAGCCGTCGGCGATGGCAGGTGAATCGAGCGCCCGCCGCAGCAATGTGCGTCGTCCGTCCCCAACCGCATCGACGCGCAGAACGCGGTCTCGAAGGGCGTCGGTCAGATCGCCAGGCGGCCCCGCATGGAGGCATATACCAGCATTGAGCAGGGTCACAGTGTCGCAATTTTCGGCCTCGTCGAGATAGGCGGTGGACCAGAGCACTCCGATGCCGTCACCGGCGAGCGCCTTCACCATGTCCCACAGCTCGCGGCGAGAAACGGGGTCCACACCGACACCCGGCTCATCGAGCAGCAGAAGCGAGGGTGCGCGGACCATGGCGCAGGCGAGGCCGAGCTTTTGCTTCATGCCACCGGACAGCTTGCCGGCGAGTCTTCCGGCGAAACGCTTGAGATCGGTGAAACCGAGCAACCGATCGAAGTTTGCCTGACGCTCGTTTGCCGGCAGTCCCCGCAGATCGGCGTAGAGGCGCAGGTTTTCCATGACGGTCAGGTCTTCGTAGAGGCCGAAGCGTTGCGGCATGTAACCGATCCGGCTGCGATCGGTTGCGGTGGCGGGCAGGCCGAAAACCTGTACCTTGCCCTCTTCGGGATCGATCAGGCCGGCAAGGATGCGGATCAGCGTCGTCTTGCCGGCGCCATCAGGCCCGACGAGGCCTGTCATCTTCCCCGGTTCGATCACGATCGAGACGTGGTCGAGCGCCGGCGGCGCGACCTTGCTGAACCTTTTGACGATGCCCTCCGCGCTGGCCACCAGTTCGACCATGGTCAGTTCACCGTTGACCGGGGGTCTGGCACCACCACGCTGACCGGCGCCCCCTGGCGCAATCCATCGTCGGGATCTTCGATGATGATCCTTAACCGGTAAACGAGGGTGGCGCGCAGGGCCGTGGTCTGCACGGTCTTCGGCGTGAACTCGGCCGTCGGAGAGATGAAGCCGATCGTGCCGTGATAGGTTCTGGCATTGCCGTCCGTCGTCACCAGCACCGGCATGCCGGGTGTTATGCGATGCAACTCCGGCTCGTCGATATAGGCGCGCACCCGCATCGGCCGATCGATCGTGAGCGTAAGGACGATGTCGCCGGACTGGACGGTCGCACCCGGCTCACGCGCCCGCGTGAGGATCGTTCCGGCATTGGGCGCATTCAGGACCGTATCGGCGAGATCGGTCGCGGCCTTGTCGTTCTGTGCCCCGGCAAGGGCCAACTGGGCGGCGGCTGTGTCGATGTCCTCTCGCCGCGCCCCCTCCTGTTGGAGGGAGAGTGCTTGCGCAGCCGCAGCAACGCGGCCCTGAGCGGTCTGAAAGGACTCGCGGGCCTGATCATATCCGGCCCGGCTCACCGCACCTGTTCGCACAAGCGCGGCATAGCGATCGAAATCGGTCCTGGTCCGCGCGAGAGTGGCCTGTTCCTGATCGAGCCTTGCCTGCGCCTGGGCGATATCCTGGGCGCGATTGCCGTTACGCTGCTTGTCGAGTTCGGTCTGAGCGACCGTGACCTGAGCGCGCGCAGCAGCGGCCGAGGCCTCGTAAGGCGCGGCGTCGAGGCGTGCCAGGATGTCCCCTGCCGACACATGCGCGCCTTCGTCGAAAGGAATTTCGGCAATCCGGCCGTCAACGCGGAAACCGAGGTCGACCTGCCGGATATCGACGTTGCCGCTGAGGGTGAGCCCGGTATCATGCCGGCCACCCCACCATCCGTAATGGTAAGTCGCTCCGGCTACCGCGCCGAGGGGGGCCAGGGCAAGTACCGCGATGACGGCGCGCCGGTTCATGGTCGACCGAGCAGCCCGACGATCACAGAATATAGTCCTGGATTCATCTTGGTTTTCCTATTATTTGGATGGGCCCCGACTGGAGAGGACCCGGTGGTCGAGAGCTGCAACCGGTTAAGGACGGGGATCGCCCAATGGCTGAACCTTGCAGGACCCCCGCCAGGACGGGAAGCGGCGGTCATCAACTGACGCCCTCCTTCACGATCGTCCCCGTCCTGATGACGCCGCGGCCCGAAAAAATCCGGGCAGCGCAACTACCGTGCATTGAACGGATGCCGGACGGTAGACGATTATGGTTTCCAACCTGTATGGCATGGCGGATTCGGTTTCCTTGCGGACGGCGCGGTTGAGATGAACGGCAAAGGATAAAGTGTGGGCTGGCGGCGATCAGCTGGCCTAACATAGTTATGCAAACGAATGTTTGCAAGTGACCGTTTGCAAACGACCGTATTGAGTGTTATCCATCAAACATGGAAGCTTCGAACACGCTGAAGGACGGCGGGATGGCCAAACCGCGGCGGTCACAAGGAACGCGGGATCGCATCCTCAATGAAGCGCGGCGGCTTTTCGCACAACGAGGCTATGAGCGCACCACGATCCGGGCCGTCGCAAAGGCGGCCAATATCAACGTCTCGATGGTAATGCGCTATTACGGCAGTAAGGAAGAACTATTCGCAAGGGCCGCAAAGATCGATTTGCGGGTGCCGGACCTCGGCGCCGTCCCGGCTGAAAAGCGCGGCGAAACAATCGTCACCCACTTTCTCGACCGGTGGGAAGGCCCGGAGGCCGGCGATGAGTTGCCTGCCCTTTTGCGGGCGGCCATCACTCACGAAGCAGCCAGACAGCGCGTAATCGAGATCATCATGAGCCAGGCCGGCCGTGCAATCAGCGCGACGATACCGGCTGAGCAATTTGAGGAGCGGTTAGGGCTAATTATTACCCAGCTTTCCGGCCTTGCCTTTAGCCGATTTGTTCTGAAGCATCCGCTCGTCGTCAGTCTTGATCACGACGTGATCGTGCAGCGTCTTGGCAAAACCGTGCAGAGTTATCTGGATGGCGGAGCCGAAAAATGAAACGGCCCCCTCGCGACGCGAGCTCGAAGCCCTTTCCGAAGGCGAATGCAATTGCGCAGCACGCTGCTGCACAATTGCTTATCTTCAGGGTCCCGTGCCGCTCTTTGCCTGCCTAACGCTCCAAGAGTAGCTATCTGCCGCCTTGGGGCGGTCATGGCCCATGCAATTCCATCAGAAACCGGGACGTACACAGCAGCATTACCAATCGGTCAAAATGGCAGCTCTGGAAGATGGCGATTTTCGACATTAAACCCTTTGGATTGCACAGACACCTCGATCCTCGTGGGATCTAACGCGCTCGCTCCCAAATGATCGTCACCTTCGCTCCGCCGGGGCGCTGGAAGTTCTCGATCATCCGGTTGCCGTCGACTTCCATCGTCAGCTCCTTTGTTGTACGAACGTCCCCGACCCAATTGGGGAAGGACGAACCCTCGACTGTGTTTCCGCTGAAATTGCCGTCCGCATCGACCGTGTATCGGCCATACAAGGCAAGAGTGCCTGCCATGACGGCCCTGTTCTCCTCGTCGGTTCCCTTGCCACGCTGGTTCGACTTGAAGCGGGAGATGCGCGGATCATGCAGAAACTCGACGAAATGCAGGTCGCTGGTAAACACCAGTTTTCCCTGTGGCTCGGGGCCGTAGGGAAGCGACGTCGTCCCATTCACCTCGACGGTCGCCGCGATCATTTGCCAGGTTCCGCTAACCTTGTTCGGGGTCTGCGCCGCGACCTGAGTGGCGATGGAAAGGACAATTGCAGCTGTGCCGGCCACGAGCATTGATCTGCGTTCGATCATGTCAGTTTTTCTTTCTGTCGGCCGAAAGGGCGATGTCACGCTGGGCTTCAAGCGCTTCAAGTCGCTTCGCGAGCGCGGTGCGGATGTTTTCATAGGCCGTACTGCCGAGTGCGAGCCGCAATGGCGGGTGATCCGAGTCCGCTGCCCCGATCATCGCATCAACGGTGCTGGCGGCATCGCCGCGGATCACGAACGCACCGCCGGCGATGAGACGGCGAACCTCACCTGCGGGTGTTTCTTCATAAATCCCGGAAGGCTCCGCACGATCGAGAGCCGCGCCGAAATTTGTACCCGTCGGCCCCGGCTCGACGATGATGAAATCTATCGCGAATGGCGCAACTTCCTGGGCAACAGCCTCGATGAAGCCTTCGATGCCCCACTTGCTGGCGTGATAAAGGCTGAAGCCCGGATATGCGATCTGCCCGCCTTCGGAGGAAACCTGGACGATGCGTCCGCCGCCCTGCGACCGGAGATGCCGCAGGCTGGCACGGATAAGCTGGATCGAGCCGGTGAGGTTGGTCGCGATCTGACGATCGATCTGCTCGTCGCTGAGTTCCTCCCCCGCGCCGAACAAGCCGTAGCCGGCATTGCTGACCACGACGTCGATCCGGCCGGCCCGTTCGAACGCCCGGTCAATTGCTGTGCGCACTGCCGCTGTATCAACCAGGTCCAGCAAGACCACGTGGAGCCGATCGGCATGGGCATTTGCGAGATCCGAGAGCGCGTCTGTGCGCCGTGCGGTTCCGATGACGCGGTCGCCGCGGTCCAGCAGCTTCTCCGTCATGATACGTCCAAGTCCGGAGGAAGCCCCCGTGATGAACCAGGTTTTCGTCATGGCATGATCCTTTATTGTCGATGACACCATAGCGACTACCCTTTGTTGTGATAATACGCTCTAATCTGCATGAGCTGGTGAACAAGGATGACCAATGGCAAGGCCGACACTGACGGATCTGACCGCCTTTGTGGCGGTCGCGGAGCACCGGAGCTTTCGAAAAGCGGCTGACATGCTGGGCGTCTCACGCTCTTCGCTCAGCCACGCGATCGCAGCGCTTGAGCGCAACCTTGGGGCCCGGCTCCTTCATCGGACAACCCGAAGCGTCGCGCCAACGGAAGCGGGAGAGCACCTTCTTCGACGGCTGACGCCGGTGCTCCAGGATCTTGATCAGGCCCTCGACGCCGTGACCGAGGACGGGGGGCATCCGAGCGGCACGCTGCGCATCAATGGCGGCGAGGAAGCCATGCGCCAGCTGCTCGGACTGGTCGTGCCTGTCTTTTTAGAGCGTTATCCGCAAGTCTCGCTCGATCTGGTCACCGATGGCCGCCTGATCGACATCGTGGAGCAGGGGTTCGATGCCGGCCTCCGGCTTGCCGAAGCGGTGCCACAGGACATGATAGCGGTTCCGCTGAGCGAGGATTTCCGCTTTCTGGCTGTGGCCGCGCCCAGCTATCTGGCGAAAGCCGGCCAGTTGCTCACCCCAGACGATCTCCGACACCATCAATGTATTCGACAGCGTCTCCCGGGCGGCAAGCTTTACCGGTGGGAGTTTGAGAAGCTTGGGCAGGAGATCGCGATCGATGTTCCCGGCGCAATGACGCTCAATCATACGATGCTCATGATCGAGGCGGCAGCCGATGGCCTCGGCATTGCCTATGTGCCCGAGACGGCTGCGCGACCATGGCTGGACGCCGGACGATTGACCGCACTCCTGCAAGACTGGTCGCCCCCGGTCGGGGGAGTGCGGCTTTACTATTCAAGCCATCGTCAGGTCCCCGCTTCCCTCCGTGCCTTTATCGATGTGATGAAAAGCGCCATCTGATCGACGATGCCCGAGCCTGTTCCGGCCTCCTGGCATCACATGGCGAGAACTTGCGTGCGCCAGGGAAGAATTTGGTGTCTTACCGGAACGTCACGTTGCCGGTTCTCGCGGCCGCGCCCCGTGGGCCCACTCCATTGGGAACCAGATCTATACGCGAGATGCCAGGATGTGCCGTAAGGTTCTTGACGCTCCATCCGGTAGCTATGCAACGCCGGCTCAGTTCGAAGGCGAACATGACGCAGGCAAGTTTCGACTGGCTGTAGACCGGCATCGGCTTGTAGCCGGGCTCGGCCTGTAGATCGATGGCTCCGTTACGCGCCGCCACGCTGCCGAGGGTCACGACGCGCGGATTCTGTCCCCTTTTCAGCAGCGGCAGCAAATGCACGGTTAGCACGAAATGGCTGAGATCGTTCGTGCGGAATTAGAGTTCGAAACCATCGCTGCTCGCGCGACGCTTCGCCGGCGTCATGACGCCGGCATGAGTCCCCTGTTGGATTGCCCGCCCCTCAACACGAATCTTTAGCTCGGCTGAAATTGACATAGCCGTTCTGACTGCGGGTATCGTTCTGCTTCGACAATCCTTGAAGCGGTCGCACCAGCCAACCCGACAATGCCTCTGTGTCGGTAACGAGCGTAGCGATGTCGGCCTTGATCAGGGAATGTCAGTGCTTGCAAGTGACGTTAGTTCCCTGAGCTGCTCGGCCGAAATTGGTATGCCGCTTTTGTCTGACAAAGCACGGGTGGCATAACGACGATCGGATGGCAATCGGGATTGACCGGCAATCCTCAAAGACTGCGTAAGAGTCTTGACCCGATCGGCAAACTTAAAGTTTCCTCCCCTATTGGGATCAATTACGATGAGCACCTGCCCGGTTTTGGAGGTTTCGGCGCCTGGGTGCGCCGAGATATCCACCTCGGAAGAAAACTGGCCACCCGTGAGGGCAGAGGCCATGATCTCGACCATCAACGCAGTGGCAGCTCCCTTATGCCCTCCAAAGGGCAGCATCGCGCCGCCCAGCAGAATGACATTTGGTTCCGTCGTAAGTTTGCCTTCCTTGTCCACGCCAGTTCCTATTTCGACATGTTCACCGGCGCGGGCTGCCAATTGCAGATCGCCATTAGACATGGTGCTTGTCGCGTAGTCGAAAATCAGTGGGAGCCGTCCTGCCACAGGGGTCGCAAATGCAATCGGATTTGTCCCAAAAACTGGGACTGTTCCGCCTGGAGGAGCCACGCATGCAAGTCCGGAGACCATTGACAGCGCAACAAAACCGGCTTTTGCCAGCGGTTCGAGATCAGGCCAGAGCGCACTAAAGTGGTGGGAATCCTTTATCGCCACCACGGCCGCCCCGGAGGTCATCGCCATCTCGATCACTCGCGGCATCGCAGCCTTCAGGGCCGGTTGGGCAAAGCCATTCATAGCGTCCACTCTGATGAAGGCGGGACCAAACTCTCTAACGACCGGCACGGCACAACCGTCGACCCATCCGCTTTTTAGGGACCCGACATAGCCTGGAATCCGGAAGATGCCATGACTCAGCGATCCATCGCGCTCGCAAGTCGCACAATTGACTGCCAGCACGCGAGCGTTCACGGAAGACACGCCATGTTTGGCGAAGATTTGCTCAAGAACCGTCACGAGTTTTTCAAAGGAAATTCGACTTGTTGCTTCTGTATGGGTCATGTCTGGAATTTCAAGGTTTGTCTCGAGATCAGCAGTGCGTGTTTACCCGTTACCCCGACTGGAGCTACGGTCTCCTGAGATGGTGAGAATTTGTCTGCCGGGCACTAAATAACGTGATCTGTCCAAGCTTCAACGCCAAGCTAACTTCCATAGGAATATCGTCGGGCCAGATATCCGTTGATTATTCCGGTTAGCAACAATGTTGCTGCCATGAGCGCGAAAGAAACTGCCGCGCCAGCGGGCCAGTTAGACTGCTCGAGAACCTCGGATGCCACGATCGGTGCCATCATTCTGAACTGTGGTCCACCCAGCAAGACCGGCGTGGCATAAGCATTCATTGTAAGAATGAAACAGAGCACTCCGGCCGCGAGTACGCCCGGCATGGCGAGAGGAAGCGTCACCAGCCTCCATACTTCGAATGGCTTTGCGCCAAGGTTTGACGCAGCATCTTCAGCTCCGTGATCGATACCTTCAAGGACGCTTTGCAGCGTAAGAACGGCGAACGGGAGATTGATCGACAAAGTCCCCAGAAAGACGGCAACTCCTGTATACATTATCGTCAGAGGTGTCTCTATCACTCCCATCGACAGCAAGGCATAGTTGACCAGGCCATTCTGGCCAAGTGCAACAATCCATCCGGCAGCTCTGACGGCAGAGCTTACAAAAAGTGGAAGAAAAACCAGCAAAATAAATAGGGATTTGTAGCGCGCCGGCGTCTTCGTAATCGCCATCGCGATTGGAAAAGCCATGATTAGACAAATCACGGTGACACCCACGGCCATACCCACGGTCGTCAGCAAGGCCGATCCATAATAGGTATCAAAAATCAATCGAGAATAGTTTTCCAGCGTAAAGGCGCTGACCATGAATTCGCCAGGAACAAACTGATTGAAGCTGAAGCGAAACAGCATAGCAAGAGGGACACATAGAAATATCAACACGACAGCCGTCGCGGGAGTGAGCAGAAAGAATGATTTACGACTTTTTGTATTCATGACTATGCATCCCAAAATTGTTATGCCTTGAAAACTTTATTCCACCAATCGAGAAGTTGGGCATCGTTTTTGGAGATATAGTCTTGATCTGGAAGAAGCATCTTTAAGCCTGGATCATCAGGAAGCGCGACATTGGCGGCTAACTCTGCCGACAGGACGGCATTGTCGATTGAGGGTGCATTGCCTTGGATTGCAGCGAAAGCGCGCTGCGCCACGGGATCGAGAGCGGCATTCAGATAAACATAGGCGGCGTCCTTGTTGGGTGCGTTTTTTGGAATAGCAAGATCGGAGATGAATAGGCCGATACCTTCCTTCGGATAGGCAATCTCGATCGGGACGCCTCCCTTTTTCCATGAGAGGCCACGCGATTGCCACATAATGCAGATCACGCATTCCCCACTCGATAATGCCTGCGCCATCGACTCGTTTGTCGGATAGATGCGAACCCCCATTTTCTTCAGCTCGAGCAACTTCTGCTTTGCCGGCTCGAAATTGGATACGCTTCCCCCGGAAATCAGTGCAGCGGATTCCAGCGTCGCCTGGTATTGGACATCGATAACACCGACTTTACCGGAGTATTCTTCGTTCCAAAGATCATTGTACGAAGTTGGAACGGTCTTCACAAAGGCTGGATTGTAAAGGATCACCCGGCCCGAGAAGAATTGGGGGATTGCATATGACTTTGCCAGCGACGGAAGCACATGCGCGAGATTGGGCAGTTTGCTTGCATCGAGTTCTTCGAGCGTGTCGTTCTTATACATTTGATAAGATCCGGCCGCTGTCAGTGCCACGACATCCATCGAGCCTCTTGGCAAGCGTCGTTCTGCCAGAAGCTTCGTACGTCGGACCGTATCATTGGCCGTATCGAACACGGTTTGCAGTCCAGTCGGCGCGATCAGATTATCGACAATGTTGCCTTGGGAAATCGTCTGGTAGTCGCCTCCCCAGACACCGACAACAACCCGTCCAGTTTGAGCGAGCGCCGGACACGATCCGACTGGGACCGAACTAGCCGCCATCGCAAGGCCAAGGTTGAACTGACGCCGAGTAAAATTTAAGACCATGCCATCTCTCCTTTTCGAATGAAGCTCAGGAATTTACGTCAAATATGCCGACAACATCGCTCGGACGGACGGACAGAAAGACCTTGTCGCCAAGGCGTAGACTGACCTCTTCGTCCATGCGGGCAGGGAGTCGAATGTCCAGAAATCGGTCGTCCCCCACCTTCACCTTAATATCGTGATAGGAACCCATGTACGACCGAGCCATCAGTTCCCCCTCGATGACCGGCGATTGATCGGCGGGCGTCCGTGCAATGTGGACTATCTCCGGGCGGATCATCAGGACATTGGCTTGAGGATTGAGATCCCGGCCGATAATATTCGGTCCTCCGTCGACGACGAAAGTCACTCCATCGGCATGGACATGTCCAGGCAAGAAATTAGCGTTGCCTATGAAAGAAGCCACGAAGCGATTGGCAGGCGCCCGATAAAGCTCCTCGGGGCTGCCGATCTGTTCGACTTTACCTGCGTTCATAACCACCAGCCGATTCCCGACGCTGAGGGCCTCTTCTTGATCATGGGTGACCATGACTGTGGTGATGCCGAGCTCCTTTTGAAGACGGCGAAGCTCTTGCCGGACATCATATCTGAGCTTGGCGTCGAGGTTTGAAAGCGGCTCGTCCAGCAGGAGCAAGGCAGGCTGAATGGCAATTGCACGTGCAATCGCTACCCGCTGTTGCTGACCTCCGGAAAGCTGCAGTGGCATCCTTCCGGTGAGGCCGCCAAGCTGCACCAGATCAATCGCGCTGGAGACCCGATTGAGAAGATCTTGCCCTTTAATTCCGCGCCTGCGCAAACCAAATGCCACGTTCTCAAACACAGTCAGGTGCGGAAAGAGGGCGTAGTTCTGGAATACGAGACCGATATTGCGGCGGTATGGCGGCTCGTTTGTGATGTCGACCCCACCCATTTCAATTTTACCGCTGGTTGCTTCCACAAATCCGGCAATAGTGCGCAAGGTCGTCGTTTTGCCGCAACCGGACGGCCCAAGCAGAACGAGGAACTCGCCTTCCGTCACCGAAAGCGACAAATCGTCGATTGCGTTGACGGTGCCATAGCGCTTGGTAATAGATGTCAAGGTTACCGATGCCATTTAAACTGCCTTTGTCAAACTTATGAAACGATTTGTCAGCATCAATCCGGTTCCCACAACCACTATCTGCAGAACAGAAATGGCCGCCACAGTTGGATCGATTTTCCATTGCAGATATTGCAGGACAGCGATTGGTAACGTGGTTTCCCCGGCTGATACGAGAAACATGGAGACTTCGAGATTACTGAAGCTGATGACAAAGCTGAACAGCGCGGCTGCCACCAGGCCCGGCCAGATATTGGGCAACGTGATTTTCATTGCAGTAACGAAAGGGGTCGCGCCCAGACTAAGAGCCGCTTCTTCAATGGCCGGGTTGACACCGATCAAATTCGCTGTGACGAGCCGCACGCTCCAAGGGATCGTGAGGAGTATATGACCGATTGTCAGGCCCCATATTGAACCGGTGAGAGGCACTCCCGTACTGATCTCGACTGCGACGAACATCATATACAGTGCAGAGCCAATGACGATAGCGGGCACGATGAGGGGTAGCATGAGGAATTGAAGTACAGTATCGCGCCCGCGGAATCGGAGCCTCGCGAGCGCGAAGCTGGCGGGCAAGGTCAAGACGAGCCCCCCGACGGTCGCGCCGGCAGCAATAAGGGCGCTGTTGACGAGACCGCTGATGAACTGGGGCTGGCGCAACATCTCGCCATACCATTTCAGAGAATAGCCTTGCGGCGGCATTGACATGATTGTGTTGGAAAACACTGATAGCCAACACACCAGCAGCAGCGGCATAATGATAAACAGCATGCAAAGGACGACGGCCATTTTAAAGCCGTAGCGACCAAAGCGTTCCGTCAGTCGACGTCCTTGCACCATCAACAAGTTCCCATTTTGCCATAACAATGCTGGTTGCTCTTCTTATTGAAGCAAGTCAGCACAGTCAGATAAGTCGTTCAGCTAGCAGCACCTGCGGCCGCCACCGTGCGGGCCGAACCAGTCCTGGTTCACCTAGTGGAGAACGAGGACTGGTTCGCCGAGGGACGCTTTAATCGGGTCGCAGCCCAAGCCCGGCTCGCCATTGGCCGACATTTTTCCTTCGACACGTTGCGGAGCTCCTGAGGCAATCGTAACCGTTCCGTAACTGTTGAAGTCGGTCGAGGACAGAAGAAACTCCTCTGGAGTCGATTGGGCGAGATGAGCAATCGCAGCAGTAACGAAGTCGCCGCCCCAGGTATCCTCAATCGTCATGGCGACGCCCGTTGTCACGCAAAGATCGCGAATCTGGCGCGCCCTGGTAAGGCCGCCGACCTTGGATATCTTCAGATTGATGGCATCGAATGCGCCATCATTTAAACCACGAAGCAACATCTGGACACCATCAATGACCTCATCAAGGATAAATGGCAGCGCAGTCCTCTTTCGGATAGCCAGGCACTCCTCATAGGTCGCGCAAGGTTGTTCAATATAGACATCAAGGTCCCGCACAGCCCAAACCACTCTTGCAGCCTCATGCATCGTCCACCCTGTATTGGCATCGGCCACGAGGAGATCTGTATCCGCCAGCACGGCACGGCACTGGTGTATCCGAACAATATCCTGTTCCGCGTTGCCCCCCACCTTTAGCTGGAACTTGGTGTAACCCTCGTTCTTGTAGCCTTCGATTTTCTCCGCCATGATCTCGGGCGCTTCCTGGGATATCGCGCGGTAGAGGTTCACATCCGCCTGCTGCTTCCCGCCAAGCAGCTGATAAATCGGCATATCCGCGGACTTCCCGAGAATGTCCCAACATGCCACGTCAATGGCGGATTTTACATAAGGATGCCCTTTCAGGGCGGAGTCCATTCTGGCGTTTATCGACATAAGATCCCGAGGATCATATCCAATAATCTTGGGGCCAATTTCGGCGAGCCCGGCTCGTACGCCTGGCCCATAGGCCGGCAGATATGACGCTCCCAGCGGTGTGCACTCGCCATAGCCCCTGATGCCGTCGTCAGTAATCAGCTCCACGATTGTTGCATCGAATACTTCAACCGAGTTCCCATTCGACCAGTTATACCTCCCCTCACGGAGCGGAAGGTTTTTCTGATATACATTAATTGCGGTAATCTTCAATTTAGCCCCACAGGAAAGCTGACTTAAGTCAGCATGATCGTTTCTGGTTTCAAAGGATGATGCCCAACAGATCGCTTAACTTAGGCATACTCGAGGGTGATTAGCTGAGTTCGGCACGAGCGAATTAGATTACGTCGGCCACTAGATATCCAATGTCATATCTTCCAGTGAATCCGGCGCGTATGTCAGGCTGATATTGCCTTTTTCAGTCAGCAAGATCGTGTCGGAATGCCTGAAGCCACCAATACCTGGAAGGAATATGCCGGGTTCGATCGTGAAGCTCATACCTGGCTGCAGGATCCGCCTGTCTCCTTCAGCAAGAAAAGGGCCTTCATGCGCCGTGACGCCCATTCCGTGTCCGGTGCGGGTGAGCAGTCCATTCTCGTAGCCCGCCGTTACAATGACTTCGGCCACCTTCTTGTCCACCTCCGACATCGGTGTGCCTGGCCTGGTAAGCTCGAATGTCAGCCGCCGCGCTTCCATCATCACCTCGTAGGGGCGCTTGGCTTCCTCCGGGACATGACCAAGAAAAAATGTTCGTTCTATTTCGGTTCCATATCCGTTCATCACAGCATTGAGCACGGAAACATGCGGCCCGCCGGCTTCCATGACCATATCCAGATCTGTGAAGTTATGCGGGTCATGCGCAACAGAACGGGGTTGGAAAACCGACAGAATCTTGGTCGCCAAAATGTTCAGCGACGGAGAGTCGGTCCGCAAACGCTCGAACATGAATCGCGAACCGGCAGCGGACACTTCCTGTAGTGTGCGCCCCGGCCGGGCGTTTGCCAGCAGATCGGCCATCGCATCGGTTGCGATTTGCGCCGCGTGGACCATCCGGCCCATTTCGTATGGAGACTTGATCATCCGCAAATCATCGATCAGATCGGTACGGACGCATTGTGCCGTAATTGCCTCGTATATCTGAAGTGGGCAGATCGATTCAACGCCAACCTGCTTTGCATCCCTGAGAATGTCACCAAGCCGATCGAACCAGTTTTCGCCGTCGCGGGCTGGAAATTCCAGATATTCCACAAGGTGGAGCTTCCCTATGGCCCTGGCGAGCACATGGGGAATCTCCAGCCGGGGCACAACAAAATGTGGCGTACCACGGACCGGGATCACCAGTACAAAGGGGCGCTCATGGACATAATTGGCGAAATTTGTGAGGTAATAAATGTTGTCCGTGGAAAATGACACGTAATAGTCCAGCTTACGTTCTTCCATCAGCACCTGCAAGCGCCCGATACGAGCAGTTATTTCTTCGGGCGGTGGGGCATGATGGATGGGCTCTATATTCATATCATTTCCTCACAACGCATTTATCTTCAATGATCGTCAATGCCCGTCACTGCCTGTCCGAATTGCCAGGACACCACAGCAGCCAACCGGAGAAACTTGCCACTCAACAGGATACATCAGCATCGAAGTCTCATATAACTTTTGTATATTGTATCCAATTATTCTGTAAAGCCCTTTATTCATTTTTCGATCTGAATAGAATTTGAAGTAACTTGTCTTGTCTGCCACAGAATGCCGGAACGCGCCCAAGCCTGGGGTGAATAAGTCCAACGTGGCCTATTTTCTTCCGGGAATCGGTTATAAAGGGCTAGCTCGGACCCTGAATCACCCAATTAATCTGTCGGGTCTCGCTACCCGGGCGTGCCGACTTAGCGGCAATTTGCCTCGGCAGATTGCAATCATTTAAACTTGAAGCTGGTGTGAGATGACCTCGGAAAAGGATTTAAAACATAAAACGTTGGCGATGGTGGCAGCCGGCGAGATACGGGACAGGATATTGGCCGGAGAGTTCGCGCCCGGCGTGCCACTGCGCCAAATGGTGCTTGCTGACGAACTGAACATGAGCCGTATCCCGATCCGGGAGGCGCTATTGCTGCTCGAGACGGAAGGTATGGTGAAGATCATGCCCCATCGTGGTGCCGTCGTCGTTGACCTCTCTCCCGAAGAGGTCGACGAATTGTTCAACATGAGGTTGCTGATGGAGCCATTTCTCTATGCGCGCTCGGCACCGCGGCTAACGCGTGATGATATTGATACACTTGGCGGAAACCTGGAGCGGTACA
Source organism: Phyllobacterium sp. SB3 (assembly GCF_040009165.1). Taxonomy (NCBI): domain Bacteria; kingdom Pseudomonadati; phylum Pseudomonadota; class Alphaproteobacteria; order Hyphomicrobiales; family Phyllobacteriaceae; genus Phyllobacterium; species Phyllobacterium sp. SB3. Next base: position 203,238 of record NZ_JBDYKI010000007.1, on the reverse strand, counting down.
AGCACTCGATCTCCGAGATGGAAGTCTCCAAATGGAACAGCATCAATACCGAGTTCCACATGTTGCTGTACAAGCATTCCAAAAGTCCGCGAATTCTGGGCTTGGTAAAAGGCCTCCTGCACGAATCCGATCGACATACACGAATCCATTTGACAAGTGTAAACAGGGGGCGTGAACGAGCTATTGCAGAACACACGCAGTTGCTCACCTTGACGGCGGAAGGCCGCTTTAACGAGGCTGGCGCATTGCTGCACGATCATATTGATCATATCCGCGCGGTTCTGCTTTCGCTCCTAGGGCATCGGCAATAGCGTTATGGGCTGGGACGCCAATCCAATTCGGCGGCCTTGGCAAACTTGCGGGCGCTCCTTCCGGCTTCTGCCAGCACGACCTCAGCCAGATCAAACGCAACACTATAATTTGTAAAAGCATGCGTTACACCCGGAACGATAGTGACCTCATCCAATCGTCCGAGCGCCGTCAGCCGCTTTCCCAATAGAACACTATCCGAACTTAGCGGATCTATGCCGGCGGCAAACAGGCGTACCGGCGGTAGTCCGACAAGCAGTTGATCGCTTGCGGCAAGAGGACAGGCAAGCGGTTCGTTCGATAGATCGCGATTGCCGCAATACCATCGCAAATACCGTTGCATTTTTGCCTTCGTAAGCCCGGGCCCATCCCGGTAGCGAATGTAGGAATCCGTACTGGTGCCAAGCCCGTAAGTGCCGCACAACAGAACCGCGCCATCCGGGCATGCGCGGCCTTCTTGCAATTCGTGAAGTACGGCGCAGAGAGCCAGATTTGCGCCAGCTGATTCGCCGGCCATGATCAATGGACCGGGCGTGCCACCCAGCGAGGACGCGAGATTGACACTCTCCCGCATGCAAGCCACCAGGTCCTTCAGTCCAGCGGGAAAGGGGTATTCCGGCGCCAGCCGGTAGTCCGGCACGAGCACCGGCATACTGGCGGCAATCGCCAGCAGTCGAGCTGTGCGCTCATGCGTTTCTGGACTTCCGAAACAGAAACCGCCCCCGTGGGCAAACAGGATCGCTCCTGCCCCCGGTTTCTCTGGAACGAATATCTTGATCCGGGTCGTGCTGGATCCCAGAGTGTAGTCTGGAAAGAGCCACCGCTCTGCAACTTCCGCCACATTAGGTTGATTCCTATTCCAGCGTTGGCTCAATTGTTCGACAAGCAATCTTCCCTCCGTTGCAGGGAGAAGCGTCGGGTCCGGCAGGTTGCCATCCTCCAGCGCAACCTGTTTTAGAATAACGCGCAGCTCGGGCAGCATTTCAGAAAAAAGCATCGAGACCTCAGGCTCAAACCTATCACGGGTGCGCAAGCTCTCTCCTGCTGGTCAGATCCACTGCGCAGGCGCGCTCCGCTGCACAGCGATATAGCAACAATTGTTATTTGTGGAGGGGGTTTTGGTTACTATCGAGATGAATCCACGACAGTCCCGCCAAATAGGCATATGCAACATCAATGCATCCGATAACGGGGGAGGCAATGCTCTGCATATCATCCGATGAAAGGTCGCCCTCGTCACTCTGGAAGCGGGATGTGCTCATCCCGGTCGTCGACCGGAAGATCGAAGCGGCCCTTGCCCCAGTTTTCGGCCCGCCACTCGGCTTTGGCGGCTTCGATACGTTCCTGCGACGAGGCAACGAAGTTCCACCAGATATATCGAGGGCCTGCGAGGGTCGCACCGCCCAGGATCATCAGCCGTGCGCCTCTCGCGCCAGCTACGACCGTAATCTTGTCGCCTGGACGGAAGACCATCATCCGAGACGCTTCGTACTCCTGACCGGCTATTGAGATCGAGCCTTCGATGATGTAGATGCCCCGGTCTTCATGGTTGTCCGGCATTGGCAATCGGCTTGCCGCTTCAAGCGTCACGTCGGCGTAGAATGTCTCGGAGGGCATGGAGACGGGCGCGCTCTTGCCGTAAGCGTTCCCCAGGATAAGTCGTAGAGTAACGCCCTGGTCTTCGATTATCGGCAACACCCCCTTGCTGTGGTGCTCAAAGGCGGGTTCCATATCCTCATGGCTTTCAGGCAAAGCCACCCAGGTCTGAATTCCGAACAAGCTGTTCGGGCCGCTTCGCGCTGCCGCCGTGGTTCGCTCTGAATGGGTCACACCACGCCCGGCAATCATCCAGTTCAACTCGCCGGGGCGGATGATCTGGTCTGCGCCGGTGCTGTCGCGGTGATGAAAATCTCCCCGAAAAAGGTACGTAACGGTGCCCAGACCGATATGCGGGTGTGGCCTGACATCAACACCTTGCCCGGTCAGGAGTTCGGCCGGTCCCGCCTGGTCGAAGAAGATGAACGGTCCCACCATCTGCCGCCTGGGCGCCGGCAAGGCTCGCCGCACCTCGAAACCGCCAAGATCGCGGGAGCGCGGAACGATGAGCGTCTCGATCGCGTCGATGCCGACCTCGTCAGGACAGCCTGGTTCGATTGCAGGGTTCCAGCTCATTCGCGTTTAACTCCTCCGTTTGGCGATCCCGTACCTGCGTAGAGCGCAGGGAATGTTGCGTGCCCCCAAGTAACTAACGGGCGAACGCCTGCACGACTAGCTGCGCGGCGCGGTGAGCTGTGTCGCAAAAAGCGGAACGTGCAGTCGAAGCATCAACACCCCACCCCCCACAAATGAGGATTTCTTTCGAACGATTCGATCAGGAACTCGGAGAGGATACGCACCTTTCGTGCCGGGTGCGGACTGGGCGGCCGCACGACATAGACCCCGCCCACCGGTAGCGAATAGCGGGTCATGATCGGAAGGAGAGCGCCGGATGTAAGATATTCGCGGGTAACGCAATCGGGAAGCCATGCTATACCAAGGCCTGCTGCGGCTGCACTGGCGAGCGCCGCGCCGTTGTCGGAACTGAAGCGCCCCTGCGGGTGCACAGTGATGATCCTGTCGCCATCCATGAACCGCCACGTCTCGGCGCCGACCAGAGCTTGATGAACGGCGATATCGTCGGGCTTTTCCGGTGAACCATGCGTCCTGATATAGTCCGGACTCGCCACCAGCTTGCCGTAAATCTGACCAACGCGCCTTGCAATCAGGTTCGAGTCGTGCAGGGCGCCGACCCGGATCGCGCAGTCGAAGCCGTCCGCGATCAGATCGACGAAGCGATCGCTGTATTCAGTATGGATCTGGAGCTGTGGGTAATGGCGTGCCATTTCTGCAAGCACGGGAGCAAAATGCACCGGGCCTGATGTGAGCGGAAGGGCCACCCGCAAGCGTCCGCGAAGATCACCGGAAGGCACTATCGTTTCTTGCGCGATATCGATCTCGGCGCAGATCCTTGCTGCATATTCGCGAAACGTGCTGCCCGCTTCGGTCAGCGCGGCACCATGGGTCGTTCGTGCAAGGAGCTGAATACCGAGTGCTTCCTCAAGCCGGATGAGGCGCCGACTGACAATTGACTTGGAGATCCCCAGTCGACGTGCCCCGGGGGAAATGCCCCCGGCATCGGCAACTTCGACAAATGTCCGCAGATCCTCGATATCCATTTGGTGTTCTCCCCTTTGCGATACAGCCAAGCCTCCATGCCTATCGCGCTGCCCTCACGATTGGCGCGACTTCAGTGCCGAGAAGTTCGATCGATGTCTTCATCGCTGCCGTGTCGAGAGAGGCTGTGCTCATCTGGAAGGTGATGCGCGAGACGCCGCCAAGCGTCTCGCTGGCCTGCAGCATCTTTGCTGCGACCGTCTTCGGGTCACCGATCAAAAATGCACCCTCGGCACCTGTCATGCCCTCGAACTGCTGGCGGGTCGGCGGTGACCAGCCGCGTTCGCGACCGATCTTCGTCGTCAGATGCGCCCATCCCGGAAAGAAGGCATCTTTCGCTGCGGCACTGGTCTCGCCCACGAATCCCATCGCGTGAACGCCGACTTTAAGTGCCTCTGGGCTGTGTCCCGCGCGCTTGCCCGCTTCGCGATAGAGATCAACAAGCGGACGGAAGCGGTCGAAGCTCCCACCGATGATTGCGATCATCAGTGGAAGGCCAAGCGAACCGGCACGAGCGAAGGATTGCGGCGTGCCGCCGACTCCGATCCATAATGGTAGCAGTTGTTGATGGGGACGCGGAAAAACACCTTGCCCTTCGAGGGCCGGCCGGAAGCGACCTTCCCATGTGATATGGGTCGCCTGGCCAAGCTTGAGAAACAGGTCAAGCTTTTCAGCAAAAAGTTCGTCATAGTCGCGTGTATCCAGACCGAACAGCGGATAGGCTTCCACGAAGGACCCCCGGCCGACAACGACTTCCGCACGGCCTTTGGAAATCAGATCGAGAGTTGCGAATTCTTGAAAAACCCGCACCGGGTCTGCGGCGCTCAGCACTGTCACAGCACTGGTCAATCTGATACGGCTGGTGCGGGCCGCTGCTGCGGCGAGAATGACTGTCGGCGCAGAATCGAGAAACTCCCCGCGATGATGCTCGCCAATACCGAAGACATCGAGCCCGACCCGGTCCGCGACCACCACCTCCTCGATGAGGTCGGCCATGCGATCAGTCGGAGCCGGAAGCTTGCCCGTCGCCGGATCAGGGAGAATGGCTGCAAAACTGTCGATACCGATTTCCATATCAGGTCCTTTCAAAATTATCGGCCGGTGCGGGCGGTGAGCCCGGAAGTTTGCCAGGGCGCCAGGGACGCGGTCCCTGCTTGTAGTTCTTGCCAGAAAGACCCGGCGCAACTGCCCTGTGTGGAGCATGATCGCGCCCCCCGCAAATCAATTGCAATACGTCGTTCGCGACTGACAAGCTTCGAAGCCTTACCGTTTCGGCCAGATATACTCCCTCCCCCTGTGCGCTGGACCTGGCTGATGTGTTCAGTTGAAGGGCGGCGTTCAATGCCGATCCTGAGCGTACATGCGCGTTTACCGGAATCATGACGACATCTGCCGTAAAAGCGAGGTACCATCTCACAAGCAGTTGCCGCTCGTCCCCCACCCCGGGCAACCCCACAAAAGAGCACCAGGTCTCACATAATCGTGCCCGCGATCATCATCGCTGCTTCAGATGCTTCGACCTGCAATGAAGTAGCGGGACGACGAGGACCAACAGACCGTCTGCATTCTCGCGATGCGTCCATCGAATCCCCCTCATCCCTGACAGCTTTACTGCCCGCCTTTGATGCCCGGCACCGGGGTGTTGAGCAGCTGCTGCTCCCAGAGATAGGCGATGCCGCTGCCGGCGAAGTGCTGGATGAGTATCTCGGTCAGCTGCTCGACATGTCCGGTGCGCGCCCAATCGCGTTGCCATTCGCCAGCGAGCGCCATCACGGTCATCGGGTTCGCACCGGCCGCGATCATCCGCTGGATGGCGACTTCGTGAGACTCCTTCGAAATCCCGCCCGACGCGTCGGTAATCACGGTCACGTCCCAGCCTTCGCCGGCGGCCTGGATGACAGGCATTGCGACGCAGACTTCGGTCCACAGGCCGGCGATGATCAGCTGCTTGCGGCCAGTCGCCTTGACGACGTTCACCACATTCTCGTCCTGCCAGGTGTTGACCCAAGTGCGATCGATGACTTCCTGGTCCGGAAATACGTCGGTGATCTGCTTGAAGAGAAGTCCGCCGCGCCCTGCGATCACGCTGGTGAGAATCGTCGGAACATCGAAGGCTTTCGCCAGCTTCGCCAGCGCGGTCGTGCTGTTGACCACAGCTTGCGGGTCGTGGCTGTTCAGGTTCGCCAGCTGATAAGGTTGATGGTCGATCAGAACGAGGACGGAGTCTTCGGGGCGGAGAAGCGAGTCAAGGCCGTTACGAAAGGTCATGGATACATCCTGTGTTGGTGGTTTGGCTAAGAAGACATGCGCCTTACGAGACGCTGTCGAGGGAGAAGCTTGTCATTCCTGTTTGAGATGCGGTAGTCCTTACATCTGCCAAGCTGTGTCGTAAAAAGAGGAACGCTGAGTGGATATCGAGGATCTGCGGACATTCGTCGAAGTTGCTGATGCAGGTGGCGTTACGTCCGCAGCAATGCGACTGGGCATCTCCAAGTCGATGGTCAGCCGACGGCTCGTACGGCTTGAAGCCGAGCTTGGTGTCCAGCTTCTGGCTCGATCCACACGGGGAGCTTCTCTGACCGAGGCTGGCGCAACGTTTCGGGACTACGCAGCAAGGATTTCAGTTGAATTCGATGTGGCCAGGGAGACCATCCTGCCGGCCGGTGAACTCCGCGGCCGCCTGCGGGTTGCTGCACCGCTTTCCTTCGGCCCAACGCATTTCGCGCAGGTACTTGCACAAATGGCGCGGCGCCATCCTCATCTCCAGATCCAGACCTGTTACAGCGATCGCTTTGTGGACCTTATCGCAGAGGGATATGATTGTGCGATCAGGGTCGGCACGCTTCAGGATTCAAACCTGATCGCAAGACGCGTCGGTCCCCTTTACGGAAGTTTCGTTGCAAGCCCGGACTACATCAAAGCCCATGGCTCTCCGGAGACCCCGGACGAGCTTGTCGCCCATCAGGCTCTCATGCAAGGCACGGAAACGTGGCAGGTAATGGATGGAGACAAGGTGATAAGCGTTCGCCCGCAGGGGCGCTTCAAGGCCGACAACGGGGCCGCTCTCGTTGTCGCCGCAGTAGCCGGTCTGGGCATCGGCGTGCTCCCTGACGGCCTGATAAAAGATTATCTGGACTCCGGCGAGTTGGTTCCGGTCATGAAATGCTATCCACCACCCCCGGCGGGAATATATGTAGTCAGACCGCCCGGGCAGTATCCTGCAAGAAAAGTGCGGGTGCTCACCGAAATGCTGATTGAGTGTTTCAACCATGGCCCGGCAGAGTCCAGGACAGCGCGGATGTGAATCGCCAGCCGGTCGGATACTGCGTGCAGATATCTAACCCGGCAGCCACCCGATCGCCTGGAGCGGCTGTGTCAGCAGGTCGGGTACATGACCGAAAAACATCGAATCCGGAAACGCCAGGGTCAGGGGATCATCACGACGCGCCCCAACGGTTTCGCTGTCTCCGCATACTCATGTGCCTTCGATGCATCGCGCAGCGGAAACACCCGATCGATCACGACTTCCAGGCGTTTCTCCACGGTTGCCTTGAGAAGCTCATCGACCGTGTCATGCACCGCTGACCTCTCGAACAGTGTCCCCATGAAGACACCGTGAAGCGTCTGATTATTCTGCATCGGTTGCCACAGTTCGACCTTGAGCTCCCCGCCACCTGCGTTCCCGACGAACACGAGGCGCCCCTCGGGAGCGAGTGCGGACAGCGAGGCCTGCAAGGTCGAGCCAACCGGATCGATGACGAGATCCGCCCCCTTGTCACCAGTCAGCCGAAGTACCTCCTCAACGATGTCTTTCTCCAGGCGATCAATGACATGTGATGCGCCGAGATCAGTCAGGCGCGCCTGTCGTTCGCTGCCACCGGCCACGGCGATGACACTCGCCCCTGCCTTACGCGCCAGCTGGATGGCCGCCAGACCGACACCGCCGGTGGCGGCCTGGATCAGGACTGTTTCTTTTTCGCCCAAGCCCCCTTTAGTGATCAGGCAGTGATAGGCCGTTCCGAAGGAAATGGGCAGCGATGCGGCTTGTGCCATTTCCAGGTCATCTGGAACCAACCATGTGCGCGAGGCGGGGACGGACCAGAGTTCCGCATGCGACCCCTGCATGTTGAAGGCAGCCACCTTTTCGCCGACTGCCCGGTCGCGGACATTTGCACCGATCAAGGCAATGGTCCCGGCAGCGGCATAACCAACAATCCAGGGAGATTGCTGTGGGGTCGATCGGCGATTGATCAGATCCCCGCCCTCGATCGAAATCGCCTCGACGGAAATCAGGACATCATCTGGCCCACAGACCGGATCCGGCACGTCGGCATATTTCAAGACCGTTGGAGGGCCAGGATTGTTATAGACTGCGGCTTTCATGCGTTTGTCCTTTGCAAAGAATGAGGCCCCGTTTGATACGTTGTGACTGTGGGTGCCATGGAAGGTAATGCCTGCGGCGGCGTGACCTGCCAGGCGATCTGTCATAATGATCGCCTCACGATATCGGCGAGGGATGGTGCGCCTCTTGCCGTCAGGATGTGCTCGAGATCCTTCAGCGCAGCCGCGGCGGTGGCAAGCGGTTCCTTACCTGATCCGATCGCGATGATTTCGCCCATTGCGTCGGAGGTGATGCGGATCGCCTTGTCCTTTCCACGGACATTCGCAAGGGGGTCGGCGAGCGGATATGTCCTGATGCCGACTTGGGCCTGAAAGCTGCCGTTCGTTTGCATAAGGCTGCCGACCAGTTTTGGGACAAGTCTCTCCTTGCGCCATGCCTCGATGCGTTCTCCGGTGACCGCCTGGATACCTTCGACGCTCAGGTCATCCATTGTCAGGTCAGCGTCAAGGCCAAAATTTGCAAGGATCAGCAGCTTGCAGGCGGTGTCCCAGCCTTCCGTGTCGTTTCGTGGGTTCGCCTCGGCGAAACCGCCTTGCTGTGCCTCACGCAACGCTGCCTCGAAGCCAATCCCACGTGTCACCATGGCGTCGAGCAGATAGTTGGTGGTGGCATTCAAAATGCCTTCGACCTCGAGCACCTCGCAGCCCTTGAGGCTATGGTCGACAAGATCGATCGTCGGCAGGGCGGCCGCGGCCGCACCACTGAGTTTCAGCATGGCACCCGATCCGTCGGCAAGGTCTCGAAGCTCTCTTCCGCTATGGACAAGGGCGCCCTTCGATATAACGATCGTGTCGCGCCCGGCCGACAATGCCGAACGAATGTAGGCAAGCCCCGGGCCACCGGTGCGGAAATCACTCGGTCCCGCTTCTATCAGGATATCAGCGCCGCTCTTCATAATGAAGGCGGGTCCTGACAGCCCGTCTTCAAGCGTGCCCAGTTGTTCTTCCTCAAGACCATCAGCGTTTGTCAGGCCTGATCGCGATCCGCAGACCGCAACCAACCGGACATCCGCGTTATAAACCCGGCGATAGCGCGAACGCCGGGACAGAAGCAGATTTGCTGCTGCACGTCCCACGCTCCCGAAACCCGCAATGGCAACTCTATATGCCTGCATAACCCGTTCCCTGCTATCATAGGATGCCTGAACCTCATGCTTGCTTTAGCGCGAGGATCCGCTGTCGCCTGCTACGAGGATTGTGTTCCGTTTAATGGTTGCGGAACCGGCTGAATGTGAAGACGATCGCGCCCCGACATGTGATCTCCCTGTACTTGCTCTGTGAGGCGCGAGAGGTCTCGTTGACGGATGTCTTTCGCTGTTTCCTCGATATCCATGTCGGCGAATCCCAGTGCCCTCAGCCCTTCGGCTCCCATCAGATAGGCGGACTCCGCCGTCTCACGGATCTGAAGGTCCACCCCGGCGCGGGTCAGTTCGACCGCATGAACGCGATCATAGCTTCGCACGAGAAGTTTGGCCTGCGGAAACGCATGCTGTGCCAGTTCCACAATCTGCATGGTGGCTTTCGGGTCATCGATGCAGATCATAAGCGCATCGGCGGATGCTGCACCGGAGTGGCGCAGGGTGTCAAGGCGAGTGCCATCGCCGAAAAAGACTTTGAAGCCAAACCGTGCTGCATCGTGGATACTTGCCGGACTCATATCAATCACGGAGAGGTTGACTCCCCTGGAAAGCAGCAGTTGCGAAGCGATCTGCCCGAAGCGGCCGAAACCGATCATGAGCACCCGTCCATTGAGATCCTGAGCCACCTCAACGCCCTCCATAGATGCCTCGCTTGAGAGCAGCCGGTCTGCCGCAAGCATGAGAAGCGGCGTCAGCGCCATGGAGAAGATCACGACGGTGGTGAACAGTGCGCTTTCGCGCCCATCAATCACGCCGCCTGCGGCCGCAGCAGCGTAGAGCACGAAGGCGAATTCGCCTCCCTGCAGGAACATCGAAGTGCGGTGCAATGCCTGAGGATGGGAACTGCCAAATGAACGTGCAACTGCATAGACCATAATACCTTTTGTAACGGTGAATGCGCCCAACATGGCCAACAGAAGCCACCATTTCGTGGCAACAACGGAGAGGTCGAGCGACATGCCGACAGCCATGAAGAACAGGCCCATCAGCAGGCCACGAAACGGCTCGATGTCGCTTTCGATCTGGTGCCGGTAGCTGGAGCTCGACAGCATCACGCCGGCAAGGAATGCGCCCATTGCCATGGAAAGACCGGCGCCGGCCATCAGCAACGCTGCTCCAAGCACCACCAGCAGCGCGCCCGCCGTCATCACTTCGCGCGTTCGTGCACGCGCCAGCAGGGCGAAGAATGGGTTCAGGCCCCATCTTGACACGACCAAAAGAACCAGCAACGCGCCGAGCGCCAGCAAAGCGTCCATCCAGCCCGACTGACTTTGTGACAGAGGCGACAGGAAAGCGACCACCGCCAAAAGCGGCACGACCATTAGATCCTCGAAGAGAAGGATAGAGACGGACTTCTGGCCCTCTGCGCCCGATATCTCGCCGCGATCCTGCAGAACCGACATGATGACGGCCGTCGAGGAAAGGACGAAACCAGCCCCGGCTATGAAGGCCACCGGGCCAGACAGGCCAAAGGCCAGCATGCCGGTCAGCGTAAGCACTGCGGTTGCCGCTGCGACTTGCACGAGGCCCAGTCCGAAGATCTGGCCACGCATAGCCCATAGCTTGCGGGGGCGCAATTCCAGTCCAATTACGAACAGGAACATCACCACTCCAAGTTCCGAAAAATGCAAAATGGATACGGCATCGGTGAACAGCCCGATTGCCGACGGACCGACAAGCATACCGGCAGCGAAATAGCCCAAAACAGAGCCGAGGCCGAGCCGCCGAAACAGGGGCACCGCGACAACAGCCGCCGCCATCAGGACGATTGCAGGCCCGATCGTCTGCCCCAAGCTCGCCTCGGCCATGCACTCACCCTTCCGATCTCACATGTTTGAGTGACCGGGCGACGGTCAAAGACAGACACCGCCCCGCCAATCAGTTTCTCCACCGCGTCTGGTATCGTTGCAGTTCCAGGCTGAATAGTCTCCAAATACACAAAACTATGTCGCAATAAGTGGAACGCTAAAGTCTTGGCTTCAGCGATACAGCTCTGCAAATAGTGTGCGGGCACTGCAATAAGAGTTGGGGTGGCCTACTTTATCACCAAGGACGGCACGTGGCCTTTTTACAAGGATCCGGGACACCGGACAGTCTTGGCCGACCTTCATCGAGCGACCACCAAAAGCATTGCGCTTTCATGAAAGCGCGCCGCCGTCCACAGTGAGGATCGTCCCCGTAATCTGCCGGGCGGCAGGCGTCGCGAGAAAGGCGACAGCGGCTGCGACATCTTCTGGCTGATTGAAACGGCCAAGGGGGTCAGGCTACGCTGGTAATCCGCAGATTCGCCCGTCTCGGGATTCGATTCGGTGTTTGTCGATCCCGGTTGAACGAGATGTCCCGGGTACCCAATTTGCGCGCAAGACCGCGATTGAATGCCTGAAGCGCACCTTTGGTCATATAGTAGACCGTGCCGGGTACGCCAACGATACGATCCGCACCCGCCGAACCGATGTTTATGATGCGACCGCCTTCCTTGAGGTGGGGAATGGCCGCCTTCGACGCGAGCACGGGTCCACGCACGTTGACTGCAAGCAGCGCGTCAATATCCTCGACCGTGAAATCGGCAATATTGTTGTATCGTGCAATCGCGGCATTGTTGACGAGAATATCAAGGCCGCCCAGTGCGCGGACGGCTTCGTCCACGGATCGCTGTACTGCCTCTGGACCGGCGCTGTCGGCCTGGATCGCAACTGCCTTGCGCCCCTTGCCTTCGATCGCCTGAACAAGTTGCGCCGCACTGTTTGCTGACCGCTCATACGTTATGGCTACATTAGCCCCCTTCCCGGAAAGCGCGTGTGCAATTGCTGTGCCTATGCCGCGCGACCCACCCGTTACCAGAGCATTCTTCCCAATCAGCTCCTGCAAAATCAGAACCCTTTCAATGTCATGTCGCCCTGATACGCGGTTCCCAGGCCATTTCCCCTGGCACCGAAGATCACGGCAGTTTTGCTTCGTCGAGCCTCAAGATAGGCAGACACGACGGAGGCCACATTCCCGATTCTTCCAGAGACTTGCCTGATCCTTCCAAATCACTACATGCTGAGGTGATGGCCAATCCCTTGAAACCAACCACTCAGTTGCTGAACGACGTTGCTCCCTTTGTTGCACGACATGGGGGAACTGTTGGCTTCCCGACATCCATTCCCCGCCTGACGCTATGGATTGGGACACGCGCCACGTCACCCACACCGGCCGTGTTCGAACCCATGTTCTACGCCGTTCTACGGGGCACCAAGATTTTGACCATAGGTGCCAATCGCTTTGAACTGCCGGCGGGCACCTGCGCGACATCATCTTTCGGCCTGCCCTATATCCATCAACTGACCGGCGCGACACCTGAGCTCCTTTATGTCGATATCAGCCTTCGTCTTGATAGCGGCTTGCTCACGCGGGTCATGCTCGATATGCCCAGACAGGAGAACGCTGGGCGTGCGCGGTCGCAGCAGGCGATCTGGACGGCAAGGTTGGCGACGCATTCGCTCGTCTCGTCGGGCTTTTGGCTGCGCCCGTTGACGTCGGCGTGCTCGCGCCGCGCTATGAGTTCGAGCTTACTATCGTCTGCTGCAGAGCTCGATGGGCGACACGCTCCGTCAGGTCGGCCAGCGAAGCGACCGGTGCCAGCAGCTCAAGACGGCCGCTGACTGGCTCGTCGCCAACCACAGCGAACCCGTTGTTATCCCCGACCTGGCTGCCTCTTCCGGCATGAGCGTCACCTCTTTTCACAGGCACTTCAAGGCTGTCACACGATTTAGCCCGCTGGCCTTCCAACGTCATATGCGTCTGCTGGAGGCTCGAAAGCTTCTTTCCGCCGGCAATACCAATGTATCGCGCGTGGCATATGATGTAGGCTACGCAAGCCCGTCGCAATTCAGTCGAGAGTATAAAAGCAGATTTGGTACTGCGCCCGTGGCTGACCTGCAACGTTGAACCGAGGCCATCATCGCGGTGGGCGACGAAGTCAAAGGAAGCAAGCCAGCCGAAGGGCTTGCGGGTTTGCCAGCGACGGATCGCATACCGCGTTACGTGCCGTAATATTCAGCAGATGTACCGTCTACCGAAGAGCCTGCGCGCCCATCAGCGCAAAAGCTCTGCATGGCAGACTGGTTTAAGAACATCATCAGGGTGCCGACCTGGCCGCAGAGGTGAGCTTTGTACCTCAGCTCGATCCGTGCACAGACAGATGTCGGCGATCCGGCTGCATGATCTGCCGAATCGGAGACGCGAGAGCCGAATCCATTCGGTGTTCCACGTATGGCGACACAGTTTCGCGCCGAGGTGCACTATCGCATTGCTTGTCGAGATGACATCAAGGCCTCAGGCAATGTGCACTCAGGAGCATGTCTGCCGGTAAAACTATACATTCGAAAACCAGCCAAGGACACACTCACAATCCCTCTAACGGCACATCCGCTTACGGCCTCGTTGCCCAGATCATCATGGAATGCCGGACAGAACTCCTTCATGGGGGCCGACACGCATTCCCGACCGCCACATTTTGGTTACCCACGGAACGTCTCCATGCCTTCAGCCTTGCCTCCCGGCCTGTTGCTCAATCGCCGCGATGCCCTTATCGCTGGCGTGGCACTTGCAGCGAGCTTCACACTACTGCCGGGCACCGTGCATGCCGGCGAAACTGTCACCCTCAAACTTTCACAAGGAGAACTCACCATGGGCTTTGTCACGACCGACGACAACGTTCAGATTTTCTACAAGGACTGGGGTCCCAAGGACGCCCAGCCGATCGTTTTTCATCATGGCTGGCCGCTCAGTTCCGACGACTGGGACGCGCAGTTGCTTTTCTTCCTGTTGAAGGGCTATCGTGTCGTCGCCCATGACCGGCGCGGCCACGGTCGCTCGGACCAGGTCGCCGACGGTCACGACATTGACCACTATGCGGCAGACGCGTTTGCCGTCGTCAAGGCGCTGGAGCTGAAGAACGCAGTTCATATCGGCCATTCGACCGGTGGAGGTGAAGTCGCGCGCTACGTGGCGCGACATGGCGAACCGGCGGGTCGGGTGGCCAAAGCTGTTCTCGTCGCCGCCATTCCGCCGCTGATGCTGAAGACCGACGACAACCCCGAAGGCACACCCATACAGGTCTTCGATGGCTTTCGGACGGCGCTGACCAGCAACCGTGCACAGTTCTTCCGCGACGTCCCGTCAGGTCCGTTCTACGGCTTCAACCGCGAGGGCACAACGGTTCATGAAGGCGTGATCCAGAACTGGTGGCGGCAGGGCATGATGGGGAGCGCCAAGGCGCACTACGACGGCATCAAGGCCTTCTCGCAAACCGACCAGAGCGAGGACTTGAAGGCGATCACCGTGCCGACGCTGGTGCTGCACGGTGAGGACGACCAGGTCGTTCCGATCGCTGCCTCAGCCTTTAAGGCAGTCAAGCTGCTGCCGAACGGCTCGCTGAAGACCTACCCTGGATTTTCTCACGGCATGCTGACCGTCAATGCCGATGTACTGAATGAGGATATTTTGGCGTTTATCACCAGATAACGAGTGTTCGCAACAGACTACATAAGCCGGTCCTGCCCCGCATGGTTCGCCGTGCCACTCTGGCTGTCGAGCAGGGTTTTGCAGCCAGCCCGGCACTTCAGGAGAGCACCAGAGCCAGGCAAAGGCCATCCGAAGCCACCCGGGCGAGACATTTCGCCATGGCGGTTTCGTGTCCTGCTTGAGCTCAGGGACATCCTATGTCCAGTGCGCGAAGCAGGCCTTCCAGATCTCGCTCACCGTCCTTGGTCTGTGCGCCGGCCTTGAGTCCGCCCCGGATGAGTTTTTCCGCCGCAGGGCGTTCGAAGAGGCCTGCCCAGGCGTCGTGCTCGCGGCAAAAACCTTCCCGCAGATCTACGGGAGGCAACGCCTTCCTGGCGGCGGCAATGACGCCTTCGGACAAGGCGGCGATGTTACGCGCCAGCCGATCAACGAAACCGTCAAGCTCTGATGCAGGCAGCGTGCGGTTGATCCATCCGTAGCGTTCCGCCGTCACCGCATCGATGAGATCGGCGCCAAGGATTACTTCGAGAGCCCGGCCGCGCGTCATCCGGCTGGAAAGATACTGCGTGGCCCCGCCGCCCGGCGTGATGCCCATCAACGCCTCGCACTGGGCAAGCCCTGCCCGTCCTTCGGCGGCAAATGCCATGTCGGCGGCCGCGACGAACTCCGCGCCTCCGCCACGCGCCAGCCCGGCGAGCTTGACGATCGTCACCTGCGGCTGTTCGCGCAGAAGCTCGCCGAACGCCTGGAACGGGTTGAGCCCTTGCGGAGCCTCGCGGACAAAATCGTCGAAGGCATGCGGCTCATCGATCAATGTCATATCGACATGGGCGATGAAGAACTCCGGATCCGCACTTTGGAAAACCAGCACGCGCGTGTCCGGATCATCGCGAACGGAAAGGAGAAAGCGGCGTATCTCGCTCATCAGGGCGACATTGAGGACGTTGACCGGCGGATTGTCGATGGTGATCGTCGCAACGCCGTCTGCCCTGGAAATTCGCAGCCGGCCGAAATCTGTGTCTGTCATATGTAGATCTCTGTTCTTCGGGAAAACTCTGGCACAGGTGTTTCGCGCCATTGACCTTAAAGTATTCATCAGATACCTGGCGTCAATTACGCACCTGAAGCATCCCAGGGATGCTGGAGGATACCTATGGATGAGCCGATAAGTGAAAATGACCCGATCTATCGTGCAGACTGCCCCAGCCGCGTGATCCTCGACCAGATTGCGGACAAGTGGTCGATGATGGTGCTGGCGGTCCTCAGCGAGCCCCGACGCTTCAACGCCATCAAGCGACGCCTTGATGGCGTGACCCAACGCGTGCTGACGCAGACGCTGCGCAAGCTGGAGCGCAACGGCATGGTGACGCGCAGGGTTCTGGATGGACGCGTGCTCGGCGTGGAGTATACGCTGACGCCACTCGGGCGATCACTGCAGGCGCCGTTTTCGATCCTGTTCGACTGGACTATCGAGAACATCGATGTGATTCAGGACTGCCAGCGTGACTATGACGCACGCGATGATCAGACCACGGTCCATCGCGGACTCACCGCATAAAGACAAAATGGGGGCGGGTATCACAGTATTTCGCTCTTTAAGACCTCAGCGGGCAAGTTCAGTATCTCATCGGAGAAGTTTATAGTTTCGGTCAAGCCGCAGGTTTGAATGCGTCTTCACAGAGGTTTTCAATCCTCCTGGGTTCTTCATCGCTTAACGGGGCAAACTCTTTGGCGCGCGCGCGTTGTAACAATCGTCCATCGTTTTGTTCCAGAAACTTATGGAGCAGCTCCAGCGGCGTCATCGGCATATCGATGATTTGCTGAACACCTTATGCGAAGGCATCGAAAGCCTGAAGAAACCAAACCTCCTCAGGCGGGTCGTGAACGACAGTCTGCTCAACGCATTTATAGAGAAAGGTTGCGTGTGCAGTGGCATCGAAATAGCGGTAGAATAAGGACGTCTCGTTCAGCACCTCGACATTGCCGGTCAGGGTTGACTGTCACTCGATGAAGGGCAGCAGCGATGACGAACAGAATTCGAGCACGGTTCGGTAGCTGCCAATGTCGCGCAGAATTGCCGCACTGACCGGAAAGACCAGACCTGGAGGGCTATAGGCCGCTGCTGCCAACGCATGGCGGATCTGCCATCGATGCAGACGCCCGTTGCCGTCCACATAAGGGTGGATGTAGACGAAACCGAATGCGCCGCATGCCGCCGCTACGACGGGGTTCATCCCACCGCGTGTCGAGCGGTCTGCAAACGCAACAAGCCCGTCCATCAGTCCGCAAAGATCTTCGTGACGTGCACTGATATACTGCGAAGTTGGCATATTGGTGCCGCGAGCTTGCACTATGAAACCGCCCTCGTCTCGTAGACCGAGACGGACGAAACGGGCATCTTCTATGACCACGCGCTGGAGCCGGTTAAGCTCGTCAATGCTGAGAGGCTGTTTTCCGGCTTGGGCGATGGCCTGCCGCCAACATACTGCTCGCGGTCCGGTCGGACGTTCCCCTCTATAGCGAAAGAGGATTTGGAATCGTTTAGCAAAATAAAGGCGGCAGCCCGAGCCATCACTCCCCTGATCATCGGTGAAATTCGTCTACTGCACGATGCTTCGGGCGCGAACTGGTACGATCGACAAGCGGGGGACGCCCGGCAGAGTGGCGGAGCGCCTTCCTGCAGCTATATCGCCTGCGAGAGAACGAAGGGGCGAGACACACACAGTATCAAGTCTGCACCCGACCTCTCAACAACAGTGTCGGCGGTGATACGGGAACGCATTCGGTTTATCCACGCGTGCAATGGCAAACCCGTCGAAGCATGAACCCGTTAAGTCTGACTGCTCAAATAAACAAGCGGCCCCGCAGGTTGTAATCCTGCGGGGCCAGCTTCTGCTTCTTCCAGCCTGGCGTATAGTTTTAGAATTTGCTTTCTGGATTATAGTATTTTGCAGCGTTGTCCGCGGTTATGATCGGCGATGGCAAGGCTGTATCTTTTTGGGGCGTACCGCCGGCAAGGATGGCCATAGCTCTGTTAAAACCAGCGCGGCCAATCTGGTCGGATGAGTTTAATCCGGTAGCGCCATAATTGCTTCCTTCTTTCATGATCTCAGCCAATGTACCTTTTTCACCATCAACCGAAGCGATAAAGATGTCCTTGGCTCTGCCGGCATCGGCAACAGCTTTTTGTGCACCAAGGCACATCGAGTCGTTTTCACAGAACACCGCATTGATCTCTGCGTTTTTGGCAAGCAAATCTTCCATCTGCCTGAAGCCGCCATCGGCACTCCATCCTCCCCAGCCCGGGGCGACCAGAGCTTCGATGTCTGTGCCTTCAAGCTTTGCTTTCACACCATCCGTTCGGTTCGAGCCGATAGTGTTGTCAGCTGGTCCGCCTCGGATGATCGCGACCTTGCCCTTGCCGCCGAGACGCTTGACGATGTAGTCGCCGATACCTTCCCCGATAACGCGATTATCCGGTCCAACCCAAGCCGTGTACTGGCCGCCCTTGAGCAGCCGGTCGACCATTACCACGGGCACACCCGCCTGCTGAATGGCTTCGAGAGCAGCAGGTGCCGCTTCGATCCATGCTCCCGAAATAATCAACACATCGACGTTTTGGTTGAGAAGATCTTCGACATTCGCCGTTAGTTTGGCCACATCACCATCGGCATCGGTCGACAGGACCGTTACGTTGGAAAACGCTTTCGCCTCATCCTTTACGGCGGCGTCCATTCCCACGAAATAGGCGCAGCACAAGGAAAGGTTGACTACCCCGACTTTGATATCCTTGGCCTGCGCGGCACTCACCGTCAACACCATTCCGGCAATGCCGGCCAACGCGGCAGTACGCAATCTCTGCACTATTGTCATTTTCATTCCTCCTCCATTAGGCCGGCGAGCCGGCGTTTCAACCCTTCTTGCGTCTGGCGAGCACCGCCACGAGAATGATCACTCCCTTAAGCAATTGCTGGTAATAGGAATCGACATTGAACAGGTTGAGCACGTTGTCGACGACCGCCAGCGCCAGCACTCCTCCAAGCACACCCAAAGCAGTGCCGCCGCCGCCGCCAAGCAATCCGCCGCCGATGACAACCGCCGCGATGGCATCGAGCTCATAACCGACACCAACGCTGGGTTGGGCTATCCCTAGACGAGAGGCAAGCAAAACACCTGCAACAGCGGCAAAGAACGAACAGGCTACATAGGCAAAAATCATATGCTTGCCGACGGGAACACCGGCAAGGCGCACCGCTTCCTTGTTGACACCAAGCGCAAAGGCGGCACGACCGGAAACAGTGTGATTGAGATAGAACCACACAGCGGGGACAGCTATCGCGAATATGAGGAAAGTTACCGGTACACCCGCGACGAATGCACCGCCAATCAGTGAACGGAACATCTCGTCGGAGGGATAACGGGGCGTATCGGCGTAGACATATGTAAGGCCGCGCAAGCTGCCCATCGTTGCCAGAGTCACGATGAACGGTTGCAGTTCATATCGGGCCGTCAGCCAGCCATTGAGCCATCCGACCGCGATGCCCATGCCAAGCGCGATGGCAATGGCACCGGAAAAGTGCATCTGGTCCTGCAATCCTGTAGCCAGCAACCCGGCAAAGGCCAGCACCGAACCGACGGAGAGGTCAATGCCGCCCGTGCGGATCACCATAAGCATACCAAGGGAAAGGAAGCCGTTTGTGACAATCTGGCGCGAGATATTTACGATGTTGCGTTGGGTAAGAAACGCGTCGGAGGCAAAACTCGCAAAAATCACCAGTAAAAGAATTGCCAGTGTAAACAATATATCGGCGCGGCTGAAGCGCTGCCAGAATGCCCGTTTCGGGTGAATGGTGGACAGTACTTCGGTCACGATGCAAGCTCCGGTGAATTGGGGTGAACCGGAAGACCGGCAGCGTAGGCAAAAACCGTTTCCGGTTGATCATGATCTGGATCGAGTTCAGCGACCAATCGCCCTCCCCGTATGACAAGCAACCTGTCCGAGAGACCCAGAACCTCAGGCATTTCGGATGAAATCACCAGTACTGCGACGCCCTGATCGGCCAGGTCACGGATCATCCTGTAGATATCAACCCTGACCGCGATATCTACACCACGTGTCGGTTCGTCAAATATGAAGAGCTTTATACCTTCCACCAGCATCCACTTGGCGAGCACCACCTTTTGTTGGTTACCTCCACTGAGGTGCCGCACCGGCCGGTTGGCGTCTTTCGGGCGGATCGACAATTCTGCAATCTTGTCATCCACCAGTGCGGCGCGTTTTATCCGGTTGATGATGCCGAAGCGTGAATGACGGCCGAAACTTGCAAGGCTGGCATTATCGAGGATGCTTGCCGCGAGCGCCAATCCATCACCTTTCCGGTCTTCCGTAAGCATGGCAATTCCTGTCCGTACTGCCTCTTGCGGGGTATTGAAGGCAATAGGCTTTCCA
This sequence comes from Phyllobacterium sp. SB3, assembly GCF_040009165.1. NCBI lineage: Bacteria > Pseudomonadati > Pseudomonadota > Alphaproteobacteria > Hyphomicrobiales > Phyllobacteriaceae > Phyllobacterium > Phyllobacterium sp. SB3. The sequence goes on along the minus strand of NZ_JBDYKI010000007.1, from coordinate 183,219 downwards.
TTCAGTCTGATGGCACCGGCATCGGTTGATATGGCACCGAAAACAGCTTTGGCGATTTCGGTTCGGCCGCTGCCGACCAAACCAAACATGCCCACGATCTCACCGGAACGCAGGTTAAATGAAATATCCTGGAAGCTGCCTTGCCGGGAAAGCCCTTCGACCTCGAGCACGACCTCGCCCGTACTCGCAGACCTGTTGGGAAAGATTGCCGCCAATGGCCGACCGACCATCGCCTGAACCAGTCGTTCCTGGTTGAATTCGGCGATTGTTCCGGTCAGCACACTGCGGCCGTCCTTGAGAACGACGACCGCATCCGCGATGGTGAATATCTCCTCCAACCGATGCGATATATAAAGTACCGTGCAGCCGTCGGCCGCGAGTTGACGTACCTTTTCAAACAGCTTCTCAGTTTCCGAGGCGGACAGAACTGCTGTGGGTTCATCCAAGATGAGTATATCCGGCGATGCGGCCATGGCCTTGGCGATTTCGACAATCTGCTGTCGGGCAACACTGAGATCACCGACCAGAACTGTGGGATCGATGTCCGGAAAACCGAAATCTGCGAGGACGTTTCCAGCAATTTGATGGGCCGTGGACCAATCCACTGCAAGTGATGATATCCGCGTGGGCATACGGCCTAACAGCATGTTTTCGGCAACGCTCAGATGCGGCAGCAGGCTCAATTCCTGATAGACCGTACGAATTCCAAGCGCCAGTGCGTCCGCCGGCCCGTTGATCCGGGTAGCCTGTCCGTCGAGCAGTATCGATCCACTATCGGGCTGAGTAGCTCCGGAAAGCATTTTCATCAATGTTGATTTGCCCGCACCGTTTTCCCCGCACAGTGCCAGAACCTGGCCCTTTTCCACCGCAAACGAGATCTCCCGGACGGCAGGATTGCCATCATAGCTTTTTGCCAGCCGGTCGACGCGCATGTGGGGCATCAGCTCACCACTCCAAAAACATTATGCAGCAGCAGGGTTTTTTCCCTGGTCATTTGATTGAGTGTGTCGTGAATACCTTCACGCCCATTGCCGCTCCATTTATTACCGCCGAAAGGCAGGGTCTCGACGCGTACCGCCGTTGTATGGTTGACGACGACGGTACCTACATCGAGTACACTATAGGCACGCATAACCCGACCCAAATCCTGGGTGAAGATAGCTGCCTGCAAGCCGAACGGGCTGTCATTGGCGAGCTCCAGTGCCTCCTCGAATGTATCGAAGGGAATAAGCGGCAGCACAGGCCCGAAAGTTTCGTCATCAAAGGCCGGTGTCCCCGGAGTCACCCCTGTCAATATGGTGGGTTCAAAGAAGTTCTCATGCCGCTTCCCACCCGTAACAATGGTTGCACCATCAGTCATTGCTTGCCGGACCTGTGCCTCGACCTTTTCGGCTCCACGCCGGTTGATCAGAGGACCGACATCGGTCGCCGTATCCATCGGGTCGCCAAGTTTGAGCATCTTCGTCTTGGCAACCAGTGCATCGAGCAAGGGCTGGAAGATTGAACGGTCGATCAGCACGCGCTTGACTGCGCAGCAGATCTGGCCGTTGCCCGAGGTGAAGCGTCCCGCAATCAGCGCATCGGCGCTCTTGTCGATATCAGCATCGGCGCAGATAATTGTTGCATCATTGCCGCCGAGCTCCAGATGCACTTTCTTCAATGTCGCGGCAGCAACTTCCAGAATCTGCCGCCCTGCCACCGTGCTGCCGGTCATCGCGATCATATGAACGCCTTCGGCACGAACAAGTGCTTCGCCGACATCACGTCCGCCGGTCAACACCTGATGCACGCCGCGCGGCAAACCTGCTTCCTCCAGATAGCGGCTGATTTCAATGATTGTAAGCGGGCAATCTTCCGGTGGTTTGGTAATCACCGCGTTGCCGGCGGCCAGCCCGCCTGCCACCTTGTGGCTCCAGAGTTCGACCGGATAGTTAAATGGAACGATGGCCGCAATGACGCCGAGTGGTTTTCGCGTTGTGATTGCCAGTGATGTCTCGCGGTCAGGAATTGAATCGAGTGGGAAGGAACGTCCAAACATGCGCTTGGCTTCTTCCGCATAGCCGCGAAAAATGCGCGCCGCGACACCAACTTCGCTGGTAGTCTCGCCAATGCGCTTGCCGTTTTCACTGCAAAGCAAATGTCCCAGTTCCGTCTGTTTGGTTTCGATGTGCCGGGCCACAGCTTCAAGGATCTCGTAGCGTCTGTAGGCTGGCAGTGCAGCCATGAGCTGTGCACCTTGCTGAGCAGCCTGCACAGCCCGCGCCACATCCTCCACACTCGCACGCGGAACCTGCTTGATCTCAATATTGGTGGCGGGATTGATGACCGCATCGGTCAGGCCATCGGAGGCTGAAGTCCAGCTGCCATTAATCAGCATATCCAATTGTTTCTCCACTGACTGCTTGGAGTCAGGTATTTTAATAATCGTATTACGTCAACAATATTTGAACTTTTCTTTTAAAAGAATCTCGCATATACGAATATTGAACAGACGGAGTTGGCAGGCATGACGGAGATGGACACCAATATTAGCGCAACTGCGGTGAAGGCTCTTGCCGTACTTGATTTTATGGGAGAACAACATGGACCGATAACGGTGCAAGAAGCCGCGCAAGGGCTGAGTGTTGACCGAGCCACGGCCTATCGCATGCTGTTAACTCTTGTGCATGCGGGCTACGTCATGCGCGACAATGTGACGAAAAATTATCGGCTGAGTTTTAAGGTATTGTCTCTGTCGCGGAATCTCATGAGTGAGGATGAGCGCTCGGTCAAGATTGTTGCCTGTCTTCGCAAGATTTCAGATCTGACAGGCGAGACGGTACATTACTCAGCGCTCGAGCGGGATGCTGCGGTGCTTGTCTTCAGGGCAAAGGGCAGCCAGCGCGTCGCCGTAGATTTTCAGATCGGCGACCGCTCCGCCCTGCACTGCACCTCGATAGGCAAGGTATTGCTTGCCTATCAGGACATACGCGCTACCGAGGCCATTATTGCCGGGGGACTGTGGAAAGTCGCGCCGCGAACGATCACTGATCCGGATGAGTTGCGGCGCGAACTGGCGCGGGTCCGTGCCCAGGGCTATGCGTATGACGATCTGGAGTTTGCTCCGGACATGCGCTGCGTGGCTGTCCCGGTGTTTGAGAGTGGAGGCAACGTACCGGGCGGAATAGCGATCTCTGGTCCGAGCAGCCGTTTCGATCACGACAAGCTTGAAGTTTTGCGGGATATCGCATTGAGGGAGGCTGCAACACTGTCAAAATCCCTGGGCGGTATCCGTTGAAGCTCACGTCCCGTCACGTTGCCCAAAAGATGGATCCACCAAATCCATTCGGGAGAAAACTGCACACGACAAGAAATTTCGAGGAGGGACTTACTGCTGTTTGAATGTCCAGGATCAGTTTCAATATGATTGCGCCGACAGAAATGCCGAATGATGCCTGAATGGTACTCGATAAGTAGTCCATAGACTTTAAAGGCAACTCAATATTGAACCGGACTTGAGCACAAGGCGACTATTGTTGTCCGTCCGGGCCAGCGCCAACGGATGCAACGATGACTAACGGGATCACGCGGGTGCTCCGACGGATGAAGAAGGCGCATCGCCAACCGCTCCTCAAGACTTCTCACCATCTGGCTCGGCGCTGAAGGGAGACGCCGAGGCTGTCTGGAAGGCTGGCTCTGCACCTGGGGTTTCCATCAAGACGCAGGTTCGCAATCTGTTGATGGATCTGCAGATGCTTGCAGCCTTTCCTGTCTTTTTATCTCGCACGACACGGCAGTTGCAGAACGGGTCAGCTGCCGGATGGAGTAACGTATCCCGGCGAAATGGAGGAGATCGGATCGCGCTCCGCTGTATTTGAAACAAGCAGCATCCCAATACGAAAAAGCTGACGGCGGCAGGTCCAGTGCTTGATCCATCACGTCGCAGCTTGAAACGCCATTTGGACGTTGAGGCGCTTGAAAGCTCTGTCCGACCGCTTGATGGCCGGATGCGGGTGGATATTCCCTGCAGATACAACTGCGTCCCGATCTGCTGAACCAGGTTACGGGACCGTCTTGCGAGGTCTTGCGACATCGTTCACACCTTCTTCGTCGGGTGCGTATCCATAACTCATTCGGCGCATTTGGCCGATTACCCGTTCCATTTCTTCATCCGAAAGTACGGGCGGTTCACCGAGGGTGAGTGCCTGAACATACATGCGCGACAGCGTTTCAATTTCAATCGCCATCCAGAGTGCCGATTCAAGGGTCTTGCCAAGGGCAATTTGCCCATGCTGGCCGAGCAGACAAGCGAGACGATCTTCCAGCGCAGTTAAAGCATGATCCGACAATGCCTGCGTTCCGAAGGTCGCATATTCTGCGCACCGGATCGTCGTCCCCCCGGCAATACCCGTCATGTAATGAAAGCTTGGAATTGTTTTGTGATGGCAGGCCAGCGTCGTCGCATATAGCGAATGGCAATGAAGAACGACATTGATATCGTTACGCTGGCGCAGAATATCGCGGTGAAATCTCCATTCTGATGATGGCCGCAAGCCGGCATAGGCACCATCAAAATCCATTTCAACGAGATCTTCCGGTGTCATGGTTTCATAAGCCAGGGATGAAGGCGTAATGAGAAACCCATTATCTGTTCGCACGGAGAGGTTTCCTGCGGTCCCCTGATTGATCCCGCCAGAGTTCATGCGACGGCAGATATCGACCATCTTCACGCGCAATTCAGTCATGTTTTGAGCCGAGTCGGTCATAGCTGGCCTTTCAGGTTTTTCAGGATGCGATTGTCCGTAGCGCGCGAGCGCCACCGTGTTGCATAAGCGACGAGATTGGATATTCCGGGAACTTTTTCTGGCCGGCACAGTGTTATCTGGGCAGCGTCATTCCGGCCGTGGTACCCGGCGAGCATGGCCGCGCCTGCTGCTACTCCATAGTTTTCGAGACTGTAGAATGTCTTGCCGCCCGGGCGAAGCGCAGCCACCAGCCCTGCAAAAAGCGGATCGCGCAGAAAGCTGCCATCAAGGACAACCAGACCCCGACTATCGAGAGCCTCCAGGCATTCTGATGTCAGAAGTGCAGCATAAAGGACTGCCAATGTCTTTCTTTCAGAAGAGTTTTGCGGCGGCGTACCGATAATATGACCACATTGGGCACTCCCGGGAAACAGGCCATCATCAGCCCCAAAGGAAGGCAAAGCCATCGTTTCGCGCTCAATCAGTCTGTGTAGCATTGCCGGATCGGCATCCGGTCCATCAGCACTGTCACCTGCCATATGGGTGAACTCGCGCCCTCCCATGGTCAATGCACCACCCAGAACTTGACCGTTGACATCACTATTCAAAGTCATGCCACGCAGTTCGTTTAAACTGTCGAGTGGCGTGCTATCACTTAATCCAACGATCCATGTCCCTGTCGAAACGACAGTCAAATCCGTAAGTCGCGCCGCCTGATAGCGGTAAAAATTCGCGCTGCTGTCATGTAAACCAGCAAGCACTTTCAACCCCTTTGGCAGATCATATCGCTCTGCCAGTTCCGGTTGTATCCGGCCGATGATTTGCCATGCTTTGGCGAAGGGCGGCATGAGGCGTTGCCAACCCATCATTTTGACGATGGGTGACCAATCCTGCTCGACAACATTCCAAAGATGAGATTGTGCGCCGAGAAAACTGACCTCGGAGACAGCAATTCCACTGAACCGCCATGCCCAGTACTGGGGTATGCCAAGGTACCAGCGGGCACGCCCGAAAGCCTCCGGCTCTTCGCGCTGCATCCAGTACATCTGCCTTGCTTGATGCGTTGCGCCCAGCATCATTGCGCTGCCTCGATCGAAGAAACTCCCGGACAAAGGCGCATAATCGTCCCGGATATGTTCGGGAAGCGCCTGCTCGTAATCGATCATCGGCAGAACAGAACCATCGCCGGATGCACAATCTGGACCGACCATAACGCCACCTGATCCATGCCCTGTTGTAACAATAGCTGAAAGTCTATGCTTTGCTGACAGCGCTGCGAGTGACCCGAATATCCAGTCGCCCAGACTATCGAGATCGTGATAGCGCCACGGTGGGCCGGACAATACGGGGTTGGCCACGGCAAGTGTTTCCACGACATAACCTGTGGCAGTGACAACACTGAGCTTGACGTTAGTCTTTCCTACGTCAAGCACTGCAATGTCACCTGGCAGATCTGGCGACTGGGCCTTTGCCTGCACCATGCCATACCACTCCCGGGGCGTTAGCTCAGATCAAGCCGTATTGAGTTGCTTTGTTGCGGAGGAACGGCAAGCCGTTGCCCATGACCTCTGCCTCATCTTTTGCCACTGGACGCCAGACAGCAAGGCCATAGGCAACTTCCGGCGGCATGTTGATAAAGCTTTCCATCGCCAGCCCGCCTTTGAACCCGATCGCCGCCAATGTGGCATAGATTTCATCCCAGTCGCAGGTGCCATAGCCTGGCGTGCCCCGGTCACTCTCGGATAGATGGATATATTTCAGATGGTCACGTGCTGCCAGAATACCATTTGCGGCACCCTTTTCCTCGATGTTCATATGATACGTATCAAGGTGCACGAAAACATTGTCGGCACCGACCCGCTCAATCATGTCGACCGCCTGCTGACCGGTATTGATCAGATGGTTTTCGTAGCGGTTTACCGCCTCGACGCCAAGCTCGATGCCGTATTTCTTTGCATGTTTCGCAGCAGCCTGAAGCACACGCGCTATGTTGTCATATTCGCCCCGCGTCGGCGGAACGCCCGTGCGCTCGCCAATCCCGCCATAAATCACACCGGACAGGGCTTCGCCGCCGAGTTCGGCAGTTTTGTCGATGGCCACTGTCAAATACTCGATTGCAGCCTCCGGACGCACCGAAGCCCATGCGCTTTGCGGAAGACCAAGAGAACACACGGCACGCAGTTCATGCTTCTCAAGAAGCGCCTTCGTGTGCGCCGCATCAACAGCCGGGGCGTTCAACAGCGCGATTTCAATAAAGTCCATGCGATACGTGACGGCGGCTGCAATAGCTTTTTCGGCTCCCGCCCTGTCCCAATTCATCGTCCACATACTGGTATGAACACCGAAACCCTGCATAGCATTATCCTCTATAAGTGTTGGAAAGAGTGAGCCAGGAAACCAGCCAGCGCATAATCATCACGCCCAAGAGAAGTATTCCCCAGACGGCTGTTGCCAGATGCTGGTTGGCCCCCATGAGATTGAGACCGGATGACAGAAGTTGCAGCACCACCAGCGCTACAAAGACAGGAATGACACGACCGAAGCCACCAAAAGGATTAACTCCTCCAAGGAAACAGGCGAGCACGGTGATAAGCAGATAGGACTCGCCATGCCCTACGCGCACGGAGTTGAAGCGGGCCATCATAATGATGCCTGCAACTGCGCACATGGCACCGGAAAGCGTGTAGACGAGGACGAGGACTTTGCGCGTATTAACCCCAGAATAGCGCGCTGCCTCGATATTCGAGCCAATCATGTAGATATTGAAGCCAAGCTTCAGGCGCATCAGCAGCACATGCCAGAGCAGAACACAGGCTATAAAGATCAACAGCGGTATCGGCAGACCAAAGATCGAGCCATGTCCAATTGGCGAAATGAAAGATGGAAAGCCGGAAATATCGCCGCCCCGTGTCAGGAATTCACCCAGGCCCCGCAGAAAGATCATCATAGAAAGCGAGACCAGGATCGGATGCGCGCGGGTATAGGCGATTACCAATCCCATAACCGTGCCACTCAAAGCACCTGCCGCAACTGCCAGAGCACATCCTGCCGCGAAGACCAGCAGACTTGCATCTGCTCCGCCATGGTTTTGCAGTACCCACGCCACAGTGAGCCCGGCAATATTGGCTGTAAACGTAATGGCCAGATTGAGTCCACCCGTCAGGATCGGCAACAACATGGCCAGGGTAAGCAGCCCCAGTTCGGGCAATTGAAACGCTACCGAGCCGAAGGTCGCGTTGCTTAAAAACCTTGGTGCGGCCAGTCCGAAGAACAGCATCACTGCGATAAAGGCGAGACCCGGGCCAATGATTTCGGTTCCGATGAGTTTGCCCGCTCGTTTCATCAAACTGCTCATGTGCGTTCTCCCGGTGCGCGCATGAACGGCAGCAACTTTTCGAGCCGGACGCTGGAAACTGTGATTGCAAGAAGAATGATCGCTCCGATGACCATCTTGAAGGCAAATGGTGAGACATTCATAAGATTCAGACCATTCTGAGTAATGGAAACCAGCAGAACGCCGAGCACACAACCGAACACCGTGCCTTTGCCGCCACCGAGACGTGCACCGCCCAGGACGACAGCGGCAAGCACATCGAGTTCCCGGCCATAAAGTGCATTCGGCACGACTTCCTGAGCATAATGCGCCTGCACCAGACCGCCGATACCAGCCATTAATCCAAGCCAGCCAAATGCAATGAAATGCATCGCGCCGACATTGATACCAAAGCGTCGTGCTCCTTCCGGATTGTCTCCGAAAGCATAAAGCTGACGGCCGATAGTCGTGCGAGTGACCAGTGTCCATGTCGCCATTACACAGGCCACCATGATCAGAACGGGGAGCGTCAACTCTGCCCAGCTTCCGTCAGCGGCCTCGCGCTCGAACAGTACGACACGTTGGGTTAGCCAGTCGGGCAGGTCGTAGATTGATACGCCACGCGTGAAGAACATCAACAACCCGAAATAAATGTTGAATGTTGCAATCGTCGCCACGATCGAAATGATGCGAAAGCGATGGATAAGGAATGCATTGATCGCGCCGAGGCAAATACCCAGGCCGCCGGCGATAATCAGACCACTCAGCCAGCCACCGCCGCCAATCTGCCCAAGAAGAAGCGCAGCAATATACTGAACGACCGACGCGGCCACCGCAAACGAGATGTCTATGCCGCCTGAAATCAACACCACCAGCAGGCCGACAGCGAAGATGATGTTCACTGAACTCGTATTCAAAAGGTCAAAGGCATTGCCGAGAGAGAAGAAACGGTCCGTCACCAATGACAACACCATGCTGATTAACAGGATCACTGCCAACAGTACAATTTCTGTAGCGTGGGAATGAAAAAGCTTAGGCATAGACGGCTGCCTCTATGTCCTGCAGAGTGCAGTTGCGCGGATCAAATTCCTCGACGATATGTCCTTGAGCCATATGAAGTATTCGATCGGCATTGAAGTAGACTTCAGGCACCTCATCGGAGATCAGGATGATTGCCAGACCTGACGCAGCCAGCCTGGCTACAATCTCGAAAATACCGGAACGGGCACCGACATCTACACCTACGGTGGGCGCATCAAGGATGAGGAGCCTGGGATCCGCCACGAGCCATTTGGCAATGGCGATGCGTTGTTGGTTCCCACCGGAAAGTGTTGAAATGGCATCACTTTGCCTGCCGATGCGAATACCAAGATCCGCAACCCACCCCGCCACCAATTGCCGTTTGTGCTTGTCGGAAAGAAGCCCGCCGGAAGTAATTTTTCCAAGGGACGTAATGACCAGATTATCTGCAATGGACTGCGGTTGAATCAATCCGATCGACAGGCGGTCTTCTGAAAGATAGGCAACGCCCGCTGCGATAGCTTCGCGGTTCGATCGGAATTTTACCTGCTTGCCTTCGAGTATAATCTGCCCCGCATGCGGTTTGGCCATACCGAAAAGTGCCAGTGCCAGTTCGGTACGCCCGGCGCCCAGCAATCCCGTTATTCCGAGGGTCTCTCCCCGCCTCACGACCAGCGAAACGTCTTCAAACTGACCAGCGCGGCACAGACCGTCAACCTTGAGCACTTCGGGCGCAGCGCTAAAATCCTGTGCCCGCACAGTCTGGTCAAATGTCTTGCCGGTCATCAGTTCGGTTATGCGCGATTGCGTTATCCCTTCCACCGGATAGACACCCACCAGCGCACCATCGCGCAAGACAGTCAGGCGATCTGAAATTTCCAGTACTTCCGCCAGCCGGTGGCTAACGAAGACAACAGCTACACCGGCTGTTGAAAGATTATGCACGATCTCGAGCAGATGATCCGTCTCGGACTGGGTCAGCGAAGCCGTTGGCTCATCCATGAAAACAAGCTTTGCCTCTCCGACCAGTGCACGGGCAATAGCAACGATCTGTCTTTGGGCGATGGAATATTCCTTGAGCGGAATATCCACATCAAGTTCAACGCCCAGCCTTTGCAAAACCGCCAGCGCCGTTTCCCGGATACGCCGGTAGTTGACCGGTTTTGGCCAACGTCCAAGCACGTTTTCAAAAGCAATGTTTTCAGCGACACTCATCTCGGGAAAAAGCGCCAGATCCTGCCAGATCACCTTGATGCCAGCAGCCTGGGCCGTCACTGGCGACATATGAGACCAGCTTCGCCCGTCATATTCGATAACTGCTCCCGCTCCGGGACGATAAACACCCGTAATAATCTTTATGAGCGTGCTCTTGCCGGAGCCGTTTTCGCCGGCCAGACAGTGCACCTCGCCCGGATAGACATCAAAGCTCACATTGCGCAACGCCTTTACACCACCAAAGGTCATATTGATGTTGCTTAACGACAATAGCGGTTGTCGTGCCGATTCCGCCTTCGCTGGAATAGCCATGCTGATCTACCTGTGGGTTCACTTTATAAAAGTCTGCCGGACCGAATAATGGCCCGGCAGCGGGAGGATGATCACAGACCGAGCGCGGCCAGATCGGCAACAGTATCCTTGTTGATCGACACCAGCTGATCCACGATGATATTCCTGTTCTCGAAATCGGGCTTGATTGCTCCCAATCCCTCAATCTCCTCACCGTCCTTTAACTCTCCGCCTTTCATCAAGCGGTCAGCCAGCGTGACAAACACCTCACCTGCCTGCTTGGGATTCCACATGAATCCACCGGAGATTGCTCCCGACGTGATCAGCTTCTGACCTTGTCCGGGTGAAAACGGTCCAAGAACGAAGATTTCCCCGGTTTTGCGGCGTTCTTCAACAGCACGCCCTGCACCGATCGGTCCCTGGCTGCCGAAGGCCAAAAAGCCTTTCAGGTCCGGATGGGCGGAGATCAGATCGAGAGCAGTACTGCGACTCTTGTCGACATCTTCAGCTACGCCGTAGCGTTCTCCAATCAACTTCATGTCCGGGTAATTTTTCTTCAAATGAGCAATTGCCGCATCAGCCCAAGCATTATGTAACGGAACCGTCAGCGACCCCACGAAGACTGCATAATCACCTTTGCCACCTGTCTGCTTCGCCAGCAATTCGGCATGCGCTTCACCGAAACCGGTCGCAGACGCGAGTTCGAAATCCCAGTTAGCGCCCTTTTGACCCGGGGACTCGTGCGTAATCACGATGATACCTTGATCACGTGCCTTCTGAAGAACGGGTTCGAGAACCTTTGAATCGTTGGGCACCACGCCGATTACCTTCACGCCTTGCGCGATAAGGTCTTCAATGGCGCGTACCTGCAGTGCCGGATCGGCACTGGTCGGGCCGACCATAAATGCGTCAACGCCAATCTTCGCACTCTGCTCCTTTATACCCGCTTCCATGGCATTGAACCATGGAATTCCTCCGATTTTGACGACGATGCCAACCTTGCCTGCAGCATCCTGTGCCGTTGCCGCGAATACACCAGCAAACGATATTGATGCCACGAGCGCTGCAAATAGAATTTTCCTCATTGTTTCCTCCTCCAGCGTTCCAGATGGAACAATCCGGCGGGTCACGATGCGACCCGCATTGACCTGTCAGTATTCTTTGTCCGATGCTGAAATAACGCCTCCCAACGCCGTATCTTCGAGCACGCTATCAATCTGCGCAATCGATATTTCTTTCTTGCACAATCGATAGTGCAGTGGATAATGAACGCTTTTCGTATTTCGTCAAGAGTTTTTTGCGGCTAGGAGTTCGGCAGGAGAATTTGATGAAGAATCAACTCAGAAAAAAAGCGACCATTTACGATCTGTCTGTTCTTTCAGGGAGTTCGCCATCAACGGTCAGTGCGGTCCTGAACGGTACGTGGCAAAAGCGGCGCATCAAACAGAGCACAGCCGAACATATTCAGGGTCTTGCCAAGGAACACCAGTATACGGCCAACCTTCAGGCCCGTGGTCTTCGAAGTTCCCGCTCTGGCCTGGTCGGGCTGCTTTTGCCGGTACACGACAATCGCTATTTTTCCTCTATGGCCCAAACTTTCGAGGCGTATGTTCGCAGCAGGGGGCAATGTCCGGTTGTGGTCAGTGCACGTCGTGATCCGGAAGAAGAGCGCCAGACAGTCGAAACATTGATCGCCTACTCTATCGATGAACTGATCATTGCCGGTGCCACAGACCCGGACGGTATTCATACCGTTTGCGAAGCGGCCGGTCTTAAACACATCAATATCGACCTGCCTGGCAGCAAAGTGCCCTCAGTCATTAGTGACAATTATGAGGGGGCCCGAATGCTGACCACCGCCATTATCGATCGAGTGAGCCCGGACCGCCCTCTCAGGCCGGATGAGTTATGTCTTTTCGGCGGGCGCAATGATTTCGCCAGCCGCGAGCGCATACGCGGCTTTCGCTCGGTGAAGCAGGAGTTTATGGGAAAAGATCCCGCGCAATGCATTCAGCCGACAGGCTATTCGCCAACCATGACAGAGAAAGCTTTCGAAGCCTTTTACCAGCGGGAAGGGAAACTCCCCCGCGCCCTCTTTATCAACTCATCAATTAACTTCGAAGGCTTGTTACGCTTTATGGCCAAACACCCGGATGAACCGGTCTCGGACATTGTCGTCGGTTGCTATGATTACGATCCGTTCGGTTCGTTCATGTCGTTTCCGGTATTCATGATCAGACAGGATGTGGAAAGCATGATCGCCAAGGCATTCAGCCTTCTGGATGAAGGGCTTCACACACCTCAGGTGTATCTCGTGGCGCCAAAACTGGTACCTCCCCGCACCGCACTGGTCGGCCCACTGGATGCTATCAAGGATATCGAATAGTTTCCCTGGCCAGACTCAGAACACGGTTCAAAAAATTGAGACAGAACCAATTATGGCCGTTAGCAGTTCAAATGAACGCGCTGTGCTGCTGTTTATCGATAAACTTGTCAGAGCTGCATATGTCCTGCTGAACTCTTCGAGGTGCCCCTCCGGAAATCGAATTCTAATTCGGAAAGCAGATTAGCAAACCATTCCTTCTTGGACGCAGGTGGCCGTTTTATTGTCCGTTCCATTGATGCCGCAGCGTAATTGCATGCGCGGTCAGCTCACAGGGATAATGTCGATGGTTCTCTTCCGGTCACTTGTATGGGGTCTTGCCGCTATTGCTCTATCTATTTTTTCCACTGCATCCAACGCCGCTGAAATTTCTGAATTGCGCATAGACTGGGCCACTTACAATCCGGTTGGTCTTCTTCTCAAGAAGCAAGGTATTCTCGAAAAAGAGTTTGAAAAGGACGGGATTAAAATCCGTTGGGTTCAGTCAGCCGGTTCCAATAAGGCTCTGGAGTTCCTGAATGCGGGTTCCATTGACTTCGGCTCGACGGCCGGTGCCGCAGCACTTCTCGGCCGGATCAATAGCAATCCCGTGAAGTCCGTTTACGTCTATTCGAGGCCTGAATGGACAGCGCTGGTTACACGTCCCGATACCGGTATTGACAAAGTCGCTGATCTCAAGGGCAAGCGTATCGCGGTAACACGTGGCACAGATCCGCATATATTTCTCGAACGCGCTCTGGCAGACGCTGGCCTCACTGAAAAGGACGTTACGCTGGTACTTCTTCAGCATGCGGACGGCAGACTGGCACTTCAACGCGGCGATGTGGACGCCTGGGCCGGACTCGATCCACTGATGGCCGCAGCAGAGGTGGAAGACGGTGCAAAGCTCTTCTACCGGAAACCTGAGAATAACACTTGGGGCGTTTTGAATACCAGCGAAGATTTTGCAGCGGAGCATCCAGCAATCGTCAACCGCGTGATCGCTGCATATGAAAAGGCACGCGCTGAGGCAATTGCTCATCCCGATGAATTGAAGGCGGTGCTGATCGAAGCTACCAAGCTGCCCGAAGGTGTCATCGACAAACAGATCGAACGAACAGATATCAGCCACTCCCGCATCGGAAGCGAACAAAATGAAACAATCGTTTCTGCTGGGCTTGCTTTGCAGAAAGCTGGTGTCATCGCGGCGGATGTTGACGTAAAGGCCACCACCGACAAGCTGATCGATGTCAGTTTTGCGCCGGCAAGCCAATAACCAAAGACCGGCAATGATTGTAACGGACATCAGCTTGCGGGAGGATGCGAAACACCCACCCGGGATCGCATCTATTCCCAGATTACGTCTGCGGTCCATTTGGCTTGGCATTATTCTACCGCTTTTTCTGGCTCTCCTGTGGGAGGCGAGCGTTCGAGCCGGCCTAGTGGTGGGGCGGTTAATGCCACCGCCCTCGCGTATCATTACTACCCTTTGGAATCTCTGGCAAAGTGGCGAGCTTACAACGCACATTATCGCAACGACGTTACGTGTCCTGTCAGGTTTTGCACTGGGAGCAGTCATTGGGACATTGTTTGGAGCACTAACAGGCTATTCCCTGCTTGTGCGCCGCCTTCTCGATCCCTCATTACAAGCACTACGCGCAATTCCTTCCATCGCTTGGGTGCCGTTGTTCATTCTATGGCTCGGGATTTTCGAACAATCCAAGATCGCTCTCATCGCAGTTGGCGTCTTCTTTCCGGTCTATCTTGGAGTCAGTGGCGCGGTACTTTCGGTCGACCGCAAGATCGTCGAGGTAGGTCGCATATTCCGACTAAACGGCTTTGAGCTTGTGCGACGCATTCTTCTGCCGGCAGTACTGCCGAGCTATGTAATAGCACTGCGCTCAGGTTTGGGACTTGGTTGGATGTTCGTTGTGGCTGCCGAGTTCATGGGTGCTTCGGAAGGTCTGGGTTATCTGCTCGTGGATGGCCAGCAGCTTGGCAAGCCAGATCAAATTCTTGCTGCAATCATTACCTTCGCAGTTATCGGCAAATTGTCAGACAGTCTGCTTGCGTCCGCTGTTGCGCCCTTCCTGCGTTGGGAAGACCGTTTCGGGCGGGAGGTCTAGGCGTATGCTTCAGGTCAACACGATCGGCAAGATTTATCAAAATGGCACTCACGCGCTGGCTGACATAACGCTCCAGGTCGAAGACGGAGAAATTCTCGGCATTATTGGTGGGTCAGGCTGCGGCAAGAGCACTATCCTGCGGCTGATTTCCGGACTGGACCGTGCAACGCAAGGGACAATCAGCGTTGATGGCGTCACAATTGTCGAGCCACACCCCTATATCGGCCTGGTCTTTCAAGAGCCACGACTGCTCCCATGGTTAAGCGTCTCTGATAATATTGGATTTGGGTTGAACGAACCGGACAACGTACTGAAAAAGCAGCGAATCGACGAAGCACTCGAAAAGGTGGGGCTTTCACGCTATGGCACACGCTGGCCCAAGGAGCTGTCAGGCGGCCAGGCACAACGGGTAGCGCTCGCACGGGCGCTGGTAACACGCCCGCGTGTTCTTCTGCTGGACGAGCCATTTTCAGCGCTTGATGCCTTCACTCGCGCCGAGCTTCAGGAACACGTTCTTGACCTGTGGAACGAAAGCCGGCCAACACTTGTGCTCGTCACGCATGACATTGAAGAGGCACTTTTTCTCGCAGATCGCGTTGCAGTCATGCGCCCACACCCTGGCCGCATCGCGGAGACATTTGATATTGCGTTGCCGCGTCGGAGGGACCGAACCTCCCCCGAATTTGAAGAGGCGAAACGCAATATTCTTCGCTCACTCAATACCACGCTGACTTCGCACAAGATTGCTGCCCAATAGGATTATTATGACCATCACCATTTCAGACAAAATCAAAGTCCTGTGGTTTCTTCCCACGCATGGTGACAGCCGTTATCTCGGCACATCCGACGGCGGAAGAGCTGTAGACCTTCCTTATCTGCAGCAGGTTGCGCAAGCTGCGGATACACTGGGTTACTATGGTGTGCTGCTGCCCACGGGCCGCAGTTGTGAAGATAGCTGGGTCGTTGCCTCCGCATTGGCCCCGTTAACCAAACAGCTGCGCTTTCTGGTTGCTGTACGTCCCGGCTTGCAGTCACCCACTTTGGCCGCCCGCATGACGGCGACACTGGATCGCATATCCGAAGGCCGGCTGCTTATCAATGTCGTCACTGGCGGCGATCCTGTGGAGAACAAGGGTGACGGCATTTTTCTCTCTCACGATGAACGCTACGAAGTCACGCGTGAGTTTCTGGATATCTACAAGGCTGTTTTACGCGGCGAGACAGTGGAGTTCACGGGAAAACATTTCAAAATAGAGGACGGCCGTCTGCTGTTTCCTCCTCATCAGACACCGTATCCCCCACTTTATTTTGGAGGCTCATCCGAAGCCGCAAACACCGTTGCCGCCGAGCAGATTGACAAGTATCTCACCTGGGGAGAGCCACCAGCTGCGGTTGCCGAAAAGATCAGTAACGTTAATGCGCTGGCGGAAAAGGCCGGGCGCAACATCAGCTTCGGTATTCGCCTGCATGTGATCGTGAGGGAGACCAATGAAGAGGCATGGGCCGCAGCCGACAAGCTGATCAGCAAGCTTGACGACAACACTATTGCCGCGGCGCAAAAGGTGTTTGCCCGTATGGACTCCGTCGGTCAGTCACGCATGAGCCAACTGCACGGTGGTCGCCGCGATCAACTCGAAGTCAGCCCCAATCTGTGGGCTGGTGTGGGTCTTGTGCGCGGCGGAGCGGGAACCGCTTTGGTTGGCGATGCGGCGACGGTGGCAGAGCGCATCGATGAATATCGCCGCATTGGTATCGATACCTTTATTCTTTCAGGTTATCCTCATCTGGAAGAAGCATATCGCTTTGGAGAACTCGTGCTGCCAAACCTGCCGCTGGATCATGAGATCCGCACAAGCGCTACTTTGGTTAATATGGGACCGTTCGGTGAAACCGTCGCTGGAGATCATCGTCCAGCCAGCCTGCGGACAAATCAATCGTGATACCTCGGCCTGTCGTTGCAATTATTGGCGGAGGGTTCTCCGGAACGGCTATCGCATATCATCTGGCGAAACAGACTTCACCGAACGACATCGAGATTATCATTATCGAGCCAAGGGAAAGACTTGGCGGCGGTCTCGCTTACTCCAGTATTGATCCAGCGCATCGGATCAATGTACCTGCCTCCAAAATGACGATGGTATCGGCTGAGCCCGATCATTTTGCCCGTTGGCTTGCCATGGACGCAGCAAGCGCTGAAGATGCTCTGGCCCGAACCGCGACAGGCGACGCCTTCCCACAACGGTCAGTCTTTGGGCGGTACGTCTATGATCACATCGAGCCCTTTCTAAAATCCGGACAGATTCAGCACGTAAGGGACAAGGCAAGGGAAGCTATACTTGCGGGAGAACGCTATAGCATCGTTCTCGGTGACGGAACGACTCTGGATGCAGATATCATTGTCATTGCGACGACACATCCGCTGCCTGCCGTGCCAACTGCTTTGCAGCATCTCGCAGGCACTCCGCAATTTGTCGCAGATCCCTATGCGCCGAACGCGCTGGACACAATCAAACCCGAGCAAGAAGTTCTGATCGTCGGAACGGGCCTGACCGCAGCCGATATTATTGCTTCGCTGGACAGGCGCGGTCATCATGGCCGGATCACTGCCCTTTCGCGCCATGGCTATCGTTCCCGCGGGCATGCGTCAGCAGTAAATGACTCATTCGGATCATTCGGTAAAGACATCACCGCGCGGACACTTCTGCGAAACGTAAGGCAAACATTGGCGTGCGCCAAGAATGAAGGATTAAGCTGGCATCCAGTCCTCGACGCTTTACGCGATCAGGCACCATCCATCTGGGGCTCTTTGCCGGCGGCAGAACGGCGGCGACTGGTCCGGCATCTGCGTTCATTGTGGGATGTGCATCGTTTCCGGATTGCCCCGCAGGTGGAAGCAGTGCTGGACCAGCGTCTGCAAGAAGGCACCCTGTCCATTCTTTCCGCTTCTCTGCATTCAGCTTTCGTTGATAAAGACCGCTTTAACGTCAGCTACCGGCAACGTCGTGGCACTCACATTGAGACTGCAGACTTTGACGCTGTTGTCATCACGACTGGTCCTGCCCACGCGGCAATCGCCCGGGGAAGCCCATTGATTGCGTCCCTGTTCGAACAGGGTCTACTCAGTACCGACCCAATCGGTCTAGGGTTGCATACTGCTGGAACCGGTCAGGCTATTGGTATCAAAGACGAGACCGCTGAAACACTCTACGTCGGTGGTCCATTGGCACGCGGTACTTTTGGCGAATTGATGGGAGTGCCGGAAGTTACGCGCTATGCCGAGTTCCTTGCAGAAGCAATCAAGGGCCGGATTAGTCACCTGCTTTCACGACAGGACAGGCAGTCTGATAATCTCCAAACCGTCTGCACGGGTTGTCGCGCGCAGGGACCTGAAGCGCTTGGCATCAGGCGAGCAAAATCACTGTTGAAATAAACCATCGCTCCCAGGCGATTGCGGTCATGGTCGGGCATCACTATGTTGGTCGCCCGATCATGATTTATGGATAGCCCGTGACTGTTACCAATACTGCCCGCATCGCCCGCCTTATTGCCGCAGAAATCAATGCCCGCCCCGAACAAGCAACTGCAGCAATCGAATTATTGGACGGGGGTGCAACGGTACCCTTCATTGCACGATACCGCAAGGAAGTGACCGGCGGTCTTGATGATACTCAACTGCGCATTCTTGATGAGCGGTTGATTTATCTTCGTGAACTTGAAGCGCGCCGTGACACGATCATTAATGAAATAGGTAGCCAAGGGAAACTTACGCCCGAATTGGAAGGAAAGATTGCCGGAGCAATCACTAAAGCTGAATTGGAAGATATATACCTGCCATATAAGCCCAAAAGGCGGACAAAGGCAGAAATTGCACGCGAAAAAGGGCTCGGTCCTCTGGCGGAAGCAATCCTGTCAGACCGGCGGACAATTCCGCTTGAACTTGCAAAGAATTTCATCAGCGCAGAGGTCACGGACACGAAAGCGGCGCTGGATGGCGCGCGTGACATCCTCGTTGAAAAGTTTTCGGAGAATGGCGATCTTGTTGGTCGCTTGCGAAACTATATGAAAGATCGAGCCGTCCTGCGCGCTAAAGTCATAGACGGAAAGCAAGAGGCCGGCGCCAAGTTCTCAGATTATTTCAACCATTTCGAACGCTGGGCCACGACACCCAGCCATCGCGCACTTGCCATGTTGCGCGGCCGGAATGAAGAAATCCTCTCCCTTGATATCGAGATAGACGCCGATGACACGGCTGCGATCAAACCAGTCGAACGGATGATTGCGGAAGCATACTCGATTGCTGGAAATAGCGCCGCCGGCAGCTGGCTGATGGATGTCGTGCGTTGGACATGGCGTATCCGACTTTCCCTTAATCTGTCGGTCGATTTGATGACCGCATTGCGTGAACGTTCCGAGGAAGAAGCAATTCGCGTATTTGCCCGGAACCTCAAAGATCTGCTGCTGGCGGCACCTGCTGGCTCACGAGCAACGATGGGTCTTGACCCCGGCATCCGTACAGGCGTGAAAGTTGCTGTCATTGATGGCACCGGCAAGCTGCTCGATACGACAACCGTATATCCGTTTCCGCCACGTAACGACGTGAGAGGTACGCAAGCAGAACTGGCAAAGCTCATCGCAAAACATAAGGTCCAGCTGATTGCCATAGGCAACGGCACGGGCAGTCGTGAAACCGAAAAACTCGTTGCAGATATGCTTGGCGACATGCCAACGCCAAAGCCATTGAAAGTTATTGTAAGTGAGGCAGGCGCTTCCGTTTACTCAGCTTCCGCAACTGCAGCGGCCGAGTTTCCGACGCTTGATGTGTCATTGCGTGGAGCAGTATCTATTGCCCGACGTTTGCAGGATCCACTGGCCGAGCTGGTCAAAATCGAACCAAAGTCCATCGGTGTCGGCCAATACCAGCACGATGTCGATCAATATCGCCTTGCCCGTTCACTTGAAGGCGTCGTCGAAGATGCGGTGAACGCTGTCGGTGTTGACCTCAACACTGCATCCGCACCTTTGTTGGCACGTATCTCTGGTTTGGGGACATCTTTGGCAGAGGCCATTATTGCTCATCGCGACGAAATCGGCCCATTCAAAACGCGCCGCGAGCTATTGAAGTTGCCCGTCTCGGGCCTCGCGCTTTTGAACAATGCGCGGGATTTTTGCGTATAAGCGATGGGAGTGAGCCCCTTGACGCATCTGCAGTTCACCCTGAGGCTTATGGCGTTGCAAAGAAGATCGTTAGTGCTTGCGGGCGGGATGTACGTACGCTGATGAATGATAGTGCCGCTCTGAAAGCACTTGACCCACGGCTCTTTGTTGATGAACGGTTCGGCCTGCCGACAGTTCGCGATATCATTGCCGAGTTGGAAAAACCCGGACGCGACCCCAGACCAGAGTTTAAGACAGCTGCATTTGCGGATGGCATCGACAACATCAAGGACCTGAAACCTGGCATGTTGCTTGAAGGAACTGTCACCAATGTGGCTGCCTTTGGTGCGTTCGTTGATATTGGCGTGCACCAGGATGGTCTCGTTCACCTTTCTCAACTGGCGGATCGCTTTGTGAAAGATGCTCATGAGGTGGTCAAAGCCGGAGATGTTGTCAAAGTTCGCGTCGTTGAGGTTGATCCAAAACGCAATCGCATTAGTCTGACTATGCGTAAAGATGGCGGTGGTAATGATGCGCCTCGTCCCGCGCGCAGTGCAGAAAGTATGCCCCGACCGCGCGTACCATCGCCTGCTCCGAAGCCTGCGGCAACTGCGCCACAGGGGGCATTTGGAGCCGCTTTGGCGGATGCAATGCGCAAGAAATAGATCGGCGCAACCTCGAAACAGGGAGCGAGCAGTAATGCCTAAGCTCGACATTGACGCATTGCCTGTTCTGAAAGGAACCGGCTATCGTAAAGACACGGTAACGGCCACCACATGATAAATGAGTCTGACGTGACAGCCGTCTATCTGGAGGTAGGATCACGCAAGTCTCAGAATCTCATAACGTGCCCTGATATCGATATGATAAGCTCCAACGCCGACGGCCGTTTTGGGCACAAGGACGGCATACCCTATTAAATGTAATGACCTTGATCGTCATCCCCGGGCATTATCGATTGAAGGAGTGTTTCGCGCGCTGATTTTAAATGTGCGCGACAAGCCTTGTTCACCTTCGCCAGATCGCGCGAGCGTAAAGCCTCAATGTAAGCCAAATGTTCCTCAAGTGCACGCGTGTTGCGCTGTTGCGCATGCAGCTTGTTCCACTGATAATGATAATGAAACACAATCGCGATGACATCGTAAAAATCATCAACGAACCGGTTACGGGAAGCTGAATGGATCAATCTGTGAAATCGTTCATCCAGTTCCGAAAATTCAGTATAACGGCTGTCGATTTCTCTCAGGAGAGCCAGGTGCTCAACTTCCAGACTGTCCAGCTTCTCGCGTGCCGGATGGTCCTCTGGTAATTTGGTGAATGCAACCGCTGATTTGAGTTCGAATACCTCGCGAATTTCAAAAAGCTCAAGTGCAAATGCGCGGGTAAATCCTTTTAGTATCCAATGACTATTCTTACGCTTTTCAATTAAACCAAAACGACTGAATCGTATTAGAAATTCTCGAACGCTAGAGGTACCGACACCAATATCACGTGCCAGCTCCAGTTCATTTATTTGCATTCCCGGCTGCGCGCCGCCGGCAAGAATACGTTTCATGAAACTTCGTTCGATAATTTCGGCAAGAGAATCCGTTTGGTCTTCCGGGAAGTAATCTTTCTGCCTGGGATTACGAAGAACCTTCTTGCCCTGATTTCCGAGTTCGACAAGCCCTACCCCCGCCATTGTTTTCAAGATCGTTCTGACAGTCGTGCGGCTGATGCCCAATTTTGCACCTAGTTCAGCTTCGGACGGAAGAAACGCTCCACTCGTCAATAGACCGAGGCACTTATTGTAGCCTTCCTTGAAAACCGTATTTTGCTTTGACATCCCATTCCTTGGCGTGAATGTTTAGTGCTCCATGAACATTTACACACAAGAACAATTGACTGAAAAGGTTTTTTGTCGATAAAAGACTGGAGGACTTTGCGTATCTGGGAGGAGCGCTTTGGAAACCCGCAAAATAGGCACTACTCCGCTGGCTGTGACGCAATTTGGATTCGGCGGCGCAGCAATTGGCGGTCTTTATAGAGATTGCCCTCGTGATGATGCCATTGCAGTATTGCAGGCCGCATGGGATGCAGGGCTGCGCTATTTTGATACCGCCCCATTCTACGGTTTTGGCCTTTCTGAACGTCGCACAGGGGATTTTCTACGCTCGAAGCCTCGCGACACTTATGTTCTGTCGACTAAAGTTGGCCGTTTGTTGCGACCGGTACCCGACGACCAGATCCCTGATCATTCCTATGTCAATCCCCTGCCTTTCACGGTAGACTATGACTACAGCTATGACGGGATCATGCGGTCGTTTGAATTCAGTTTTGCCCGGCTTGGCCTGAATCGAATAGACATTCTCTACGTGCACGACATTGGGGCCTATACTCACGGTGCCGAGAAAAATGCTGTCTACCAGCGCCAACTCCTTGACAGTGGCCTGAAGGCACTGGACGAATTGAAATCGTCGGATGCTATCACCGCTTATGGTCTTGGAGTGAACGAAGTCGACGTATGCATGGATGTGATCGCCCATGGCGCGATAGATTGCATTCTTCTGGCAGGGCGATATTCCCTTTTAGACCGATCAGCAGAACGGGGCTTGCTTGAAGCATGCCGCAAAAAGCAAATCTCGCTGGTTATAGGTGGCGTGTTTAATTCCGGTATATTGGCAACTGGCCCCGTACCCAGTGCTAATTTTGACTACGGGCCTGCTTCGGAAGACATACTCCAGCGCGTGAGAGCCATGGAGGCTATTGCCAAATCGCACTCCATCCCTCTCGCTGCTGCAGCAATACAATTTCCTTTGCGCGAGCCGGCAGTTGCGAATGTTCTCATCGGGACAGCCAAAGCCGCCAGCCTTACCCGAAATATGGACCTTTTGAACGTGGCTGTTCCAGATGCTTTTTTTGCTGAAGTGGAACAGTTTACGATCAAATAGACCTTCTAAAAAGCGGGGTTGAGTGCGCCACAATCCAGCTGGAAACAAAACAAGAAAGGCGCTTGGAGAGGAACATGGAAATGATTTCTGTTGGAAAGTGCTTCAATCGTAGAATTTTGCTCGGTCTTGCCGGTGGCGCCATCATTGCTGGCGCAATCGGAGTTGCACCTGTACAGGCGCAGGAAGTAACCATCCCGATTATCGTCAAGGATACGACATCTTTTTATTGGCAGATTGTACTTGCCGGTGCACGAAAGGCGGGCAAAGATCTCGGCGTCAAGGTTCCAGAACTCGGCGCGCAAGCAGAGTCGGATATAAACGGACAAATTTCCATCCTGGAGAATGCAGTCTCTGGCGCACCTGCCGCAATCGTTATTTCACCGACGGAGTTCAAGGCACTTGGCAAACCCATTGATGAGGCCGCGAAATCGGTCAAGATCATTGGCATTGATTCCGCAGCGGACTCAACGGCGTTTACATCGTTCCTCACGACAGACAATGTTGAAGGAGGACGTGTTGCAGCCGATGGTCTGGCAGCAGCAATCACCGAAGAATATGGCAAGGCCGAGGGTGACGTTGCCATAATTACAGCTCTGCCCGGGGTGGGTTCACTCGACCAACGGGCCAAGGGCTTTAAAGAACAACTTGCTGCAAAATATCCCGGATTGAAACTGGTAGCGGATAAGGTGGCTGATGGTCAGGCTACGACCGGCCTGAATATCACGACAGATTTGATCACTGCCAATCCTGATCTTCGCGGCATCTTTGCTTCCAATCTGATTATGGGTCAGGGTGCCGGTCAGGCAATAGCCGAAAACAAGGCTCAGGACAAGATCAAGGTCATAGCCTTTGACAGTGATGAGAAACTGGTGAAATTCCTGAGTGACGGTGTGCTCTATGCCCTCGTCGTTCAGGATCCGTTTCGCATGGGTTATGATGGTGTGAAAACCGCGCTCGCTGCATCAAAGGGTGAAAACGTCGAGACAAATGTCGACACCGGTGCCAATCTGATTACGAAAGCGAACATGGGCGAGCCGCGTGCGCAGGAGTTGCTAAACCCGAAACTTGATTAATCGGGATTATGCCCTCAATCAAAGAGGCTGTCATGACCAATCAGGATCTTGCATCGCAATCCGGTAACTGGACAAATGCAACTGCTACGATCATGGCAGCCGACATGCCTATCCTTGAGCTCAAGGGGCTGGAAAAGCAGTACTTTGGTACCCATGCGCTCAAGCCGACTGAGCTTGCGTTCAAGTCTGGCGAAATTCACGCCATTGTTGGGGAAAATGGAGCGGGAAAGTCCACACTTATCAAGCTCCTGACAGGAGTGATCCCGCGAACAGGTGGCGATGTCTATTGGCGCGGCGAACCAGTCGCTTTAAGCACACCTGTCGAAGCAATAAAGCATGGCATCAATGCCGTGCATCAAGAGGTTGTGCTTTGCCCACATCTGAGCGTGGCGGCCAACATTTTTTTGGGGGAAGAGCATCTGCGTTTCGGCTTGCTGCGGCACCGCAATATGGTGCGGGAAGCGCAGAAGATACTCGACAACCTTGGCTTCGATCTTCCTGCTCATGCCATGCTTGGAGACCTGACGATTGGCCAACAGCAATTAATTGCAACGGCCCGCGCTGCGACGAGAGGAGCACGGTTTCTCATATTTGATGAACCAACCGCCTACCTCACCCGCAAAGAGGGTATGCAACTTTTTGCTCTGATCCGGCGCATGCAGGCCGATGGTGTGACGATCGTTTATATCAGCCATCGAATGGAAGAAGTCTTTGAACTGGCGGATCGAGTATCTGTCTTGAGAGACGGAACATTGGTGGGAACGCGAGAGATTGCAGAAACCGACGAGAACGAACTGATCGCGATGATGATCAACCGGTCGATTGAACAGATTTATCACAAGGATAAATTTGAGTTCGGCAAGCCAATTCTGGAAACCCGCAATTTATCTGGAGAAGGCTTCGAAAATATTTCGCTCACTGTGCGAGAGGGTGAGATTATCGGGCTTTACGGCTTGATCGGTGCCGGGCGCAGCGAGTTTGTTACCACTGTCTTTGGGCGGCATCCAAAGTCCTCCGGTTCTATTTTATGGAAAGGTGAGGAAATCAATATTCGTCGCGAGAATGATGCCATCAAACTCGGTATTGCGCTTGCGCCGGAGAGCCGCCGGGACCAAGGCCTTTGTCTGTCATTGCCCGTAAGCCTCAATCTCAATTT
Organism: Phyllobacterium sp. SB3; assembly: GCF_040009165.1. Taxonomy (NCBI): domain Bacteria; kingdom Pseudomonadati; phylum Pseudomonadota; class Alphaproteobacteria; order Hyphomicrobiales; family Phyllobacteriaceae; genus Phyllobacterium; species Phyllobacterium sp. SB3. The sequence continues at coordinate 157,855 of NZ_JBDYKI010000007.1, read as the reverse complement.
GCCGGTTTATTCGAAGCTTGGCCATGGCGGAATTATCTCAAAGTCCAAAGAATCGAGTCAAGCTGACCGCCAGATTGCCAACCTTCGGATAAAGACATCAACACGCAGTGCAACTGCCGCAAGTCTATCCGGCGGTAACCAGCAAAAAATTGTCATTGGCAAATGGCTCAATCACGGTGCCAAGCTTTTCATTTTTGACGAGCCAACAGTCGGCGTCGATGTTGGCACCAAGGCGGAGATATATCGCCTCTTCTCTTCGTTGCTATCAAAGGGCGCGGGGATCATTCTGATCTCGTCCTATCTGCCGGAAGTCTACGAGTTAGCCGACACTCTGCATGTTTTCCGGCGTGGTGAGATGGTAGCCACCCATCAATTTAAATCCGCGAGCCATGAAGACATTTTGACGAGAGCGTTAGGTTCGGCTCCGGCCAACCCAATTCAGCCGGAGAATCCAGACTATGAGTGAAACAAAGGAACCTGTCATTTCACCCAAGAAGCGTTACAATATTCTCTTCGGGCTGACATTGTTTGCACTCCTGCTTTTACTCTGGCTGATACTTGGTCTGTCGACGACAACATTCTGGACTGCAAACAACATTGCCAATTTATTGCGTCAAGGTGCAATGATTGCGATCCTCGCCGTTGGCCAAACCTTCGTTATCATCACTGGCGGTATAGATCTTTCCGTCGGAGCAATCGCGGGTTTCACCAGCACCATTGTTGCCCTGCTTTTAGCCAACGGGTTTCCAATCTGGGCGGCCATACTCATAACACTCGGCATTGGTCTTTGCATCGGCCTCTTCCATGGTTTTGGCATTGTAAAAATGGGGTTGCCGCCGTTTATCATCACACTGGCCACGCTTACCTCACTGCGCGGTATTGGCCTGTTGATTACGAATGGCGCAACCATTTCAATCAACAATGACGACTTCACCAATTTCTCGCGCAATGACTTTCTGGGCGTACCCAACCTGTTCTGGATGGTCATCCTCATCGGCATCCCTGCCTACATTCTGCTCCAGCACACACGTTGGGGCAGATACCTGTTTTCCGTGGGCTCAAATGCCGAAGCGTCCCGGCTCTCCGGTGTAAATGTGAACCGCACGATCTATCTCGCCTATACTCTCTCCGCGCTCTGCGCGTCCTTTGTTGGTATTTTGCTCGCCACACGTATTGGCGTCGGCAACCCGACGCAGGCCGAAGGCTGGGAGTTGCAGGCCATTGCATCCTCGGTAATTGGCGGCACAAGCCTCTTTGGAGCTGTCGGATCAGTCCAAGGACCTTTACTTGGAGCTTTCATCCTTGCAACCATCAACAATGGCGCGAATCTGCTTAATGTGAACTCGTTCTGGCAACGTGTGATTACGGGCGCACTCATCATTGTTATCGTTTATTTCGATCAGTTGCGCCGCCGAAGGAAATAAGGTCGATCCCGCCACATTCATCTGCTTGAATGCGAACACGGACGCATCAGGAGACGCTTATGCCTTACGAACTATATTACTGGGATGGATTGCAAGGACGTGGTGAGTTTATCCGCCTTGCACTGGAGGAAGCTGGGGCTGACTATGTCGACGTGGCTCGTTCAGATGATCCCGGACAGGGTATCAGCGCCATGATGAGGATACTAAAAAGCAAGAGCGAACCATATCCACCTTTTGCCCCGCCGTTTCTGAAAGATGGTGATCTGATCATATCGCACGTAGCGAACATCCTTTTTTATCTGGGACCCAAACTCAACCTTGCGCCCGAGGATGAAGCACTGCGTTTGATCGCCAATGGACTACAACTGACGATCACAGATTTCATTGCGGAAGTGCATGACACTCACCATCCCATTGCGACAACTCAGTATTACGAAGATCAGAAGGAGGCGGCAAAACTGCGCTCCAAAGACTTCATTGAGCACCGCATGCCAAAATTTCTGGATTATTTTGAACGCATCCTTCATCAAAAGCCCGATGGTTCCGCCCATGCAGTCGGCAGAACATTGAGCTATGTGGATCTATCACTGTTTCAGATTATCGAAGGCCTTCGCTACGCTTTCCCGCGTGCTACAGCAAATCTGGCCAAAGACTATCCCGCATTGCAGGCTGTACACGATACGGTGAAACATCGAGATAATATCAAAGCCTATCTCGCCTCGGATCGCAGGCTCGATTTCAACACATCGGGCATTTTCAGGCATTACCCCGAGCTTGATCAAGACGCGTAATAGCGTCCCTCTTACAGTTTCTTCTGATTTCCTCTGGACATGAGTGATCTAAGAGGCTCCATTAGCCTGATCAAATTCATCGGAGGAAATCATGGATCATTGTTTCATGAAGGCAGGTGTATTTGCCGCAACGCTCGGACTTCTTGTAACTCCGCCGGCAACCCTTTGGGCAGCATCCCCAGAGCCCGTTGCAGCAGAACACGGTATGGTTGTCACAACCCAGCATCTCGCATCAGAAGTTGGCATAGACGTACTGAAGAACGGCGGGAATGCAATCGATGCCGCGGTTGCGGTTGGATATGCATTGGCTGTTGTCTATCCCGCCGCGGGAAATATCGGTGGTGGGGGTTTTATGACAATCCGCCTCAAAGACGGCAAGACCACATTCCTTGATTTCCGCGAAAGAGCGCCACTTGCAGCAACCAGGACAATGTACCTCGACGATCAAGGCAATATTGTTAAAGGGCGGAGCACAGACGGCTATATGGCTGTCGGCGTACCTGGATCTGTAGCTGGCTTCGAAATGGCACGGGACAAGTATGGTACGAAATCTCGTGAAGAGCTCCTCAGTCCCGCTATACGCTTCGCCCGCGACGGGTTTGTGCTTGATCAAGGTGACGTTGCTTCGCTGCAGAACGGCACCAAAAAATTAGCCCAAGACCCGGCCGCGTCTGCGATATTCCTGAAACCGGATGCAAAACCTTATGCGATTGGCGAAACGCTGATTCAAGCTGATCTGGCTGCAGCGCTCAACGCGATTTCGGAAAAAGGCCCCGATGCATTCTATAAGGGCACAATTGCTGATGCCATCGTCAAGGCGAGCGAGACGGGCGGCGGTGTTCTGGCTAAGTCCGATTTCGAACAGTACAAAGCACGCGAACTTGAACCGGTAAAATGCAATTATCGCGGTTATGAAATTGTTTCTTCACCGCCGCCAAGTTCAGGTGGTGTGATTATATGTGAAATCCTGAATATTCTTGAAGGATACCCTCTCGGATACCTTGGCTATGGTTCCGCGGAAACGGTCCATGCAATGACAGAAGCAATGCGGTATGCCTATGTTGACCGCAATTCCGCACTCGGCGATCCGGATTTCGTCGATAATCCTGTGACCAAGCTGCTGGACAAGCAATACGCCAAAGATATCCGCGACAAGATAAGTCCCTACAAGGCCGGAGTATCGAAAGAACTGACGCCGAAGGGCTTCGGTGAAAGCACCGAGACAACACACTATTCAATTGTCGATGATGAAGGTAACGCCGTTGCAGTCACCTATACGCTGAATGGTTCATTCGGCGCCGGAGTGGTTGCCGCCGGTACGGGTATCCTGCTGAACAATGAGATGGATGATTTCACCTCAAAGCCCGGCGCTCCCAACCTTTACGGTCTGGTGCAAGGTGAAGCCAACGCGATACAACCGAAAAAGACACCACTTTCATCAATGAGCCCAACGATCGTTTCCAAAGACGGCAAGCCCTTTATGGTCATCGGGAGCCCGGGTGGCGCACGCATCATCACCATTACGCTTGAAGCGATCATCAACGTGATCGACCACGGAATGGACATTCAGGAAGCAATCGACGCGCCACGCATCCACCATCAGTGGATGCCCGACCGCATCTTTACCGAGCCCTATGCACTTTCCGGTGATACGATGAAAATTCTCACCGAAATGGGCCACGACGTTGGCATAGACAAGGATTGGCCTGTATGGGGTCAGGCTGCGGGTATTCTTGTCGGAGGCAAAAGTCTTGATGAGATTACGCAAGGTGGTGGTGCTCGATACAATGGCGCAATGGATAGTCGCTCGGGTTCCGGCCTAGCCAAGGGTTATTGAATCCGGCGACAGATTGAAACCGCCCAGACGCTCACGCAATTGGCTTATCGTTGTGATATCGGCATTTGCAAAAGCAAACCTCAGGAATGGGGTTTGCTCAACTCCGAAATATTCTCCGGGAATAGCAAGTACCCCTACTCGCTTTGCCAATTGTTCTGCCACCTCTGCCGAGACCCTACCCTCGAATGGATGCCTGACAAAGGCAAAGTATGCGCCGACTGACTCAAGCTTCCATCCGTTCAAGCCGTCCATGACTTGATGAAGAGCCTTTGCCCGTGCCTCAATCTCCAAACGGTTTCGGGCCCGCCATTCGGCCAGTTCCGGCAACGCGCGCGCAACAGCGGCTTGAGGCGCTCGCGGTGGACAAATTTGTAAATTATCCATGATCTTGGCAATTTCGTTGACCACCGCTTCACCTGCGGTTATCACGCCCAACCGGTGACCCGGAATGCACAAAGACTTGGAAAAGCTATAGAGCTGGATGAGATTGCCCTGCCAGTCCACATTTGAAAACAAACCATGTGGTGCGCCTGCACCGTCAGGCAAAAAATCACGATACGTCTCGTCAAGAATGAGCCAAATACCCAGTTCCCTGCATAGATCAAAAATCGATTGCAACCGGTTGGCGGGATAAATTGCACCGGTAGGATTATTTGGTGTGACCAATGCCAGTGCCCGGACATCCTGTGTCATCGCTGCATGGATCGCATCCGTTGTGGGAACAAAACCTTCCGAGGCATCGCATCTGACTGTTCGCGTGTTGATTCCGAGCATGGACAAAGTTGTCTCATGATTGAAATAGAATGGATCGGTCACAAGAACAGTACTGCCGGCGGCGGCTGTAACCATGGACGCACAGACGAACGCCTGATTGCACCCTGAAGTAATATGAACATTGCCAGTGCCGATTGCTGCATCGTACAACTCTGACACGTGCGCGGCATAAGTCTGGCGTAGAACTGTTTCACCCTCAATTGGCCCATAATTTGTGTAAGCCAGTGATGACGCAGCTTCGCCAAGCCACTGCAGCATGTTTACATGCGCCGGGTAGCCGGGTACCGCCTGTGACAAATCAATCAACTCACCCCGACTTCCATCGTAAGATTTTCCCCAAGCTTGGACCGCAGGTATCGGCGGAGATGCGAGGTTGGTTACGAGCGGATTAAGCGTGGCAGCAGTCATGGTTCAGGTCCTGTATCGCATCTTCGGGTCTATCAGTCTCTTAGTCGTCAATCGGATTGAAGTCATCTGTGACTATTTCGCATGACTTGTTCACAGAATGGCAATTGATTTCCCTGCCGCTTTAGGGTGTGCTGCAGCCCAACCATTGATATAAATATTCGGGAAGTAGCGTTATGCCATCGTGGGACAAGAACAAGCTGGACGAATTACGCGCCAAGTACGGTGAAGGCCATGGCGGCGAACTGTTCGACGCACGATTTCGAAAAGTAGCAGACAAGATATTCTCCAAAAGCGGCACCCGTCTTGCTCCTTATGCAGGGATACCGACTTTTCTCGCGGCCCCTTATATGCCGGTTGACCCAGCCAATCCGGACTTCGGCAATCTGCAGGTCGCCATTGTTGGCGTGCCAATGGACCTTGGCGTAACCAACCGCCCTGGCTCGCGTTTCGGTCCTCGCGCTGTTCGTACGATTGAACGTATCGGCCCTTATAATCATGTTTTGGATTGTGCGCCGGTGTTCGATCTGCGTGTTGCCGACATCGGCGACGTACCTTTTGCCAGCCGCTACAGGTTGGAGCAAAGCCACGACGATATTGAGCGACGGTTCAACCAGATAATCGATGCTGATGTTGTCCCGCTGGCAGTCGGCGGCGATCATTCGATCAGCCACCCCATCCTGAAAGCAGTTGGCAAAAACGGCCCCGTCGGCATGATCCACATTGATGCGCATTGCGATACCGGGGGAGCTTTCGACCAAACTAAATTCCATCACGGAGGCCCTTTCCGCAATGCTGTTCTGGACGGTGTTCTTGACCCAACGCGAACAATTCAGATCGGTATTCGTGGCTCCGCCGAATACTTATGGGAGTTTTCCTACGAGTCCGGCATGACGGTGATCCATGCGGAGGAGGTCACGGGCCTGGGTATTCCAGCGATCATCGAAAAAGCCAAGGCAGTTATCGGCGACGGCCCGGCATATCTGTCCTTTGACATCGACAGCCTTGATCCAAGCTTTGCTCCGGGCACCGGCACTCCGGAAGTTGGTGGACTGACAACCCGTGAGGTGCTTGAGCTTATTCGCGGCCTCAAAGGTATCAATCTCGTAGGGGGCGATGTGGTCGAAGTTGCGCCACAATATGACTCGACCACAAATACCGCCCATGCGGGCGCGCAAGTTCTATTCGAAATTCTCAGCCTCATGGTTTTCAGCCCGTTTGTGCAGGCGCAAGGAAATAAAAGAGCATAATGAACGAAACTATCGAGACTGATGTTCTCATCATCGGTGCGGGTATTGCCGGTGTGGGTGCCGCCGCCGCGTTGGCTGGTACCCACCGTGTTGTGATCGTCGAGCGGGAGAGCCAGCCGGGCTATCATTCGACTGGTCGTTCGGCTGCAATCTTTATTCCCAACTATGGAAATGATGTTATTCGTGGCCTCAATCGGGCTAGTGCGCCGATGTTTCACAACCGCGATACCAGTTTTTTTCCAGAGCCACTTCTAACGTTGCGTGGCTCTTTGACCGTCGCCGATGACGATGGCGTCGAGACCTGTGAAGAGTTCGTTCGCAATGGCACAGGTGTCGAGGCTATTTCCATCGATCAAGCTCTGTCCATGCTTCCCATTCTCAGTCGCGATTATGTAAAGGCGGCCGCCTATCAGGAAGACGCGCAAGACATCGATGTCAATGCGCTGCATCAAGGTTGGCTGCGCAAGGCCTCTTCGCAGGGCGTCAAACTTTTCACCAACACGGATGTAATCAGCGCCAAACGGATCGCCGGGGCCTGGCAGATCGAAACGTCCGGGAAGATTTTTAGCGCACGCATTGTCGTCAATGCCGCTGGCGCATGGGCTGATCAGACGGCGGCAATGTTTGGTGCGAAGCCGCTCGACCTGATACCACTACGCCGCTCGATTGCAGTGCTGCCCGCACCTGACGGCCATGACACCCGTAGCTGGCCACTCGTCGATGACATCAATGAGGCCTGGTACATGAAACCTGATGGCGGGCGAATGTTCGTTTCACCTGCCGATGAGATTCCTGTCGAACCACATGATGCCTATGTGGACGACATGATTCTTGCCGAAGGTCTTTATCGCTTTGAACAAGCCGTCACCATACCGGTTAATCGAGTGGAACGGAGTTGGGCTGGTTTGCGCACTTTTGCTCCCGACAGGACGCCCGTTGCCGGTTTTGATGGCGCGGTGGATGGCTTCTTCTGGCTTGCCGGACAAGGTGGCTATGGTATCCAGACTTCTCCTGCGCTGTCGGCGCTCGCGGCAGCCCTCATCAGTGGACGTAGCCCCGATCCTGCCGTTGAGCCCCTTCTCTCGCGGCTATCACCAGTTCGCTTTTCATGATCCATCAAGAAGTGGCTGGCCAGCAAAATTGGCAGCCTGACTTTCAAGCTCGGATTTAATGAAATTGCTCAACACCTTGATGCGCGGTGTACTGACGATATCCTCATGGCAAATCAGCCAGTAATCGCGATTGAGATGCAGCTCTTTTGGAAGAACCGCTCTCAGTTCCGGATAATTGCAGGCAATATAGTAGGGCAAGATGCAGAGGCCAAAACCGGTTCGAGCTGCGCTGAGTTGGGCAAAAATGCTGGAGCTTTGATAGGATGCGCGTAAGCCGGGAAGTATCTCCCGCATATAATCAAGGCCGGGTGTGAAAATCATATCTTCAATGTAGCCGACGAATCTGTGTTCCGAGAGATCTGCCTGTTTTTTGATCGCTGGATGTCGCGCCAGATAATCCGCTGAACCGTAGACAAAAAGCCGATAAGGCATGAGCTTCTCCTGATGATAGCGTCCTGTACGACTGGCATTAAGGGTTATTGATAAATCTGCTTCTCGCCTCGACAACGAGACGATCTGCTGAATTGTCACCATCTCCACCGAAAGGCCGGGATAGGATTGTGTCATTAGCGGCAGGCGATCAGCCAAAAAGAAGTTGGCGAACCCCTCCAATATACTCAATCGGACAACACCGCTGAGTGAGACTGTCCCCCCCGATGCTTCGTTTTGAAAACGCTCGGCCTCGCGTTCCATGACTTCCGCAGGCTCAATAAGTTTTTCCCCAAGCGCGGTAATGATATACCCACGAGGGTTCCTTTCGAATAAGCGTGCCGATAATGCCTCCTCCAATCGGTCAATCCTTCGTGAAACTGTCACGTGATTGGTGCGCAAACGCCGTGCTGCTGTGGTTAATTGACCGGTGCGGGCAACGGCGAGGAAGTACTGCAAATCGTCCCAGGTAAATTGCCGCATGGTTGATAATCCTTGAATGTACATTTTTGTACTTAATATGTGCAAAATTAGGTGCTTGTGTACTGATTTGTCAATGTTAGACTTTTTTAAACAACATGGTTGCCGGTCAGGAGAAACAGCGCGATCATGGGAAGAACAATGTTCAGCTGAGATAAAGCTGGATTGAGGGAGGAGACTAACACGCGAGAAGCGGATTCATCCGCTTGATCGCGATGGGCATCTATCAACTGCATCAATTTTATCAATGGCGGTTCATCGTCCGATGTTCAGCCAAGCGACTAATCTTTGGGAGGAGACACGAATGAAGCTTTTAAGCGTAGTAACCGCAGCTCTAATGGCTGCCACAGTAATCCCGGCAGCGAGTGCCGAGATTTCCGATGGCAAGGTCAAGATCGGCATCCTTAACGACCAGTCCGGCGTGTACGCAGACTTCGGCGGAAAGTGGTCGTTCGAGGCGGCTAAAATGGCAGCAGAAGACTTTGGCGGCAAAGTGCTTGATGCACCGATTGAGGTCATATCTGCTGATCACCAGAACAAACCGGATATCGCCTCCAATATTGCCCGTCAGTGGTATGACACAGAACAGGTCGATTCCATTATGGAGTTGACCACATCTTCGGTTGCGCTGGCTGTTCAGGGTATCTCCAAAGAAAAGAAGAAGATCGATCTTGTTACCGGCGCTGCAACTGCAGAACTGACAGGTAAACAGTGCTCACCCTATGGCTTCCATTGGGCATATGACACACATGCGTTGGCTGTTGGTACAGGCGGCGCACTCGTTGGCGCCGGCGGTGATACATGGTTCTTCCTGACTGCTGATTATGCGTTTGGCTACTCTTTGGAAGAGCAGACAAGCCAATATGTGACTTCCAGGGGCGGCAAGATCGTCGGCTCGGTTCGCCATCCGCTGGCAACCAGCGATTACTCATCATTCCTGTTACAGGCGCAGTCATCCGGAGCCAAGGTTATCGGGCTCGCCAATGCTGGCCTGGACACCGCAAACGCGATCAAGCAGGCTGCGGAGTTTGGCATTGTTGCTGGCGGCCAGCGCCTCGCAGCGCTGCTCTTTACCCTCGCCGAGGTTCATGGCCTTGGCCTTGAGGCAGCACAGGGACTAACCCTGACGGAAAGCTTTTACTGGGATCGCGACGATGAATCGCGCGCCTTCGGCAAGAAGTTTTTTGACCGCACAGGCCGCATGCCAAACATGATTCAGGCTGCGACCTATTCCGGCGTCACCCAGTATTTAAAAGCCATCCAGCAGGCTGGAACCGATGACACTGAAAAGGTCGCCGCGGCCATGCATGAAATGCCTGTAGATGACGTCTTCGGGCGAGGTGCAAAGGTTGGCGCCAACGGTCGTTTGATCAGCGATGTCTATCTGATGGAAGTCAAGAAGCCGGACGAAAGCAAGGCTCCCTGGGATTACTACAAGGTTCTTGCTACTGTTCCCGGTGAAGAAGCTTATATAAAGCCAGCTGATAGCGGCTGCGATCTGGTAAAGCAGTAAGCATGATCAGTCCGGGTGACACTGCGTTCGGGGGAGGAAAAACCTCTCCCGACACCACGACAGACAAGACAGGGCAAGTTGTCCTGTCTGCCCGTGGTCTACGCCGCGATTTCGGCGGCTTCGTCGCCGTCAATAATGTTGACCTTGATGTCCATCACGCCAAAGTCCACGCATTGATCGGACCCAATGGCGCGGGCAAGACCACGGTCTTCAATCTGTTGACAAAGTTTCTGCAGCCATCCAGTGGCACTATCACACTGCTTGATCAGGATATTACCAGGATTGATCCTGCACGTGTTGCGCGCATGGGGCTAGTGCGCTCCTTTCAGATATCGGCGGTTTTTCCGCATCTTACAGTGCTCGACAATGTCCGCGTAGCTCTTCAAAGACCAGGAAATCTTTCAACGCAGTTCTGGCTTCCCATGAGTGCGCTCAACCGCCTCAATGAACGCGCAGAGCAGTTGATAGAAACAGTCGGACTGCAGGACGCACGCAACAAGCTTGCTGCCGATCTTTCTTACGGCCGCAAACGCGTACTGGAAATAGCAACGACACTGGCGCTTGATCCGAAAGTGCTTCTGCTCGATGAGCCTATGGCCGGTATGGGGCACGAGGACGTTCATATCGTTTCGGACATCATTCGAGAGGTCGCAAGGGACCGTGCGATCCTGATGGTCGAGCATAATCTGAAGGTTGTGGCCGATCTTTGTGATCAAGTTACAGTTCTTCAGCGCGGCGAGATTTTGACTTCCGGCGATTACAAGACTGTCAGCCAGGATGAACGCGTTCGCGTCGCCTATATGGGAACCGAGCATGAGTGAGCCGCTTCTTTCAGTCCGCAATCTGAACGCCTGGTACGGTGAAGGTCATGCGCTGCATGGCATCGACCTTGACATTCATCAGGGCGAGACCGTTACGTTGCTCGGTCGGAACGGCGTAGGCAAGACGACCACTTTACGTTCGATCATGGGCATTATCCGCAAGCGTACAGGAACAATCATCTTTGACGGCAAAGACATGATGCGCGTACCGCTGCATCGTGCAGCGCAAGCAGGTATTGGCTTTGTGCCCGAAGAACGCGGTATCTTCGCAACACTTTCAGTTGACGAGAATCTCAATCTACCACCCGTCGTTGCCAAGGGCGGAATGTCGATCGAGGAGATTTACGATCTTTTTCCCAACCTGAAAGAGCGTCGCAATAGTCCTGGCACCAAGCTTTCCGGCGGTGAACAACAAATGTTGGCGATCGCGCGTATCCTTCGTACCGGTGTTAAACTGATCCTTTTGGACGAGCCCACCGAAGGTCTTGCGCCAGTTATCATCCAGCGGATTGGCGAAGTACTTATTGCGTTGAAAAAGCGGGGAATGACGGTTCTGCTGGTTGAGCAGAACTTCCGTTTTGCCAGCAAGGTAGCCGACCGTTTCTATGTGGTCGACCATGGCAAGATTATCGACAATTTCCCGGTTCACGAATTACCCGACCGCATGACCATGCTCAACGAAGCATTGGGGGTTTGAGAAATGACCATGATTTTTGGCGTTCCGCTACAAGCTTTTCTCGGGCAGTTATTGATTGGACTGATCAATGGCTCGTTTTATGCCATGCTCAGCTTGGGGCTAGCCATCATTTTCGGGCTTCTGCGCGTTATTAATTTTGCCCATGGCGCACAGTATATGATCGGCGCTTTTGTCGGGTACCTGCTTCTTGCAGAGCTTGGAATTGGTTATTGGCCGGCATTGATACTTGCTCCTTTGATTGTCGGGCTTGCCGGTGCTTTCATAGAGCGCGTTGCACTTTCGCGGCTTTACAATCTGGACCATCTATACGGTCTGCTATTCACCTTTGGCCTGGCACTCGTTCTCGAGGGTACGTTCCGCTACTATTACGGTGCCGCCGGACAGCCTTATGCAGTTCCTGGCGCCCTGGCGGGCGGTTATAATCTCGGTTTTATGTTCCTGCCGAAATATCGAGGTTTCGTCGTTCTCGCATCTCTCGTTGTTTGCCTCGGCACCTGGCTGTTGATTGAAAAGACAAGGCTTGGATCTCAGCTTCGGGCAGCAACAGAAAATCCAACCCTGGTCCGGGCCTTTGGCATCAACGTGCCGCTCCTGCTTACCTTTACCTACGGGCTTGGTGCGGGCCTTGCCGGCTTGGCCGGAATACTGGCAGCCCCTATTTATCAGGTCAGCCCGCTGATGGGATCAAACCTGATCATTATTGTATTCGCGGTTGTTGTCGTTGGCGGCATGGGCTCAATCCTCGGTGCCATCGTCACCGGATACATGCTCGGGATTCTCGAGGGGCTGACAAAGGTCTTCTACCCGGAGGCATCCAACATCGTCATCTTTGTAATCATGGCTATCGTTCTGCTTGTTCGTCCTGCAGGCCTGTTTGGAAAGGATGCGTGACATGGTGCAAGCGGATACAATAATCTCCTCAAAAAGAGGCATTCTCAATCTGGAACTGATGCTCATCCTTTCAGGGATACTGCTATTGGTACTGGCGCCGTTCTATTTCTACCCGGTCTTTCTCATGAAGGTCCTGTGTTTTGCGCTTTTCGCCTGTGCTTTCAATCTCCTTCTTGGCTATACGGGCATTCTTTCTTTCGGCCATGCGGCCTTCTTTGGCGGTGCGGCCTACTTCACCGCGCACTCGGTGAAGGAGTGGGGCCTTTCTCCGGAGCTCGGCATTCTTGTCGGTGTGGCAGGTGCGGCAGTTTTAGGACTTATCATCGGCTTCTTCGCCATTCGTCGACAGGGTATCTATTCGACGATGATCACTCTTGCGCTTTCGCAGATGTTTTTCTTCTTCTGCCTGCAGGCATCGTTCACTCACGGGGAAGATGGCATACAGGGAGTGCCGCGTGGCCATCTCTTCGGCTTCATCGACTTGAACCAGTCTTTGAACATGTATTTCTTTGTGTTGGCTGTGTTTTTGATCGGGATGTTCATCATCTGGCGTATTATCAATTCGCCATTCGGCATGATCCTGAAATCCGTCCGTGAAAATGAACCCCGCGCAATCTCCCTTGGCTATTCGGTAGCCCGATACAAGTTGGCGGCCTTTGTCATGTCGGCTGCTCTTACGGGACTTGCAGGCGGGGTAAAGGCGATCGTATTCCAGTTCGCAACGCTGACCGATGTCAGCTGGCAGATGTCCGGTGAAGTTGTCCTGATGACGCTGCTGGGAGGGATAGGTACGCTGGTTGGTCCGGTATTTGGCGCTGCCCTCATTTCAGCGCTTGAAAACTATCTGGCAACGTCCGAATTTCCCGTCACAGTCATAACCGGCATTATCTTCATGATCTGCGTGCTCGTTTTCCGCCGCGGAATTATCGGTGAGCTTTATGCTTCGCGTTTCGGCAAGAAGCTTGAAAGCACACCGGAAAGCTAATCATGAACGACGTCTATGACTACGTCATCGTCGGTGCAGGCACTGCGGGATGCACACTTGCGAACCGGCTATCGGAAAACAGGGATGTCTCCGTGCTGTTGCTGGAGGCTGGCGGGAAAGACAACTATCATTGGATCCATATTCCGGTAGGTTATCTCTACTGCATTTCCAATCCACGAACCGATTGGTGTTTTACAACCGAGGCGGAGGCAGGACTGAATGGTCGGGCGCTCGCCTATCCACGCGGCAAAGTGCTTGGCGGATGCTCATCCATCAACGGCATGATCTATATGCGCGGTCAGGCGCGGGACTACGATCTCTGGCGCCAGGACGGCTGCACAGGCTGGGGATGGGATGACGTTCTTCCCTACTTCAAAAAATCCGAAGATTATTATCTTGGTGCCGACGAGTTCCACGGCTCAGGCGGTGAATGGCGGGTGGAGGAAGCCCGTCTGCACTGGGATATTCTCGATGCATTCAGGGATGCTGCGGAAGCCGCAGGAATACCGCGCACCGATGATTTCAATCGAGGCGATAATGAAGGCTCCTCTTACTTCAAGGTCAATCAGAAGCGTGGGATTCGCTGGAATACCTCCAAGGCCTTTCTTCGACCAGCAAAGAACCGCCCTAACCTTACAATACAGACCGGAGCCCATGTTCGTAAGCTCGTTCTCGAAGGATTGAAGGTCAAAGGCGTCGAGCTGGATCAGACCGGATCTGTTCGCACGGTGCAGGCCCGGCGCGAAGTCATTCTCTCTGCTGGGTCGATTGGCTCTCCGCAAATCCTGGAACTATCCGGCATAGGGCGTGGTGATATCTTGCAAGCGGCAGGGATTAAACCTGTTTTGGAACGACGTAACGTCGGTGAAAACTTGCAGGATCATCTACAGCTTCGCTGCGCATACAAAGTAACAGGTATTCCCACCCTGAATGAGAAAGCCAATCGATTGATTGGCAAGGCATCGATTGCACTGGAATATCTCGTTCGCCAGTCGGGGCCCATGTCCATGGCGCCAAGTCAGCTTGGAGTCTTCACCCGTTCGGATCCCTCGTTTGCGACTGCCAATCTACAGTATCATGTTCAGCCGCTTTCACTGGAAAAATTCGGCGAAAACGTTCACGCGTTTCCTGCGTTTACTGCGAGCGTTTGCAATCTGCGCCCTGACAGTCGCGGCACGGTTCACATTAAATCGGCAGATCATCGAGCCCAGCCTGCGATACAGCCCAATTATCTGACCACAGAGAGCGACCGGCAGGTTGCTGCTGACTCTATCCGCATCACCCGCAACATCGTCGCACAGAAACCATTGCAGAAATACCGGCCCGAAGAGTTCAAGCCCGGACCGCAATACGAAACTGATGCAGAGCTTTTCGAGGCGGCGGGCGCCATTGGCACAACGATTTTTCATCCGGCAGGTACATGCCGTATGGGGGCTGATCCAGATTCTGTCGTTGACCCGCAACTGCGCGTGCGCGGCATTGAAGGTCTTCGGATTGCAGATGCTTCCATCATGCCTTCGATTACGTCAGGCAATACCAATTCGCCTACCATCATGATCGCGGAAAAGGCGGCCGATATGATCCTGCACGGCCAGGAACGCGCCTTAGCGTCCGCCCTTGCTCAGTAACCAGATCAGATAGGGCCCCGATATCAGCGACGCAAACAGCCCGAGCGGCAGCTGATAGGGAAATGCAACCATACGCGCGAGCCAATCTGAAAGGATCATCAGCCCCGCACCTATCAGCATGGCTCCGGCAAGCCCCGTCAATGGCCTGTGCAAGCCGATGAGGCGAGCCAGATGGGGAGCAATCAATCCCACGAAACTCAACGGACCGACAAAAAGTGACGCAACTGCGGTAAGGCAAGCGGAAAGCACGATCAATATGCCACGGCTTGCGCGGATCGGCAGGCCAGTCTCCAAACCAATCGGGCGGCCCAACGGCAGCATGTCCAGCCATCGTGTGGTGAGGATCAAGGGCAGCACGAGAACGACAAGTGCAACCAATGCCATCCACACTTCTTCCGGCAGTCGCTCATTTGCTGAACCGCTCACCCATGCCAGCAATATGAAAGCCTGCGTGGTTCCCGTTGCAATGATGGCCGTCAGGATCGCGCTGCACAACGCCCCCATGGCGATACCCGAGAGCAGAAGCCTTTCCGGCCCGAAACCGCTGCGAACAGACATTGCCAGCATGAACACCAATACAGTGATTGCGCCTGTCATCGCACCCGCCAGCAATACGGCCTGCCCCGGCGCCGGCAACAACATCAGCGGCACGGCAATGCCGACACCTGCACCTGTACCCACGCCGAGAATTTCAGGGCTCGCAAGCGGATTGGCGGTAACGCGCTGCATCACCTGCCCTGCCGCAGCAAGCATTGCACCGGCGGCAGCAGCGATAATCGTCCGCGGCCAGCGCCATTGCAGAAGATCCGCGAATAACTCTTGCCGGGCCAAAGTCCATCCGTCCGGACCACGTCCAAGGACAAGCGCTATCCAGACTGCGCAAAGCGTCAGTGCTGCCAACACAGCCAGCAACACGCGAGGCGAGCCTGCACGCGGTGATGGCGCAGGCTTGGCATTGAGTGAAGGCCATTCAAACATCCGCAGTCTCGGCAGCAGCCATAAAAGCAGTGGGCCACCGAGCAGGGCAGTTGCTGCACCTGTCGGAATACGCTCGCCCCCCGATCCGGCTGCAAGTTGTACGAAACCGTCAGCCAGCCACAGGAGGATGGCACCAATAACAGGAGCGGTGACGAGCATCTGGCTTTGCGTGCGAGCGCCTGTGAGTCTGGCCAGGGCCGGTGCCGCCAGACCAACAAAACCGATGATACCTATTTCGGCAGTTACGCTCGTTGCGAGCCATACCGCCAGACCTATCACCAGGAAGCGCGTTGCGTGCAGCGCCACACCGAGATTCTTTGCACTTGCATCGTCAAGACCAAGAATTGACAGGGGGCGTAGCAGTATGATCGACGCCAACGCGGCCAGAACCAGCTTCCAGCTGATACCCAAAACAGGTTCCCAACTTTGCTGCGCCAGCGATCCGCCACCCCAGATAAAGAGCGAAAACATATATTCGCCATTAGCGAGGATGAGCGCTGCGCTGGCTGCGGTTGCTGTCAGCGAAACCATCATACCTGCCAGCACAACCGAGACAGGTTCAAGTCCACGCTGCCATGTCAGTGACAAAATGAGAATCACAGCGACAAGACCGCCAGTCAGGGCAACGGCTTCGCGCCCATTGCCCATCAGTGCCGGAAAATACAGCATCGCGATCGCCATCGCCAATTGCGCACCGGCCGAGATTCCGAGGGTTGAGGGTTCGGCCAGGGGATTTCGCAGTACGCGTTGCAGCAGCAGGCCTGAAAACCCGAGAGCTGCTCCGCAAAAAATAGCCATTGCACTGCGTGGGAGTATGGAATCCATCAGGATGACGTGATGCAAACTTGCAAATTCAGGTGCGATGCCCGAAGCAAGCCCAATCTGATTGGATATCTGCCGGGCAAAGAGCAATGCCGCAACAAGCAGCAGCCCGGCCCAGAGCAGCAGACCCCGACTGATGACTCTGCCCTCAGCCATTACTGTCACCGCCTGAAAACAGTGGCGCTTCTGTCAACAGCCGGGCAAAGCGTCTTGCAGCCGGCAATCCGCCGAAATGATTGACCGGATCCAGCGTCGCAACCCTGCCCGCTTTTACGGCAGGCAATGCATTCCACAACGCGCTTTTTGACAGAACTTTTTCAGCTTCCGGTGGAACAGGACCGAGAATGACGACAGACGCCTCCGGGACACGCGCCAAAGCCTCCATACCAACCGGTGCAGCGGCAGAATAGCTGCTCTTGTCAGCCCAGGCATTGGTGAAACCAAGACGGATGGCGACATCCCCGAACATGCTGTCGTTTCCAAAAGCGCGAAAATGACGAGCGTCACCTATATTGATGATGAAGATCGGTCGCTCCGTATGAGATGCCGATCGCATGCGTAATTCGCCTAGCATTGTTGCTGTCTCCGCTACATAGGTCGCAGCTTGCGCAGAACGGCCGAGTCTGGCTCCCAGACCCAATGCAACCTGTTCCGCAAGACCGTATGGCGGGGTTCCCGGCTCGTAGACCGTCATGGAGAACACCGGCGCCACTCTTTCCAGACTTGCGCGCCGGTACTCGTAAAAATTGGAACTGAGAATGATATCAGGCGCTGCCATGCGCAACATTTCAAAATTTGGTGTGCCCCGCAGGCCAAGATCTGCGACGCTTTCAGGCACGTCCGGTTCTACCGCGATCAAGCGAAACTGAATGAGTTCTGTTGCCGCAACCGGAATAATTCCAATTGCGAGCGCTATTTCAAGCATTGCCCAATCCACAACAGCGACACGCTTTTCTTGCGCCCGCGCTGTTCCGGCTGGCAGCAAAGCTACCATGGACAGGGCGAGCGCTGTGCGTCGGTTAATATGGCGACAGTCGACAGTCATGAAAAAACGTTATCTGAAAACAGATCACCAGGTACCCGGTGATCTGGAGAAAATAGTTACGACAAAGCGCCTACCATGTGACATGAGCCTTGATGAGTGCCTTCCGACCTTCGCCATAAGAGCAGACGTTTACGCCCTGGCAGCCGGAAACGAATTCCTTGTTGAAGACATTGGTAACATTCAGGTCCACGCCCCAATTATCTTTCTTATAGCCCAATTTCAAATCCAACAGAGCCACATCGGGAACCTTGAGAGTATTTTTTGCATCGGCGTAGCTTGCACCAACATACCGCACGCCTGCACCAAGTGCCAAACCTTCAAGCTTTCCGGTTGGCACGGTGTATTGAGCGAATAGCGAAGCTTGAGTTTCGGGGAGAAGAAAAGGACGTTTCCCGACAATACTTTTGTCTTCGTCTTCCTTTACCTTGAGATCGTAAGCGGTAAAGGCCGCGGTTACTTTCCATGCTTCATTGATATTAGCCTGAGCCTCTATCTCAAATCCACGCGAATTGACTTCACCGATCTGCGTTTCCTGCAAAAAGCCCCCAGTTACAACATTCTTTTTTGTAAGATCAAAAAGCGATGCAGTAATAAGGCCGTCAAACCACTCAGGACGATACTTAACACCAACTTCATACTGTTCGCCCGTCTCCGGCTTCTGAAAACTCCTGTCTCCGTTAAACCCAAGCAGAGGACTGAAGAAGGTCGCAACACTGGCATATGGTGTCAGTCCATTGTCGAATTCGTAAGACACGCCTACACGTCCGCTAAAGCGACCATCACCCTCGTCAATAACTTCAGTACCTTTTGATTCAGTCTTCACATAATCATAGCGACCGTTCAGAGTTACCAGCCAGCCATCGCCAAAACGGAGCTGATCTTGTGCATAAATGCCTACTTGATGCTGCTTCAGTACCCGATCGGCGTATGGCGCACGCATCGGGACTTGCGGCTTGCCGTAAACCGGGTTGCCAGCGCTGATCGGAGTTCCATCCCCTGACTGCTGCACCTCATCGATATTAAAAAATTTATACTCTGCACCGAAAAGCAGCGTGTGATCGATTGCGCCTGTCGCAACCGTGCCTTCAAGTTGATTGTCGATCAGAAAGTTATCAACAACCGTATGATGTCTGAAATTGATGCGTGTCAGCTTATCACTCAAATCATCTGGCTGTGGATTATAGCCAGAGGTTCCCTCATCGTTGTCATTGTCCAGCCCATGAGTGTAGCCCGACGCGTAAAGTGAATGTTCGCGAACATCGGAATGACCGTAGCGGGCATTCTGACGAAACGTCCAGTCATTGTCGAATGTGTGTTCGAATTCGTAGCCGATTGCAGCTTGCTCGCGATCGTAGTCATCAATTGACGGCTCGGTAAAGTTGGATTTGCGGTCAATTTTACCGTATCCATTTGACTCGACTGTCCCGTAATAGGGCAGGAAGCTGCCGCCATCATGTGTTCCATCAAGATGGGTGTAGTTGGCGATAATCGTCAGCTTGGTCGCATCGTCCGGCTTCCAGGTGATGCTCGGATTGATAACACCTCGAAATTCATCCGAGAAATCAGTGTAATTGTCACCGCCGCCTATCTTGCCGTTAATACGATAATCGACAGCATCTGACGCCTTGTCGCCAATATCAAAGCCAAGATAACCGTTACCATAGCTGTTGACACCGGATTCGACATAACGCAGACGTTCACCATTCGGACGTTTGTTTATATAATTAACAATTCCACCAGGATTGCTGCCACCGTAAAGTACAGATGCCGGTCCTTTGAGGACTTCAATGCGTTCAATCCCGTAAGAGTCTATCAGGAACCCGCCGAAGCCGGTGCTGAAGTTCTGCAGACCATCAAGATAAGTTCCCTTCTGCGTGGCATCAAAGCCGCGAATATAAATCCAGTTGGTATCATTATCGACACCGAATGGCTGCGCGAAGACGCCGGCTGTATAGCGCAATGCTTCGTCGATCTTCTGTGCACCTTGCGCATCGATCTGGTCACGTCCGACGACTGAAACAGCCTGGGGTATGTCTTCGATCGGTGTACTCGTTTTGGAACCGGTCGCGGTACGCTCCGGTACAAAGCCTCTAACGGGTCCGGTCGCTGTTGCCTCGGCTCCACTGCCTTCAATGACAATTTCATTCAGGCGGATTGATGGGTCGGCGGTTTGCGCATTGACCGATGTCAGCGACATCAATGCTGCCGTGCTGCCGAGCAATAACAGAAATGTTGATCGATATGTCCCGCGCATGTAATTACCCCTTGCAACGCCCCGTCGAGCGCGACCCTGCAGGTGGGAGAACCATGCAATTGCCGCGCACTTTATAAGTTGAGTTCATATATCAACTTATAAACGCTGGATTGACGATTTCGGCTGTTTTTTGAACGATTTTGGTCTGTTATTCAGTTAGCGTGTTCGCGCTGCCACACTGCGGGAGTGACTCCGACTACCCGTTTGAACACACGTGTCAGATGCGCCTGATCTGAAAAGCCTGCTGTTGACGCGATTCTTGTCAGTGATGATCCGGATTTGCCGAGCAGCAGCTGTACTTTCCTGATGCGAGCGCTCATTTGCCACTGATGCGGCGCTACACCTGTTGACGCCTTGAATGCGTGGCTGAAATAAGACTGCGAAAGGCCAAGCAAATCAGCAAGTTCCTGCAACCGTATGTTCCGCAGACAATGCTCTTCAATATGGCTGGTAACAGTACGCAGTTGCCTGGGTGACAATTGGCTCCTGTGACGTTTCTTGACTTCGCCGATTTGAAAAAGCTCGACAAAAAGCGCCATCGCCAGACCATCTCCATAGAGGGCATGGAGCGGTCTTTCGCTGACGCATTCGTCTGCGATCAGACGGGCCATGGCGGCAATTTTCTCGTTGGAAAACATGACCCGTGGAATCGACAATCTGTCACCAATCAGCTCATCCGCAAAACTGCGGCGCAAGGTGGCAATATCAAAATGCAGATCGAGATGCCGAAGATATTGTACATTTTCCAGATGGCCCCAAATAGGCAGGCCCGCCGGGATATAACTCATTGAATGCGGCGTACAGGCGTGACTTGTCCAGCGTAGCGCCGGATCAAGCGACACGTTGAAATTCCCGGATCCTGCCTTGTCAAGGATTACGAAAAGGCGTGGATCCTCTGAAACATATTGACCATTTGCATCAGGGGCACATTTGACCGACCAGACATCGGCAATCACTCCATTCCAAGAGCGCCATTTCAGCTCTTCGATGAGTGAAACACCTTCAATCCTGCTTGTCATACGTGGATGGAATGTCATTCCGCTCCCCTTTACTCCTCTGCTACGCCCCGCCGCCAATAGGAGACGACCAAATGCTGCCTTCGCTCAAGTTTCAGATCCTTGCGCACATAGTTCCGGATAGCCTTGAACCCGTTAAACTCGCAACCTGACCACACAAATATCCGCTCGTCATTTGATGGGAACCGGACGGTTTTCACTGCATCTTGCAGCAAAGTAGTCGTTCCAGCCTCAGCGCCATTGCGATGCAACCATTGGAGGTCCAGGCTACATTGCGAATTAAAACTCTGTTCCTCTGCACGACTGTCGACCTCTATGCGGGCAACAACCTTCGCGTCGCGAGGCAGACGTTCGATGATGCGACCAATTGCGGGTAATGCCGTCTCATCACCTGCGAGCAGATACCACTCAGCTTCACCGGCATCGCCGCCACCCGGGCCTGTCATACCGACTATATCACCCTCGATAGCGCCCAGCGCCCATTCGGACCCCGGTGTGCCATGATGAGTCACCACGTCGATATCAACTTCCCCGGCTTCAGGATCGATCTTTCGAATGGTATAGACACGAGGCGTCAATTTCATTTCGCCCTGCGGCCAGATGGGACGGCCATCCTCACCGGTCACGGGCCATTGGGGTGCATCGATATCTGCTGGTGGAATAAGAATGCGAACATGCATGCCACCATAGGAAAATCTGTGCATATTCTTGCCGCGCAAACGCACCCGCCTCATGTTTGGCGAAATGTTTTCCGCCGAAAGAACGCGCATTTCCCGAAAATAGGGCAACAGGCTTCCCGCTGCTCCGTGCCCGGCCCAGATAATCTTTGGTTCCTCTTTGCGCGCAAATTCAATCACGTGATCAGCGATTGCGTACTTCATATACGCAAGTCCGGTCTCATCATCGCTTTCTGCACGAAGGAAAAGACACTTGTCATCAGCTTCGATTATAGCTGTGCCATAGCCGAGCTCGATCTGACCCGTACGTTCCGTCCGCACAACGTCGCCATGCTCGGCAAAATGATCTGCCAACTTGTTGAAATAATGCAGCGGCGTCGAAAGGTCGACGCGGGCCGTTGCACTCAACCGGGTATACTGCATTATAGCTCCTGCCTGGGACCCGGGATTGAAGGCCATTCACGGGATATACGTAACTAACCCATAATAATATGACATATCAAGTCATATTATATACACCATTCTTCTACCCCGAACCGGGTATTCTGGTCACTCTTGCACGGTTTCACATTTCTTGAAATGTGCCGGGCCGTTAGCCGGGAGAAACGAGGATATAAATTATTTTAATCTTGAAACTTCATGCTTGAAATAATTGACGGCTGTGTCATGCTGCTTGTTATTAAGGTGAAAAATTGCGGTCGCCGATAGCAGACCAACGCATATCCGGAATCTCTGTCACCCTTAGGAGAGGTAAAGCAATGCACGATATGCCTCTATCCCAAATCGCCTCGTACGCAGGCAGCAAAGAACGATTGCGTTTGTGGATTCGACTCTTGCGCGTGTCGAGAACAATAGAGAACGAGCTTCGCCTGCGGCTGAAATCTGAATTCGACATGACCCTGCCTCGCTTCGACGTGATGGCCGCACTCAATCGCAAGCCGGACGGGCTGCTGATGAGTGATCTTTCCCGCTTCCTGTTGGTTTCCAATGGCAACGTTACTGTGATCGTCGACAGGCTGGTGACAGATGGCCTGGTGGTCAGATCGAGCCGCGAGGGTGATCGCCGCACATCGATAGTTACACTGACCGATGCGGGCATGACCTTGTTCCGGCAGATCGCGACAGAACATGAAAAATGGGTGAATGAGTTGCTTGGCAGTATCGGTGACGAAGAGGCGCGTCACCTGGCAGGCATGCTCAAATCCTTTCGCAGCAACTGGGAAACATAAACAGGCAGAATGTCCGGACAAAGAAGAAGCCAGGGCATGACCGAAAGCAGGCAGGGGAAGTCGCAGAATGTTAGGACCGACAGCACATATCGATACATTTACACGGGATAATCTCCCGCCGCCGGACCAATGGCCGCAATTCTGTCTCGATGGATTCGACTATCCCGATTATCTCAATGCGGCGGTCGAACTGACCGACCGCATGGTGGAAAAAGGTTTTGGCGATCGCACTGCCCTTATCGGCAATGGTCGCCGCCGTAGTTACAGGGAACTCTCCGAGTGGACGAGCCAGCTCGCCCATGCGCTGGTGTCCAGCTATGGCATTAAACCGGGAAACCGGGTGCTGATCCGTTCTGCCAATAACCCGGCCATGGTTGCTTGCTGGCTGGCGGCAACGAAGGCGGGCGCGGTCGTCGTTAATACGATGCCGATGCTGCGTTCCGGTGAATTGACAAAGATCATCGACAAGGCGGAAATCTCGCTGGCTCTTTGCGACACGAGGCTGATGGACGACATGATCGCCTGTGCCAAGGACAGTGCATTTCTCAAACAGGTCATCGGCTTTGACGGCACGGCGAGCCACGACGCGGAACTGGACCGTGCTGCGCTTGGCAAACCCCATGAGTTCACAGCTGTAAACACCGGCCGGGACGATGTCGCGCTGCTTGGATTCACATCAGGCACCACTGGCGTACCCAAGGCAACGATGCATTTTCATCGCGATCTTCTCATCATCGCCGATGCCTATGCCAAAGAAGTTTTGAACGTTACGCCGGATGATGTTTTTGTCGGCTCACCGCCTCTCGCTTTCACGTTCGGTCTTGGCGGGCTTGCTATTTTTCCACTGCGATTCGGAGCTGCCGCAACTTTACTGGAAAGCGCAACACCTCCCAACATGATCGAGATCATCGAGACCTACAAGGCGACAGTCAGCTTCACAGCGCCGACTGCCTATCGCGCGATGCTGAAAGCCATGGATGAAGGTGCGGACCTTTCATCATTGCGGGTAGCCGTTTCTGCGGGGGAAAGCCTTCCCGGCCCGGTTTTCGAAGAATGGATGGCCAAGACAGGCAGACCAATTCTCGACGGCATCGGCGCAACGGAAATGCTGCATATTTTCATATCCAATCGTTTTGACGATCTGATGCCGTCTTCCACCGGAAAGCCGATTGGCGGATATATGGCCCGGGTTGTCGACGATGAAATGCGCGAAGTGCCTCACGGCACGATTGGCCGGCTTGCAGTGCGCGGTCCAACGGGATGCCGGTATATGGCCGACCACCGGCAAGCGGAATATGTTCGGGATGGCTGGAATTTGACCGGTGATGCCTTTTATCAGGATGAGGCAGGTTTCTTCCACTTTGCTGCTCGCTCAGACGATATCATCGTAACCGCCGGGTACAATGTGGCTGGCCCGGAAGTGGAAGCGGCGCTGCTTTCACATCCCGAAATCCTTGAATGCGCCGTCGTGGGGAAACCGGATTCCGAGCGCGGGCAAATAGTCGAAGCATTCGTGGTTCTGACCGAGGGAACAGAGCGGGATGATGCCACGATCAAGCGTTTGCAGAACTACGTAAAAACTCTGATCGCGCCCTACAAATACCCGCGTTCGGTTAAGTTTATCGACAGTCTGCCAAAGACCCAGACCGGGAAAGTCCAGCGGTTCAGGCTTCGAACGGGAGAGACCTTGTAAGTGTGAAAAAAGGGCTGTTATCAGAGGTTGAACTATACCGGGAATTCTGGAAAGTTCGCACCCTGCTCCGGGACCAAAGAATAACAAAGAACGGGAACATCCATAAAGGGGAATGACATGAAGAGAATTCTGGCGACCAGTATATTAAGCCTCGCACTGGCAACCACTGCCTACGCTGAACCGGTAAAGATCGGTGTCATCACCACCTTGTCCGGTGGGGGGGCTGGACTGGGCATCGACATGCGGGATGCCTTCGCTCTGGCGATGAAACAATCCGGTAACAAGGATATTGAACTCGTTGTCGAAGACGATGCGCAGAAGCCGGAAATTGCCGTGCAGCTGGCAGAAAAGATGATCCAGAGCGACAAGGTCGACCTGCTGACAGGCATCATCTGGTCCAATCTTGCCATGGCCGTCGTACCCAATACCGTGGCTCAAGATATCATTTATCTATCGCCGAATGCCGGCCCCTCGGCACTGGCGGGTGCAAACTGCAATGCCAATTATTTCAACGTGGCCTATCAGAATGACAATTTTCACGAGGCGATGGGGCAATACGCCAACAAGGATTACAGGAAGTCCTTCATCCTTGCCCCGAATTATCCTGCAGGCAAGGACGCGCTGACCGGCTTCAAACGCTTCTATAAGGGCGAGTTGGCTGGCGAAGTCTATACGCAAGTCGGCCAGACTGATTATGCCGCTGAAATAGCGCAGATCCGCGATTCTGGTGCCGATTCCGTATTCTTCTTCCTGCCCGGCGGCATGGGTATTTCGTTCATGAAGC
This sequence comes from Phyllobacterium sp. SB3, assembly GCF_040009165.1. NCBI lineage: Bacteria > Pseudomonadati > Pseudomonadota > Alphaproteobacteria > Hyphomicrobiales > Phyllobacteriaceae > Phyllobacterium > Phyllobacterium sp. SB3. Next base: position 132,320 of record NZ_JBDYKI010000007.1, on the reverse strand, counting down.
AGTATGCCCAGTCGGGCATCGCCACGCCTGTCATGGGCCCGGGTTTCTCGTTCGATCAGGATGTGCTCGGCGCTATAGGCGATGCAGCACTTGGCGTGAAGAATTCGGCGACGTGGTCGAAAGACCTCGACAATGAGGCCAACAAAAAGTTCGTCGAGGCGTTCAAGACAGAATACAAGCGTCTGCCATCCATTTATGCGGCACAGAGCTGGGATACGGCAAACCTCATTTTGGCTGCGCTGTCCAAAGCCAGTGTGAAGGACAAGGATGCCTTCAGGGCAGCACTCAAAGCTGCTGATTTCCAGTCGGTGCGCGGCACGTTTGTGTTCAACAACAACAATCATCCGATCCAGAACGTCTATGTGCGTGAAGTGGTGAAGGAGGATGGCGTCCTGACAAACAAGATCGTGGCGACTGCCTTTGAAGATCATAAGGATGCCTACGCAGACGAGTGCAAGATGTAATCTGCATCTTCAGGCCCGCCGCATTGCGGCGGGTCCCATGGCTGCTTGTCCTTGCGCTGAATACGGAACCACCGCCTTGTCCACTGCACTCCTCATCGAACAGCTTCTGAACGGACTTCAGCTCGGGGTGATGCTGTTCCTCATGGCGGCGGGTCTGACACTGATCTTCGGCGTGATGGGTCTTATCAATCTTGCCCACGGTTCGCTCTACATGATCGGAGCCTTCGCCTGTGCGGTCACAGCTTCGGCAACGGGCTCTTTCTGGCTTGGGCTTATCGCCAGCCTGATTGCCGCCGCGGCTGCGGGAGCCATAGTGGAAGTAGTAGTGATCAGAAGGCTCTATGATCGGGATCACCTCGATCAGGTCCTGGCGACTTTCGCACTCATCCTCATATTTTCCGAAGGATCACGCTGGTTCTTCGGGTCATTTCCGCTCTATCTCGACATTCCCGCAGCATTGCAAGGCGCAGTTCCATTGCCCGGCGGCGGGCGATATCAGCTCTATCGCCTTGCAATTATCGGTGTCGGTATTGCCGTGGCGCTCGGGCTTTATCTTTTGATCTCCCGCACGAGACTGGGCATGCGTATCAGGGCCGGTGAGTCCGATCGTGAAATGATTGCAGCACTCGGCATCGATATCCAGAGCCTCTATACGATCGTTTTTGCGCTCGGGGCAGCTTTGGCGGGTCTTGCCGGTGCGCTGGTCGGCGCTCTGCAGTCCGTGCAGGTGGGTATGGGTGAACCTGTCCTCATCCTCGCCTTTGTGGTCATCGTCATTGGAGGTATCGGATCAATAAAAGGTGCCCTCACAGGGGCAATCCTTGTTGGTCTGATAGATACAATGGGCCGCTTTCTTTTACCCAAGACCCTCGCGCTGATACTGCCCGCGTCACAAGCGGGGATGATCGGCGGCGCGCTCGCATCCATGCTGATTTACATCGTCATGGCCCTGATCCTTGCTTTCAGGCCGCGTGGCCTGTTCGCCGCTTGAGGACCGGAAGGCCATGATCACCCGCGAAACGATCGTGAATGCAGTTATCGCCCTGTTATTGCTTGCAATACCGCTCGTCGCGATGACGCTGGGCGAGCCATTTTATGTTACCCTTGCAACACGCATCACCATCCTCGCACTTGCTGCTGTCGGGCTGAATATCGCGCTTGGGCTGGGAGGGCTGGTGTCGTTCGGACACGCCGCCTTCTTTGGCATAGGCGGATATGCCGCCGGAATTTTAGCTACCCATGCCTTCAACGCCGAACCACTGTTCCTCGGCATTGAAGGTACGACATCCATGCCATGGATATGGCTTGTGGCAATCGCCGTATGCGGTCTGGTAGCACTCCCGATTGGCGCGATCAGCCTGCGCACAACCGGTGTCTACTTCATCATGATTACGCTCGCCTTTGCGCAGATGATTTATTACTTCGCAATCTCATGGCCTGCCTATGGCGGGGAGGACGGGCTGTCCCTTTCCGTACGCAATCTTTTCCCGTTTGTCAGCACCGCAAAGCCCCTGCCCTTCTTTCTCATTTGCTATGGGGCACTCATGCTGGCGATAATACTGTTTTTGCTCCTGCGCGGATCGCGGTTCGGTGCGGCGCTGCAAACGGCCAGGCAAAACGAGACGCGACTGGCTGCGATTGGCATTGCGCCATTTAATATCAGGCTCGTTGCCTTCGTGTTATCCGCAATGGTGACCGGTCTGGCTGGTGCGCTCTTTGCCGATCTCAATCGCTTTGCCAGCCCTTCGATGTTTTCGTGGCATATGTCCGGCGAATTGATCGTGCTCATAATTCTGGGCGGTAAAGGCAGGCTGTTTGGTCCGCTTGCCGGTGCCATGCTCTATGTCCTGATCGAACATGTGCTCGGTGGCATCACTGAAAGATGGCAGTTGTTCCTCGGGCTCATTCTGCTGGGCGTGGTTCTCTTCGCTCGCGGCGGCCTGCTTGGGCTCCTGGCGGGAAAGGCACGTCATGGTTGAGCCTGTTCTCGAAATTTTCGAACTGCGCAAGAGCTTCGGCGCCCTGAAAGCCACTGACGGTGTCAGCCTGGATCTGCGCCCTGGAGAGATCCATGCCTTGATTGGCCCAAACGGCGCGGGCAAGAGCACGCTTATCCATCAGATATCCGGTTCCATACGTCAGGACAGCGGGACTATCCGGTTTCTGGGCGAGGATATGTCAGGTCTTGGTGTGCCGCAGCGTGCCCATCGTGGCCTTGGCCGCAGTTTTCAGATATCGTCGCTTGCACCGGAGTTCTCGGCTCTGCGCAATGTTATGCTGGCGGTACAGGCTCGGCAAGGCTCAAGCTTTCGCTTCTTTCGTCCGGTAATGGGCGACAGGAGCTTGAAGGAACCGGCCATGGCAGTGCTGGAACGTGTTGGCCTGGCCAAGCGGGCGCATCTGCCTGCTGCCGAGCTGTCCCATGGCGAGCGTCGGCAACTCGAAATTGCAATGGCACTCGCACTGGGATCGAAGGCATTCCTTTTCGATGAACCGATGGCAGGCATGGGCCCGGAGGGTTCGAAAGCGCTGACCAAATTTCTTGATGGCCTGCGTAACGAGGCACCAATCCTGCTTGTCGAGCACGATATGGATGCGGTGTTTGCACTTGCAGATCGTATATCGGTGCTGGTTTACGGCCGCATCATAGCGACGGGAAAAGTCGAAGATATCCGCGATGATCCGCAAGTGCGCCGCGCCTATCTCGGAGACGCTTTATGACACTACTCAGCATCAAAGGCCTTGAGACGTTCTACGGTGCTTCGCAAGCTCTGTTCGGCGTTGATCTGGATATAGAAGAAGGCGAAGTGGTTGCGCTCATGGGACGCAATGGAATGGGGAAAACGACAACTATCAACTCGATCTTCGGCCTTGTGCGTGCACGCTCCGGTACTATCGGCTTTGCCGGAAAACAGGTGGCAAGCATGCGACCCCACAAAATAGCCCGGCTTGGGCTGGGCCTTGTCCCTGAGGGCCGTCGCTGCTTTCCGAACCTGACTGTTCTTGAAAACCTGCTGGCGGCAGCACGGGGTAATGAGTGGACTGTACAGAAAGTCGGTGAACTCTTTCCACGCCTTGCTGAGCGACGCGATCAGTTTGCCAATACATTATCGGGCGGCGAACAACAGATGCTGGCTATTGGTCGCGCACTCATGACCAACCCGGGTCTGTTGGTGCTGGACGAAGCAACCGAAGGCCTCGCGCCTGTCATCCGGCAGGACATATGGACCGCCATCCGAAAGCTCAAAGCCGGTGGTCAATCGATCCTTGTGGTCGATAAAACACTGGCGGAACTGCTGCCTGTCGCCGACCGGTGTTTCGTTCTGGAAAAAGGAGCGACCGTTTTTGCGGGCGCACCCGAATTGCTTACTCCCGAACTCCAGGATCGATATCTGGGCGTTTGAAGTGACCCACGAAAAGCGGTCAAACGAAACTGACCCATGCAAATATATTTTAAGCTTGAAATTTATTTGCAACCGGTTCATTTTGATTTCTGACGGTTGAAGAGATGCGAAACCCTGGCGAAGCGCGCATCCTCTCACCGATTGGAGGAACAAACATGCGGATTGTCTGTATTGGCGGCGGCCCTGCCGGCCTCTATTTTGCGCTTCTCATGAAACGCCAGCATCCCGGACATCACGTTACCGTTGTAGAACGCAACCGTGCGTTTGATACGTTTGGCTGGGGCGTTGTTTTCTCCGATGCGACCATGCAGTCAATGCGCCAATGGGACCTGCAGACCGCCGAAACAATCGAGGTCGCCTTCAATCATTGGGACGACATAGAACTGGTGTTCAAGGGCCGCAAAATCCGCACGAGCGGTCATGGCTTTGTTGGCATCGGTCGCAAGAAAATGCTGAATATCCTGCAGGACCGCTGCCTAGAGCTCGGCGTTGAACTTGTCTTTGAAAAGGACGTGACCGGGGACGAGGAATTCCCTGACGCAGATTTGATCGTTGCCTCTGATGGGGTCAATTCGCGGATTCGTACGAAGTACACCGATGTCTTCAGGCCTGATATGATGGTTCGGCCCAACCGGTTTGTCTGGCTTGGAACGAACAAACGTTTCGATGCGTTCACTTTTGATTTTCAGAAAACTGAACATGGGTGGTTTCAGGCGCACATCTATCGCTTTGATGAGAACACATCGACGTTCATTGTTGAAACGACTGATGAAGTTTTCAAGGCGCACGGCCTGGACAAGATGGATCAGGATCAGTCGATTGCCTTCTGCGAAAACCTGTTTGCAGAAACGCTGGGTGGTCATAAACTGATGACCAATGCCCGCCATATGCGTGGTTCCGCCTGGCTCAATTTCGGCCGGTTGATCTGTGAGAAATGGAGCCATTTCAACGGGAATAGCCATGTTGTCCTGATGGGCGACAGTGCTCATACCGCGCACTTCGCTATTGGGTCGGGTACGAAACTTGCCATTGACGACGCCATTGAACTTACCCGCCAGTTCGACATTGCGGGTCACGACAAAGCCAATATTCCCGCAGTTCTGGCTGCCTATGAGGAAGTGCGGCGCATTGACGTTGCGCGGATCCAGAATGCTGCACGCAATGCAATGGAGTGGTTCGAGGTTGTCGGCACACGCTATGCGGATACGCTTGAACCTGAACAGTTCATGTACTCAATGCTGACCCGGTCGCAACGCATCAGCCACGAAAATCTGCGGTTGCGTGACAAGGATTGGCTGGAAGGTTTCGAACGCTGGTTCGCCAGTCGCGCCGGGGTCGACCCGGCACCCAACGGTTCCGTGCCTCCCCCCATGTTCACGCCATTTAAAATTCGCGGTCTGACCTTGCATAATCGCATCATAGTGTCGCCTATGGCCATGTATTCTGCGGTTGATGGGCTGCCGAATGATTTTCATCTCGTGCATCTCGGAGCCCGCGCCATGGGTGGTGCAGCGCTGGTTTTCCCGGAAATGACCTGCGTTTCTGCCGATGCGCGTATTACGCCCGGCTGTCTTGGCCTTTGGAATGACGAGCAGGAATCAGCATGGAAACGCATTGTTGATTTCGTGCATCGGCAGACACCCGCAAAGATCGGTATCCAGCTTGGTCATGCAGGACGCAAGGGTTCAACGAAGGTTGCGTGGGAGGGAATAGACCAGCCCGTCACACAAGGGGGGTGGCCATTGCTCTCCGCGTCTGCCCTGCCCTACATGCAAAACTCCGATACGCCGCGCGCCATGACCCGGGACGATATGGATCATGTAAAGGCAGATTTTGTGCGGGCCACCGAACGGGCACGCGATCTTGGCTTCGATATTCTCGAATTGCATGCCGCCCATGGCTATCTGCTGTCGAGTTTTCTCTCGCCGCTGACCAATCATCGGGATGATGAGTATGGCGGCGATCATCATGGCCGGGCAGGTTTTCCGCTGGAAGTGTTCCATGCTATCCGGCAAGTCTGGCCCAAGGACAAGCCGATCTCTGTACGCCTGTCGACCAATGACTGGTTCGAGGGCGGCAATACACCGGAAGATGCCGCGATCTTCGCGCAAATCTTCAAGGACGCCGGAGCAGATTTGATCGACTGTTCATCCGGACAGGTGGTCAAAGAAGAACAGCCGGTTTACGGCCGCCTGTTCCAGACGCCTTTCTCTGATAAAATACGCAATGAGATTCAAATACCGACGATAGCAGTGGGAGCGATTTCCGAGGCTGATCATGCCAATTCCATCATTGCCGCCGGTCGCGCCGATCTGTGTGCCATTGCCCGTCCGCATCTGGCTGATCCGTCTTTTGTCATGCATGAGGCAGCAAGGATCGGTTATGCCGAGCAGGTATGGCCAAGGCAATATTATTCAGCCAGGTCGCAATATGTGAACAATCTGGCGCGCGCGGCTAAAACATGAACGTTGCAAAAAGACATGCTTTCGTCACTGGTGCAGGGACAGGCATAGGCAAAGCCATTGCGCTGGCGCTGGCTGCAAAAGGCATGCATGTAACCCTGGCTGGACGGCGGAATGCTCCCCTTGCAGAGGTCAAAGAGCTGATCTCCGGTGCCGGCGGCGTGGCTTATGTCCTGGACGGCTTCGATGTCACGGATGCTGCTGTTGTCGGACAGGGAATTGGATGGGCAATCGAAACGGCCGGAGAAATTTCGATCCTTGTGAACTGTGCCGGAGAAGCGCCGTCGGCTCCCTTTGAAAAGACGGAAACCGAGCTTTGGAACAGGGTTCTCGGTATAAATCTCACTGGCACTTTTCTTGTAACCCATGCGGCCCTGGCTTCCATTCGGCTGGCGGGCAATGGCCGCATCATCAATATAGCAAGCACGGCAGGCCTTACCGGTTATGCCTATGTTTCGGCCTATTGCGCAGCCAAACACGGGGTAATCGGACTGACACGCTCACTCGCCCTTGAGTTGGCACGCTCCGACGTAACGGTCAATGCCGTCTGCCCCGGCTTTACCGATACGCCGTTGCTGGACAATGCGGTGGAAACCATCAGTGGCAAGACCGGACGCTCACACGATGAAGCGCGTGCAAGCCTCGCCCGGGCTAACCCGCAAGGCCGATTGGTTATGCCTCGGGAGGTCGCCGATACTGTGCTCTGGCTGGCATCTGAAAAATCAAGCGCGATTACCGGCCAGGCGATACCCGTTGCCGGCGGCGAAGTCATGGGAGGGTAGAACTTCATGAGCAATCCGATGCAAGACAAGAAGCGTCCGTTTAAAGATCACAAAGCCAGGCATTTCCTTTTCGAAGCTGATGAAGATGGCCGCGTTGCAACGATCACGCTCAATCGTCCGGAAAAGAAAAACCCGCTCACCTTTGAAAGCTACGAGGAACTAACCGAACTGTTTCGCTCACTTGCCCGGGCCAGTGATGTGCGTGCAATCGTTTTGACAGGCGCTGACAATAATTTCTCTTCTGGCGGCGATGTCTTCGACATTATTGAACCGCTGACGCGCATGGCCATGCCCGATCTTCTGGATTTCACGCGGATGACCGGTGACCTGGTGCGCCAGATCCGTGCCTGCCCGCAGCCGGTCATCGCAGCAGTGGATGGTATTTGTGCAGGAGCAGGTGCAATCCTTGCCATGGCCGCGGATTTTCGTGTTGCCACGCCGGAAACCAGAACGGCCTTCCTGTTCACGCGCGTCGGACTGGCCGGTGCGGATATGGGTGCCTGCGGGATTCTTCCACGTATCATCGGACAAGGCCGTGCCGGCGAACTGCTCTTCACCGGCCGTGCCATGACTGCAGCCGAGGGACACGCATGGGGATTCTATAATGCCCTGCATGAACGCGAGGCTTTGCTGGGTGAAGGCCAGCGTTTTGCCCGCACCGTTGCTGATGGACCGTGGTTTGCCCATGCCATGACCAAGAAAATGCTCGATCAGGAATGGGCCATGGGTATCGACCAACTCATTGAATCGGAAGCACAGGCACAGGCAATCTGTATGGCGACCGGCGACTTCCGCCGTGCTTTCGACGCCTTCGCTGCAAAGACCAGGCCCCGGTTCGAGGGAAACTAGAATATGGCTTTGCAGCAGGCAGGAACCTTGACGCGCGAGCATCTTCAATGGCCTTTCTTCGACGGGAGTGCGCGTGCGCTGGCAACCATACTTGACGGCCTCCTGACCAGCGGGGGACTGGGGGAGATTGACCACGGCGATGCCGATACGACATGCCGGACGCTGGTTAAAAAACTCGGTGAAGCAGGAATATTGCGTCATTGCGTTCCAAAGGAATTCGGTGGGTTTTCGGAAGAGATTGACAGCCGTTCTTTGTGCATTGTACGGGAGACGCTGGCCTATGCCGATGGGCTGGCTGACTTCGCTTTTGCCATGCAGGGACTGGGAACCGGCGCGATAAGCCTGGCTGGCTCGCAGGAGTTGAAGCAAAGCATACTGCCGAGGATTGCACAGGGTGGGCTGATATCAGCCTTCGCCTTGTCAGAACCGGATGCGGGATCGGATGTTGCGGCCCTCGATTGTGCTGCCCGTCGCGATGGCGACCATTTTGTTCTCGACGGTGAAAAGACCTGGATTTCGAATGGCGGGATTGCTGATGTCTACACGGTTTTTGCCCGCAGCGGCGAAGCACCGGGCACGCGTGGCATTTCCGCTTTTGTTGTATTTGCCCATACACCCGGCTTTTCCATTGTTGAACGCATTGAAACCATTGCACCGCATCCGTTGGCCCGCATTCGCTTCGACAATTGCCGGATACCTGCATCGCAGCTTCTGGGAAGCTCCGGCGAAGGGTTCAAGATTGCCATGCGCACGCTCGATATCTTCCGTCCATCCGTGGCTGCCGCCGCTATCGGATTTGCACGTCGTGCATTTGACGAGGCCGTTGCTCATGCCAAAAGTCGCAAGATGTTTGGCGCCACCCTTTCCGATCTTCCCACGGCACAGAGCACACTGGGAGAGATGGCAACGGCAATCGACTCTGCTGCCCTTCTTACATACCGCACCGCGTGGCGCCGAGACGTGCAGAAACTTCCAACAACAAGCGAGGCGGCCATGGCCAAGCTGACGGCAACGGAAAACGCTCAATGGGTCATCGATCAGGCATTGCAACTCTTTGGCGGGCGTGGAGTGCGCGTCGGTGAAATAACGGAGCGGCTTTACCGGGAGATCCGGGCGCTGCGTATTTATGAGGGTGCCACCGAAGTTCAAAAACTCATCATTGGCCGCGAGTTGATGAAGAATACCGGCAAGAAGACAGGATGATCACATGCATGGTTCCAAAGCATATTACGACTGGCAGGACCCGTTCAATCTGGATGCACAACTGAGCGAAGAAGAACGGATGGTGCGTGATAGTGCACGTGCCTATGCTGAAGACAAGCTTCTGCCACGCATACAGGAAGCCTTCCGCCACGAAAGAACCGATCCGTCCATATTCGCCGAAATGGGGGCACTTGGCCTGCTGGGACCGACAATACCTGAAGAGTATGGCGGTGCGGGGCTGAATTACGTTTCCTATGGCCTGATTGCACGCGAGATCGAACGTATCGACAGCGGCTATCGATCGATGATGAGTGTGCAGTCCTCGCTGGTCATAATACCCATCCATACTTTTGGCAGTGAAGAACAGAAGCATAAATATCTTCCCGGACTGATCGCCGGAACAAAAATAGGCTGCTTTGGCCTGACCGAGCCGGACCATGGTTCGGATCCGGGTTCCATGGCAAGCCGTGCGCGCCGGACCGATGGCGGCTACGTGCTGAATGGCTCCAAGACATGGATCTCCAATTCGCCGATTGCTGACGTATTTGTTGTTTGGGCCAGGACGGAGGACGGGCTGATCCGCGGGTTTATTCTGGAGAAAGGATGGAAAGGGCTTTCCGCTCCCGCCATCCACGGCAAGGTCGGCTTGCGCGCCTCCATAACCGGGCAGATTGTCATGGATGATGTGTTGGTGCCGGAAGTAAACATGCTGCCTCATGTCACCGGTCTGAAGGGTCCCTTTACCTGTCTTAATTCGGCTCGGTTCGGTATCGCATGGGGTGCACTTGGCGCTGCAGAATCCTGTTACCAGACCGCACGCGACTATGTGATCGATCGCAAGCAATTCGGCCGGCCACTCGCAGCCAATCAACTGATTCAAAAGAAGCTGGCCGATATGGCAACCGAGATTGCCCTTGGCCTGCAAGGTTACCTGCGTCTCGGACGTATGAAAGGCCACCCGCCGTTCGAACTGACATCCATCCTGAAACGCAACTCCTGCGGCAAAGCATTGGAAATTGCGCGCAATGCCCGCGATATGCTGGGCGGCAACGGCATTTCCGACGAGTTCCCGATTGCGAGGCATCTCGTCAATCTAGAGGTCGTCAATACCTACGAAGGTACGCACGATATTCACGCCCTGATCATCGGCCGCGCCATTACCGGCATTGCCGCATTCTCCAATTGAGCGGAAGCAGCAAGAGCATGACCAAATCTGCGGAAATAACAAATATGCCAACGCCGCATCGGGCCTTGCAGCCGGAGGGCTGGGCCCGACCAATCGGTTATTCCAATGGAATGGAAGCCCGGGGCCGGACGGTCTTTGTCGGTGGTCAGATCGGCTGGAATGGTCAGTGCAAGTTCGAAGCGAAGGATTTGCCGGGCCAGATCCGGCAGACGCTGGAGAATATCGTTGCCATTCTTCGTGAAGCAGGTGCAGGCCCCGAGCACGTTACTACCATGACCTGGTACGTACTCGACAAGAAGCAGTATTCCGCATCCTTGAAAGAAATAGGCGCTGCTTACAAGGCCACCATGGGGCGGCATTTCCCGGCCATGGCGGTGGTACAGGTTTCCGGCCTCGTTGAGGACGAGGCGCTGGTCGAGATCCAGGCTACCGCAGTCGTACCGGATTGATCATGACTGTCAGTTGGGATCGCAAAGGTAATATTGCCCTTATCTGGATTGATAACCCGCCGGTAAACGCAACCTCACATGCGGTGCGCGAAGGATTGGTGGCAGCGCTCACTGATGTAGATTCCGACCTCGATATTCACGCTATTGTCATTGCCTGTAAGGGCAAGACTTTTGTAGCTGGGGCGGATGTAAAGGAGTTCGGCACGCCGCCGAGACCTCCGTTTCTGACTGATCTTGTCCAGCTTATCGAGGATTCTGCAAAGCCTGTAGTGGCAGCAATCCATGGAACTGCCCTCGGGGGCGGACTTGAGATTGCGCTCGCCAGCCATGCCCGGATTGCAGCGCATGACGCTCAACTCGGTTTGCCCGAGGTGAAACTCGGCTTGATCCCCGGCGCCGGCGGCACGCAGAGATTACCCCGCCTGATTGGAATGCCTGAAGCAATCGACATGGTTGCAACCGGCAAACGCGTTTCGGCGGCACAGGCCCTCGATCTTGGACTTATAGACCGCATATCGCAAAAAGACCTGATTGCGGATGCGCTGGAATTTGCAGAAATGCTTGCGGGTAAAGAACCACGCAGGACCGGACGGTTGCCAGTGCGTGAATTCGATCAGCAGGAGGTAGTGGCACAGATTGCTTCGGTTGATCGCAAGGCGCGCGGGCAGACCTCGCCGAGTGAAGCTGCACGTGCCGTACGCTTTGCTGGCGATGTTCCACTTGAGCAGGGCCTGAAACTCGAACGGGATAAATTCCTTGAGCTTGTGAGCTCCAGACAAGCCCTTGCCCTTCGCCATGTGTTTGCTGCGGAGCGCCTTGCCACAAAGATTGACGGACTTGAGGGCGTCTTGCCTCGCCCTGTCCGGAGTGTCGGGATTGCCGGTGCCGGGCTTATGGGCGCCGGTATAGCCGTCGCCTTTGCAGATTCGTCCTATGAAGTCACGGTGGTGGAGCGTGACCAACAGTCCTTGATTGAGGGCCGCAAGCGGATCGAAGCAGTTTGCGATCGTATGGTAAAATCCGGACGGATTGACGAGGCTGGTCGGGAAGAACGGCTTTCCCGCATGCGTTTTCATTTTAACCGAACGGCTTTTGCCGGATGCGATCTGGTTCTTGAAGCGGTCTTCGATGATCTTTCTGTGAAGCAGGAACTGTTCGCTTCACTCTCCTCGATTGTCCGGCCGGATACCATCCTTGCTACCAACACGAGCTATCTCGATCCCGGTGCGATCGCTACGGTGATAAAAGAGCCGAGCCGGTTCATTGGGCTCCACTTTTTTTCGCCCGCCAATGTGATGCGTCTTGTTGAAGTGGTCAGGACTGAAGGCATTGCTCCAGATGTTCTGGCATCAGGGCTGGCTGTTACGAAACGCCTTGGCAAGCTTGGCGTTGTCAGCGGTGTCTGCGAAGGTTTCATAGGCAATCGCTTGTTTACAGCTTACCGGCAGCAATGCGACTTCATGCTTGAAGACGGCGCTTTACCCCATGAGATAGATGCTGCGGTCGAGGGTTACGGCTTTCCTATGGGACCTTATGCAGTTACCGATCTCGCGGGGCTGGACATCTCTTGGGCACGGCGGAAGCGCGACGCGGGCAAGCGGGATCCTGCCGCACGCTATGTAGCTGTTGCCGACCGCTTGTGCGAAGCTGGGCGCTTCGGCCGCAAGTCAGGGAAAGGCTACTACAGATATGGTGGCGGCAAGAAATCCATAGATCCCGATGTGACGGAAATGATTGAGTCCATCTCGCTTGAAAAGGAAATTGTACGTCGCCCATTTGAGCCGGACGAGATCATGGCAAGGATTATCGCCGGGCTCGTCAGTGAAGGCGACAGGATACTGTCGGAGGGTGTTGCCTTGCGTCCATCCGACATCGATCTCGTGCTTGTCAACGGTTATGGTTATCCCGCATGGCGCGGCGGTCCCATGTTTCAAAACGGAAGACGCTGAGCTCTGTTACTGACACTGCATTATCGTGTAATTTTATCTGGCGTTCACAGGGTTGTCCTGAACGCGTGCGTATTGTTATGCTTCAGGACTACGCAGTGTACGGCTATGTTGGAGGTTGGTATGACATTGGAACCCGGCAGGACAGACAGTGAGGCTTATGAGTTGGCAAGCCAGACAGCTGATGCACAACGCGCAAAGCTTCACGACTGGCAGCGAGCCCAAATTAGCGACAGGGACATGCAAACGGGCGAAACCTGGTTTTTATGGGGTTTTTATAGCGCCATGACCAATGATGTAGAATACCGGAAGCGTCTGCTCGTTGCCCATCTGGATAATCGATACGGATCATCCGCAGACAATGAACAGCAAGTTGCAGAAATTGCCAGAATGGCCGACGAGGAAAATCGCCTGTTCGATGCAATAGCTGCGGCAGGCCGCCAAGCCTACCACGAGGGCGGCGATGGTCACCTGGCCAACATCGCCACAATTTTCCTGAATGTCATTCGAAACCACTAGAACCATCAAACTTTAACCGGTGATGAATCGGGAACGTGGCCACCTTTGAATACCTTTCGGGTGGCCACGAATAGCAAGGGAATGAAGAGCACGCCAAGTATGGTGGCAGAAATCATTCCCCCCATCACGGCTATACCGATCGAGTTCTGACTTTTCGAACCTGCTCCACTTGCGACAGCAAGGGGAAGTACGCCAAGAATAAAGGCAAACGATGTCATGAGAATGGGTCGCAGACGCTGTCGTGCTGCCTCCAGAGTTGCGGTCACCAGATCTCGTCCCGCCCTTTGCCGTTCGATTGCGAATTCTACAATCAAGATGGCATTCTTCGCGGACAGACCGATTGTAGTCAGCAATCCAACCTTGAAGAATACGTCGTTGGACTGACCAAAAATCGTTGCTCCGGCCAATGCACCAAAGATACCTATGGGAACCGACAACATAACGGCAAGCGGTATGGACCAGCTTTCATAAAGTGCTGCTAATGCCAGGAAAACAACCAGAACCGATATGGCATAAAGGGCCGTAGCCTGACTGCCTGAAAGTTTTTCCTGAGCGGAAACAGAAGTCCACTCGTGCGTGAAACCGGCGGGAAGCTGTGTCATAAGCGCGTCAATTTCATTCATTGCATCACCGGAACTGATGCCCGGAGCAGCAGCGCCCTGGATCTGCACGGCGGCAGCTCCGTTGTAGCGTTCAAGCCGGGGCGATCCATAGACCCATGACCCGCTGGCAAAGGCCGAGAACGGCACCATCGCGCCATCGGAATTTCGGACAAACCAGCGATCAAAATCATCCGGCTGCATGCGGAAGTTCTCATCGCCCTGCACGTACACAGGTTTGATCCGCCCGCGATCAATGAAGTCGTTGACGTAGGTTCCGCCCCAGGCTGTGGAAAGCGTCGTATCAACATCAGACAGATTGAGATTGAATGCGCTTGCCTTTTCCTGATCTACGGAGACCGAATATTGCGGCGTGTCTTCCTGACCGTTCGGCCGGGTCCCGGACAACAGCAGGCTCTTTCCTGCAAGGCCGAGAAGCCGGTTGCGGGCCTGCATCAGGGCATCGTGGCCCGCTCCCTGTTCATCCTTGACAAACAGATCGAAACCGGCGGAATTGCCAAACCCCTGGATAGCGGGTGGCGCAAGCGCGATAACTCTCCCATCCTTGATTTTCGAGAAGGCACCCATCGCACGACGGGCTATTGCTTGTGCCGTGGCATTCTCGTTCTCACGCAGGCTGAAGTCCTTGAGGTTGATGAAGAGCATGCCGACATTTTGTCCCTGACCGCTGAAGTTGAATCCAACTGTCCCGAACACGCCTTCGACATAGTCCTTTTCGTTGGTCAGATAGTAATTTGTAACCTGATCAAGCACTGCCTGGGTGCGATCGGCTGTTGCACCCGGTGGCAGCTGGATGGATGTCAGCAATCGGCCCTGATCTTCTTCCGGGAGAAACGAGCCGGGAAGCCGGTTAAACAGCCAACCTGCCGTGATGCCGATCAACAGAAACACAGCGAGAAATGCAAAGGGGCGGCGGAGTATTGTACCAACGCCGGAACCATATCTGTTAACGCTGCGATCAAAATTACGATTGAACCAGCCAAAGAAGCCCTTCCTGACGGTAGCGTGTTGCGGCTTGCGCAGAATGGTCGCGCAAAGTGCCGGAGTGAGTATCAGCGCAACAACAACCGACAGGACCATTGCCGAAACGATGGTCACCGAAAACTGCCTGTAGATTACGCCGACCGATCCGGAAAAGAACGCCATGGGCACAAAGACCGCCGAAAGAACCGTCGCAATGCCAACCAGGGCGCCGGTAATTTCGGTCATGGATTTGATCGTAGCTTCCCGCGGAGAAAGCCCTTCTTCCTCCATGACTCTCTCGACATTCTCGACCACCACAATGGCATCATCGACCAGCAGGCCAATAGCCAACACCATTCCGAACATGGTCAGTGTGTTTATGGAATAACCGAATATCGAGAGAACCCCGAACGTGCCGAGCAGAACCACAGGTACGGCCAACGTTGGAATAAGAGTTGCACGGATATTCTGCAGAAAAATAAACATGACAATGAAGACAAGTATTATGGCTTCGACGAGAGTTCTCACGACATCTTCGATCGATAGCTTCACGAAGGGCGTGGTGTCGTAGGGGTACACAACCTCAACGTTTGACGGAAGAGTCTGCTGCAAGCCGGCAATTGTCGATTGCACTGCTTCCGCCGTCTCGATTGCATTTGCGCCTGTAGCGAGATTTATACCAAGACCTGCTGCGTTGTTACCGTTGTAGACAGCAGTTCTCGTATAGCTTTCGGCACCCAGCTCAACCCTGGCCACATCGCCAAGTCGTACAATGGCACCAGCCTGTTGGCTTTTCAGAATGATGTTCCTGAACTGCTCCGGCGTTTGCAGGCGGCTTTTTGCAGTAACAGTGGCATTAAGCTGTTGCCCCCGTTGTTGAGGCAATCCGCCAAGCTCACCGGCGGAAATCTGAGAGTTTTGCGACTGGATCGCTGCTGTGACATCGCTGATATTGAGCTGATACTGTGCCAGTTTGTCGGGATCCACCCATATGCGCATGGCATAGCCTGCGCCGAAAATCTGCGTGTCTCCGACACCGGCAACACGCTTCAGAGTGTCGTTCAGTGTCGTATCAATATAATCGGCCAGATCAGTCGTGCTCAATTTGTTGTCTTTTGAGACGAACCCGATGATCATAAAGAAACTGGACGTAGATTTCGTAACAGTTATGCCCGTGCTTTGAACAATCTGCGGCAATTGCGCTGTGATCAATTGCAGTTTGTTTTGAACCTGCATCTGCGCCACATCGGGATTGGCTGCACTCGTGAAAGTCAGGGTGGTGGAAGCCTGACCGGTCGAGGTTGACGTCGAGGTCATGTAATCGAGATTATCAATCCCGGTCATGCCCTGTTCGACCACCTTGGTAACCGAATTCTCGACCGTTTGCGCATCGGCGCCCGGATAATTGGCGGTGATCCGTACGGTCGTGGGTGCGATCTGCGGGTATTGCGAGATTGAAAGCGTCGTGATCGAGAGCAAGCCACCGAGCATGATGACAATCGCGATAACCCAGGCGAAAATGGGACGGTCAATGAAAAAGCGGGACATGTGCTGAACTCATTCCACTGCAGCAGTAACGGAGCTCTTGTCAGCCCGGACGAGTTCGGCAGGTGACGTCCCGTTCGGCAGCGCTGCCTGACGCAGATCGCCGGTGGCATCGTCAATCGTCACCACGCTCACATTAACGTCCTGTCCGGGGGCGATACTCTGACTGCCCTCGACGATCACACGATCACCTTGCCTGACGCCTTCGCTCACCAGCCAATTATTGCCAATCGCACGCTGCACGGGCAGTATCCTGTCCTCGACTTTTCCGTCCGCAGTAACAAATTTTGCCATCGCTTCTCCCTTGGGATTGCGGGTAACCGCGCGTTGGGGAACGAGGTAACTATTCTCTGCAACGCCTTCTTCAATGGTCGCACGGACATACATCCCCGGCAATAAAAGCCTGTCAGGATTGGGGAAGGTCGCTCTTACATTTATTGTACCGACAGACTCGGCAACGGTCGCTTCGGAGAACTCAAGTGTACCGGACTGTTTGTATATGGAACCATCTTCAAGGGTCAGGCTCACCGAAATATTGCTTCCATCGCGTTTCAGGCGGCCCTCGTCGACAGCATGGCGAAGTCTCAGAAAGCTGACACTGGATTGCGTGACATCAACATTGATCGGATCGAGTTTGCGTATGGTTGCCAGGGCCGCAGTCTGACTTGCCGTAACAAGTGCACCGACCGTTACCGTAGAGGCGTCTATCCGTCCATCAATGGGTGCCCGGATTTTCGTATAATCGAGATTGATCCGGGCAGTTTCGAGTGCAGCGGTTGCTGCAGCGACATCTGCTTGCGCCTGCGCGTAGGTCGATTGTGAATCGTCGAGATCCTGCTGACTGATTACATTTGTCTTGTTGAGATTGGCATACCGGTCAAACCTTGCTTTCGCCGTAGGCAAAGCACCCCTTGCACGCTCGAGTGCAGCGTTCGCATTGTCATAAGCTGCCTGATAGAATGAAGGATCGATCTCGTAAAGCACGTCTCCCTGTTTTACATCGCTGCCCTCTCTAAAATTGCGGCTACGAATTATCCCGCCGACTTGCGGCCTGACCTCGGCGACAACACTTGCCGATGTTCTTCCCGGCAGTTCGGCCGTGACAGAGACAGGTTGCGGATCAAGGGTGACTGCGCTCACTTCCGGTCTGGTGGCGGGAGGAGGCGTGGTTTTTTCCTGACTGCAAGCTGCAAGCAGGGTCAGCAGAGGGACGGCAAGAAGAACAGATTGCCAGGACCAATATTGCACGGCAGTCTTGTTCGACGGGAGTTCAGTGAGGTTCAAGATCAGCACCCTTGTAAGAATCCAAGTCACGATGTGCGAACGATCTCCCCACCTCCGACAACGCATTGTTGATACGTTGCCGAAATCTGTGCACGGGTGCCAGGCTATGGGAAACTTGTCGCACAGATGTGCCAGCATGGAGTAAAATTGTAACGAGTTGTCGCAAACCCGGACTGGCGCGCCATGTCACTGACGGGCTGGTAAACTTTGATACACTTTTTCAAGTGCTGTATTTCAGAGATGCTCTATATACTTGGGCAAGTTTTGAATCCTGTCAGGTTTAATTATGCAATCGATGCCGCATATTGCTGTTGTAGACGACCATCGCGATATTCGCGATCTTGTCGGCAAGTATCTTGCACAGCACGGTTATAGAATAAGTGTCGCCGGAAGCGGCAATGCTCTCAGGCGAATACTGGAACATGGCGCACCGGATCTCATCATACTCGATATCATGATGCCAGGCGAAGATGGTCTTTCTGTCTGCCGACAATTGCGAACTACAAGCCAGGTGCCTGTAATTTTCCTGACCGCAATGGCTGATGACACCGACAGGATTATCGGATTGGAACTGGGTGCTGACGACTATCTTACAAAGCCTTTCAATCCACGTGAGCTGCTGGCGCGTGTGCGTGCCGTTCTACGCAGGGTGTCCAGCCTCCCGCCTCAACGCGGCGAACTTACCGCCAAAACAATCAGGTTCGGAAGCTGGCAATTGGACATGGGACGCCGGGAACTTCAAGGCGCCGATCGTGTGGGTGTCGCACTCAGCACAGCAGAGTTCCGTCTGCTGAAAGCCTTCCTCGCTCATCCCGGACTCGTCCTCAGCCGGGACCAGCTTCTCGATCTTACAGTTGGGCGGGCAGCCGATCCGTTTGATCGCAGCATTGATAATCAGGTTAGCCGCCTGCGAAAGAAAATCGAGCCGGACCCAAAGAACCCATCAATGATAAAAACTCACTGGGGTGGAGGTTACAGTCTTTCATCAGAGGTTGAACTCCTATGATGAACTGGTGGAAAACGAGCCTTGCGGGGCAGTTTATTACCTTCATGCTGATCGCGCTTTTTACTGCGCAGGCAATAAGCTTTGCTATTTTCTGGAGCGACAAGCAGCGCGCATTAAGAGAATCGATCCAGAGCGAGTTCCTCAGCCGTGCAGCGACGCTGGCACAGGTTGTAGATGCCCAACCAACAGATCTTCGCCGCGATGTGCTCCTGGCCAGTGCAACGAGCTATGCCCGCTTTTGGATTTCAGCGGACGAGCCGGTAGATACGAATGCCTGGTTCAAACAGGCGACGGCGCAACTTCAGGAACCATTGCCTAATCTTATCAGCCTGTTTTCCAAGCGCGATGAGGACAAAGATGTGGAAGGCCATTCTCTCGAACGCGAGTGGCGTGGCAAGGAGCTGGCGCGGGCCGCCGGTGGTGTCAGCGCATGGGGTACGCTTCCAGCCGGTTCCTGGCCACTTTCCACGCCTGCCAGGTATTTGCGGTTTTCAAACGATGACGGCATCGGAATGGCTGTCCGGTTGAAAGATGGCACCTGGTTGAATGCGGCATCCTATAAGGCTATCGTACCGGACTTCTGGAAAACGCAAACGTTGCTCTCCATCGTTCTCACAATCACGATTATCGCCGGTATCGGCATATTTATTGCCAATCGTATTGCAAAACCGTTGCGGGCGTTGTCTGTATCGGCAGAAGCCCTGGGGCGGGGTGAAACTATCGCAATATTACCTGAAACGGGGCCTGATGATATTCGCAATATGTGCGCAGCGTTCAACCGTATGCAGCTGAGACTTCGCCGTTTCGTTGAAGACCGAACCCGCATGCTGGCGGCAATCAGCCATGATCTGCGCACACCGCTGACGACGTTACGGCTTCGTGCCGAGTTTGTAGCTGACGAAGAACTGCAACAAAAAATGTTGAGCACCATCGACGAGATTCAGGCAATGACCGAAGCGTCTTTGGTCTTTGCAAAAGGCCAAGCCACTGTAGAGCACACGCGGCCCGTTGATCTGAACGCTTTGGTCGAGAGCCTCTGTTCCGATCTTGTCGAACTGGGACATCGCGTCGAATTCATAGAAGGTATAAAAATCATCTATCGTTGCCGTCCTGATGGTTTACGCAGAGCCGTACGCAATTTGATTGAAAACGCAGTGCGATATGGCGGAGAGGCGTTTGTCCGCTTGCAACTCACGCCTGCGACAGTTGATATTATTGTCAATGATTCAGGCCCGGGCATCCCGCAGGAAGAGATCGAGCAGGTCTTTGCTCCGTTCTACAGGCTTGAAGGATCGCGAAACCGCGAGACTGGCGGAGTCGGACTGGGTTTATCCATTGCACGCGCTATTGTTCGTCATCATGGGGGCGATATCGAACTTTCTGGAAATAATCCAGGGCTGCGCGCCGCCGTTGTCCTTCCAAAGCTGTAATTGAGCAGGGTCAAAATAATATCGGCGAAAATGCAACCTGCAATTTCGCCGGTATTATTTTATATCGTTATTCTGCAGGCAAGCCTGGGTTTCAGATACTGCGATACTCAAGAGGCTTTCGAGTATTGCAGATGACTGCTGAGGCGGGATACACGCCGGGTATCAGATCGCCCTTAACTGGAGTTGGCATCTGTGTTTTGGTGACTGCACCGGTTATGTCTGCATATGATGAGGACTGATTTCCCTAAAGTTCCGACATGGTGAGCGACGTAACCACCATGCTTAAAAAGATTATACCTACCATATATTTGCGTCCGAGATTATCAACGGCGTCGGTACACCTGGCTACATATTCGGGTTCAAGGTCATTGTTGCCGGTTGTCATTGGGTGTCTCCTGCTCAATGAATTAACGCGGACCCATGCCGGTAGCTTGTAAACGCAAGCATTCGGAACCTGGACAGGTCCTCAACTGTCCGATATCCTATAAAATGAATGTCCCAGAGATATGCCGGAATGGCATTCAATTGTAAAAATCTGTCGCAAATTTCTTCCGCGGCACAATTCCAGAACCCACATTCAGACGACTAGCGGAGCAATTTTGCTCCTGCCATGCCCGTCGCTGCACCTGCAATCTTGACCAGGAAATTTCCCATATCTGCATGCCTGCAGGGCATGATGTGCTGCGCATACTCAAAAAGTCCGCACGCAAATATTATTATCGTGGCTACGAAAATCAGACGCTTTGGGTAGGTCAGACTGAATGTAATACCCAGTAGCAGAAAAGCTGCAAATCGTTCGACCTCTGGTCCAAGCCATGTAGCCGGACGC
The DNA here is from genome assembly GCF_040009165.1 of Phyllobacterium sp. SB3. Taxonomy (NCBI): domain Bacteria; kingdom Pseudomonadati; phylum Pseudomonadota; class Alphaproteobacteria; order Hyphomicrobiales; family Phyllobacteriaceae; genus Phyllobacterium; species Phyllobacterium sp. SB3. Next base: position 111,379 of record NZ_JBDYKI010000007.1, on the reverse strand, counting down.
AAGGCGATCGGCCCGACGGTCATCACCATGATCAATATCAGCAAGCACCATGCAGCGGCGTGATGACCTGCCGGGAAATCAATCAGCCTTTTCCACGTCCAGCACACCTGACGGCGAAATTCTTCCACGGAGCAGATCGAAGAGAGCCAACGCATTTCCCTTTAGTCGTCCTTTCCGATCTATCCACGCTTCCGGAGCAATGCTGCCGACAATGTTGGCAATAAGATTTTTGGTGGCCACTGCCATGGCCCTGGAGCGGACCATTGTCCCTTTTCCAGCCAGGTAATATGGGTTGGCGATTTGTGAATAGCCGAGCCTTATCCCGGATGTCCGGCCGCTTTTTACACCAAGATGTATTCCGCGTTGCTTATTCGACTTGACGATACGCCCATGTCTGGCCAGCAGTCGGCTTAAATCGACATCTTCCAGCCAGCAATAGAGAGGAAGGTTCTCATCGAACCAAATGTCATTGTTCCGCAATACGTCAAGGCGCAAGGTCATGTTGCAGCCATATCCATTATAGATATCCTTCAACATATCCGGGCGTGAAGCTGGATCCTTCAAAAGCGCCTGTAAAAGCGTTGTACCTTCTCTTACCTGAATTCCGGGGGTTCCTATTCCATCAACGAGAACGTTGCCAGTTGACATGACGATATCGTCATGTTCAAGAAACAGCTGTTCAACCTCGGCTATATAGTCAGGTGCCATCAAGAAATCGTCATCGAGAAACAACAGAAGGTCGAAGTCGCCCAATGATCTGATGATGTCGTTACGTTGTTTGGCCAGGCCCGCAGGCGATTGCAGCAACATTAACGGGATGTTCATTTCCTCTCCGAAACTTTCCGGTATATCAGATGTCCGGAGGGTGCAGATGACAATCTGATCAGGCAATCGGGTCTGCTTTTCGATCAGAGGCACTGTGGCAGCAAGTATGTTTGCCCGCCCCGTTGATGGTATGCCGACGGCAATTTTGAGCCGTTGATCTGACCTGGACGTCATGCCTTGCTCCATCGGAACGACTTCAAAGAATTCGCAAATCCGGAGAATCGTCCTCCAGAGCCAATCCGGGAGATATCCATCCGGCCGGCCGGCGGAATCGAAGCTCGTGGCGCGGTAGTGCGTGGAGGACGAGGGGTATTGAAAACAACCCCCATTGCCTCCGAATTGACACCGCTGCAACTTGCTATCGCTGCTGCAAGTACATCAAGGGTCACATTTTGCCGGTCACCTACTGTGAGAATTACGCAGTCAACGATAACACTGACTATCCGTGCGTCGGCAGTCGTCGTCAGATCAGGCAAATCGAGAATGATGATATCGTGCTGGTCTCGCAATCTGTCGAGATGGCTCTCCAGCGCCTGAAGATTGAGGTAGCGATATTCCTGACTCGAATTATGCGTTAACTCGTCCACGCCCATCAAGGCAGGCGGTGTAATGACAGAGACGGAAGGATAAGGTTCTTTTATCCTTCCATCATTGAGTTTTCTGACAGTTTGCGCCTTGAGGGGGCCTGGATTGTCCGCCAGGTCGATCCGACGCTTCTGTTCCACAACCACGTCGGATTCGATAGCTTCGCAGGATCGGGTAACCGTGGTGAATAAACGGGTAAGGGTCGGGTTGGCAGCACAGGTATCGATGAGCATCGTTCTCGAACCCGTTGCTGCGTAAAGTTGCGCCAGATTACTGGCGACAGTCGTTTTGCCTTCTCCCGGCAATGCGGACGTAATGCCAACGACTTTTGCGCCTTGCCTGCGCATTATCAAATCCAGTGAAGCCTTCGTGTTACGGACCGCATCTGAAAACAGATGGTTCGGATGATCAAGGACAAAGTTCAGCAATTGATACTGGTCCTGTGGCGCAGCTTTTGAAATCGCTCTTGCCGAAACAAACGGCAATGCCCCCAGGCTGCTCAAACCCAGCTCACGACGCAACCGATTTTCTGTTTTAATCCTTCGGTCACTCACTTCACGAATTGCAGAGTAGCCAAGACCGGCCAAACCACCCAACACAACTGCCAGAGCAATTACCAGAGACCCTTTTGGCCAGGTCTTGCCGAGTGGAGTAGCCGCTGCGGACACCATTCGGGAATCGCCGACAGGGAAAGATTCTTGCTGCAGGGCGCTGATCAGTTGCTGCATCAGACTTTGATACATCTGACGATACGTATTTGCCCGACTTTCAAGCTCACCCAGCTGAACGCGTGCCATGCCCTTGCTTAGACCGGACTGTATGGTTGCCTGTAACTGATCATTTACATACTGCTCCCGACGTTCCGCAGCCTCCACGTTTGATTTATAAACCTGGCCTATCCGCACAAGTTCCTGACGCACCTCGCCTTTAAGACGGTCGATTTCCTGCTGTGCAGCCAGCACAGCCGCACCGTTTTCACCATAACGACCCTTGAGCTCGTCAAATTGGGTCGAGGCCGTATTAAGCCGCTCACGCAGTGCTGTGATCTGCGGATTTCGGAGCGCTTCGTCAACGTAGCCATCAACATAGGTTTCCGATTGGAGGAACTTGTTGATCATTGCAAGTTTCGCTCTTTCGGCCGCAGTGTCAGCCTTGGCCCTGGAGAGCTGGATGTTGGCCTCTGTCAATTGTTGTTCATCAAGTGAAGTTGTACCAGCCTGAGATATTTGGTTCCGATTGCGGAAATCTTCTACTGCACGTGCTGACGCATTGGCTTGCCCGCTGATCTCTGCCAGCCTGCTCTCCAGCCAACCGGCACCACTTTTAGCGGCTGATGATTTGGCATCCAGACCAGCCTTGATGTAAGCCAGAGCAGTTGCATTGGCGACCGCCGCTGCTTTAATCGGGTCTGTAGAATTATAGGCAACATCAAGTACGTAAGATTGTCCTACCCGCCATACTCGCAAACGCTCGAGAAAACCTGCCACCGTCTTGCGCATGACAAATTCCGGATCGACCACCTTGTCATCGTGAGGTCGCCAAAAAGCAAGTCTGGAAATAACGCCGCCGCCGTCCTGAAGCTCAGCATCCTCAGTAAGGGAAAGCTGCTCGATAACACTCTTTGCGATAGCTTCAGACCGGATAATCTCGACCTGGCTTTCAACCTCGCCCGTTTCGATCACGATCGTTCCCGAGACTGCATCTTGCGAAGCGATCCTTGCCTGCTCGGGATCAATGACAATGCGTGCTGTCGCCGTAAAAACCGGCTCGGCGACGAGCAGATAGGCGATGGCGATCAAAACTGCACCCATGATGGAAGCGCCGACAACGCGCCAGTTACGTCGCAAGAACCCGGCAATATCCCGCATACCAATCAAATTGGCATCGCCCTGCGCCTCATCATGCTCTGTGGAGTATTGTTTTTGTCTGACCATATTAATGTCCACAAACTGTTATTGGGTTATTTTGACTTGCGCAGTCGCTGCGCCAGGCGGAGTTGTCAAGGGTTCAGGACTGCCGGTTTCAGAAGCATTTTTCCCTTGATCGCCAGCCGCTGTTCTCTGTGAAAACCTGACGTTGAGGGCAGCTCGTACAACATCGCCCGGCACCAACACTGTATCTTCATTTGCAGCTATTTCGATTGGCTCGGCAGTTGTTGCTCTCGTGATCGTGAATACCAGATCTGGTTCCTGTTTCTCACCTGGCTTCATTTTGCCAGACAATATGGATCCTGCTGCTACAAGCAGCCGCTCGGCTGTATCCTGCCTTATCTTGAGCTGATCCAAAGCCGCTTGCGCTGTCTGAAGTTCCGTAGTGGCAGTCGTCTGGCGCAGGTTGACCAGGTTCTGGGCATCACGGGTGGCCTGACTGATGTTTTGCCGCGCACGCATGATAGCGGTAACCTGATCAAGCCTGTCGGCCTGCAACGTCGTGATAATCCGTTGCAGATCCGATTGGCGAGATGTCGTGGCGATACCTCGCTCCACAAGTGGCTTGACTGTCGCAAGCTCGGCATCCATCAATTTGATCTGTTTGTCCTGGCCTGTAACCTTTTCCTGAAGCACTTCAATCTCGGAGGCGAAGAGTGCACGCAACTCATCAAGGTTGGCAAGTTGCCGTTTCAGGCCATTGGACTGCGTCTCGAAAATAGCCCGTTCTTCGCTGATGATTGCCTCCACGCTGGCGCTGTCAGCCAGCTCGGAAAGGCTTTGGGGAAATTCTACCGTTCCGGTACCGGCGACCTCTGCCTTGAGGCGCGCCAGACGGGCGAGAGTTCGGACCATTTCGCCGTGAACAGACTGAAGTTCTCCAAGATATTGAATTTGCTCGACCGTCCGTGCTTCCTCCCGCGGGCGATACCTGCCACCTCCCAAAGCAACAGCTTGCAAGACCGTGAGACCCGGACGGAACCTGTATTCGCCAGGACGCTCGACGTTTCCGACGAGAAAAATGGGCGGATATTCGACGATCTGCACTGCCACATTCGGCATGGTGACCAAGCCGGTAGCTTTCTGAATTCGCTTTGATATTTCGGCAGCTGCCGATGAAGCATCAAGGGTAGATATTTCCATCGTGCCGATGAGCGGCAGAAGAACCGTTCCGCTGTCCGAGACAACATATTCACCGTTGAGCGCTGTCCACTCACGGTACTCTCCCCGCGATGCAATCCATTCAAGGACGGTCAACCGCAATCTGGTGTAAGGAGCGAGCTTGTAGTCGCCATTGGCGTAGGCCGGCAATGAGAGAATGGCAAGCGAAAGGAACATTGCTGCTATCGCCTTGCAAACGATCCCCTTGATCGTGCACGCTGATTTTGCACCCATTCTTTCCGCCCCACTGCTTATTGTTATGCGCCATTATCGTGGAGCAGCGAATAGGTGACAATTAATCAATCATGGGTTTGTCATAATAAATTCGGCGTATATCAGCCATTTTTTCAGAATATTTTTTTATTTTCCAAGCAGAAAAAGTCTGCTTTCACATTATTACTATACAATCCGCCTCGTGTGATCAACAATGGATCAATATATCTGCAGAACGGCGCGCATAGCTAGTATTGCCCTACCCTTTAAATCCAATTGTTTATTGACCCTACGGGGCCATATTATACCCTTCAATGACTGCACCCAAGCGGGGAATATACCTCGCAGCCGCAGTCATGGGGGGCAATTATGTGTGGAATTGCGGGCTACTTCGCCTCAGAAGGTGCATTTCAGGACGGACATTCGGTACTGGGTCCGATGATCGGCGCAATCGCACATCGCGGTCCTGATGAAAACGGCATCTATGTAGACCGGAATGCCGGTCTGGGGCATATGCGGCTCTCCATTGTTGGACTGGGCGACGGTCAACAGCCGATGACAAGTGCCAGCGGTGACCTTGTCATCAGTTATAATGGTGAAGTGTTCAATTATATCGAGTTACGAGATGATCTGATTGCTCAGGGGCATCATTTCCGCACATCGAGTGACACTGAGGTTATCCTTCATCTTTATGAAGAAATGGGGCCCGATTGCGTCACAAAACTCAATGGCGATTTTGCATTCGCTATATGGGACAAGAAGCGTCGGCGGATGATGCTTGCGCGTGATCGTATGGGAGTGCGGCCATTATTCTATACCTGGCAAAATGGCGTGCTCTTCTTCGCGTCGGAAGCCAAATCTCTGCTGACGGTTCCAGGAATTGAAGCCGAAGTCGATGTATACGCACTTGACCAGCTATTTACCCTTTGGGCTCCTATTTCTCCCCGCACGATCTTCAAGAATATCCTCGAACTGCAACCCGCGCACCTGATGTTGGTCGAGGATCAGAGGTCCCGCACATCGCCCTATTGGCAACTGCAATATCCACAAGGGCAAGGTACAACGCAAAACCGTTCCGAAAATGAGGTTGAGGAAGAGCTTCTGCATCTTCTGACTGACGCTACTCGCATACGGTTACGGGCAGACGTCCCTGTCGGATCATATCTGTCTGGCGGGCTCGACTCTTCCGCAGTGTCAGCAATCGCGGCAAAGATTGTGCCCAATCGACTGCGTACGTTCTCAATCAGATTCGAGTCCGCAGAGCACGATGAGACTGCGTTTCAGATGCAGATGGTTGAGGCGTTGGGCACCAACCATTCGGCACTGACTTGCAGCGGAAGCGACATTTCAAACATCTTTCCCGCGGTTGTGGCACATACCGAGCGCCCGATCCTGCGTACAGCCCCTGCCCCTCTTTATCTCTTGTCACGCCTTGCAAAAAGCGAAGGTTATAAAGTCGTTCTGACCGGCGAAGGCGCTGATGAGATATTTGCAGGCTACGACATTTTCCGCGAGGCGAAGGTTCGCCGCTTTTGTGCAACCCGGCCAAATTCGCGGATACGCCCGCACCTTTTTCGGAGGCTCTATCCTTATCTGACCGGCCTGCAACAGCAATCTCCGGAGTATCTGGCCGCATTCTTCGGTACCGACGTTGATAAGCTCGGTGATCCGCTTCATTCACACCGTCCCAGGTTCCGCGGTACCGCAGCGGCAAAGATGTTTTTCTCTTCCGAACTTCGTGCTGCGTTGAAAGGTTATGACGCGACTGACGATCTCGCATCCGGACTTCCCAAGGATTATGGTCGTTGGCATCCACTGCATCAGGCACAGTATCTGGAAACATCCCTCCTCTTACCGGGATATATACTGAACTGCCAGAGTGACCGTATGGCCATGGCGCATGGGCTGGAGGGGCGGTTTCCATTCCTGGATCATCGTCTTGTTGAATTTGCATCCCGCATTCCGACCGGAATGAAGCTCAAGGGCCTTGCTGAAAAACATATCCTGAAACGCGCTGTCCGCGATCTGGTGCCCGAGACTATTGCAGCAAGACCGAAACAACCTTACCGCGCACCTGATAGCCGTTCGTTCATGGCAGGCGCAATACCGGACTATGTGCAAGAATCCATGAGCGCGAGTGCCGTTTCCGACACAGGTTTATTCAATCCGGTCGCCGTGGAAAAGCTGCTGGCAAAATGCGCACGGGGTAATCCGGCTGGATATCGCGACGACTCTGCGTTCGTGGGAATTCTATCCACGCAACTATGGCATCAAATGTTCAACAGGCAATCACAGCAGCATGCTGTTGCGGCAGAATGAGGAAAAGAAAATGACATCAAACCTAAAAACACAAATCAGGGCATTCATCATCGAAAACTACCTTTTTGGTGACACAAGTCATCCGCTTGATGACGCAACATCGCTCATAGAAAATGACATCATAGATTCAACCGGTGTGCTCGAACTCGTGACCTATCTGGAAGATACATTCCAGATCAGCGTCCATGATTCAGAGATCGTTCCTTCAAATCTCGATTCAATTTCAAGCATAGCAAGCTACGTGGCCAGCAAAACCATTCTTCAGCAATCAGTTGCATAAACTCAGGAAAGAGTGAGCGAGTGATGCGGATCGAGAGTATTCTCCGTCAAACGGCGAAACGGTTGGGCAACAAAACTGTGCTCATCGCCGGAGATAAACGGCTAAGTTATGCCGAACTGGACGATCTTTCAGATCGTTTGGCAGCGTCATTGTGGTCACAAGGTATTACGCGTGGGGATCGTGTTCTGGTCTTCATGAACAATTGCTGGGAAGCGACCGTAGCGATCTATGCGATCCTGAAGGCCGGAGCTGTTTTCAGTCCGATCAATGCCTCTACAAAAGCAGACAAGCTGGCTTACATCGTTGAAAATTGCCGCGCTCGAGCAATTATCACGCAAGAAAAGCTCTCGGCAATCGCGGTAGAAGCCATTGGATTGAACAGGGCCTGTGAACTGGTTGTAGCCAGGGCCGGTGATGAATCCTCCCACCCCGGGACGCATTCTTTTTCCCGGATGCTACAGGTTGCGCCGCCGTCGGTTCTTCATGGAGGCATCGACGTTGATCTTGCGATGCTGATCTATACTTCCGGCTCGACCGGACGGCCCAAGGGCGTGATGATGAGCCACCGCAATATCGAGGCGGCGGCGGCTTCGATCACCACTTATGTGCAGAATGTCGAAGACGACATAATTCTCAATGTATTACCACTCGCGTTCGATTATGGACTCTATCAGCTTTTCATGACAATTCGCAGCGGTGCCACTCTGGTTCTCGAAACATCCTTTGGTTTCCCGCAAGCAATTTTTGATGTGATGCGGCGTGAACATGTAACAGGATTTCCGTTGGTGCCAACCATGGCCGCACTGATATTGCAGATGCGGGACATGGAGCCGGGCTTCCTGCCGGATCTTCGTTATGTCACCAATACAGCAGCTGCGTTGCCGCCCGCCCATATTGCGCGTTTGCGTGAGCTCTTCCCGAATGTTCGACTCTACTCGATGTATGGTCTCACGGAGTGCAAGCGCTGCACCTATCTGCCGCCGGAGCAACTGGAGCATCGACCGGGGTCCGTGGGCATTGCAATCCCCAATACCGAAGCATTTGTCGTTGATGATGAGGGGCGGGCAGTCGAACCTGGTACGGTCGGCGAGCTCGTCATTCGGGGCCCCCACGTCATGCAGGGGTACTGGGAGGATGCCGAGGCGACCGGGCGAATGTTACGACCCGGTCCCAATCCCTGGGAAAAGGTACTTTACACCGGCGACCTTTTTTCGATGGACCGGGAGGGTTATCTCTATTTCGTTGGCCGGAAAGACGACATCATCAAGACGCGTGGCGAGAAGGTCGCCCCCAAGGAAGTCGAAGCCGTCCTGCACGCATGCGAGGGTATCGCCGAGGCTGTCGTGGTCGGCGTCAGCGATCCTGTTTTGGGTCAAGCCATACGGGCAATAGTCGTGCTCAGCAACCCGGCTTTGACCGATCGGGAAATCATTCGCTACTGCGCGAAAAACCTTGAAGACTTCATGGTGCCGAAGTCCGTCGAGTTTCGGGCAAGTCTTCCCAAGACAGACACTGGCAAGGTGAGCCGCAGGTTGGCTGCCGAGCCCCAGGAGAGCTGACATGAACAATCACACAAATCCTGCAATCGCAGAAGCGTCTCAAATATCTCTTGGCATCGATCCAGAGGCTGAAACAAACCGGATCGTAGTGGCTATGCGGGAGCAAGTTCGTCACACTTTGCGACGCCGCGGTCTCGTGCTCGGCCTGTCAGGCGGCGTCGACTCGAGTGTTTGCGCTGCACTTGCCGCACGGGCAGTCGGTGCAGGGAATGTACTTTGCATTTTCATGCCGGAAAATGACTCCGACCCCGACAGTCTGCGATTGGGAAGACTGGTGGCGAATACATTTGGTTTGGAAAGCGTCGTCGAGGACATCGGCCCATCTCTTGAGGCAATGGGATGCTATGAGCGCCGCGACGCTTGCATCAGACAGATAGAGCCCGAGTTCGGATCAGGGTGGGCTTCGAAAATCGTTATAGCCAATGCTCTGGCAACCGAAGGTTACAATATCTCGTCTCTGGTTCTGCAGAGTCCTGATGGAACAATGAAGAAATTGCGCATGCCGAGCTCCGTCTACCTTGGCATTGTCGCCGCGACGAACATGAAACAGCGAACGCGCAAACAGATTGAGTACTATCACGCAGACCGGATGAATTATGCAGTGATCGGCACACCAAACCTGCTGGAATATGATCAAGGTTTTTTCGTCAAGAATGGTGATGGTGCAGCTGATTTAAAGCCCATCGCGCATCTCTATAAATCACAGGTCTATCAACTGGCTGCCTATCTGGGCGTACCTGAAGAGATAACAGCACGTCCACCGACAACGGATACTTACCAGTTGGCTCAGACGCAGGAAGAATTCTACTTTGCGCTCCCCTATCATCAAATGGATCAGTGTCTTTATGGCTTGAACGAGTCATTGTCTGCCACGGTTACCGCAGCTTCGGCGAACCTGACCGAAGATCAGGTGATCCGCGTCTGGCGCGATATCCGCGCAAAACGCAAAGCAACGCGCTACCTTCACCTGGGGCCGCAATTCGTAACGCCCATAGCTGATTTTCACGGCGACTAGCGCAAGAAAGAACCGTGATGACACAGAACGGCTTTCTTGCAGCGTTAGTCATGTCAGCGGTCTTGATCCTGGTCATGCCCGTTGCAAGAGCGGCTGATAAAGCCTTCATCTGGGGGGTGAACGGACATCCACTGGCGTCTTATCACGGTGTCACGATAGAAGAACAGGTAGCTGCTTTGAAGACTCTGGGTATGCAGTCGTATCGTGTCGACGTACAATCCATCGAACAGCTCCCAAGGCTGAAAGAACTTGTGAATCTTGCCGATGCAGGTGGTGTGGAAGTGCTTCCTGTCTTCACGCCGAAGATTGACCTGAACGCTGCCACGATTGACGAGATTTACGCCACTTCCAGGACGCTGGCATATGAAACAGTGATTATGCTGGGCGACCAAATCAAAGTCTGGGAGCTGGGTAACGAGCTTGAAAACTTTGCAATCATTCAGCCATGTGAAATGAGGGATGACGGGACACAATACCCCTGTGACTGGGGTCCGGCAGGCGGGCTATATCCGCTTGATTATTATGGACCCCGCTGGGAAAAGGTTGCGGCGGTGATGCAGGGTCTCGACGCCGGCATGAAACAGGCCGGCGGCGATTATCGTACGGCTATGGGCACCGCCGGGTGGGGTCATATCGGTGCCTTCCAGCGAATGAAGCAAAGTGGCATCGAATGGGACATTTCCGTCTGGCATCTTTATGGCCAGGATCCGGAATGGGCGTTCAAGGCACTGGCGGAATATGGCAAGCCTATCTGGATAACCGAGTTTAATCATCCCAAAGGCAGTATCGAGAGCGAGGCTGCTCAGGCGGAAGGTTTGAAGGGAACGATGGAACTCATTCAGCGTCTGCGAAAACTCTATCCAATCGAAGCAGCGCACATCTACGAGTTGATGGACGAGACGTACTGGGCGCCGGATTTTGAGGCGTATATGGGACTTATCCGGCTTGATAGCGATGGCGAGAATGGTTGGCGCTCCGGCAGACCAAAGGCCGCCTTCAAGGTGGTTCAGGACATTATCCGGCAGGACCAGGTGAAAGAAAGTCAGAGCTTGGGGAGCGCGCAATAAATCATGGCAACCAATGTTTTCGGCGTTTGCGTCATTTTGTTTGGTATTCTGGTCCAGTTTATGCATCGCCGTTATGCCCTGTACGGCATGGTTATTCTGACGCTGTTCGGTGCGGCGGCGGCTGTAACCCTGCCGGCAATGGGTGGGGCTTCCATTCTGGTTGCCAACGCATTCATGGTGTTTTTTGCTTTGCGGATATTGCGTGTTACAGGACTGACGCCAGCAGTCAGCAGTCTGCTTTATCCGAGCACAGGATTCTGGCTTCTGCTCCTGATTATTTATGGCTTGGTGGCAACGGCATTCTTTCCACGATTGATGGCGGGTATTACCGAAACCATGGTCGTCCAGCGGCTGCCCGCAGGCCTTAGCCGAATTGCCCTTAATCCGCTAAGTTTTTCAAGCACGCACATTACGCAGACAGTCTACGCGCTTGGTGGCATTGCATGTTTTGCTGCATCCTTTGCATATTTCCGAACACGAGATGCCTATCAGCATTTCCTGAGTGCCTTTTTCATACTATGTGGCTTGAATGTCCTTTTTGCTTTGGCAGATCTCATCACCTTTGCCACCGGCCCGATTGATTTTCTCGACTTCATCCATACGGCCAATTACTCGTTGATGACCAATGTAGAAATGGGTGGCCTGAAACGCATCTCGGGGACTTTCCCGGAATCGTCCAGCTTCGCCAGCTTTACGCTTATCCTGTTCGCTATCTCGGCAAGCCTCTATCTCGATCATGTCCGGCCGTTTACATCCGGCACATTTGCCCTGGCATTTTTGATTTTGCTGGCCCTTTCGACGTCGGGCACTGCTTATGTCGGACTCATTTTCGTCCTTCTCATGCTAACGGTTCAGTCGATTCTGCCCGTCTTGCATGGCGAAAAGATGCGTAAGCCACTGCTGCTATATGCAGGAGGTCTGAGCCTCATTGCAGTCATACTTCTCGCTGCGGTCCTGTCCCCCACTCTCGTCGATGCAATAGCTTCGTTTCTGGATGAAAGCTTGCTTGGCAAACTTGACAGCGATTCAGGCAGGGAGCGTGGACACTGGAATGAGGTGGCCTGGTCAAACTTCATTGACAGTTACGGTCTGGGTGTCGGCATCGGTGGTGCACGGGCATCAAGTTATCTTTTCGTACTGCTTTCCAATGTCGGCCTGCCCGGCCTCTTGTGCTTTGCCGCTTTCACGCTGTCGACACTGTTTCGTCGATCAGTACTGCGCAATGGAACTGTCGAGCGTCACATTGTACGGGCAATAGGCTCCGGTCTCGGAGCGAGCCTGATTGCAGCGTTTCTTGTCAGCACGGTCTATGATTTGGGGATGCTTTTTTACGTACTGGCGGGGGGGGCAGCCGTCGCTGTCTTTCCCGTTGTTACCTCGCGAATTTCGGCAAACATCAGCAACAAAAATGCCGCCCGGATCGGGCGGCAAATTGCGCCTGCTCCGTGATCAGGACTCTCTGAAGGCTCGGGACATACTGTCGATAACCGGCTTGGCCAAATATTCAAAGAATGTCCGCTCATGCGTTTGAATGAGAATGTCTGCAGGCATACCCGGTGTAGGCGTAAAGCCGTGAACTCGCGCAAGTTCATCGGCCGGTATACTTATCCGGGCTATGTAGATGTCCTGCTTCTGACCCGCTGATGTGTCAGCCATAGAGTCGGCAGACACGTAATCCACACGGCCATTGATGATCGGTGTTGTGCGCTGATTAAGTCCGCTGAGGCGGATATGGGCCTCCTGCCCTTCCTTGACTTCATCAATCTGCATGCGGGGTATCTGTGCTTCGATAATGAGCGGGACACCGGTAGGCAATATTTCAACGATTGGCTTGCCACTTTCAATAACGCCGCCGGCCGTATGATAATATAACCGGATAATTGTTCCTGACACCGGTGCCTTGATCAGGGTACGGTTCAATATGCTTTTGGCCTGACGCGTTTGCTCCCGCACTGTGTCGAGCTCGGCCTCAGCACTTTGAATTTCGTCCAGAGCTGCCTGTTTCTCGGTATCCTTCGTCTGGATGATCTCCTTTTGAAGTTTCTCGATCTGGGCGTTCACTTCCATGACTTCAGCTTCCAGGCGAGCAATATTGCCCTCGCCGTCAGCGACCGCCCGCTCAAGAACACTGACCTCGGACCTCGCCATCAAACCTTTCTTGAAAAGAGAATATTTTGACAAATACTCGGTCTTCAGCAGCTTTACCTGGGTCTGCGTCGCAGCGATTTGAGCTGTTCGGCCGATGCGCCGGAACTCAAGCGCGGAAATATTGCGCTCCATCATTTGCAGTTCGTTGGCATATTTGGCGTGCGCAGCTTCGAAGTTATCGCCTTGACTGTCATTGACCGCGCGTATTTCCGGGTTGCCCATGTTATCGAGAATAATTTTGGGAGGCTGGTATCGTTCCTCGCCTCGAACGACCGCGTGCAGACGAGCCAGGATGGCTTCCAGACGAGCCTGCCGCAAAAACAATTGCTGGGAATTTGCCTTTGCAGCCGTTTCGTCCAGACGGACCAGATCATCGTTCTCGTGGACGCGGTCTCCTTCCCGGACCAGGAGGTCTTTGATGATGCCGCCTTCAAGGTGCTGAACGACCTTGTTTTTGCCGGTGGCAACGAAGCTGCCCGGCGCAATGACAGCGGCTGCAAGCGGCGCGGTTGCAGCCCATGTTCCAAAGCCGCCAAAGCAAACAAAGACCAGGACAATTCCAAACTTGCTGTAGGATTTTATCGATCGCGGCACACCATCGTACCATTCGAGATTGTTCGTAGTGCCGGCGGCAGTCATCCTGTATCTCCCGTCATTTTCTATTCAGCCGCCCGGATTGTAGGAACGGGTTCTTTTGGCCTGCTCTTTTTTGAGAGTGCTTCCATCACGGTTTCACGCGTTCCAAACATGGTCACAGTACCATTGTTCAGAACCATGATCTTGTCGACGCAGCTCAGGAGCGCCGGGCGCTGTGTGATGGTTACAACTGTTATTTTGTGTTTTTTGGCATGGAACAGAGCTTTGGTAAGTGCAACATCGCCCTGCCGGTCAAGATTTGAGTTCGGTTCATCGAGAACAACGAGTGTGGGATTACCAAAGAATGCCCGCGCCAGGGCTATGCGCTGTTTTTGCCCTCCTGAAAGAGGTGCGCCATCTGCGGCAACGACTGTCTCATAGCCTTGCGGAAAAGTTGCAATGAGTTCGTGCACGTCGGCCAATACGGCTGCATCAAAAATGGCTTGGTCACTGACATCTTCGCGCATACGGGCGATATTGGCCTTGATGGTGCCCGGGAAAAGCTGCACATCCTGCGGAAGATAACCGATGTTCTCGCCGAACTGGCGCTGATCCCAATTGCGAAGGTCCATCAGGTCGAGACGTACGCTACCTGAAGTAGGGAGAATGGATCCGACCAGCATCTTGCCCAGTGTGGTTTTACCAGCGCCTGAATTACCGATAACAGCCATGGATTCGCCGGGCATCAAAGTGAATGAAATGCCGTTGAGAATAACTTTCTTATTGGGTGGCGGCACATAAAGGATGCGTTCTACGTCAAGCCGTCCCTGTGGGTCGGGCAGCCGCAAACGTTCGAGGTTCAATGGCGAGTTCTGGAGAAGACTGCGGATACGGCCAAATGCTGATCGGAATTGGATAAAACTGTTCCAGCCCTCGATTGCGCCTTCGATGGGCGCAAGTGCACGTCCGGCAATAATGGAGGCTGCGATCGCCATGCCACCGGTGAGTTGCCCGTCAATCGCAAGATGAGCCCCCCACCCCAGCATCGCAACTTGCGTCAATAGTCGAGAACATTTGGAAACAGTAGCGAAGATGATGTTGCGATCTTGCGCTCTGACCTGTGATTTCAGTGACCCTGCCATGTCACGCCCCCATATACGGACGGCTTCAGGAATCATGGCGAGAGCATTTATGATCTGTGAGTTTCGAGACATGGAGTCGAGATGAAGCATGGCGCGGCTTTGGTAGTTTGTCGCCTCGGCAAATGAAGCCGCAGTTGCCCGCTGATTGATGAAGGCAATGACGATCAGCAGCATGGACGAGACCACAACGATATATCCGAGATGCGGGTGGATCAAAAACACCGCCAACAGGAATATCGGCGCAATCGGCGCATCAAAGAACGACAGCAAGGTGCCTGATGTCAGGAATGACCGCAGTTGCTGCAAATCTCCAAGTACCTGGTAGTCCTTACCATTACCATGCAACGACGCGCGGGCAGCTGCGCTGAGAATTGGGGCTCCAAGTTGCACTGCCACCTCAACCGCTGTCCGCATGAGAATGAACCGCCGGATAGCATCGAGAACCACCTGTACAAAAACAGCACCGACAATAACGATTGTAAGCATCACGAGGGTATCTGATGAGCGGCTCGTAAGGACACGATCGGATATCTGGAAGAGGTAGATTGGAATTGCCAGCACAAGGATATTCAGAAAGACCGTAAATCCCATGGCAATGATCAGATTTCGCCGAACAGCGTTTACGCCATTCTTGAAGCTATCGGCGAAGCTCGCCGTTGCCATGCGTTTGTGAAAACCCCCGCCACTGCCACCATTTCCGGTGACACTGCTATTCCCTGGCCCATTACCGCCGGATTCATTTTTTCTTTGTGATCGGACGTCTCGGTCGCCCTCGATAACCTTGCCGAGGCTATCACCGGGGATAAATGGCAAAGCATTAACGTCACTACGAACAGGCGGCTTGTTCAAGCCAGACTGCGCGGTTGGTTGTTCATCGGCACGGATATTTACGGCAATTGGTTTTTCCGACTGTGCCGTCTCGACGATGATCCTTTCTCCGGCAACTTGCGAAATGGATTTTTCCAACTCTGCAAGCAACGCATCAAATTTGATTCTATCTTGCTCGCGAGCATTCATCGCTCGCCGCGACTGCTGCGAGATAGCTCGCAGATCAGTCTGTTCATCGTATTTCATTGGTCTCACGTCCCCCCGATTTTTTGTTTTTAGGCGAGAGCTGTTTGCATCACATCCACGGAGTGTGTGGTGTCTGAAAGGTGGATTGGCGCGTGATCGGCTGTTTGCGGTTGCATCGCATCGTCATCGAGAAAAGCAACGAGCTCGTTGGCAAGCGGGTGTCCCTGGCCCGTGACGTGCCCAGGTTGATGGCCAATGATTTCTGCCTGGATGAGGATAGAGTCTGAATAGACACCTCCGCCCGCGTAGGAGGTCCCGTTTCCATGACCGCTATCAACAATCGTCGCGATGTTTATCAACGCGTTGGAACCAGTGCTTATATCCCATACCGTGTCGTGCGATGCTGCGCGCAGTGCATCTTCGTAATGCGCCACATAGTCGGAGTCGCCGAGGATATTGGTTTGGCTGATATAGTTGAGATCATAGACGTTGCCCGAGATGTACAACATCTTGAGCCCTGCAATACCCTGAAACGCCTGATCCGAATGAAAACCATCCGGCATTTTAAAGTTGCCACTCGCCAACCCATCCATTGCCTGCTTGTAGTGATCCGGAAGTCCGGTTACCCAATTGTCTGGATCGGCTGTTTTTATCCTGGCCGAGTTCCAGAGAAGATTATCGCTGGTCGATAACTTCCCGCTATATGCACCGGCGCTGCCGGCAGTGGTCAATGTGTCATCGTCAAAAAGCACATTCGTCTGAAAGATCAGATTCCCGCTGTACAGGTGACCACCGACAATGACCAGATCATATGAATTACATAGATTGGCGAAAGATGCGGTGTTCAGCATTCCGTTTGAGCCGGTCGTTATGGTTGTGTACGATCCGCCGGCGGAGAGTACATGTGCGTCATTATCTGAAAGAAAATTGTACTGTGAAATCCAGTTCATCTGCATGAGATCACCGTTCATTATGGTGACCTGCCAATTTTGCGGGAAAACAGGCGTCTCGCCCGTGGCAGCTGGAATCTGCACCTGTCCGGTGTGCGAAATAAAATTTGCGATGTTCATCGCATTGGTTGATGGCGGGCACAACTGCTGTTGGCCGGCAAAACCGTTGCCGAAGCTATCTGAATCGCTATAGGCATTGGTCTGGACAATGGCATTGATATTATAATAATTACCGGAGACCGCAAAATGTGCTCCGGGCGTTCCGGTATTGTTGAGAATTACCTCGTTCACCAGAATGTTCGAGCCAGCCTCTACAGAAACGGTACCTTCGATATCTTTGCCGTTAATGATCGTTGTCCCGTGATGTGTTGCAGCGGAGGGCGTAATTGACGAGTTCGGTTGCGCCGGTTTGTAATCATCAAGCACAGGCACTGCCGAGGCTTTCACGCCGTTTATATAAACCCCTTCCGTCGGAGACGTTATCACTGTCACACCGGGCGCATCGGCCAATGCCTGTTGCGCAGCGCTTATGTTTTGTTCCTGATCGCTGAAAAACCGTGGCATCTCGGACGATACGCCCGGCAACTCATGGGAAAATGCATCAGAGACAAGAAGGGCATCGACGGACAGATCGGCCAGACCGGAGTTGTCGCCCCAATGCAGACCGGCAGCAGAGTGATTACCCATAATTATCAGGTCATTATCCTGCATACGGCTGGTCTGTTGCAGCACCATCGACGTTTCTGCAGTCTCGGGACCGACGAAGGGTGGCTGTTCGACAGATTGACTATGGGATCCGTGGCCTGCGGTCTTTAGCGGGTGGAACTGGTGGTGAGCGTTGTGTTCATGCAGTTGCACATTGACGGGCTCGATGTTCACCGAAGGCAATGCAGCGGTGCCAATTGGTCCCCAGGGCGCAGGATCGTAATTTACATTCGGATCGAATGCGGTGAGCGCCAGCTGCATGTGCGGATTTGTCTGGATTGCCAATATTTCGTTGTGCGAAGGCGGAGCATCCGGTTCAGGTTTGAATTCGCGATACTCCAGGCGCATCTTTATCGCTTCAATCGATGTGTTGAAGTACCCTATGAAGTGCGCAATGGATTCTGAAATCTGATCGCCAAATCCGAGCATTTTTTGATGGCTCCCGCCAATTATGCTTTCTGTATCTGTGTTTGGGAAAATTGGTCTGCGCACAGGGCGCGCAGACCGGTCCGGGAGCGGGCAATCTGCCCGCTACTGCAATCAGACTGCGTCTGTATCGCCGGTTGATGTATGCGTGTAGGAGCCGTTGATAACGGTAGCATCGAAGGCATTCTGCTGCAGGTTTGCACCAAGCACAATTTCCTGAGTGAAAGCTGTCGATGTAAGATTGGCAGCTGCGCTTGCTGCGCTGGATCCCGATATGTCGTCGCCGGCACCGATATCGCCGGAACCACCGCCATGACCACCACCGAAGAAGCTGTGATCTATGCCACCCCAGCCGCCATCGTCGGTACCGATACCATCGCCAGCCGTAGCACCGCCACCCGTCGCGTTCAGCGTTACGCTGCCGCCATTGGCCTGGCTTACGCCTGACAGTGAATCATTGTCGACGAGGTCAACAACCTGATTGAGCGCAAACCCTGTATTGACACCGCCGCCGGTGAATGCACCGTTGAGGACATTGTCAAAATTCACATCATTGCCAGGGTCAAAATTAATGCTGCCGGACTCGGTGATGAAGATATTATCGAAAGTATTGCCGTGCAGATCAAGATCGGCAAAGTCATCATCAGTTGGCAGATATCCATCCAGGCCAACGCCCACGTCTACTTTTACTTCTGTATGCGAAGAATTGTTGTTGGAGTTGTTGTTGGAGTTGAAATTCTCACTGTGGCTCTCATTGAGATTGCCGTTAAAGTTTCCATTGCCGTTCAGATTGAGATTTTCTGAAACTGACGACTGCTCCTGACCCTGGCCTTGCCCCTGGCCCTGATCTTGTCCCTGACCCTGACCCTGACCCTGTCCTTGTCCTTGTCCTTGTCCCTGTCCCTGTAGTTGCAGTGCCAAAGCGGCAGCAAATGCCGAAGCGTCGGCGCTGGCTGACGCTGAAGGATCTACACCGGGATTCTGGTGATGATTGTTGCGGCTATTCATATTGTGTCCTCCGGATATCTGCAAAGAAAGACAAAACCTCTATGCTTTTTAACAAGGTTATGATGTCGATCCGCCAGATGTTAAGTTTTAAAAGCAATAGTATTCCCAAGCATGCGACAGGACATCGCAAGCCATTCAATGTAGAATACTGATACTCGGGTTTTATTTTCCTGGTTTCACTTACACTACCCCCATGAAATCCAGGATGACCTAACGGTATGACGCAAATGATGAGATCGGAAGCTAGCACTTCTGCTTAGCTCGCTGCGTGCAAGAAAAACAACACTCCAGTTTACCAACGTTTTCGTTTCAGGGATTAAGCTAATATTTTGAAGCGCTTTTCTTTGCGTCAATGCAAACTGCTTATGCTGGAATTTTTTCGGCATAAACAATATTATGGATTTCTTTCAATTCAATCAGCGCTGACAGGCGACTTATACCTGCCTTCGTCAATTACCATCCTGACGAATGAGTCTTTCTTTTTACGTCACGACCGCGTCACGCGAAGTTTATTAATCCTTAATCATCCGGGCCGGTAGCGGGGGCTACAGACGCTCTGATTAGCGATCATAAGTAAAACTATACAACTGAAATCAAACAATAGAAAAGAAACCTCGGAAGTAATAATTTCCGACTAAAGGGCGTAGGGGACTATCATGAGTGGAACAATACCACGCAAACTTTCGGATCACATAAACAGCGGTCCAGGAACGACAAATGAAAAGGCATTTAAAAGTTCAATATTTATCTATGCTGAAGCTGGAGTGGTCTTTCAGGGGCTTGTACAGTCATTAGAACGCACATTTACGGATATCGACATCCATCTTTGCAGCAAGTTTACCGAAGCCGAGGCTTATGATGACGACATTCGGCTCGTCCTCATTCATGCGGGCTTCGTTGTCAATTTCAGTGAGTGTGCCACGCAGTGCAGAAGGCGCTTTCCCAACGCTTCCATTACAATGATGATTGATGACAATGTGACAGGGCTCGACGAGCTCGACAGCCTGTTTGACGGCAAAGTAATCCAGGGCCTGCTCCCCTTCAATCTGAAACTGGATATATGGCTTGCTGTCATCTGGCTGCTGCTGAATGGTGGCGAATATTACCCGTCTGCCATGGGTCGTTCGACGGACAGGACACGGGACAATGTCAATGAGAGGCCGCCAACCTATTCTCATCAGAACAATGACAGCGTAATCCGACCGATCAAGACATTGACGATCCGTGAGCAGCAAATTCTGGAGTTACTTTCCGAAGGCCTGCAAAACAAGATTATCGCCGATCGTCTGACATTGTCAGAGCATACTGTCAAGGTCCACGTGCACAATCTTATTCGCAAACTGCGGGTGCATAACCGTACACAGGCCGCTGCGGTATATCGCAATACAAGGGATCAGGAGACCTTTCAGCCCCCTTTTAGAGGTTACAAGGCGCCGATAAGCCACTACACAACCTCGCCGGAAATGGCTCGGGTTATGTAATATCAATGTCGCGGCTGGACGATGTACTCATGCTGGTGGGCAAGCTGAATTATACCTGGACAAATACCGAGAGTTTGTTCATTTATCTGATTGCCCACCTGCTGGACACCAACAAGGAGGCGGCAACCGTCATCTTCTTGACGCTGAACACTACGCGGGCACGGATTGATTTAATCGAACGTCTTGCAAAAATACATTCAACAACGCCCGATACCAAAGCTGCAGTGCTCAAAATTACTGCCCGGATGACACGTGAACAACGCCTGCGGAATAAATACAACCACTGCATATATTCTTTCGATGAATCGGGCCGAACTGCATCGACTCAATTGATGCGGATTGTCGATATGGATGAAAACCTTAAATACGGAAAGGTCGAAGCTCTCGACGACGAGGAAATGTTGCGTATTCAGACAACAATCGACTCAATCGTAGACGTCAACAAGTCCATATGGGCGTTCATGACGGCAAATAATATACGCATCTAGCTGCCTGAATTATCTTCAACGTATTTCACAAGAACTCATCCCCGTTCAAGCGATTCCATCCTTCGCCGGCAAGACCATTAAAGAATGCGTCTCCCTTTGAGAACGCCTCAAGAATGCGCGGGTCACGCGCATGTACGACCGTCGATGAACGCTGAAAGAATATACCGCGGCGTATCATCATGGCCTCCATCAGTTGCGGTTGTGAACGTGCGCGGACCGCAACTGCGCCTATCGAATTCGCATAGTGGAGGAGGCTGTCGACGACAGCGCCTTCGCACCCTTTCGTTGCAACGATTTGCAGGACACGAATGATTTTGCCCCTATCGCCGTGAAAAAGATAAGCGCCAAGTGGAACACCGGAAGGACCTTTTACAACTCTGCTATGCATATTACCATACGATGCCTTGTTTCTGGCGGTCGCGAGAACTCTGCTTAAAGTTGAGGAGCCCCAGTCGGGCCGCAATTCGTAGTCTTTGAGGCAGGATATAATGAGCGGTGCCAGCATATCCATATCAATGCCGGCATCGCTCAGGCCTTGCGGCATTTCGGGGATATCGGTTTTCATAACCAGGTGAGCAAGATTATCAAATGGTCCAAGCAGCGCTTTGCAATATTTCAAAAATTTGAAGCGTTTCGATGCCAGTTCAGCTGCGAATGCGGTGGGACGAAGCACACGGACCCATTCCAGACTATAGCCAGGCAATACTTTGCCCCGTAACTTGCTCCACATGATCCGTGATGTTTCGTTGGCCGTCTCGCTCAAGGACAGATCCTGGGGGCCGGCGAGAAACGCCCGAAGCAGGCGCGCGCCTGCAAGGGGATCCCGGAGATGATCTTCTACCATCAAAGGACCGCAGATTGCCGCCTGCAGCACATGACCTGAGAAAGCCATTTTCAACGGAAGTGCCCCAATGAAACCCGTCAGCACACCATCCTGGCGAATATGTACTTGCGAGATGATGCCCGTATTATTGTCGGGGTCGAGGTAGAGATCCGACAAATAGTCCGCGATTGATGCCGGAATCGTTGCACTTGCAGGTTTGAACATGCGCCAGAACATGGCCGCTACCTCCGGGATATCCCGAGGCATCAGGTTTCGAATTTCACTGGATGCCATGCCGTCCATCGCACGTTCTCCGTCGATCAGTACTTTTTTCTGGCAACCGCTACTCGTGGAACACCAACTGCACTATCGACAAACAAAACTTCATCATACGCACCGCAGCGGGCAATCAGATACGAAACCTGCTGATGCTGCCCCTCGCCAAACTCAAAAGCCAGCGAGCCACCTGCTTTCAATACGTCCGCGGAATCCCGCACAAGTCTTTGGAGGATGGAAATGCCAAACGGGCCACCATCGAAAGCCTCCCGCGGCTCTTCAACGAGCAGATGCCCCAATGTTTCGTGCAACCGCCTGGCGGAAATATATGGAGGATTACACACAACCAGATCGATTTTTCCGTTCACATTTTTTCCGTCAAATGCCGTGAACAAGTCGCCCTGATAAATTTCGACACGGTCCAGGAGTCCCAGTTGCCAGGTATTGTGTCGAGCAGCGCTGACGGTCTCGTCCGTCAAATCCGCGCTCATTATTCTTGCTGAGGGAATTGCACTTGCGATGGCAAGCCCAAGATTACCTGAACCACAGCACATATCGATTACGAGCGGCAAGTCATTGTTCGCCAGAATTTCGATAGCCGTGCGACCCAGAAGCTCTGTTTCTTGGCGCGGCACCAACACACCCGTCGTGATCTCAAGCTCTACTCCAAGAAACATATGGCGCTTCACTTTAGTGGGCGTGGCCTGCTCGTTCTCTATTTTCCCCATAGTCGGCTGCATCGTCGTTCTCATGAGTTTAAAGGTTTGATTTGCTTGGTACTTTCAGCTTCTTCCAGACGAAAGCATTCTTCATTGCGAAAAAGAAAATATACAGCGTTGTGAGTACGCCACTGTAAATCAGGGCACCCACAACAATTTGAAGCCCGAGATCCAACTCCGGCGACAACAAAAATCGTGATACCCACATGATGCCTGCAATCATGGCAATCAGTGCAGGTATTACAATGGCACTATTGGCGCCTGCCTGCTTCCAGTTCACTCCACCATAATAGCTTTGCAGCCATATTGTTATGCATAGCGTAATCATACCTGCCGCTACCTGCCCGACAGCAACACCCATTATGCCAAAAGGTACGGCTCCAAGCAGGAAGCCAACAGCGACCAAAACGTTGCAAAGCGATATCAGCGGAAGCCGCCGCACCTGCCCGGTCAAAGATAAAAGTGGCTCGGTCAACACAGTCGGGCTGTACAACATGTACATAAGGGCAAGCAGAGAGGTCAGCGGAGCTGCCGGATGCCACTGCTCACCCAGCAAGAGCACAACCAGTCTCTCGGAGACGATTGCGAGGCCCACGAAAATCGGGGCGGCCAGTGCGAGCAAGAAAGGTAGCAATAAAGTAGCTTCACCCCCGACGCTTCGCTTGAGCTCGAGAGGGCTTTGATTATCCCGAACTGCTCTTCTGAGGCTGACCCAGGCTATAAGCCGGCTTGGTTCATCCATCATATCGGCAAAAGAGGACCCCAGCCGCTCTGCCACCCGATAATAACCGACGCTTGCTGTTCCGAAGAATATTCCGATGACAAACGTCACGGCATAGGTATGGAAGTATGCAACCATGCGGGTAGCCAGGATGTAGCGCGAAAATGCCGCCAATTCCTTTACGACTGACCATTGCAATCGTGGCCGCGGTAGCCATCGTGTGACAATTATAGCGGAACAGAGATATGTGATCTGCATGAAGAGTTTGCCTGCCGCCAAGGCGAAAATGCCCCATCCGGCGAGCAGTCCAGCCAACGTCACTGCCAGACCCGCACCTTCACCGGTCATCAAAAGAATAGAATGCATTTCGGACCGGCTCTGGCGAACAAGCACGCCCGCATAGACAGCGCTGAACGTTGCGAAGACGACCCATACAGAGAAGATCGACAGAATCTCGGCTGCAAGCTCCATCTCGAAAAGACTTTCCATCGCACCCGAAATGATCAGGCCGATTGCCATTGCCGTCGCGCCGCTGGCAACTGCTATTGTCGCGATCTGATTGAACAACGAGCCGTCTTCACGGCAGCTCATAATGAACTCTCGAGAGCCAGCTTCAGCAATGCGTGTCAGCAAAATGGCTATGGCAAGAATCAACGTATAGACGCCAAACTCTGCAGCTGTCAGCATTCGCGCGGCCAATACAAAAACCACCACCTGCGCCAGTTGAGCACAGATGCGCGAGGCCATAGCCATAAACCCCATTGCGGCGGCTTTTCTCGCTGTGAGCCTCTCGGCAGCTATCTGATTAACCTGTTTCAGAGTGCTATCCCCGGTGTGTTTTTGATTACCCGTTGTCGTCCGCACGACCAGAGTCGTTGCATGTCAAACTCAGCCGGATTTCTCAAAAACGATCATCTCACCAATACCAGATGCCCGGAATGGATTCAGGAACTACCCTGCTAATCAATTGGATTAGGCATTCTGGACGGAGGCGTTCGAAAGTGGAACATTTGATCCACAGCCGTGCAACCATGAGAAATTTGCGCGTTTTAGCGCAAATCCGGGGATCGGTGGGCATGGCGTAAGGGGGCACAATGTTTACAAGGCTTCGTATTGGAATCATTACGGATTCCATGGATCAGCTACAGAATTGGGAAATCAAGCTTATAAGGAGCATTCTGGATCACCGCGAATTTGATCTGAAAGCGATCATCGAGACCGGTGCTGTTGCGACCGGTAAAACTTCATTTGTCGGGAGATTGATCGACAAGGCAGAGCAACGAATATTTGTCAGACACCTGTCTTATCCCGCTCAGCCCTTTGGAACCAAGCAATACCGCCTCCCTGTTCCTGTCCGCCCTGGTGGCAACGGTTTGCTCGCACTGAATATAGACGTAGCAATACGATTGACTGCAAAGGCCCTGCCGCGGGAATGTCTGGATCAGATTGAGTTCGGCGAGTGGTTTCTCGATTTTGTTGACAAGGCGGCCATTGGCCATGACTGGACAGGGTTTTGGGAAGTCAAAGAGCGTGAAGCACTTACAACTGTGCAACTCCGCGTTTGCCTGTGCTCAGAGCCCCGGCCGCTCATCATTTCCGCCGCCCGTTACAATACGAAGTATAGTGCCGCCCTCAACGGTGCGTTTATAAAGGAAAAGTCCGTTCTGCTTCTTCTGCGGGAGTTGCGTAAATTGGCCGAGGCCCGCAAACTCTCTGCAAACACCTCCCTGAAACCTGATATTTCACACGCAGCTCCACGTTCTGTGGATTCGATAGCTTATCTGGCGCGGCTTGGCTGCAACATCGTTGCGAAACTTGCAATACGAACAAGAGCAGCGCTTGGACTCAATGCGAGGAGTTGGGGGGTATATATCGGTGAAGGGAGCATCGAGAACTTTGCTCCGGACAAGGCAACCCCGTTAAAGCTTGCTGAGAGTATGTGGGCAGCAGATCCCTTTCTGTTTCGATGGCACGACAAAGATTATATCTTCTTCGAATGCTTCCCGGATAACAGCAAAAATGCCTGGATTTCTGTCGCATGCCTATCCGGAACCGAAGTCGAATTTCTCGGAACCTGCCTGCGCACAAGTTACCATCTATCCTATCCATTCGTGTTTAATGATGGCACTGACATTTACATGGTTCCCGAAACCCACCAGACGGACCGGGTCGAGATATGGCGCTGCACGCAATTCCCCATGAGATGGGAGCTATATGCAACAGCGCTTGAGGGAAAGAGTCCTGCAGATACCACAATGTTCAAGATTAAAGGGCAATGGTGGCTTCTGACTTCCCTGTCGGATCACCATGCTTATATGGATCACTCCAGTGAACTCTATGCGTTCGCGGTTGACGGGCCTGCACTGAGAACGGTTGTCCCCCACAAACGCAACCCGGTCATTATAGGCAGCGATATTGCAAGAAATGGAGGCCGGGTGCATGTAATAGGTGATCGGGTTTTGCGCCCGTCACAATGTAATGCCCACGGGATTTATGGCTATGGGTTGAACATCCGGGAAATTACGAAACTGGATACCGAAGCTTACACCGAAGAGACTATAAAGCTTGTGAGACCTGATTTTATGACGGGTATTGTAGGGTGTCACCACATAGATACTCTTGGCAACCGATTTGTCATAGATCTGTGCAAGAGCAAATAACTGTAAATTTCCAGGGAGATAGCGCCCGCATTTCAATCAATATTACGCCCATTCCTGCCCGTTAAACGGGCCGCACGAGGTATTAGTTCCAGTTTTAATGACTATTACTAAGGGCACAACATAGCCGTTTAAATAATATTAATTATTGACGCAAAACATTTATACTATAGCTTATTTGTATACAGGGAATCGAATGACAAATAACTATCAAGATAGAATCACTGAATACTGTAGATTCAGCTTATAAAATTCGAATTCCCTGAATAAAAACACTGCTTTGCTTGGGGCTTGCAGTTTGGATCGTAGCGAGTTTGTCGCAGTTCAAAGTATTTCCAGCGCGACGCGTTTGGACAAGCCGTAACTATGGGATGGGTTGGGGTCAGTACTATGTCCTACATAACAGAACCGCTGATAGAACAGCGGACCGAAAAAATGCCGGCAAAAAACCGGGTGTCCTACGATGTAATCAAGAGAACTCTCGACGTTACATTCGCAACGGTCGCGCTGATATTTTTATTCCCGTTGTTGATCTGTATCGTATGTACTTTGGTCGCAACTGACGGGTTCCCCATAGTATACAGGCAACGCAGAATCGGTCTGAACGGCAAGGAATTTACTTGTTTCAAGTTCCGTTCCATGGCGAAAGATGCCGATGCAAGACTGGTTACGCTTCTGGCTCAATGCCCCGAAGCCCTGCGCGAATGGACTGAATCCCAGAAACTGAAAAACGATCCCAGAATCCACCGATTCGGTCGTTTCCTGCGGATTTCAAGCCTGGATGAACTTCCTCAATTCATCAATGTATTGCGCGGGGAGATGAGCATTGTGGGCCCTCGCCCCATCGTAATGGATGAGATCTGCCGTTACGGCGATTCCTATCGATATTACACCGCCATGAAGCCGGGCATAACGGGCCTTTGGCAGGTTAGCGGCCGGAGCGGAACCGGTTACGATGCTCGGGTAAAACTTGACACAGACTACTTCAAGTCACGCTCGGTCTGGGTCGATTTCAAGATTATGATACGTACGGCATCAGTCGTGCTGTTGGCGAAAGGCAGCTGCTGAACAGTGAAACTGATTAGTGAACACAGCGATCGGTGTGATACGGATGCAACTCTTGTCTGGGTTACTCATGCCCCATCTCCTTCAATCATTTTGTCCCTCCAAGACGGTTCATACGCGAATCGCCAATGCACTGTGGGTCGAATATGGCGGAGCGCCGTGGGACATGCCGCCCGACTGGGAGCCTGACAGACAATGGGCATCCACACTGGAGCTGAACCTCATCCCAAATCTTGGACCTATGTCCGTAGCTATTTTGCATGAGTGGCTGGCGGCTGGCGATGATGAGGAATAAGCATCGCCGGAACCTTTCTGGCCAGTTTATATCAAGCGCCAAATGATGAGCCAAAAAACTGCACAAAGAAAGAATGCAGCCCAACGGATAAGATACTTCTCTTCAACGAGGTCAAAAAATGACTTCGAAGGGCGTTCGTTTGACGTCTCGAGGTTTTCAGAAGTATTTTTCATCTATCCCGTAACGGTGGATTGCAAATTGCAAGCTAGCTTTAACCTCGAATTTTGGCCAAAGATAGTCCGGTAGATTTAGCCATTTGCCAAATCAGTTACAACTTTAACCAAGAAGTATGAATAAATAGATATCACGCGTTGCCGGGAAACAAATGGTGCGAGTGCAATTTAAACGGCTCTATGGTCAGATCGCTTGATGAAAAGGATGCATTCCAGAAGCTGGGTTCCACACTGCGATATTGTCCCCGGTTCTTCCGCCAACCAGACAGTCGCCATAAAGCGCGATCAGTTCATTACACCAGCTTTGCGGCGTATTGGCCAATCCCGGAGATAAAGCAAAGGCCGTCTTGCTCATACTCTCCACTCGATCGTTTCGATCAAGTTCTGCAAATGCAGTTGCCAGACTTTCAGCGTTTGGTGCCTCTGCAACGATGCCGCATCCAAGCTCCTGCGCTTCATTTGCTATGAATGCGGACTTGAAAGCAACGATCGGTATTCCGCTTTGAAGGCTTTCGTGGGCAACCAGTCCGAAGGGCTCGGGCAGCCTGCTTGGCATAACAACAAAGCGAGCTTCCTGGAGAAGTTTATCGATCTCGTCGTGTGTCTTCCATCCTTCGCAGATCACTTCCGGATAGCGCTGCAGGAGTTCTTCGCGAAAGGCACCATCCCCGATAACACGCAGCCTGCGTCCCACCATGCGTGCCGCTTCGGCAGCAATGTCGGTACCCTTTTCAAACTCAAGCCTTCCAATGAAGAATATATCGCTGTTATGCTCGGCAGCTATGCGCTTTCTCGCAAACGGCTTGACGGGATTGAGAACAGTCCTGATTCGCTCCGAAGGGATTCCCCCCCGCTCAAGCCATGTATTCATCATGGGATGAATTGAAGCAATCGTACAATTGGAACTGGACATATCCAGCAGCCGCGTACGCAGCCAGGATCGCGCAAAACGCCATAGCTTGTCGGCGTAACGGCGCTTGTCGCAGTTGGAGGCAAGACATTGCCCACTCAAGGGCGTCAAAGGGCAAACCGTGTTTGTATTGAAGTTGGCGTAGCTTCCATTTGGACATACGAGAGTAAAATCGTGAGCAGATATTACCAGCCGGTCGTGTACCGGCCTCAACGCCGAGAATATCGATGGCGACAATATCTGCGCCCACGCGTGGACATGATACACCGTGCCAGGCGTGTCTTTTTCCGAAACGTAGCGCTTGATCGCCTCATGAGCCGCTTTGTTGTAGGCGCCATCCATAATGCGCTTGTAAAGTGGTAGTTTCAGGAGCGGCCGACTTCCCAAACCGGCAATCTCGACATTGTTGCCCTGTAAAGGGAAGCCGGCGCCAGAGTCTCCCGCGAGGAACGTAACGGGTATGCCCGCCTCATGCAGAAGCCTTCCCGACAGCAGGGCCAAGGCCGCTGCACCGCCGCTGGCAACCGCTTCGTCATTTATAATAACAACACGCTCCAGCATAGCAGCCGCCTCTCAGCCTGGACGTACGGAGTTGGTATTTGCCTGTGCGGGAGGCTTCAAGGTCAACACAAGTGCACCGGATCGGCCCCGCGGTTCAGAGGAGGCCTGCGTCTGTGCAATCGTATCGACGGCAAGTTGCGCGCTCCGGCGATCAAGCTCCTTGCGAATGAGTTGTGTAATTTTATCCTTGAAGGTTTCCTTGCTGAAAAAAAGAGAAAGCGCCCGAGTTCGGGAAGGAACAAAACTATCTTCCGTTTTCTCGAATCTCTCAACGCACTCAATGAGAGCTTCAACTGTTTGTTCTTTAAACAGCATGCCGGAAATACCGTCGATCACCGTATCGAGCGCTCCGCCTTTCCCGTAGGCGAGAACCGGCCGGCCACTTGCCATCACTTCGACAGGCACAATGCCAAAATCTTCTTCGCCCGGAAAAATCAGCGCCCTGCACTTTGCCATATGGCTTTTCAACGACGAGAACGGCTGATGATCCAAAAATGTTATTGTTGGTCCTGCCTTGCTCTTCAGGCTTGCCATTTTTTCCCCGGTTCCGATGACAACAAGCTTTTTGTTCATCCTGGTGAATGCTTCAACTGCAAGGTCAACACGCTTGTAGGCAACCAATTGCCCGGCGCAGAGATAGTAGTCTTCAAGTGTCCTGGAAATCGCGAATTCATCGACGGATACCGGCGGGTGGATGACGACAGCGTCCCGCCGATAATATCTTTGTACGCGATTGGCGATATGACGTGAGTTTGCTACGAAGCAGTCGACACGTGCGCTGGTTGAAACATCCCATTGACGAAGCCACGAGGCTATCACCGGCATGAACATCCGCTTCACGAAGCCGGCACTTGCGTGGTAAAAGAAGTAGTGATCCCAGATATACCGCATGGGCGAGTGACAGTAGCAAATGTGCAGTGCATCGGGCTTGGGAATGATACCCTTTGCAGGGCCTGATTCACTGGATATAATCAAATCATAGCTGGTCAGGTCCATGCTCTCGAGTGCCAGCGGCATCAAGGGCAGCAGCATTTGGTAGTGTTTTTTCGAGCCTGGAATTTTTTGCAGGAATGATGTCGTGATCTTGTGATTCTTCAGCCGGCCTTTGATTGCATCCGGATCATAGACCAACGTGAAAATATCGGCATCCGGATAGATTTCGCTGAGCGCTTCAAGAACCTTCTCTCCGCCTCGCATCGATAAAAGCCAGTAATGGACAATAGCTACTTTCACACCCCCCCCTTCGCCCGCGTCATCGCATACGCTCGCGAAAGCGCGTGGCATGCCCGGATCTTGATTATCTGGTTTGGATTCCAGGGGATCGGCAAGGATTCAGTGCTACGCCGAAATTCTACATTCAATTCACTTTAGAATTCCGGCGTAGGTCCCCGCTGACTGCCCGCTTGCTCCCACACACGCTTGATTTTTTTAGTTGTTTTCATGCGTTTAAACTTGCGACCACACAAACGAGGGTAGATTGCTACCCGTTACGCAGGCGTGACTCAAACGGCTTTTTTTATGTTTTCTGTAAAATCAGCGCTAACTAATAAGATTGTACGGAATTTGGCTAAGTTTCGGAATTATATAGTTAAATCTTAAGTTTGAGCCACTGGCTCGTTTCATTAAGTGTCCAGCTGGAAAAATAATTTCCATGCTGGTTCATTTCTTCCGCCGGACGTTGCCCTGTAAGGGTCTCTACCAACAACGTCGCATCATGTCGTTTGATATTACACACATGCGGCTTGAGGCGCTCTGCAACATCAACAATCTCGAGTGAGGCATTGTCAAATATTCGCTGCCAGGTGCGCTCTTTGAAAAAGATAGAATTGGCTGCAGCGCGAACATAAAGCAGTTCTTCCAACGTTATTGTTCCAGCCGCTTTGGCGCGCTCCAATGTAGCATCAATCGTCACCATTGCTTCGCTGAAGGCAATATAGCCGAATTCCGCCGGTGCGTGCACCTGCGCCACCGCTGCATCATCCTCCAGCCCGCCAAATGCATATCTTTCGAAAACCTCGCCTATGCCGATCATCCCGAAGGGATAACATTCAGCAGCGCGCAAAGCACCCATACTGGCCGCACCATAGATGGTTGCGCCTTCCGACAGCGCATACAGGATTTCCTTGTGCCAGACAGCGGCAACATCCTCGAAGCGTCCATCTACAAGCCCGATCTCGCGAAAACCTTGATCAACAGCATGGGTAATGTCACCGCATCTGGCGGGTCCGCGGCAGGTCAATTCGTGCGCAGACAGCAAGACATCTTCTCCACTGCACAGCGGCACGAACTCTGTTCCTGAAAGACTTGGCCCTGCAAAAAGGATTTTCATTGCGTGATCTTATTGCCTAAGCATGGCATTGAGTGCCCTCCCTCCAAAGCGATGTTTGCGAACGCCTGCCGGGCTTTCCAGCTCGTTGACAAGTACGCGGCAGACGGAAAATCCGTACTCTTCTCCGCCGAGAGGAACCGCGATCACGCTTCTTATGCCGCGTTGGCGTAACGGCTCAAGGTAGGTTTCAAGGCTAGCGCGTGCGACTGGCGAAGGTTCCTCGAAATTAAAGTCTCTTCCGGGTTGCGCTTGAATATAGATGGCCAGATCCGGAGCCAGACGTGCCGCATATTCAGAAGGATCGAAATCGTCGCGAGCACCCGAAATATTGGTGATGCGTGTTTGCGCCGCCTCGGTGATTGCGCGCATGGCTGCTATGCGGGGCGAAAGATGACAGCCATATCCAGCTGCAAGATCGAAATGCAGATAGGTACCGTGTTGAGCTGCGGGACTGATGGTCGCCATGAACACGGGTAATGCAATATCAGAGCTCGTATTGAACAGTCTTAGTACAAAGCCTGAATTGGCGATACGTTCAGCGAGCCCATCTATATTGCTGTCAAGAAATACGTGCGGATCGACACAGCGGGCCTGAACACCAGCGTCACGCTGAAAGCGCCACAACTCTGTTGCGTCGCGCTCTATCCGTTCACATAAGCCATGAATAACCGCTTCCAGCAGGCAATTACCGGATGCCAGCCCATCAGTCGATTGACTATAGTGCCAGTCTTTTCTTTGTGACGTGAAGTCTAACGAAACGACCTCGCGCGGAACATAGACCGGAAGTTGTTTGAGAAGATCGAAGCCCTCCAGCCATTCGATGGGCTCGTCATCATTGGGTTCATCAGCACCACGCATCAAAAGCATGCGCCCGTCGAAAATAGCGTGCCCATCATTACCAAGACTGGCTCGTGTAGCGGTAATTGCCGGGATCGGGATATCTTCGGCAATAGCGATTTCAGCAGCTTCCATGACGGCAGAAGCGCGGGCATGAGCAGTTGTGACACCTTTGCCCTGGCTGACGGCAAGCGTGCGGCTATTGGGCCGCACCGCCATCCATACCGGGATACCTATGCGATCCAAGCCAGTCACTTCGGCCATTCGAACAATCCCCAAGCGGGGAAAATGCGGACGCAACCGGCTAACGGTTACGTCCGCATCATGTAGTCTCGTGGATGACGGCTCACTTTTGCCTGCAGCTGAACGAAGTTTCGCTTCGTCCGCTGCAAGCCTTTCGAGAACCGAAATCCGGGTCCGTGAATTCATAAACACTCCAACAGACCGGTTGGCAACATTCGCTCAGTTTACAGCCGACGAGTTGGCAGCAAGTGAACGGTCTAAGGGAACATTTCGCAGATTAAAAAAGTAAGACCTGTCCGAAGGCATACTGCGATGCTCTCGGGTTTCCCCCATCGTGGTCGGGCTTGCAGAGGATAAGCGTTCAGAAGGATCGCTACGGCGATCTGCGGTAGTTTGCAAATTTTCGCCAGAGCCAGTTATAAGTTCAATAAATTCATTGCCAGCAACCCCAAGCGAATGAAGGACATCCAGATCAAGTTGGTCAGCGGTTTGTGTTTCTAAGTTGAGCAGCCAGATTTTACCCGTGTCGGGCTCGTTAACGAGATGAAATTTTGCCATGCGAATAACCTTCTATAAAAGAGAGCTCACATGATCAACTTAGGACGATTCTTTTTATTATCAATAAGCCATAATTACTGAATAGTGTAATTCCACCGTATTTTTACTTCTAATTTGCAGGATCAGTTATGGTCATTTTGGCGTCAGGACCGGACCTGCTATTAGATGAAATAGCAATACTTATACCTTTAATTATAGGGTCTTTGTTTTTCCTTTCTTTATTAATGTATTGATGAAAGGGCGCGTCCTCAGTGAGTATCTCAGCGGTTTTCGCCTCGGTATCGATCAGCCAAAGCTCATTACTGCCAGTCTCACCTATGATAAAGTATTTGGCCATATTTCCCCCTCCCTGTGCAAAACGATTACTGAAATCCTGCCTCACGTAAGGATGTTTCATACATCTGTCGATGCAGAGGTAGTTTTAGGCTCGTACTACCAATCCACTCATTGACAAGAAAATCTGGATTATCTGCCATGGCATATTGCCTATACTCTTTAGCTTTTTCCTGTTCGCCGACCATTGCGTAACATCCAGCCAAGAGACGGGCAGCAGCACGTGGTTTTTGCATGCGCTCTAGGAAACCGATAGCCTCACAATACCGACCTTGATAATGGTATGTCCCTGCGCCAACCCAGAAATAATAATCTGGCGGGAGCGGATTCAGTGCAAGCGCCCGTTGTATTTTATCATGCGCATCTACAAGTTCTCCGGAATGAGTCAGTGCATCAGCATAGTCCGCAAGCAGGTCTGCATGTTGGGGGTTTATCGTTTCGCTTTGCCTGAAGTACTCGATACTTTCATCGAATTTCCCCAGATACATATTTATCGTACCAAGTTCGCGTAAGGGTCGCTCGTCATCCAGATCTACTGGCAATGCCTGGAGTGCCACTTGCTCACCTTCCAGCAGAATATCGCTCTGATTGCGGGCAATAACCAACCATTCTCGTTGCATGGTTCTTGCTATACCGCTGAGGGCGGGAACGAAATCCGGCGATGCGGTTAAAGCATTTTTGAACGACTGTCGTGCCTGACGCAGCTTCGACAAATCGAATTTGTCAATGTCACGCTTGCCCATGAGATACCAGTAGTAGGCATTGGGGTCCTGGTAGAGCCTGTTGTAACGGTCCAGTTCCGACTTTTCGATTGTAGAAACGACAGAAAGAATGATGCGGATGGATAGTTGCCGGTATTGCTGTTCCGGCAATACATAGTCGAACTTTGTTTTTTCCGCCCAGACAATCTCCTGGGTCTCCGTGTCGATGAGTTTCACCGAGAGGAAGCAAAAGCCATCCCGGCGCACAATTTTGCTGTCGACGGCATAGCTGACACCGAATTGGGCTTTGAGATCGTCAAAGCCATCAACCGGAGAGTCGGTTACCACGCGCCTGGACGTGTATGGCGCGACAACCGAGAGCGTTCGCAAACGGCACAGCCCTATTGTGATATCGTCTACCAGCGATGCGGCAAGCTGCTCCATGGGATCAGACGCATTATGAGGAAGATAAAGCACCATGATGCGCGGCAGGCCCGCTTGTTTGGCCTGTTGCAGCTGAGATACTGCGCGTATTGCTTGCGGCGTCTTTATTTCAGTCCGGATGGTAATGGGGTGCGTTGGCTGCGTGGCGATCAGCCCGCGCGTAGTTGCCGGCGAGAGCTTGGGCAGCAGTTGCTGATAAAGCTCGATTGTCTTTTCTTCCGGGTCAACATCAAGATCATCACGGAGTCTTTTTGCGCATTCCCGAAAGGTTCGCTCAACTTTGGTAATCAGGCCGAGCTGCGATGCAGTTTGCATCAGTGCGCGATAACCAACTTCCTGATAGGGATCGATTTCAATCAGTTTACGCGCACATTGCCGCTTTTCATCAATAGTAACGCCAACCGGCTGGTCAATCATGCGAAGCAGCATCGTTGTCAGATCATCACGAAGCTTTACACGCTTGATGTCCAGCCACTCATCAAAATCGGAAGTCTGGGGTTCGTTTTGCTCAAGGAGATCGCCGGCATAGAGCTCTGTCATCGGCAGGAGGGATTCGATATCGCCCTTCTGTTCCAGCTCCATATACTCAAGGAGATCTATACGCAAAAGCTCAGCTTTTACCTGAGACAGGTTCAGGTACACATAGGTTGCATCACCCTGGATAAGGCTTAGTCCATACTGGTCTTGAAATTTTCGGATACGGGCAAGACTTTGCCGCAGATTCATCGAGGCATGAGATTGATCCGTATCTGACCAGAGAATTTGTGAAAGCTTGCCACGTGAAACAGAATGATTTGCGTTCTCAAGCAGGAGATACACAATAATACGAAGAAAATTCGCAGGAACACGGGGCACAAGTTGCCCGCCCAGACTTACAGTTGCCTCTCCAAAAACTGCAATCTTCATTCCGAATAAGCCCCGGATTTATCTAACTGTTTTTTCCCGATATACGATCTGCCACGCCATGCCAGTCACAATTCTACGTCAAGTCCAACCTGTCCATCCATAAAGAGATCAAGGTAGAACTATAATAAATTTGTATTAACATTGCCTTTGAAAAAGACCCGGCCAAGATAGCGGCATACGAAATGTTCCGTTCCTGTTCGTTTTTTATAAGATAATTTCGTTTTAAGTCTCGACTATCCCCAAAATATCGACTTTCCGCAAGGGGCGCGATGTTTTTTTGAAAGAAATATCCAAAAAAAATTGTTGAATATTGGATACATGCATACTGCTTTATACAAAGCCAAGTATTCTCCGGCTACAGAGAATTATTTACACTACTAAAACTCGTCGCAAAAAGATGAAACCTTACCCAAAACACCGTCCACAAAATTGATCTGACCATCAAGAAAGACAATTCGCTTTTCATAAGCTTTTATAACACTTGTCAGGTTCTCTACTCGAGTCTCGTAAGATTCAGGATGGGCAATATCCGCCATCGCCTCCAAGGTCAGTGCAGCATCGGCAGATGCTTCTGCAAAGCGTTTATTGAGTCCCAGTTTCTCCTTTTCCAGTTCGTTCTTGACTGCTGTCAGCGTTGTGACAATACGCCTGAATCTCGAAATGTCCGTTTCGCGGTCCCGTTCCGGACTTCTGATGTTAAATCCGAACATTGGCCTGCTCCCCGTCAATTTGATTTCCACCACATCCGAGTTCTGTCGAGGGTTGGGGCTGGTGACGTTTCTTATCCCCATTGCTAACGATAGATGTCAACGCTTTTCGCAGCGGCTCGTCATAAAAACGCCAGGCCAGCCAGGCGAGAGCCAGGATCGCCATGACGCCGAGGCAGGCGATAATGTGAATATTCCATCCTGCAAGCACGGATTGACCAAGGCCAGACATGATCAAAAGTACCGGAAAATGAAGAACATAAACCGGATAAGACAAATTTCCGAGTAAATACCCGGCGCGCATACCGCTTGTCTCACTAATTCCGAAAATCACAATCGCAGGCAGGCATATACTGACAAGCAGGATGTCTGCCCACGGAAAGCTCTGTGGCAACAAGTCAATCGGTATTGCAAAAACACCGATCAATGCTGCTGCAAGGACAAGGTTTCCCCATTGGCGCGCGTGTCTTCGGATCTGATGCCGTTCACGATAGATGACTACACCAAAGGGAAAGCCAAAACATACCCGGGCCAGACCACCCCAGAACGACTTTGTGTCATATCCAATGTTGAATGTATCATGATAGCTTGCAAACAGAGCCAGAAGGATCAGGCTCACCAACATAATCGTAATCAAGCTGCTGGTCCGCAGCCAAATGCCGGCAATTGCCCATAACAGGTTTATAGATAACTCGAAGAAGAGAGACCAAAGCGGGCCGTTGCCCGGGAAAATATCGTGAGACGATGCCGATGCGCCGACGAAAGATGGGACCAGGGCCAGATTGAGCGCTCCTGACGTCAGCAATACGCCCAATGAATCGACTTTTCCGGGAAACAGCCACCATTTCAGGAGAAGCACCAGCAGACCCGACATAGCGCCAAGCAGTGCCAGCGGGTACAGTCTGATAATGCGTTTTACGATAAATGACCGTAGCGACAAATTAGTTCGAAGAGCTTGTTCATACGCGTGAGCAACAACAAATCCACTGAGTACGAAAAAGAAGTCTACGGCGAGATAGCCCCTGGGAAGAATGGCCGGAATCATACCAAACTGAGACAGATGGAATCCAACGACCGCAAGGGCC
This sequence comes from Phyllobacterium sp. SB3, assembly GCF_040009165.1. Classification (NCBI taxonomy): domain Bacteria; kingdom Pseudomonadati; phylum Pseudomonadota; class Alphaproteobacteria; order Hyphomicrobiales; family Phyllobacteriaceae; genus Phyllobacterium; species Phyllobacterium sp. SB3. Next base: position 74,146 of record NZ_JBDYKI010000007.1, on the reverse strand, counting down.
GCAATCCCCCTGAGCGCATCAAGCATGTCGTATCGTTGTACGTTCATCGATTTCCCAAATTCCGCCAGAGCCTTGGTAAAACCGGGCTGTGCACAATCAGTTATAGGCCCCGCGCCGTATCTCTGTCGTGTCATCAATTGGAATTAGACGCCTGGGCCGGTTGAAAAGTGCACGTGAAAAATTGCTTTAGGCGAAACTTTTTTGCAGGAAGGAGTATTCGGGAGTGTTGTTCGCCATGGCGCCTGGCTGATACTGTATTGGGCATTTTGCCAATGCAATAATTCATACTTCTGCGGTAATCTTTTCATCCACGAGTTCACCTATTAATCCGCTCAAGACACCTTCCAGTTGCTTGTCAAAATCCTGCCCCAATGCCTCAAGTCCGATCACTTGCCGCATAATTTGTACGCCAGCCACCAGTGATAATAATAATGCAGCCCGTTGCGGAGCATCTTCACCGCTAAGGGACATCTCGACATTCTGCTGATGGTGACCCTCGATGACTTCGCGCGCCATTTGCACGGCTCTGTCGTTCGAGACGGATCGCAACATAATCAGGAATCCATCCAGTGCGGTCGCACCTGGCTGTGTGACCTGCAGCAAAGCTTTGCTGATGCGCTCAACACGATTGGAAGAATGCAGCGTTTCCGGGGTAGCTATAATCGGCTTCCTGTTTGCCTGAGCCAGCACTTCGGCAAACAGCTCTTCCTTTGACCCAAAATAGCGATTAATGAGCATCGCAGTGACGCCCGCACCCTTGGCTATTTCGCGTACCCCTGCGCCGTCATAACCTGAACTGATAAATGCTTTGCGCGCTGACTCCAAAATCGCAGCGCGGGTAGTTCCGGCATCACGACGACGAAAGAATGAGCATTCCGACATCCAAAAAAAACTCCGTAATCTACACCTGTAGACTTTCTCTTATGCTCGATGTATACACTCGTAGACTTTATTTCACAATGCAACGTTTCAAACGAACAAACCAATCGTGGAGCCACTATGACCGAGGCATGTGTCTATTTCGACCACTGGCATTTTTTCAGAACATGGATCTCCGATCCATTCCGGGTCGCGGCGATCGCGCCTTCCAGTCAATCACTTGGCCGGCTCATTACCGGCGAGATCAACATCAGTCATGCACCGGTTCTCGAGCTGGGGCCCGGTACTGGCGTTTTTACGCGGGCACTCCTGGATCGCGGTCTGCAGGAGAGCGATCTCATACTTGTTGAATATGGAGCAGAATTTTCCCGTGTTTTGAACCGGCGCTTCCCGAATGCCTATATCCTTAACCGGGATGCAGCACGCCTGATTGATTTTGAGCTTCCTGTTTCTTCCGGTGTCGGGGCTGTTGTCAGCGGGTTGCCATTACTGTCGATGCCGCCCCGTAAAGTGATGGCAATTCTTCGCAGCGCTTTTTCACATATTCGGGCAGGTAGCAGCTTCTATCAGTTTACCTATGGTCCCCGCTGCCCTGTACCGCGGCCGATTCTTGACAGGCTTGGTTTGAAGGCTATCCGCATTGGTGGAACTGTTCGAAACCTTCCACCGGCCTCGGTCTATCGTATCACAAGACGCCGGAGCACCATCAGCCCCCGCTCCTTTACGCAATCGGTGTGAAAGCACTAGGTGCGAGGAAAAATCATGCTTGAAACGGTTCTTGTAACGGGCGGCACAGGCTTCATCGCACAGTGGTGCATCGTAGAACTCCTGCAACGCGGTTATCGGGTGCGCACAACGTTGCGTGATCTGAAGCGGTCCGATGAGATAAAGGTAGCTATAGAACCACTTGTCGAAAATCTCGACAACCTCTCATTCGTCACGGCAAATCTGCTCGATGATGAGGGATGGAATGATGCGCCTACGTTCTTCATGTTGCATCGCCTTTAAGTAACGGCGCCCCTGCCGACAGGGATTCGTTCATCAAGCCCGCGCGTGACGGTACCTTGCGTGTCTTGAGGTTTGCCGTAGAGGCTTGCGTAAAACGTGTCGTCATGACGTCTGCTGCCGCCGTTGCCCGTCCACCACTCACGTCCCGGCGTGTCAGCGACGAGACTGTCTGGGCAGATCCTGATGACCCTCAATTTGACATCTATCGCATTTCGAAAATTCTTGCTGAACGCGCGGCATGGGAATTCACGAAAGAGCCCGGTGGAGCAACCGAGTTCACTGCTGTGTTGCCCCGGGGCTGTGTTTGGACCAGTTCTGGCACCCTACAATCCGGGCTCGGTCAAGATCATACAGGATCTTCTGGACGGCTCTCCGAAGGCGATGCCCAAACCAGGCTTCTGGATCATCGACGTACGCGACCTGGCTGACATGCACATCTGCGCCATGGTTTCGCCAGACGCTGCTGGTGAGCGCTTCATAGCTGCAGGTGATTTCATGTGGATGGATGAAATTGCAGACATGTTGCGTACCGGCTTGGGTGCCTAAGGCAAGAACGTGCCCACCCGCCGCCTGCCCGGGTTTCTTGTCAAAATACTCCTGCCCTTCTTGCCCACTTCAAGACCGCTTGTTCCTCTTATTGGGCGCAAGTTTCCAGCCTCCACACAAAAGGCTCGCAACGTGCCTGGATTTGAACCGGGGCCAAAAAGCATGCAATTACAGATTATGCGAACAGCTTGATCGTAATGGCCCCAAGTCGATAAACGAGAAAACTCCAATCACCGGAATTTAGAGAATACCATTTCTGTAGTGATTAAAAAATCGCGCCTAGGCTTCCTGTAGTGTGATTTACGGGAATTAGATTATGGGCAAACGTCAGGGGCAGTTAAAACTTGGAGCATTTCTCTATCCAACCGGGCACCATATAGCCGCATGGCGACATCCACAGGCACAGGCAGATGCAGGATCAAATTTTGCTCATTATGCTGAACTTGCCCGTATAGCGGAATCGGCAAAGTTCGATCTGATCTTCGTGGCAGATGGTGTGGGAACACGTGGGACTGATACGGAAGCACTCAGCCGCACTGCCCAACGCTATGTAGCTCAGTTTGAGCCGCTTACACTGCTATCGGCGTTAGCTGCAGTTACAAAGCAGATCGGTTTTGTCGCCACGGCTTCCACAACCTATAACGAGCCGTATCACATCGCACGCAAATTCGCCTCGCTTGATCACATCAGTGGTGGTCGAGCGGGCTGGAACCTTGTGACATCATCCAGCGAGGATGAGGCGCGCAATTTTAATCGCGACTATCATCTGGCCCATGCGGAGCGATACGAGCGTGCCGAGGAATTTGCAGATGTGGTAGTGGGCCTTTGGGATACATGGGAAGAAGATGCTTTCCTTCGAGACAAGGAAAGCGGCATCTTCTATGATCCATCAAAGCAGCACCTGCTCAATCATCGCGGTAAACATTTTAAAGTACGCGGCCCGTTGAATGTCGCCCGCGCTCCACAAGGACATCCTGTCATTGTGCAAGCAGGTTCTTCTGAGCCCGGTCGCGATCTGGCCGCCCGCACTGCCGAGGTAATCTTTACCGCACACCAGAACATCGAAGATGCACGAAGCTTTTACAGCGATGTAAAAGGGCGACTTGCGCGGTATGGCCGCTCTCTCGATGATCTGAAGATCATGCCCGGCATTTTCCCCGTTATCGGAAAAACGCAAGCGGAGGCAGAAGAAAAATTCGAACAGATTCAGGAGCTCATTCACCCCGCTGTTGGTCTCTCCCTTCTTAATGGGATGGCTGGCGATATTGATCTTTCGCAATATCCGCTCGACGGGCCGCTTCCGCAAGTCACTGCAACAAATGGAAGCAAGAGCCGTCAAAAATTGATGGTCGAACTGGCTCGCCGCGAAAATCTGACAATTCGTCAGCTCTATCTGCGCGTTGCCGGTGCACGAGGCCATTGGCAGGTAGTCGGAACTGCATCAACGATCGTTGATCAAATGGAGGAGTGGTTCAACAACGGTGCTGCGGACGGTTTTAATATCATGCCGCCGCATTTGCCCGTCGGGCTGACTGATTTCGTAGAACATATCATCCCTGAGCTCCGCAGGCGCGGTCTGTTCCGCGAAGAGTACGAGGGCAACACATTGCGCAGTCATCTCGGCCTGCGCCAGCCTCGGCATCCAGCCTGGCAGGCCTTCGCAGCGGCTGAATAGAGTTCAGGAACGGGGTAAGATCGTGCCAAACCAAAAACATATACACATAAAGGACGTGACCCGTCGATTTCAGGTCAACGGCAGTACGATAACTGCACTCGACAATGTCAGCCTGGATATAGCCGAGGGTGAATTTGTTACGATCGTCGGCGCGAGTGGTTGTGGAAAATCCACCCTCCTCCGGCTCGGCGCAGGACTCGACACGGGACATGCTGGCAGGATTGAACACGATGGCCGTGCGGTTACCGGCCCGTCACTGGATCGTGGTATCGTTTTTCAGGAACCCAGGCTTTTCCCCTGGTTGACGGTAGAGCGCAATGTCGCGCTTGGGCTGCAAAACTCAAGCTTCGGCAATGCCGAGAAACGCCAACTGGTGGCCGATCAGATAGAACTGGTTGGGTTGACCGGTTTCGAGAAAGCCTATCCGCATCAACTCTCCGGGGGCATGGCGCAACGTGCCGGCATTGCACGAGGCCTGGTTAACCGGCCTGATGTGCTTTTCCTCGATGAGCCGTTCGGCGCGCTTGATGCCATCACAAAGGCGAGGCTTCAGGGTGAACTCCAGGACATCTGGGCCAGGGAGCAGATCACCATGATCCTTGTGACACATGATGTTGATGAAGCCGTCTATCTCGGAGATCGTGTGGTCGTCATGTCTCCGCGCCCAGGTCGCATTCAGGAGATCGCAGCCGTAGACCTGCCACACCCTCGCGAGCGGACATCAAACCAGCTTGCGCATATCCGCAACCATGTTCTCGAAGTTCTCGATAGCACAACAACCAATCCACAAACACGGGTCTTCGCCAAGAAACCACCAATTCAGAAGTGTCCGGCAACAGTTGCACAGCCAGTGTTGCAAGCTGGGTTGCATGTAAAAACTGCCCGTCAGCCACTCTATTCCTCAACGGAGATTTGATATGACTTTTTTCCAACTGACACGGCGAACCGTGATGGCTGTTTTCGCAGCTTCGGTTCTGACGTCGGCGGCGCTGGCAGCCGAGCCTTTGACAATTCACGTTGGCTACGCTGCCATAGGGCTCGATAGTCGCCCCTACTCGGAAGGGACGTCTGCAGCCACTGCCCGTGCCGGTGAATATCTGGAGAAAGAATTTGCCAACGACCCTGACATCAAGATCGAGTGGTTCTTCTTCAAAGGTGCTGGCCCCGCAGTAAATGAGGGCTTTGCCAATGATCAGCTCGACTTTGCCTATCAGGGTGATCTGCCCTCCCTGATCGGCCGGGCCAATGGCTTGAAGACAAAATACCTGCTGGCAAGTGGTGCGCGCAAACCACTGTATCTTGCCGTATCCAAAGACTCCGGCATCACCTCCGTTGCTGACTTGAAGGGCAAGAAAGTAGCATACCAGCGCGGTACGAACGGACATTTGGCAGCAATCAAGATTCTGGAAGCCAACGGGCTGAAGGAGAAAGACTTGCAAGTTACCAATCTTGATAGCGCTGGTACAGTTGCTGCATTGACCAGCCAGGACATTGATGCTGCCTTCGGGGATACCGCTTTGATCAATCTTGCCGCCCAGGGCAATGCCAAAGTGATTTACACCACGAAGGGCGACGATCCCCGTTTTGGGCGCAATGCGGGCATCGTAGGGCGTGAGGCATTCATCAATGAGCATCCTGAAGTAACGCAGCGGGTTGTTGACGCTTTTGTCAAGGCAGCCCAGTGGTCTTCGGACGAACCAAACCGTGCTGCCTTGTTTGAGCTATGGCACAAATCCGGTACAGCCATTCCAATTTTGGAAGACTATTTCAGCAACGACAAACTGGCCTATCGCAACTCGCCATTGATCGACGACCTTCTGGTCTCGCAGTATCAGGAACAGGGTGTGAAAGCAAAGGAGTTCGGCCTTATCCGCCGCGAGGTCAATACCGACGGATGGTTCGAGCCAAAATATCTGAATTCATCCCTCGAAAAGCTGGGGCTTCAGAATTTTTGGCAAGCCTATGACTCAAATGGAAAGCCCCTTGGATCTTGATGACAACGAGCACGATGGCGTGCGATAGCGAATGACAACGATTTCCAACACCATCTCGACCGCTTCGGTTGAAAGCCGAAGCGGTCGACGGTTTGTGACTGCAAGGCGGGTGCGGGCAGCTTTGGTGGCTTTCCTTCTGCCAATCGGTTTGATCGCCACCTGGTGGATTGCATCCGACAGGGGCTGGTTACCCGAACAGATCCTGCCATCACCGGCCTATGTCTATTCTACATTGGTTGAGATGATCGGATCCGGAGAAATCCTTTATCATGCGGGCGTCAGTCTGCGACGTGTAGTAACAGGATTTTTCTTCGGCGCTGTCGTTGGCCTTGCTTTGGGTATGGGTATGGGCCTGTCGCAACGGATCGATGATTATGTTCGCCCTCTCTTTCTTGCTTTTGCCCAAATCCCGACCCTTGGCTGGATTCCCTTGCTGATGCTCATCTTCGGCATTGGTGAAACGCTGAAGATCATCGTGATTGCCAAGGGTGCACTCGTTCCCATGGCAATGAATACGTCTGCAGGCATTCGCTCTGTACCTGCCGATCTTGTCGAAGTAGGGCATGCCTTGCGCTTCACGCGCTGGCAGACCTTGCGACTTATTGTTCTGCCAGGGGCAGCCCCGGCTGTGTTCACCGGGATTCGCTATGGACTTACACACTCATGGACGGCACTTGTCGGAGTCGAGCTCCTCGCTTCGTCCGAGGGGCTCGGCTACCTGCTCGTGTGGGGAAGGCAAATGTTCTGGCTCGATGTGGTGATGGTCGCAATGATCGCCATTGGCCTTATCGGTTTTGCCATGGACAAGGGTCTTGATGTTTCAGAAAATTACCTTCAGCGCTGGAAACATGGAGAGGCAGACTGATGTCAATTCAAACAGTGCTGCAAACCCGCAGGGCAGTGAAGATCCGGCGAGGGCTGACTATTCCCCTGTTGCTGCTCATTGCATGGGAGGTATCAAGCCGTACCGGCATTGTCGATCCTCGATTTCTGCCGTCCTTGGAAAACGTATTCCTGACGGCAAAACGCGAACTTATAGATAATGATCTGATCGGAGAGCTTGGTGTCAGTCTCTTTCGCAACATTGCGGGGTTTCTGATCGGTTCTGTCATCGGGGTTGTTTTTGCAACTTTGCTGGCCCTGTCTCGCATCGCCGACGCTCTGATCACCCCAAGCTTCAACGGCTTGAAACAAATATCGCTTTTGGCGTGGATACCTCTGATCTCGATCTGGTTCGGTTTTGGGGAACAGGCAAAGATTGTGTTCGTTGCTATTGCTGCCTTTGTCCCGGTTGTGCTCAATACGTACGAGGGAATGCGCAATGCGCCACGCGATCTGATCGAGGTCGGGCATGCACTGAAGTTCACACCTTTCCAGCAGATTACGCGAATATTCCTGCCGTCCGCATTGCCGTCCATCGCAACAGGCGTTCATCTGGGCTTGATTTATTCCTGGCTTGCAACGGTCGGGGCAGAGTATTTTCTGGCGATTGGCAGAGGCGTGGGCAGCCTGATCATTGCCGGCCGCGAGCATTTCGATATGGCGCTGGTGATGGTTGGGGTGTTTATTCTTGGCTTGGTGGGCTTTGCGTTGAACAGGCTCGCGGCCACTGCAGAGGCATACCTGTTGCGTTGGCGCGTTACGAGTGAATGAGCAGGCAGTCTGTGCGTTGAGGGATGAAAATGATGTCTAAAGCTACCAAAGACACTGATGAGTCGACAGCGACAGGCAGCCGCGTTACCGAATTGCTTCGTGCACGCTACGGTGCTTCCAACGCTTTTCCCGATGCGCTGGCGGCAACAGATGTAATTGAAGCGCTTCTTTCACATCGCAGTGTGCGTTTTTACCTGCCTCAACCGGTTCCATCCACCACCCTTGAGCTTGCAATAGCTGCGGCGCAATCTGCTTCCAGCTCATCAAACCTTCAGGCATGGAGTGTGGTTGCTGTTGAGGATACAGCACGCAAGGCGCGGATCAACGCAGTGGCCGGCAATCAAAACCAGGTCGAGCAGGCACCACTCCTTCTTGTCTGGCTCGCGGATCTTTCCCGTGCACGTCGTATAGCAACCGCGCGCAGTGAGCCATCGAGCGGGCTGGACTATCTTGAAAGCTTTCTTCTGGCAGTTATCGACGCAACATTGGCAGCACAAAATGCGGTAACAGCCTTTGAATCGCTTGGACTTGGCACCTGTTATATCGGAGCAATCCGCAATGATCCTGCAACAGTCGCCAAGGAACTCAACTTGCCTGATGAGGTATTTCCCGTCTTTGGGCTAACAGTCGGCTACCCGGATCCTGCAATAAAAACCGACATCAAACCACGTTTGCTGCAATCCAATGTCCTGCATAGCGAGCACTATGAACGCGATGCAGAGACTGGAGATCTGCAACGTTATAATGCCGTCCTGCATACCTTTCAAAAAATCCAGCTTATGCCTTCCATCGATTGGACCGAGCAGGTCAGCCGCAGGATTGGTACAAAAGACGCGTTGAAAAACCGCCACGAGCTTTTGTCGGTGGTGAGAAAACTGGGGTTCGGCCTGAAATAATCCGATCCCCTGCGACACCGTCATCTGCTTCTCTTATATTTCTGACGCGCAACGTTTGTACAATTTACGAGTGTATGCGAGTCAATTCACTGTTCACATTTCCGGGAGCGCTTCATTGCGCAATTGACTTTCTGATGAGAAAAATTACAAACCATCCGGTCGGAAATAAATAATCGGGCAATTTTCTTTATGGGCCGCAAGCGTGTTATCGATCAGGAAGAGATTCTGAATGCTGCAGAATTTGTGGTGGTACGTGATGGTGCCGCTCACCTGACACTGGACGCAGTTGCTGAAAAAGCCGGCATCAGCAAAGCCAGCGTGATCTATGACTACAAGACCAAACAGGCATTGATCCAGGCGGTCATCGAACGCCGCGTTGCAAATGACAAAGCCTTTCTTCAGGAATTGACGGACGGTCTTGGTGATATGCCGAGCGCCGTGATGCGCGGACTTCTGCTGGCTTCAGCAAATCCACCGCCGGATGACACCCGCGCCGTTGCAGTAAACCTTTGCTCCGCTTTGGCACAAGATGCACAACTGAGATCCGGCATTCAAAAGGAGCAAGCGACGATAATTGCCCGGATCACGGAAACCTCTACCAGCCCGCGGGGTGCACTGCTTGCTTATCTGGCTCTGGAGGGCCTCAAAATCCTCGAATATCTCGACCTGCACAGCTGGCCCGAGAAAGAGCGGCGCCGCATTTTGCGTGAAATCAACTGGCTTATCGACGTTGAGCCGCAAGCGGGTAAAAAATTGCCCGAGATACAGGCATCCTAGACGTCACCCGAACCACTTCCTTCCCATCGTCATCCTCCCAAGATGAATATCACGGAAACCAACCCATGAACGCGACACGAATTGCCTTTGCCTTGCTTCTCCCTCTGTTTGCCGCCGCCTGCAGCGAGTCGCAAAGCTCAGCCGAAAAGGCCCCGGCCCCACCACCTTCTCCCGTAAGCTTCGTTGCTGTAAAGGCTGAACCGATGGCTGTTACCAACGAACTTCCGGGGCGTATCGCACCCACAAGAATAGCCGAGGTCCGCCCGCGTGTATCCGGTATTGTTGTCGAGCGCGTCTTTGAACAAGGCAGTCTGGTGAATCAGGGAGACATACTCTACCGGATCGATCCTGCGCAATTTCAGGTACAGGTACAGAGCGCCGAAGCGACGCTTTTGAGAGCAAAATCCGTACAATTGCAGTCGCGTCAGCAGGCTGACCGGCAGAATTCACTGAAGTCCGGCAATTTTGCAAGTGCGCAGGCCCTGGACAATGCCATAGCCGCGCTGGCACAGGCCGACGCGGATGTCGCGGGCGCCGAGGCCAACCTTGCTGCAGCAAAACTTAATCTGCAATATGCGGATGTCAGAGCTCCTATCAGGGGGCGTATCGGACGGGCCATGATTACAGAAGGGGCGCTTGTCAGCGCCAACAGCACTGAAAATCTTGCGACCATTCAACAGCTTGATCCAGTCTATGCCGATTTTACCCAATCATCGAATGATCTCATCCGCCTGCGCAAGGCATTGGCTGCGGGAGCAATTGTCAGTGCCGGCGACGGAGCAGCGCGGGTCAATCTGAAACTTGATGGTGGCGATCAATACAAGGAAGCCGGAAGGCTGCTGTTTTCGGAAGCTGCGGTCGACGAAACCACCGGCCAGGTGACATTACGCGGAGAATTTCCCAATCCTGATGGCGATCTTCTGCCTGGCATGTATGTCCGGGTCCAGATCGAGCAAGGCGTTCAGCAAAATGCGATTGCCGTGCCTCAACAGGCTGTCCAACGTGATACCGGCGGCAATGCTCAGGTCTATGTTATTGACGACAATGACACAGCCCGGATCAGGCCAGTGCGCGTCGGCCGGGTTATCGACGATCGCATCATTATTGATGAAGGCATTGCGGCCGGTGACCGGGTTATCGTCGAAGGTTTTCAAAAGATCAGGCCAGGTGCGGACGTGAAACCGTCGGAATGGATCAAGGGCGGCGCGGCTTCGGTTGATAACGCCGGAGCTTCTGCAACGAAACCACGCCAGGGTTAAAGGCCAGTCTCATGCCACAATTTTTCATTGAACGCCCCATCTTTGCATGGGTGGTTGCGATATTCATTATGCTTGCGGGCGTTATCTCGATTCCCTTCCTGCCGATCGCGCAATATCCAAGTGTGGCGCCACCTCAAATCTCGGTCAATACCAGCTATCCGGGCGCCTCGCCGGAGGACATGTACCAAAGTGTGACCAAACCCATCGAGGAAGAGCTCAATGGCGTTGAAAACCTGCTCTACTTTGAATCCACCTCGGACTCTGCGGGCCGGATCACCATCACTGCAACATTCGAACCCGGAACAGAGGTCGGACAGGCATCCGTCGATGTGCAGAATGCTGTCCGCCGCGTCGAGCCACGGCTGCCGCAATCCGTTACGCAACAGGGTATTCGGGTCGACAAGGCAGGCAGCGGCTTTCTTATGATGGTTGCGCTGAGTTCAACAGATGGTTCTGTCAGTGCGGTCGGCCTTGGTGACTACCTCAGCCGCAATGTTCTCAGTGAGCTTAAACGCATTGACGGTGTTGGTAGTGCACAGCTCTTCGCAACACAACGCGCAATGCGTGTCTGGATTGATCCTGACAAGATGGTCGGACTCAATCTGACATCTGACGATGTCACGCGAGCAATCGCAGCCCAGAACGCGCAGGTAGCGGCGGGCCGCATCGGTGCACAGCCAAATCCAGCAAACCAGCAGATATCCGCAACCGTTCTTGTTCGGGGACAGTTGGCATCTGCCGAGGAGTTCGGGGCAATCGTGTTACGCGCAAACCCGGATGGATCTTCTGTGCGTCTGCGCGACATTGCCCGTATCGAAGTCGGAGCGGAGAGCTACACATTTTCCACGCGGCTCAACGGCAAACCAAGCGCTGCTATCGGCGTCCAGCTCTCGCCAACGGGAAATGCATTGGCAACATCGAATGCCGTGCGGGATAAAATGGCAGAGCTGTCACGATATTTCCCGGCAGGGCTCGAATATTCTGTACCATACGACACCTCACCCTTCGTCAAGGTTTCTATCGAGAAAGTTATTCACACGCTGCTTGAGGCCATTGCGCTTGTCTTTGTGGTAATGTTCCTGTTTCTGCAGAACTTCCGCTACACGGTTATCCCGACACTTGTTGTGCCGGTGGCACTGCTCGGCACCTGTGCGGTAATGCTGGCGACAGGTTTTTCCATCAATGTGCTGACCATGTTCGCCATGGTTCTGGCCATTGGTATCCTCGTCGATGATGCCATTGTCGTGGTGGAGAACGTCGAGCGTATCATGGCACATGAGGGCCTGTCGCCAAAGGAAGCAACCAAAAAAGCCATGAAACAGATCAGCGGTGCGATCATAGGCATCACACTGGTTCTGACCGCAGTTTTCGTTCCCATGGCATTTTTCCCGGGTGCAGTTGGCGTCATCTACAGGCAGTTCAGCCTGACAATGGTCGTGTCGATTCTGTTTTCCGGCTTCCTTGCCTTGTCTTTGACACCGGCGTTGTGTGCCACTTTCCTCAAGCCCATTCCCGAAGGCCACCACGAGAAGAAGGGGTTCTTCGGCAAGTTTAACCGTGGATTCGACCGCACGTCCCATAAATACTCGTCAACAGTCGGCTGGTTGATCAAGCGCTCCGGCCGCTTCATGCTCGTCTACGTTGCTTTGCTCATTGGATTAGGATGGTCCTTTATCCAATTGCCGTCAGCGTTCCTGCCAAATGAAGATCAAGGGTTCGTCCTCGTGGATATGCAGACACCCGCCGAAGCAAGCTCCAACCGTACGAGCAGTGTGGTCAGGGATGTCGAGGCAACATTCGAAAAGGAAGCGAGCGTGGACAGGATGGTTATGATCAGCGGCTTCAGCTTCTCCGGTGCTGGTGACAATGCAGGTCTTGCCTTTGTAACTTTGAAAGACTGGAGCGAGCGCAACGCGGAAAACACTGCCGCGGCCATTGCAGGCAGAGCCAATGGTGCGCTGTCACAGATCAAGGATGCCATTTCTTTTGCCCTGTCTCCCCCACCGATCCAGGGACTTGGCACCTCCAACGGTTTCACCTTCCGGTTGCAGGACCGTGGCGGTCAGGGCACCGCTGCTCTGCTGGCCGCGCAAGCCCAGCTTTTGGCCGAGGGCGCAAAAAGCAAGATTGTTACCGGATTGCGTGTCGAGGGCATGCCCGCCGCGGCACAAGTCAATCTTGTAATAGATCGCGAGAAGGCCAACACATTCGGTATTACTTTTGCAGATATCAATTCAACGATCTCGACCAATCTCGGATCATCCTATGTCAATGATTTTCCCAATGCCGGACGCATGCAACGCGTGACGGTTCAAGCGGACAGCGGCAATCGCATGAAGACCGAGGATTTGCTCAAGCTCAATGTGCGCAATGCCAGCGGAGGGATGGTTCCCCTTTCGGCATTTGCCAGCGTTGAGTGGTCGAAAGGTGCAGCGCAACTTGTCGGTTACAACGGGTATCCCGCAGTTCGTATCGGTGGCCAGGCAGCGCCCGGATATTCCTCAGGCGCAGCTATAGCCGAAATGGAAAGGCTTGCTGCCGACCTTCCTCAAGGATTTGGCTACGAGTGGACCGGCCAGTCACTCCAGGAAATCCAGTCCGGTTCGCAGGCACCGTTCCTGATAGCGCTTAGCATCATCTTTGTCTTTCTGTTGCTTGCCGCGCTCTACGAAAGCTGGTCAATTCCGATCTCGGTCATAATGGTCGTTCCACTTGGTGTTATCGGTGCAGTCGCTGCCGTTATGCTCCGTGATATGCCCAATGACGTGTATTTCAAAGTTGGCCTTATTGCCATTATCGGCCTGTCTGCAAAAAACGCGATCCTGATCATCGAGTTTGCGAAGGATCTGCGCGCAGAGGGAAAGTCTCTTATGGAGGCGACTATCGAAGCATCACATCTGCGTTTCCGGCCGATCATCATGACTTCGCTGGCATTCACTCTTGGTGTTGTCCCCCTGGCGATTGCTACAGGTGCCAGTGCGGCCAGCCAGAACGCAATTGGTACAGGGGTTCTCGGTGGCATGATTTCTGCCACGATCCTTGCCATCTTCTTCGTGCCGGTCTTCTTCGTATTTGTGATGAAGCTTTTCGGCACGACCAGGGATCGATCAAGGGCGCAACGACCCGGCCCACTGGCTGAACCCGCCGAATAGCCCTTCCAACCGCTTCGAAAATGGCGCCCACCGGCGCCATTTTCGTTCAAATTGCGGCGATTTCGTACCAGCGTCCATTGAAAGATGACTGTTTTTATCAATTTTCCCTCTATGTTCGTCGATTTTATTGGGTTAAAGGCATGGATGTGTTACCTCAGCGTTGTGCCTCGACGTGTGCACAATCGTCTTCCCACAGTTTTATGCGTGCAATATGATCAGACGTTTCTTCGCCTATTACGCCCCTTACAAGGGTTTGTTTGCGCTGGATTTTTCCTGTGCAATCTTATCAGGACTGCTGGAACTCGGGTTCCCCATGGCAGTGCGCAGTTTCATTGACGTCTTGCTGCCCGGTCAAAACTGGACATTGATCCTTTTGGCGTCTTTCGGCCTGCTTGCCGTCTATTTGTTCAATACCGGTTTGAATGCAGTCGTCGTTTATTGGGGTCACAAGCTAGGCATCAACATTGAAACCGAGATGCGACGTAAAAGCTTTGACCATCTGCAAAAACTTTCATTCCGTTTCTATGACAATCAGAAGACCGGTCACCTTGTCGGCCGTGTGACGAAGGACCTTGAAGAGATAGGCGAGGTTGCCCACCACGGTCCTGAAGATCTCTTCATCGCGGTCATGACATTCATCGGTGCATTCTGGCTGATGGTCTTCGTCAATCCGCTGCTGGCGGTTCTGACACTGATCGTAGTCCCCGTGGTCGTATGGGGTGCCGGTCAATATGGTGGCCGCATGACGAAGAACTGGCAAAGTCTTTATAGCCGCGTTGGCGACTTCAATGTTCGCATTGAGGAGAATGTTGGCGGCATGCGCGTGGTTCAGGCGTTTGCCAATGAAGAGCACGAGCGCTCGCTGTTTGCCCGTGATAACGCACGCTATCGTGAGACCAAGCTTGCCGCCTACTGGATTATGGCTGCCAGCACATCTCTGAATTATATGAGTATGCGACTGATACAGGTCATCGTTATGATCGCCGGGAGCTATCTCGTGATCACAGGACAAATGACGAATGGCGGATTTGTCAGCTTTCTCCTGCTTGTTGCTGTCTTCGTGCGTCCTATCGAAAAAATAAACGCTGTCATCGAGTCCTATCCCAAAGGCATTGCAGGTTTCCGTCGCTACACCGAGCTTCTCGACACGGCTCCTGATATTGCCGATCGTGCAAACGCCCTGGCGGTATCCAACCTCAAGGGTGATATTGCCTATAACAATGTCACATTCGGATATTCGGCAGACCGCGACGCGCTGCGTGACATCAACCTCACGATAAAAGCAGGCGAAACCGTCGCTTTTGTTGGCTCATCGGGCGCCGGAAAAACCACACTCTGCTCTCTGCTGCCACGGTTCTATGAGGTAAATTCCGGAAGTATCAGTCTCGATGGCATCGATATTCGCGATATGACTTTGGCTTCATTGCGTAGCCAGATAGGCGTCGTTCAACAGGATGTTTTCCTGTTCGGCGGGACTATTCGGGAAAACATCGCGTATGGCCGCCTTAATGCGACCGACGGGCAAATCGCCGAAGCTGCCCGCCGGGCTCGACTGGATGAGATGATTTCATTGCTTCCCGCCGGCTACGACACCGTAATCGGAGAGCGCGGCGTCAAGCTCTCGGGCGGTCAAAAGCAACGGCTTGCCATTGCACGCATGTTCCTGAAAAATCCGCCAATCCTCATTCTGGATGAGGCAACTTCAGCCCTGGACACCAAGACCGAGCGAGAAATTCAGGCGTCCTTGACCGAACTTGCCGAAGGGCGGACAACTCTCGTTATCGCTCATAGGCTCGCAACCATTCGTAATGCAGATCGCATCGTTGTCGTTGACGACGCACGCATTCAGGAACAGGGCACCCACAAGCAATTGCTCAAATCAGATCGATTTTATAAGCGGCTTTACGATGCCCAGTTTGGCGAAAACAATCCGTCCACTCTGGCGAGCTAAGGGATTGCGAGCCTGTTATGGAATTCTCCTCCACCATATCGCTGGAAGAACTCGCAACACGAAACCTGAACGAAAAAAATGATTACTGTCTGCTTGCGCCGCGCAAACTGGCAGTACGCATAGATCAGGCAATTTTGACCGCAACTGAATTTGAGCGCATGCAGTTGTTTAAGTTCGAAGCTGATCGTGAACGCTTTCTGGTTGCACATGGCTTGAAGCGGATCGTTCTCGGCAAAATATTCCAGTGTAGTCCGCATGATATCCCACTGGCACCCGGCCCAGGAAACAAACCGTTTGCCCAAGGGGGAAAATGTCATTTCAACTTGTCCCATAGTGGCGATTGGATTGCCATGATCCTCTCGTTCACCACCCAGGTTGGTATCGATGTCGAGCGGCCCAGGCCGACAGAAGAGCTTCCATTTGCTCTCGTTTGTCATCCTGACGATCGTTTTCAGCTCTCACTTGAAACCACAGACCAGAAATTCTACGCGAGCTGGACGCTAAAAGAAGCCATATCAAAATGGGATGGACGCGGTCTGGACAGGCCCTTTAACGAAATTCGCCTCGAAGTTGCTCCTGACAATACTTACCTCGGGCATCATGAGGGGATGACATGGCATGCCAGACATACCGTACTTCATGATGGTGCTCATTTGGCATATGCCAGCGAACAGCTTCTGAAGCCATGCCATATGTTAATCGGCTAATGCTCGCCTATTGCTGCTGGAAAGAAACCGTCGCCATTCTCGTGCGGTGCCTGAAGTCAAGTTTCGCGGCCAGCGGAACCAGCGAAAGCGTCGCAACAAGCCCAACAATCAGGCAGATGCCATAATTCACTCTAAACTTCATATCTTGGTCCACATTAAAACAATGCGGACATTTTCTTCATAAAAGCTGACACAGACCTGAAGCCTCGGATTTCCGGATGGATCTGACCAGCGAATTATTTCCTCCTTCAGCTTCCTGTCAGGAAAGAAGACGACTGCTGCGGCCAATCCGAGCCGCTTTCGTTGCGGCATTTTTGACCTGTGTCGTTCAAGGAAGTCGCCCATGTCAGTCGCACTAAATCATTTCGAAAGCCGTTTGATCCGTCCGCAAATTGGAAGTGTCAGCTTAAGCGTACTGGTTGCGATCTTTCTGATCACAACCGCCAATACCACCTTCTGGACAAAGGCCACCAATCTGATGGACGGTCAGACAGCAGCGCTGATCTATCTGGCATTTGGGCTTATATGTGCGTTCATAGCCCTTTGCGTGTCATTTTCACTGAAGTATCTCATTAAGCCGTTTTTCATTGTTTTGATATTTTTCAGTGCATCTACATCATGGTTCATGGACAGCTATGGTACCATCATCGATGTCAACATGCTGCAAAGTGCAATCGACACTACCAATGCGGAAGCCGGGCATTTAATTACTCCGGCCTACATCTGGCACATGTTTATCTTCGGGCTTATCCCAGCGCTTCTTGTGGGCTGGATGCGGATTAAACACAGGACGTATCTGCAAAAAGTAAAATGGAACATGATCGTCATAATACCTGCGCTTGTTTTTTCCTTGGTCGCGGCGCTCTCTCACGCAAGTACGTATTTGTCGCTTGGGCGGGAACATCGCGACTGGTTTGCAACTTTAAATCCGATCGCGCCCATAGTGAATGTAGTCAAGCTGACGATACGAACGACGAGCAATCACAATATCGTCGTGCAATCGCTTGGAACCGACGCCCGGATTGTTCCCGCTTCGCCAGCCGGTAAACCGCGCGTAACAATCGTGATCGCAGGGGAAACTGCCCGCGCAGAAAGCTTTTCGCTGGGTGGCTATGGGCCAGTCACCAATCCGGAGCTGGCAAAGCAGGATATCACCTATTTTCCGCAAACGAGCAGTTGCGGCACAATCACCGAGGTTTCACTGCCTTGCATGTTCTCCGCTTATACACGCAAGCAGTATACCCATCGCAAAGGTCTCGAAACCGAGAACCTTCTGGATGTACTCGGCCATGCCGGGATCAAGACGGAGTGGTGGGATAACAACACCGGCGATAAAGGCATAGCCGATCGCGCTGCCTATCAACCCCTTTACAAGTCCGGCAGTGCGAAGTTCTGTAAGGATGGCGAATGCCTCGACAGCATTCTTCTCGATCAGCTTGATAGCTGGCTCGACAATGTCAAATCGGATTCAGTGCTGGTCATTCATCAGCTCGGCAGCCATGGTCCGGCCTACTACCTGCGCTATCCTGACGAGTTCCGCCACTTTACACCGGATTGCCGTACATCCGAATTTGCGAAATGCGCCAGGCAGGAGATCATAAACTCCTACGACAATACCATTCTCTACACTGACCATATTATCTCGGCCGTGATTGACAGGCTCAAGGCACGGGAAACCGGTCTGTCCCCCTCCATGATCTATATGTCCGATCATGGAGAATCGACCGGCGAGTATGGGCTTTATCTTCATGGTGCACCCTATTTCATGGCACCCACGCAGCAGACCCATGTCCCGTTTATTCTCTGGCTCGGCCAGGCGGCAAAGTCAGAAATTGATACCAAATGTCTGGCCGCCGAAGCCGCAAGATCACACTCGCACGACAATCTCTTTCATACTGTCCTCGGCATGATGCACGTTGAGACAACGGTCTGGGACAAGGCGCTGGATACACTTGCGTCATGCAGAAAGGGATTATCATCGTGAGTGACAGCCCATACTTTGAAAAGAAAACTGGATTTCGACATCTATTTGCTGCTGCGCGCTATTCCCTGAAAGGAGCAGCGCGACTCATTCAGGAGTCAGCTGCCAAGCATGAGATCATTGCTTACATTGCCACGGTGACATTTTTCTCGCTCATCGGAGCCAGTCTTCTTAACTATCTGATCCTGACAGCACTGTTTCTTCCAGTTCTTGCTATCGAAGCTTTGAACACAGCGATCGAAGAGATTGTCGACCATATATCGCGGGATTACTCGATCGCTGCGCGAAATGCCAAGGATCTTGGTTCATTTGCAGTTTTCTGCACTCTCGGGGTCAACGTTGTGTTTATAGCATACACCGCATTCGATTTGCTGATCTGAACTTAATAAGATATTGAAAGCAAAGACATAACAGTGCCGGGGTTCAGGTTTGCGGGTTCTCCTTGTCGAAGACGATCAAACCCTTGGTGGGGCGGTGCGTGACCATATCGCAATCACTCACCACGCCGTCGACTGGATGCAAACAATTGATGATGCCCATGCGTCCGTCAGGGTTGTGGAATATGGCCTCATATTACTTGATCTGAGATTACCTGATGGTAGCGGCATTGATTTTCTCAGAGGACTACGTTCGAAGAACAATGCCACACCGGTTATCATTCTTACTGCCCACGACCAGATTTCCGATCGTATCGAGGGATTGAATGCCGGGGCTGATGATTATCTCGTCAAGCCGTTCAACCTCGACGAATTGACCGCGCGCATGCTCGCCGTCACACGGCGTCACTCGGGCAATTCAAACTCTACAATTAAGGTCGGCCCTCTGCGTATCAATACGGCTGACAGAACTGTCTTTTCTGAAGGGCAGGAAATCGTATTGTCAGGACGCGAATGGGCAGTACTCGACAAGTTGCTCTTGCGAGCCGGCGCTATTGTGTCCAAATCTCAGATCGAAGAAGCACTTTATGCCTTCGGCTGGGAGGTCGAGAGCAACACGGTTGAAGTATATATCAGTCGCCTGCGGAAAAAGCTTGGGCGCGAGCATGTCACCACGATACGCGGGGTTGGCTACAGGATCGAAGGCCGTTCATGAAAAATCGCAGCATGACACGCCGGCTGATTTTTTCGCTCACAGCCACACTGATCGTTTTTTGGCTCCTGGCTACGACGGCTGGCATGTTTGTCATGCAGGATGAATTCGGAGAGATATTCGACGGCTCGCTTCAGGCGACAACAGAGCGTCTAACGCCGCTTGTTGTCGACGATCTTCTACAAAACGCTCAGATGCCTGGGGCACGCCGCCTTCAGAACCTTAATGAATCCACCCATAAGGGTTATCTGACCTATCAAGTTAGGGACGCGACAGGCAAAGTCATTCTTCATTCGCACGACGTCTCCCCGACGCCCTTCGTTGCACCCTTGAAACGCGGCTTCTTCCAGGATGATGTTTCGCGATTCTATACAGTTCCTGCGGCCAACAACACTATCTTCGTGCAGGTCGCAGACTCTATGGCACATCGCACAGAAGCAGCCGTAGAAGGCGGTCTGGCGCTACTTCTGCCTGTTTTGGTGCTTATCCCGGCCAGTATATAGGTATATGGCTTATTGTTCGCCGCTCCATCGAACCCGTGAACGACTTGCGGGAAGCCATCGCTGGCAAGGACAGTGGCAATCTTGCCGTAATAGAATTATCCACCCTACCGCGTGAACTCCAGCCGATTGTATTGTCTGTCAATCGTTTGCTCGAGCGATTGCGGTCGACACTGAAAGCGGAGCGCGAGTTCACCGCAAACAGTGCTCACGAATTACGCACGCCGCTTGCCGGCGCACTTGCGCAAACCCAGATGCTTAAATCTGAACTTCGAAGTGAAAACTCCAGATCCCGGCTGACGCATATCGAGGCATCTTTGCAAAGGCTGATCAGACTTGTCGAAAAACTTATGCAATTGGCACGAGCCGAGGCAAGGATTGGCACTTCAAACGAAACTGTCGACTTGGGCAATGTCTTGGAGCTTATCATAGAAGACTTCCATCGCGCCTCAGGGGCTAATGACAGAATCCAGTATACGAAGGCCGCTGCTGCTGCGCTTCGTCGTCCGGTAAGTGAAGATGCTTTTGCTATTGTACTTCGTAATCTTATCGAGAATGCTCTTATCCATGGTGATCAAAAAGCGCCCGTAAGAATCAGTTTCGAGCGAGGCGGCACTATTCGTATCGCAAACGATGGGCCTGTTCTTGCCGCCGACGAACTCAAATCTGTCCGGCAGCGCTTTGCTCGCGGCAAAACAATGTCTCCCGGTTCTGGCCTTGGCTTGTCTATTGCTACCGAACTGGCAACTCAAATGGATGCAACACTGGAACTGATATCTCCGGCCACCAACATGAGCACGGGTGTTGAATCCATCCTGCGTTTCAATGGATAGCCCAAACTCTACAATTGCAACAATCGGGATACTCTCCATTGATAACTCGGCATAACGCCTTGTATGCTTATTTCACCTCAGCCTGAACTGAGCATTGTCAGGGGGAATCGCGTTTGCGCAGAAATTCAACCGGGTTCTGGATTCTTGTTCTTTTCCTTGTGGCTTTGGGTGGTTTTTCGACGACTTCGCTGATTTGTGACGGTTCACCACTAATTGGTGCCATCCTTGCCCTTGCGATATGTATACCTGTCCTCGCACTTGAGCGCCGCTCCGCATTTCCGGCACTTCACGGATGGTTCACTTCATTAAACCCTGCGCAATTCTGGTCGCTTGCGCTAGGCATGGCCGCTGCCGGAGGAGTAGCTTTTGCAATTCTGACGGCAAAGGATTCTTTTATTGCAGGCGCAGTCTTCGGCATCTGTCTTTGTGTGCCAATTTTTGCTTTCGAGCGCGGAGTTATCCTGCAGAGATTACATGCGTGGACCAACCAACTACCTACATTCGGGTTTATTTTGGCTGGCCTTTCCATCTACTACGTTCTGATCAATATAGGTTTTGCGATTGCCGGTACGGCCATGTGGAGCATTGGCTTTATGAGTGGATCGTTCATGGAAGCAACAATAATTCCGCCAAACATCCTGCTCTACACGCTTGGTGTCTCTGCAATACTGACATTCATCTTGCGGGTGCGCGAACTGCTTGGGCGAGACATTTTTGCCAGCCTCATCGTTGGCCGCTACCGCCAACCTGTCAATGAGAACCGCGTGTTTTTGTTTATTGATCTTGCAGGTTCTACGTCATACGCCGAGAAGCATGGCGATCTGCGCGCGCAACAATTTTTAAGCGCTTTGTTTACAGCATATTCGGGACCGGTACGGCGGCATCGCGGCACAATTAATGATTATGTCGGTGATGCTGCTTTAATCACTTGGCCGTTGGAAAAAGGCATCCAGGATGCACGCTGCGTTTTCGACGTCCTTGATACAATTGCCGCAAGCGCTCCCAGATGGTTGGAGGAGTTTGGCCAAGTGCCAAGTTTGCGGGCCGCTCTCCATGGTGGACCTGTCATCACGGCGGAAATTGGCGTTGACCATCATAAGATCACTTACTTCGGCGATACCATAAACACCACTGCCCGGCTTGAAGGCTTATGCAGAACTTTGAGCGCCCCCGTCCTCATCTCCGGCGAACTGGCGCTACGCATCAATTTTCCCGCCGATATTATAACGGAGCAATTAGGAACGCATGGCGTTAAAGGTAAGGGACAGCCGCTCGCCGTGGTGGCGTTAAAAAGGAATGCCACAAATCAGGCAATCAACCTCTCCGAGTCGCAACTTTGTAAATTTAACGAGCCAGCCACTCGCATTACACACTTTCAGCAATTGCGCGTTCGATAATATCCACTCCCAAATCAATTTCTTCGTTGGAAACCGTCAGAGGCGGGGCGATGCGAAATACGCCACCCATTCCGGGAAGTTGCACAATGTTCATACTGAGGCCAAGTTCCATGCAACGGCGCGTTATCCTCGCACCAAGGTCGGGCGCAGGTCGTTTGCTTTGGCGATCTGCTACAATCTCCATCCCCAACAGCAGCCCCTTACCTCGAACATCACCGATACATTCAAACCGCTGCTGTAAATCCTTCAATCTACCGTTCAATATATTGCCAGCTTCGGCCGCACGGTTAACCAGACCGTCCCGCTGAACAATCTCCAGAACTTTAAGCCCAACGGCTGCTGGAAGCGGGTCAGAGACGTGAGTTGTATAGAACAAAAACTTGCGTTCATGGCAACGTTCCTCGATTTCCGCTGTCGTGAGAACGGCCGAAAGGGGAAGGCCTGCACCTAGGGTTTTGGACAAAACGAGGATATCAGGAGTAACGCCATCCCTTTCGCAGGCGAACATCAGACCCGTTCGCCCGATCCCGGTCTGTGCCTCATCGAGAATAAGGAGCATTCCCCGCTCTTCACATTTCAATTTCAACGCGGCGAGGTAACCTGTTGGCAGTTCAATAATTCCACCGGAGCTGAGTATCGGTTCTGCCAGAAAGGCTGCAAGATTACCCGTCGACTGTTGATCCACCAAGGCAAAAGCATAGTCGAGTTCTGCACGCCAGTCGGCCTCACCGCCCCGTTCAAATGTTGGCCGGTATGCATTGGGTACGGGGATTGCAAAAGACCCCACCGCTGGAGGACCATAGCCCTTGCGACCCGCGCTATAGGTAGCTGATGCCGCAGCAGCCGTCATGCCGTGCCAAGACTGGGCAAAGCTCACGACTTCCCACCCGCCGGTCGCAAGCTTGGCCATGCGCAGGGCAGCTTCATTTGCTTCGCCGCCTGTCGTGAGCAGCATGGATCGTTCGAGACCTTCGGGTGCTATGCGAGCAAGTTCTGCTGCAAGCTCAACCACCGGACGGCTTAACATGCCGCTAAACAGGTGATCCAGGTTCTTCACATGATGGGTTACAACTTCGGAAATCTCGGAATGGCCATGTCCCAGTATTGCGCTCATCTGACCTGAGGTGAAATCAAGAATTGCCCGGCCGTCAGCGTCATAAACAAAACTGCCCTGCGCTCGCTCAATGATCAATGGTTCAAACACACCACCGTAGCGTATGAGATGTTTGCGGGCGCTTGTCCAAAAGTCGGGATCAGAGTTCTTGCTCATGACTGGCTCCATATCCATCGGAAATTTCCAATAGACTAGAGAATTCATAACCATCGTGGTAGCTTATAGATCTAAATTGAGTATTCAATAAAACTTATGGCTTCTTACCTCGATATCGATCTACTCCGTTGTTTCCTGATGGTCGCCGAGACTGGTACGCTGAGCCGGGCGGCGGAGCGTATAGCGCGTAGTCAGGCCGCAGTTAGCATGCAGATGAAACGCCTTGAAGAAATCGTCGGTCAACCGCTGCTTAATAGAACTGGGCGTGGCGTTTTCATGACGGTTCATGGCGAACGTCTACTGATTCATGCACGACGTATCCTGCGATTGCACGATGAAGCCATGGCCGAACTCTCGGGGCGAAGCCTTAGTGGTACCCTCCGCTTTGGCTGTCCAGATGACTATGCCGACGCATTCCTGCCGGGATTGCTACGAAGTTTCGCCCAACTTCACCCGCAAGTGATGATAGAGGTTGTTTGCGCATCCACCCCTCGCCTTCTCACCCAACTTGATCGTAACATCTTAGACCTTGCGCTGACCTCGGTGCCCCTTGATACAGGCCACTCGGTCTTGCGTCGGGAAAGCCTCGTTTGGGTAGGGCAGAAAAGCGGCAGTGAAGATTGGTCTGTTCCATTTCGCTTGGCACTTGGTGATCCAGACACGCTCGATCACCGCGCTGCCGTAACTGCTCTTGCGCAAGCAAAACAGAGCTACGAAATAGCCTATTCTAGCGGCAGTCTGTCTGGGCTTCTTGCCGTCGTTCGTTCAGGTCAAGCCATTGCAGTGCTGACCAAAGCTGCCGTCCCGTCGGATCTTGCCATCCTTTCGAAGGCAACGCACCTACCAGATTTGCCCCAAATAGGACTTACTCTACGCATGGATGAGAAGCGGGCTTCGCCGCTGATACGTGCTTTCGAGGCGCATGCCCGCACACTTCTTTCAGCCCTTTGATATTTTGCGACATTACCAACCAGTTCAATCGAAAATTGACTACTTCGGTCGAAATTATGCTAACCTATTCGAATGCCTAGGCCGACCAAATCCGAAATAGATGCCGATATTCTCGACCGTGCTGCGGCATTGTTTGCCAAGCACGGTTTTGCTCACACATCCCTCCAGCAGATCGCCGACGCGGTCAACTATTCGAAAGCGGGATTGCTTCATCATTATCCAAGCAAAAAAGCGATTTATGATGCCGCTCTAAGAACGGGGCGCGATCACATGCATGACCTATTGGCTAACGTCGAAGGGATTCCTGTTGGCATTGAGCGAGATCGGGCCGTAGTGGAAGCTTCCGTCAATTACACCTTCGAGTGGCCCGGAATATCTGCGCTTGTAAATCGGTTGGCAGACAAAGAACAAGACATCGATCCTGAACTGACGGAGATGGGCCTCGTGATGTATGCTGCTCTTGGGATCGACTTGAATGCCGTTGAGCAGGAGCGCGTTGTCAGGGTGACCAGCGCATTTATGGGCCTTGGCATCACGGCACTACTGGCCACTCGTCTTGACTTAAAGCGTGAGTGGCGCGACCACATCGTTGCAGCGGCAATGAATGGGCTCGGCCATTAGATGAGGAAGCGCCTCACCGCCGATCAACGTATTTTACGTTCCAGCAACAACGCCATGACAACAATACCAAGAGCAAAAATTTCGTAGATCGCAACACTGAAGACGATGAGCATGCCTTTGTTCTGCTTGATATGCAAAACCGCATTATGCAGGATCGCCAGTGCGTTCTTCCTTTCAAAGATAATCGCTATCATGATGCCTAGAGCGAAAACACCATAGAAAATTATACTGAGTGCAATGAACTCAGCTCTGTGCTGCTTGATAATCGACAGAACGCTCAGAAAAGACAACGCATTTTCCTTGGTGTATGCGGCGAACAGGCTTTCAAACCGGCGAATCGGCCGACACTCCCATTGTCAGCACTCTGTCTTATATACCGAACCGGTCGTTTTGCAACCAGTTTGGTTGGTAAATTCTCTTGTTATTTCTCTCACGCTGCATATCGCTCCTTAAATAAATACAAAAGTCATTCGTTTGACTTATTTTTTAAATCAGCTTAAATTGAGGCCATGGAGAAACAAACACGAAAAACAAAACACGAGCCCAGTCGCGGTGAAATCGCCCGAGAAAAGCTCATTATCGTAGCTCTCGACCTATTCGGTAGATATGGCTTCGAAGGCACCAGCACACGGATGTTGCGTGATGCAGCAGGTGTGAATCTCCAAGCCATCCCATATTATTTCGGGAGCAAGGAAGGGCTTTATATTGCCACTGCCGAGTATCTGGGCGGGAAGATCAATTCTCATGTTTCAGACTTACGAACCAAGGTGCGTGGTCGAATTGAAGAGGTGGCCATGGCCGGACAAACTCTTTCACATGGAGAAGCGAGAGGATTTCTGAGTGAGATTCTTAAGGTCATGGCCGCCTTGTTTATTAGTAAGGAATCTGAACCATGGGCGCGTTTTTTGATACGTGAGCAGATGGAGCCAACAGAGGCTTTCCATGTAATTTACGCCGCCGTTATGAAGCCAATGTTCGAAGTGGGCTCAAGGCTCGTAGGCATCCTGCTCGAAGAGGAAGCAACATCCGAACATGTAAAGCTGCGTATCATTTCTCTTTTCGGTAGCTTGCTGATTTTTCGTGTGGCGCATGCTGCCGCAATGAGGTTGCTCGATTGGCGTGCTGTTGGCGCAAGTGAAGTCAAAACAATACAGGATTTGGTGGAAGAACTTGTTGCTGCCATTCAGCCTTTGAAGGTGCAATCATGAAACGACTGGTCGTTACATGCGTTGCATTATTACTGTTCGCAACAGGCCTTATATGGTGGTTCGACGTTCCAAACAAAATGGGCTGGGTCGAGTCAAAATCAACCCGACTGACACTGTACGGCAATGTCGATATACGTCAGGTACCACTCGGTTTTCGCGTTAATGGCCGCATTGAAAAAGTGTGGTTCGATGAAGGCGATAAGGTCGCTGCCGGTTCTGTTATCGCCAGTCTTGATGCTACGACCTACCGGCAGTCTGTTGATGCTGCAATAGCGGAAGTGTCCGCCTTGCGCGCCACTCTCGATAAAGCGGTTGCAGGGCCGCGACAGACAGAGATAGCTCAGGCAGAAGCCTCGCTTAATGAGCGTCTTGCCGATCTGGAAAATGTCACTCTCGCTTATGAGCGAGCCCTTCGTTTGCGTCCCAACGGAACCATTTCACAGTCCGGTTTGGATGAGGCTATTGCAACCAAATCGATAGCTAATGCGCGTACGGCATCAGCGCGGGAAGCTTTGGCGCTTCTCAAGGAAGGCACGCGTAAAGAGGATATTGAAACCGCGAAGGCCAATCTCGCAGCTGCTGAAGCAAAACTCTCCAGTGCCAGGACGGCGCTGGAAGACACCCAACTGCGTGCACCGAATGACGGGATAATTCTTTCCCGTGTTCGGGAACCGGGCTCCATCGTTGCGCCAAGCGATCCGGTAAGCGTTTTATCTCTGCTGAAACCTGTCTGGGTTCGCAGTTATATTTCAGAGATGGAACTCGGCCGCATACATCCCGGTATGGTTGTGGATGTTTATTCCGATACAAACTCCGACAAACCCGTGAAGGGCAAAATTGGCTTTATTTCGCCGGTGGCTGAATTCACCCCGAAATCCGTGGAAACGCCTGAATTGCGTACCGATCTGGTTTATCGGTTGCGTGTCATCGTGGATGACACAACGTCAGGTCTGCGACAGGGGATGCCTGTAACGCTTCGGTTGCCTATGGAAGCTGGCCAGAAGCCATGATGCTGCCGGATGATAATATTCAATCCGAATTCGTCCGTCTCTCAGGTATCAGCAAGAGTTTTGGTCAAAACAGCCCGGCATTGAAAAATGTGTCAGGAATCGTCCAAGGCGGCAAAATTACAGGATTGGTCGGGCCGGATGGAGCCGGTAAGACTACTTTGATCCGCCTCATCACCGGACTTATGCAACCCGACGTAGGCTCAATCAGTGTAGTAGGCTTCGATACCAAAACCGATGCGCCAAGCATTCAGGGCCTGATAGGTTACATGCCGCAACGCTTCGGTCTTTATGAAGATCTGACCGTTCAGGAGAATCTCAATCTCTATGCGGATTTGCGAAGCCTGCCGCTGAACGAACGCACTGCAGCGTTTGACGAGCTTCTGACTTTCACGGACCTGAAACGCTTCACGAACCGGCTTGCCGGGCAACTATCGGGCGGAATGAAACAGAAGCTTGGCCTTGCTTGCGCCCTGTTGAAAAAACCCAAACTGCTGCTGCTTGATGAGCCGGGCGTTGGCGTTGATCCGATCTCGCGCCGAGATCTCTGGAAAATGGTAAAAAACCTGACCAAGGACGGCATAGCTGTCGTTTGGTCCACAGCCTATCTCGATGAAGCCGAAGCGTGCGACACAGTACTCCTGCTTAACAAGGGCGAGCTACTGTTTTTCGGCCCGCCTATTGAGTTGACCAGTCGTGTAAAAGGTCGGGTGTTCAAACTCACCGGTATATCCGGTAGCCGCCGTCTGGCACTGTCAAGAATCCTTGACCGGCAAGACGTGGTCGACGGAGTTATTCAGGGCGAGGCTGTACGCATCGTCACCACTGCAGATATGAACGGCAATGATCTGGCTGACACTGCCGGAAAGAATGCGAAATTACACGCTGCAGAGCCACGCTTTGAAGATGCCTTTGTCGATATGCTTGGGGGCGGTCCCGGTGGACGGTCGAAACTTGCCGAAGCAGCCCCCCGAATTGACGATCAGAAAGGGAAGTTGGTCATTCAGGCGAATGGGTTAACCAAGCGATTTGGTGATTTTACCGCCGCAGACGGCATCACATTTGATATTCCGAGAGGTCAAATTTTTGGTCTGCTTGGTCCGAATGGCGCCGGGAAATCGACCACGTTCAAGATGCTGTGCGGACTTCTGAAGCCAACGCAAGGTGAAGGCCGGGTTGCCGGATTTGATTTGCGCCGAGATGGTGCTGAGGCACGTAATCGCCTAGGCTACATGGCGCAGAAATTCTCGCTCTACGGTGATTTGAGCGTCAGGCAAAATCTGGATTTCTTTGCCGGAGTATATGGCTTAAGCGGCACTCGTAAGCGCGAACGTATTTCTTTGATGAGCGAGATATTTTCGTTTGCCGCACGCGATAATATGCCTACCAGGGATTTGCCGCTTGGCCTGAAACAACGTCTCGCGCTTGCCTGTGCTGTCATGCACGAGCCGGAAGCGCTTTTTCTGGATGAGCCAACATCCGGTGTTGACCCCATAACGCGCCGCGAATTTTGGACTCACATTAACGGCCTTGTCGAAAAGGGAGTCACAGTTCTTGTCACTACCCATTTCATGGACGAAGCGGAGTACTGCGATCGGATTTCACTGATCTATCGGGGCCGCTCGATTGCCCTGGGCTCGCCCGATGAATTGAAAGCTGGAGTTGCTACCAAGCAGCAGCCTGATCCAACCATGGAAGACGCTTTCATTGCATTGGTTGAAGCTTCTGAACGAGAGGCTGCAGCATGAATGCGGTCAATGTGAGCAAACTGCGAGACATTGTGCGCGCGCGGCGATTTTTTGCACTTGTTCGCAAGGAGACATTCCAGCTTCTAAGAGATCCGAGCAGTATTCTCATCGCCTTTGTCCTGCCGGTGATCCTGCTATTTTTGTTTGGATATGGTGTATCCCTCGATACCGGGCGAACCCGTATCGGCCTTGTCATTGAAGAACAGACCCCGCTGGCAGACGACCTGAGCGCAAGCTTCAAAGGATCGCGATACTTCGATGTATTAGAAGGCAGGGATCGTAGGAACTTTGATGCGAAACTGGTAAGCGGCGAAATTCGCGGAATCATCATTATTCCCGCGCGCTTTGCGTCCGACTTCGCGGCAAGAGTGAACCCGGAGATTCAGGTAATTGTTGATGGATCTGATACCAACACGGCCAGTTTCGTACAAAACTATGCGCAAGGCGTCGTTGCGAGTTGGGTAGCTATCCGGTCGGTCGAAGCGGGAGCACAAGAAGGCGGCAGCACATCACCGATCAGTGTGGAGCAGCGCTTCTGGTTCAATCAGGAGCTGACAAGCCGTTTTTTCCTGGTTCCCGGATCAATCGCCATCGTCATGACGCTTGTCGGCACTTTGCTGACATCATTGGTTATTGCTCGGGAATGGGAACGCGGAACCATGGAAGCCATGATGGCGACACCCGTAACATCGGCCGAATTGCTTATGGGGAAAATTCTGCCCTATTTCGTACTTGGAATATTGTCGATGACCCTTTGCGTCATAATCGCCGTGTTCCTGTTCAGCGTGCCATTCCGGGGCTCAATACTCGCTTTATATCTATTATCAGCGGCATTTCTAGTGCCTGCTCTGGGTCAGGGATTGCTCATATCAGCTGCTACGAAAAACCAGTTTCTGGCATCGCAACTTGCCTTGATATCAGCTTTTCTTCCGGCATTTCTGCTGTCAGGTTTCCTGTTTGAAATCAATTCCATGCCGGTGGCTATACAATGGATCACCTTTATCGTTCCTGCCCGTTACCTTATACCAAGTCTGCAAACATTGTTTCTGGCCGGGGACATATGGCCAATGTTCCTGAAGGCAATGGCTGTGATGCTGTTTATCGGTAGTATATTTTTTATTCTGGCTGCCCGCAGCACGCGCAAACGGATCGATTGACATGTGGTGGACGCGGCTGAAGGCATTGATCATCAAGGAACTCCTCGCGGTTCTCCGCGATCCGAAGAGCCGAACGATTTTAATTGTTCCGCCGATAATTCAGCTTCTGGTATTTTCCTATGCGGCCACACTTGAAGTCAGGAATGTCGATATCTTAGTACTCAACCGCGACAGTGGCCATTGGAGCGAAGAACTCATAAAGCGGATCGAAGGTTCACCAACCTTCCGCAGTTTCTCGCACACGCAGGATCAGTCGCGCGTTCAAGATTCAATAAGCAATCAGGCAGTCATTGCTGCGCTGGAGATCGGCTCAACCTTCTCTCGCGATATTGAGGCTGGGCGACCAGCAACAGTTCAGATCATATTGGATGGGCGTAAGTCTAACGCTTCACAAATTGTAGCAGGCTATCTGAGCCAGATCGTCGGAAGACTTTCTCTGGAAACCCCATCAGGGATGAAAACTCAGAACACAATGATAAACGTAGTGCCGCGCAACTGGTTCAACCCCAATCTGGATTTCCAATGGTTCATGGTGCCAAACCTGATCGCGAGCATTGCAATGCTGATTGGCTTGATCGTGACCGCCCTGTCGATAGCGCGCGAACGTGAACTAGGGACTTTCGATCAACTGATCGTTTCGCCATTGCGAACGCACGAGATCGTCATCGGCAAGTTGATACCACCTATGATGATCGGCATCTTCCACATGACAATGTATCTGCTGGCGGCGATCTTTCTGTTCCAGATCCCCTTTCGGGGATCGCTGATCTATCTCTACGGCGGCGGTATTATTTATCTTGCAGCGATTGTAGGGATCGGATTGTTCATCTCCGCTTTGTCGAAAACACAGCAACAGGCTATTCTCGGAGCATTCCTTTTCATCGTTCCAGCAATTCTTCTTTCAGGCTTTGCAACGCCCATCGAGAATATGCCGCAGTGGTTGCAACCGATTACCCTCATAAACCCGCTTCGATATTTTCTGGTTATAATCAAAGGGCTTTTCCTGAAAGATATCGGACCTTTCGAAGTGCTCCACCAGACAATACCGCTTGCACTCATAGCTGTCGTAACTCTTTCGGCAGCTGCTTGGCTGTTCAGGCGACGCTTGGAGTAGAAATTCTCGTTATGCTAGGCGCTTTTTCCGCAGAAAAACACAATAACTCCAATATGAAACGTTTCATATTGACATTATCAGCAGTCCATGGCCTTTAATGTATGGATACGATTTGCCTGCTTTCAGCAGCAGAACGTTCATCGCCGTGTTGGAGGACAAGGCATAACTCAATTCATTTTGTGGTTCTGGGAGGAATACAATGAAATTCGCGAAATTTATTGCCGCCGGTATTTTGGCAGGCACGATGTTGATGCCCGCAGCCGGCTATGCTGCTGATAAGCCTGTAGTTGGCTTGGTGATGAAGTCTCTTGCCAATGAATTTTTCAAAAACATGCTGGAAGGCGCAAAGGCCGATGAGGCAAAGCGCGGCGACTATACACTTAAAGCCGTGGGCATGCAGTCGGAAACAGATGTCGAAACCCAGATCAACGCAATTGAAAGCTTCATTACTGAGAAAGTCGATGCGATCGTTGTCGCTCCATCTGACTCCCGTGCATTAGTGCCACCTATCAAGCGGGCGATGGATGCTGGCATAACAGTTATAAATTTCGACGTAGCACTTGATGAGAAAGCCAAGGAAGAAGCCGGAGTGAAACTGGCTTTTGTAGGGCCAGATAATCGCGGTGGCGCAAAGCTTGCGGGCGATGCTTTGGCCAAGAAACTTGGTGAAGGTGCCAAGGTTGTCATCATTGAAGGCAATCCGGGTGCTGATAATGCAGCTCAACGCAAACTTGGATTTATGGACTCTGTAGAGGCCGGGAAACTTGACCTGCTGGATTCCCGCACCGCACATTGGGAGACGGAAGAAGCCAATACACTGTTCTCGAATATGCTTACTGCTCATCCTGATATTCAGGGCGTCATGGCCGCCAATGATTCAATGGCGCTCGGCGTGGTCAAGGCGATCGACGCGGCCGGTAAGACCGGGAAAATTGAGGTCGTAGGCTTTGACAACATTCCCGCCGTTCAGCCCCTTCTCAAGGGAAAAAAGCTTCTTGCGACAGTTGACCAGTTTGGGCAGTTGATGGCTGCAGATGCCATCGACAAGGCTTTGAAAGTAGTTAAAGGCGGAGCCCCACTTGAAGGCTGGGTCAAGACTGACATCAAGCTCGTAACGTCCGACGGCGTGAAGTAAAACCGTTTGGCTGCATCACTGCATGGTGCAGCCAAGCATCTTTACTGAAGTAAGCTGGATGGTGAATTTTGAGCCCGTCGCCTAGCACTAATGCCACTGTAGAATCTCTGCTCGAACTGTCAGGTGTTGCAAAACGCTTCGGTGGTGTGGTTGCCCTGAATGGCGTCAGCTTTGACTTGCGGCCTGGCGAAGTCCATGCCTTGGTCGGCGAAAACGGTGCCGGCAAATCCACTTTGATCAAGATTTTATGTGGTATCATTCAACGTGATGCCGGAACCATTACACTTGGCGGGGCGTCTTACGATCCACACACTCCTGGCGATGCCAAGATGGCTGGCATTCAAGTCGTGCATCAGGAATTCAATCTCCTTCCCTATTTGTCTGTTGCTGAAAACATATGCTTTGAAGATTTGCCGCGGCGGCGCTTTGGTATTGTAGACCGCCCTGCACTCTACCAACGTGCTCGAAAAGCGCTTGACGCAATTGGTCTCGAAGACGTTGACGTTCGCCGTCCAGTGGCATCGCTAGGTGTCGCTCATCGCCAGCTTGTTGAAATTGCACGTGCCCTCATGGGTGAAAGCCGTATTCTCATTCTGGACGAGCCGACTGCAACTTTGACGGCCCGGGAAACAAAGCGGCTCTTTGCAATTATCGCGGCTCTGAAAGCAAAGGGCGTGGCCATTGCCTTTGTTTCTCACCACCTAAATGAAGTGTTCGCGATCTGCGATCGGGTTACCGTATTGCGCAATGGTCGGTCGGTAATGACCTCCGATATTTCGGCAACTACTCCCGATCAGCTGGTCAGCAACATGGTGGGACGGCAGCTTGCGGCCGCCATGGCCGCAACCCGCGAAGTAGACAAATCCGGACGCACTGCGCTTTCGTTACGTAATTTGAGGCACCCGAGTTCCACCAATGAAAGTGGTGTTTCTTTTGATCTTCATTATGGAGAAATGCTCGGCATCGCAGGTCTCGTTGGCTCTGGTCGTACAGAGCTTCTCCGTTCAATTTTTGCCGCTGATTTGCCTATATCCGGCTCGCTTGATCGTGATGGAAAAAAGGTTTCCTACCAGAGCCCGAAGGACGCCATCCGTGACGGAATAGGTTTTGTTACTGAGGATCGCAAGGAGGAAGGCCTCATTCTTGAGATGCCCATTGCAGCTAACGTGACACTGGCAAATCTCAAAGCCGTATCGCGCCATGGCTTGCTCCGGAAGCGCGACGAGACAAAGCTGACACAGCAACTCGGTAATGACATCAAGTTAAAATACGGTCACCCACAGGACAATGCATCAACCCTTTCAGGTGGCAATCAACAAAAGGTCGTGCTGGCAAAATGGCTGGCGAATAACCCGCGAATTCTGTTGTTGGATGAACCGACGCGCGGCGTCGATGTGGGTGCAAAAGCGGAAATCTATGCTCTTTTGAGAGTATTGGCGGACAAAGGACTGGCTTTACTTGTCGTTTCCTCTGAACTGCCCGAACTGATTACACTCTGCGATCGAATGCTGGTCATGTCCAATCATCGCATAACCGGTGAGTTACAGCGTCAGGATTTTTCCGAGGAACGGATTTTGAATTTTGCCTATAAGGATGAGCGCAGCCATGAGTACCAATGATGTGAGCCAGACCGGGCAAACGCGTATCGCCACCACGACAAAGACGGTCCTGCGCGAAGCTGGCATCGGTATCGCACTGATCGTGCTTATCGTCGTTTTCTCCACGACAACACAACATTTCCTTACCGCCAGCAATGTAACCAACATTCTGACCCAAGTGACAATCAATCTCATTCTGTCTATCGGGATGACCTTTGTCATTCTCATCGGTGGTATTGATTTGTCGGTAGGCTCAGTACTGGCATTTTGCGCAGTAGTTGCGGGAACTGTTATGACGTTACCGGGACTGGATCCAATTACCGCAGTAATACTGGCAACGTTAAGTGCGGTTGCTGGAGGTATCCTTTTTGGATTGCTCAACGGCTTCATAAGCGCCTGTTGGGCAATCCCCTCTTTCATTGTTACGCTCGGAACACTTAACATTGCGCGTGGTGCCGCTCTTCAGGTGACAAACGCTTCGACAATCTATTCTTTCCCTGCCGCCTTCAACGCGTTTGGCTCGCAAACCCTATATGGCATCCCTCTACTGTTCCTCATCGCTCTGGTGCTGGTCGTTGCTGGCTGGTTCGTCCTTACCAAGACCGTATTCGGTCGTGTCCTTTATGGAATTGGTAACAATGAAGAAGCCGCCAGGCTCGCTGGCCACAATGTCTTCTTTTACAAGATCGCGGCTTTCACGATCTGCGGGGCTGCGGTAGGTATCGGCGCCATCGTCTATATGGCCCGTCTCAATATTGCGAGCCCGATCATCGGGATAGGTTTTGAGCTCAATGCCATAGCTGCTGTCATAATCGGGGGTACAAGTCTAAGCGGTGGGCGAGGCAGCATTGTTGGCACATTGCTGGGAGCATGCATCATTGGCGTTTTGGCGAACGGCCTCATACTTCTGGGATTAAGCGATTTCATGCGTCAGATGATTACCGGTTTCGTTATCATAATTGCTGTGATCCTCGACAAATACCGCGAACGTCTGACCAAGGCTTGATGAGCTTTAGTCAGATTGGTGACCTGCGACAGGAAATTCTTGGAAAGTCGCGCTACCACTTGATGCCCGATTGAATTCTTCAATCAGGAAATCGAGAAAAGCACGGATTTTAGGGGCAAGATGTTGCCGAGAAGGATAGATCGCGTAAAGCGTTGTCTCCACGGTATTCCAATCATCTAAAGCCGTTTGCAGCCTGCCCGATTTAAGGTCGCTCTCTACATAGGGGTGTGGAATTAGGCTGACACCGAAGCCCTCACGCAATGCATCACGGACCGCGAGACTTGATGAGACAGAGTATTGGCCATCAATAACTATCCGCTCGGCACGACCATCCTTGTTAAACTCCCATGTATCCGCATGCCCCGAAAGGCTGAACCGAACACAATTGAGCGCTTTTAAATCAAACGGTCTGACGGGACGACCATGCTTTTCAAAATAAGACGGCGCTCCACACAACACATGGGGCATCACGGCCAACTTTCTCGCGATCAGGCTGGAATCTTCAAGTTTGTCGCTACCACGAATGGCAAGATCAAAGCCCTCCCGCACAATATCAACGCGTCTGTCATCAAGATGCAGATCCAGTTTCAAATCGGGATAAAGCGATAGAAATTTAGGAAGATTAGATGAGAACTGGGTCAACGTCACAGTCATTGGTGCACTGACACGCAACGTACCACTCGGTGCGGCTTTAATTGGGCACAGGGCGCGATCTGCGGCTGCCAGGGCGTCCAGCCCATTTGTTACATGCTCCAGATAAATCCTGCCTTCCTCGGTCAAAGCCATTCGCCGCGTCGTCCGGTTAATCAAACGCGCACCCAGATGCGCTTCCAGTTCGGCAATGTTCTTGCTGACTGCGGGAGGCGAGAGACCGAGACGTCGTCCGGCGTCGGCAAAGCTGTTCAATTCCGCTACTTGGCGGAAGACCTGTAAGGCAGTTAAGCGATCCATTGGATAGTTCTCTATCAGTAAATAATATCTTTCAGTTTTATCTCATTATCATTCCATGGTGAACTCTATATTTCCCTTCCAGCGACTTTCAACTGGAATGGCAGCATGCAAAATCACACAATCAATCTTATCGAACAGCGTGTTTCAGCCAACCACTTCGATGCTTCGCATGTGTTGTCCGAGGTCGAAGTCGAAGCGCTTATACACCTCGCAACTCGCGCGCCAACCGCTTACAATCTTCAGAATTGGCGGTTTATCGCAGCGAGGGCTCCTGAAACAAAGGTACGTTTGAGAAACATCGCTTACGACCAAGGCAAGGTTTCGGATGCAGCCGTTACATTTATTGTCTGTGGTCAACTGCCCGATCACACAACTCTTCAAGAACGGCTGTCTCCTTTCGTGGAAGCAGGGTTCATGCCGGTGGATATGGCTTCAGGCTGGCAGGAAGGCGCGCGAACACAATATGCTGACCCGCAGACAGCCCGCGATGAAGCTATACGCTCGGCAACGCTTGGAGCGGCAACCTTGATTTTCGCAGCTGAGGCAATGGGTCTTGTTTCCGGTCCTATGGTTGGGTTCGATCCTGAAAGTGTGAAGCGAGAATTTGGGCTGGCGCATAACGAAATTCCGGTGATCCTCATCGCAGTTGGCCGCCCGGCGCCCGGAAATTGTCCGCAAAAGCCTCGTCGTCCAATTGCCGAGGTGCTGGAAATCGTATGAGATCACGCAGTTTCGATTTATTGGCAACGTCAATTGCCCCAATTGTATGGGGCAGCACCTACATCGTTACCACTGAGTTTCTGACTGGATTCTCCCCTATCACTATCGCGATGTTGCGAGCGCTGCCCGCTGGCTTGCTGCTGCTTCTGATGGTCCGTCAACTTCCGGCCGGTGTTTGGTGGCTACGCAGTTTTATCCTCGGAATGCTCAATATCTCATTCTTCCTGAGCATGCTCTTTATTTCCGCCCATCGGCTTCCGGGCGGCGTGGCAGCAACCGTGCTCTCGGTACAGCCATTGATCGTGGTTTTCCTCGCTTCCGTCGTATTTTTCAGTCCTGTGCGACCAATGTCTGTTTTTGCCGTACTTGCGGGTATCGCAGGTGTTGCGTTGCTGGTGCTGACTCCGGGTGCGACGCTCGACGTGATTGGTATTATGGCGGGCCTTGCCGGAGCTACTTCAATGGCCCTCGGAACTGTATTGACTCGCAAGTGGCAACCACCGGTATCACTGCTCACGTTCACAGCGTGGCAACTGACAGCTGGTGGTCTGCTTCTTATTCCGGTGGTCGCACTTTTCGAGCCTTCGATCCCACTCCCGAACGGCACTAATCTTCTTGGGCTGATTTGGTTGGGTTTGATCGGTGCCGCCGTGACTTATGCTCTTTGGTTCAGAGGTATCTCCCGGTTGGATTCTTCGGTAGTATCACCACTTCTCTTTCTCAGTCCTGTAACAGCTATGATACTCGGATGGATATTCTTGGATCAGACACTAACCGCTCTTCAGATCATCGGTGCCGGGTTCGTTATTGGCAGCATATGGCTAAGTCAACACGCCAATCGCACCCAGTGAATTGCGCGCGCGATCTACGTATTGTTCGAGCAAGACTGCAAAATGCATTCAATCACGCCCCTCTGGTGCTCCCAAGGGAAACATGTGCCGATAGGGCCTGGCTTCATCGAGTGCCCGAGCATAGCTGGCTCTTGCGAGCAGTCGATCACGATAGGCCCAAAGGTTTTGATATTTACGCGGGATGGGATAGGTCCAGTCTGCATAGAGCAAGGATGGAGCTGCAGCACAATCGGCCAAACTGAAATCGTCTGCCACCCATTCACGCCCAGCCATACGCGCATCAAGAAGCTTATAAGCAGCGTCGAATGCCGCCTTCCACCTAGCACCGTCTTCACCGTCATCCGGTTCACGACCGATAGATAGATACACAAGCCTTTGTTGGGGATAGTTGACGTAGTTATCGAAGAAGCGATCCCACATCCGAACCTCTACCGCCTTGGCCCGATCGGGAGGTATCAATTGCGGCGTATCCGGATAGTGGGCATCAAGATACTCAATAATCGTCGTGGCCTCGAAGATTAAGTCCTGCCCGTCTTTCACGATAGGAAACCTCTTGATCGGCCAGAGCACTGCGAACTCGCTCGCAATCGGATCGGTTCCGTCAAGCATGCGTGTCTCGTAAACGAGACCCTTTTCATAGAATCCTGTCTTGGCCTTTTGTACATATGAAGAAAGAGGATGGAGATACATGATCAGTGTCATTGCTCATTCCTATATCGGGTGGAGATTGGTCCGAGTCTGCTCACTGGAACACGACTTATCTCGCAAGCACTATATGGGTCGCATGTTCTGTTACGATGCGCTCTGTCAGGTTAAAACCAAGTCTTGGCAGATCTATCCCAGTGAACATGGCCTCCCCTATCCCCAAAACTATAGGTGAGATCGCCAAATGCAATTCGTCAATCAGCCCTGCCTGCAGGTATTGGCGAACCGTACTAACGCCCCCGCCAATCTTCACGTCATCATTTCCAGCCGCCGCTTTCGCCTGCTCTAGTGCCGTCTCAATTCCTTCCGTGATAAAGAAAAACGTCGTACCGCCCTCCATTACAATAGGATCACGCGAGTGGTGAGTGAGGACGAAAGTTGGAGCATGATAAGGTGGATTATTACC
The DNA here is from genome assembly GCF_040009165.1 of Phyllobacterium sp. SB3. Classification (NCBI taxonomy): domain Bacteria; kingdom Pseudomonadati; phylum Pseudomonadota; class Alphaproteobacteria; order Hyphomicrobiales; family Phyllobacteriaceae; genus Phyllobacterium; species Phyllobacterium sp. SB3. The sequence continues at coordinate 35,401 of NZ_JBDYKI010000007.1, read as the reverse complement.
CCACCAGCCCTTCCATACGTCATCAGGCCACTCACCCCGAATTGGGCCAAACATATTACGTCCTAGAATGAATGCACCAAAGCCGGACATACTACGGGCGGCGTAATCGTCGTCAGGTCCCGTCGCTCCGTCCGGTTTTCCAATGATTTCATGAAATGTCTTTGTGCCAAGTATCCATTGATGCAATTCTTCTCCCCGTTTTCCCAGAGGATCAGTCAGGCTTTGTTCCGGTCCCGCCCCAAAACCGTCAATTGAAAGGGAAAATCCCCCTACCCGCACTTTTGTCATAGCATCCTCCAACCGATTGCATTTTGCAACTAGTTGCGTTATGCCATAACTGATCCTATGTTGCAACTGGTTTTTTCTGGAGATATTGTACTTGGACATTGAGAAGAGGTCGGGATGCCCGATAAACCTGTCGCTGGAAGTCCTGGGAGACAGGTGGAGCCTCATCATCATCCGCGATATGATGTTTGGCAATCGACGGCATTTTCGCGATCTGTTAAATCACTCACAGGAGGGGATCGCCTCAAATATCCTTGCTGCGAGGTTGAAACACCTGCTGGCAATTGGATTGATCACCAAGCAGGATGATCCTAGTCATAGTCAGAAAGCCATATACAGCCTGACGGAACCATCTATACAGCTTCTGCCTGTACTTGCCGTGATGGGAGGGTGGGGACGTAAACACTTGCCTGTTACACCGGAGTTGAGCATCCGGGCAGAACTTCTGGAGGATGGCGGTCCGACCATGTGGGAAGAGTTCATGAATGAACTGCGTGATATCCACATCAACGACCCTATTGGAGGAGCCAATGGCGAGATTGCTTCCGCAGTCCTCACCCGCTTAACTGCCGCTTACATGCAGGTCTGTGCAAGAATGGAAGAAAGTTGATCGCCTGATTATCTCAACTCATGGCGGAATCAAATCCATATGGGCAACTCTATGACCAAGCTCAACGGCCTTGGCGTTTGATCACGCTGGATTCTTCTAGTTGCGGCTATAGTAATACCCCTGAGAACTATAACTGCACCTTCGACGGTATACCAACTTCCAAGAACGATTTGTCGATAAACAAGGCATCACCAAATTCGCCTTATACCTTCATGATTTTGTGTCACAGATTCCACTATGCCATCACGGATAAAACCTGCGACAACTATCTTGAAATCACAGCGGAAAATTGAAATGTAACTCACGCCGTAAATTAAGTATCTTTGACCTTTGTTGTAGATAGTTCGATTATCGCTAATGAATATAATAAGAAAATTGGGAGTTAACGGAATGACCCAAGTTGAGCAATAATGAGAGCCCAAGAGCACGCATAATCGTAGCCGACGACCATCCCATTTTCAGGGATGGAATGTGTCGGCTGGTTCGGCGTTTGGCTCCTACGGCAATTATCGAAGAAGCCGGCACAATGGACGAATTGTTAGCCCTTACGCGCGCAGGGGCGCAGCCCATCGGTTTTATGCTCGACTTTGTTTTTCCTGGGCTTGATCCGGAACATTCGATTACCGCCCTGCGTGAAGAATTCCCGGATACCTCGATCATTATTATCTCGATGGTTGACGATATAAAGGCGATCGAGACGGCGATGGGAAACGGAGCGAACGGCTTTATCGGCAAAGCGGTTCCTCCGCAAGAAATGGCGGAAGCCATCAAGACTATTCTCGGCGGCAATAACCTCATCAAGCGCTCAATGCCGGGATTAACCTTGGAAAGAGATGCCGGTTTTCCTCGTTTCAACCTCACCCGGCGGCAAGTTGAAGTTCTCCAGCTCATTGTTAAAGGTAAATCCAACAAGGAGATCGGGCGAGAGCTAAACATCTCGCCGTTCACCGTAAGCATTCACGTTTCGGCGTTGCTTAGATTACTTGGAGTAGAATCGAGATCTGCTGCTGCTGCAAAAGCGGTTATCGATGGATTAGTCGAACGCTAACTCACAGCGTTGTGTATTCGTGCCAGTTCATCAGTCTTTGTTTTCTGCATCATGACGACTTCGCGCAGTTCCGCAGAACGAACAGGCTTCGATAGTACAGGTATATTTCCTTGTCCAAGTTCCTCCAGAATTCGGTTTACATCGTGCCCTGTCATTATGATGGCGGGAATATCCCGCCCGAGCAAATGTCGCACCGATGCTATGCAGTCTGTTCCTGTGATGTTAGCGCCAAGGTCAAAATCTGTGATGATCAGATCGCAATCTTCGACATTCCTGGGCAAGCTGATATCGGCCTGGACGATGCATCCCCATTTCTCTAACAGAGTTGCTGTGGCAAGAAGAACGTTCCTGTCATCCTCAACCAAAAGAACCCGCAGGCCTCTCATTGCAGTCTGGTCTCTCTTTTCACTTGTCGGGATGGTTTTGGTGTGAAACTCCGGATCAGCAAGCCTGAGACCATCAATTACAACGGATGTTCCCTTGCTTCGAAGGGAATGGATACTCACCTCAATTTCAAGAAGCTTTGCGAGACGTTTGACAATTGCGAGTCCAAGTCCTACCCCCTCCACATCTTTGTCTCCCCGCTCGCGGGCCTGATAAAACTCCTCGAAAAGCATTGGCAGATGATGGGCGGCGATCCCTTCGCCCTGATCATGTATTTCCACCGAGACACAGCCACCACGACGCCTGCAGCCTATAAGAACACGGCGTCCAGGTGCATACTTAATTGCGTTGGAAATTATATTTTGAAGCACCGTGGCAATCAGGGTGGCATCCGTTAAAACATACACGTTTGTTGGGACCTGACGAAGTGTTACGCCGGCCCACTTGGCCGCTTCATTATTCTGTTGGATAAGATCATCAATGAGTATGCCAAGGGCAACTGGTCCAGGGTGAGGTTTGACCTTACCGCTTTCGAGGGTCGAAATGTCCAGAAGTGAACGGAAAAGTCCGGACACGCTATGCACCGAGCGATCAATATTATCGACCATCTGATGCTGTTCTTTACTGAGACCAGTATCGCGAAGACAAGCAGTAAAGAGGCTGATCGCGTGTATCGGCTGGCGTAGGTCGTGACTGGCCTGAGCAAGAAAGCGGGACTTCGTCTGGTTTGCTTGAACAGCCTGACTGTGCGCTTCAAATGTTCTGCTTACCAATCGATGCGCATAGGTTGGAACCGCGATGGTGGTAAGGATGAATGCAACTACGACATAGGGATGCCCCCACAAGAAGCTGTTGAAATATGTCGCGACCAAAATGCTCGCCAGCGCCATACAAGTGGAAATCACCAGATATCGTGCCCCGAAGCGAAGTCCATAGCCCAGAGTTACCCACAATAAGGGGGCATAGGTGGGCAATAGCACGCTCTCACCGATCGACATAATGGAGGTAATGGCAGAGTAATCCATGACCATAGCGAAAACCCGCCGCGACAGGTATTCACCCGGTTTCTGTACGACCCATAACAATATGGAGATCGACAGCATCGAATAGACTGACGCATACAGTGCTATCTGCTGTGGGCTAATTTCAAAATTGCCTGTCGTGACCATTATGCCGGACATGCAGATTACAAATACCGGCCCCGCCACCACACGGAAAAGCGCCTGTGAATATTCAGCACCTTTTCTATTTTCGCGAGTGCTTATGAATATCTGAGACAGTTTGGAATTAAACCATGAAAGTGAGACTGTTCTGTCGGTCATTTCGCCTGAACTTTCTGGAACTACTACATATTGATGGCAGTCAGTTGTATATCAAAGATCAGTATTCCACCGCACCCGATTTGATAATGTCCGACGTGGCTAAGGTTAATCCCATATGCCACTGCCCAAAGAGTTTAGTGGTATTTTCAAATAGCTGGTACCGTTTGATTCCGGTTCAGGGAGACGCCCTCCATTGAGATTGACCTGTAGTGCGGGCAGGATCAACTTTGGCATTGGCAAGGTTTTATCCCGTGCCTCTCTGAGAGTCACGAACTCCTCTCGGGAATTGCAGCGGCTCAGATGTGAATTCCGTGCTTTTTGTTCCCCAATTGAACTTTCCCACATCGGATCGCGTCCATTCGGCTGGTAGTCGTGCCCTACGAAGACCCGGGTTTCATCCGGCAGAGCCAGAATATCCTGTATTGACTGCCACAGCTGATCCGGACTTCCACCCGGAAAATCCGTCCGGGCGGTGCCGCTGTCTGGCATAAATAACGTGTCGTGAACGAACGCGGCGTCACCAATAATATATGTGACAGAAGCAAGTGTGTGGCCGGGCGAAAACATCACAGATGCATCGAGACAACCTATCCTGAAAGCTTCTCCCGGTTGGAAAAGCTTGTGCCATTGTGACCCGTCTGGAGTTAGCTCCTCCCAATTATACAGCTCTTTCCACAAGGACTGCACTTCAACAATGTGACTGCCAATGGCGCAAGGCGCGCCGGTCTTCGAATGCAGATAATGCGCCGCCGAAAAATGATCGGCGTGCGGGTGTGTATCGAGTATCCATGCCACCTTCAGGTTTGCAGATTCCACATGACTGAGAATACGGTCTGCATTGAAGGTTGCCGTTGCGCCGGATTTTTCTTCAAAATCAAGAACAGGATCAATAATGGCGCAGGCCGATGTTTCGGGGTCTGACACGACATATTGTACAGAGAACGTTCTCTTGTCGTAAAAGGCTTCGACGTTGGGCCGAACAGAGCTGTTGGTCATGGCGTTCTCCAAAGATCGGGTCTCGGAGGCTCATGTTTATTTGGTGTTTCACCAAAATAGCAAGTGCACAGTGGACTTGGATAATCCGGCATGGTTAGGATATCGGGAGAACCCGCGCCGAAGATAACAGTGCACCTTCGGAAGGGTACGGAATTTGTACCCCTGGCGACCATGAATCCATCGATTGATCGAAAGAGAGAACCGCAAATGGGCTTACGAATAAACGATGTTGCGCCGGATTTTACGGCTGAAACTACACAAGGCGAGATCAGGTTTCATGACTGGATAAGAGACAGCTATGCCGTCCTCTTCAGTCACCCGAAGAATTTCACGCCGGTCTGCACCACCGAGCTCGGCTATATGGCGGGCCTCGTTCCGGAATTCGAAAAACGCAACGCCAAGGTCATCGGTATCTCGGTTGACCCTGTGGAAAGCCATGCCAAGTGGAAGGCAGATATCAAGACGGCAACCGGGCATGAGGTTGATTATCCACTTATCGGTGATCGCGACCTTAAAGTGGCCAAGCTGTATGATATGTTGCCTGCTGAAGCGGGAGATTCATCTGAAGGTCGGACGCCCGCAGACAATGCCACAGTACGCTCGGTCTTCGTTGTCGGCCCAGACAAGAAGATAAAGCTCGTCCTGACCTATCCCATGACGACAGGCCGTAATTTTGACGAGATACTCCGTGCCATCGACAGTATCCAATTGACTGCAAAGCATCAGGTTGCAACGCCGGCTCAGTGGAAACAAGGCGAGGACGTAATCATCACCGCCGGTGTTTCCGACGAAGATGCTAATGCGCGCTTTGGCGGATTTGAACGCATATTGCCGTATCTTCGCAAAACCAAACAGCCAGAATAATAACTGCGATGTTCTATCGCGTGGGCACCGCATGGGCTGCCAGTGACGACAATCTTTTTGGGTGGCTTGACGGGCCACCCAAAGGTGAATTCGGTGCCGCAAGTTCCGATAAACATTTAATGCCACCAAACAACAATTGACTCATTTCTAATTTTATTAAAATGTGGCGCAATTCATCGTGTATTTGAATCGAGCGTGAATGCTCCGAAGTCTGGAGCAGAAACATTGTCGCGCTATATGTTGGACTTCTTTCAGCTCAAACAGCCAATTTCCTGTGTGGAATGCAAAACTGTATTTCTTCAAATTCCCGCAGAATCCTTTGATGAAGCTCCGGTGCATTGTCGCGAATGCGGTGCATACATTTGCAATTGGTCATCAGTGAAAGAACAAAATTCCCAGAATAATCAGGAACGCGATCATACCGATCCGCTTGCGGCCAATATGAAGAAACTCGCCAATAACAGGATCAGGACCTAGCCGTCGGGTTTTTCTTCAAGCATCCGTGCGCAGGTGATACTTATGCAACTTCCGGAGGATTGAAATAAAGCGGTTCCTGTGTGGAAAGGCTTTGCTTCAGCTTGTTTGTAAAGTCGTCCACCAGCACTTCATCGTGCCCGTTTTCAATACCGGCGAATGCAGCCTGCGCAACGTCACGGGGATTGATTTTCTTGATATCCAGCGCTTTGGTCATATCTGTATCGATAAAACTGACATGCAAACCCAACACGCGTGTATTTTGGTCACGCACCGCCAGCCTCAGGGCGTTTGTAAAGCTCCACGCCGCTGATTTCGAGGCAGAATAGGCCGCAAGCACCGGGCGCGCAAACCATGTTGCGTCAGAGAGCACATTGATTATCGCGCCTCCACCATTCCTGGCGAGAACCGGCGCAAATGCCTGACTGACGTAGATCGTCCCGTAATAGTTGGTTTCGAATATTTCCCGGCTGCCCTCTATCATCTCCGGACCAAGGACATCATCCGTAAGCCGGGCAATTCCGGCGTTGTTGACAAGCAGTGTCGTGTCTTCACATTGCTCTGCCGCTGCTTTTACCGAGGCCGAATTTGTCACATCGACTTTGATCTGCACGATCCCTGGAATTTCCCTGCCGTCGGGATTACGCACACCGGCATAGACTTTCCTTGCGCCCTGTTTCAATGCCTCCTGAGCAAAGGCCAGACCCAGGCCACGATTTGCGCCGGTTACAAACACGACAGCGTCTTGAATCTTCATCTCAGTCTTCTCCGGTTGGAATGTGCGCGGTCAGGCGATTACGCGATATCGTGTGGCAGGATGCTGTCTCGACAGATTGGGAAGGAGCTTTTGGCGTGCTGCCTCATAGGCATTCCAGTCTTCGATTTCCGGCAAGGCCGGGATGGTAATGAATTCCTGCTGGTCGAATGCAACGAGCGCAGCGTCCACCATATCTTCGGCAGACATGACAATGGCACTGTCCAGTTCTGACACCGGCTTGCCGGAAAGCTCCCAAAAATCTGTAGCAGTTGCTCCGGGCAAGACAGCCTGAACATACACGTTCTTTTCGGCCAACTCCTGTTTGAGCGACCGGCTTAGCGCAATGACATACGCCTTTGAGGCGCCATATACGCCGTTAAGCAACTCCGGAGCCAATCCCACAATCGACGCAATATTGATGATCGATCCGCCGCCCCGCGCAACGAAGCCGGGTGCTATCGCATAGGAAAGCCGCGTGAGCGCCACCACGTTCAGATTGATGATATCCACCATCTTGTCGACCTTCGAAGCCAACAATGGGCCAACTGCCCCAAGACCGGCATTGTTTATCAGCAGGTTGATGCTCGCATCTGTCTGCAACACCTTCTCGACACGGGCAAGGTCTGGCGCCTTGTTCAAATCGGCCTGTATAATTTCGATAGTCCTGCCCGTCTCGTCGGCCAGACGTACAGCAATACGGTCAAGCCTCTCACGGTTGCGGGCAACAAGAACGAGATTGTACCCGCGATGTGCCAGCCGCTCGGCATAAATTGCTCCAATACCGGACGAAGCTCCGGTTATCAGTGCTGTACTGTTTGTTGTGGGAGAAGTCATGTTCTGTCCTCGAAAGTTGCAATTTGTAAACTGAACATACCGACTCTTCCCAATGTCTCAAATGTCATATATACATCTTTTTAAGACATTGCCTTTCAGGAGCAAACTATGCAAAGCGTCGGTTTCGTGGTGCAGCCAAATTTTCAGGTATTGGGCTTTGCGGCAATGACAGTGTTTGAAATTGCCAACACTACCGTCAAAGACAATTTTTACGACATCGCCCTGCTTTCCGAGAATGGCGGCATGGTTCGATCATCGGCAGGCTTCAGCGTCGAAACGAAATCTTTTGACAATACCGAGCTGGACACGGTCGTTATTTTGGCAGGTATTGTGATTCAACCGGTAACATCAGGTCTGCTGAGTTTCATCCGGAAATCGGCAGCAAATGCCCGACGCCTCGCCGCTCCCTGTATTGGTGCTTTCATTCTGGCCGAAGCAGGAGTGCTGGGTGATCGCCGTGCCACCACGCATTGGGCGTTCGCCCGCGAATTGCAAAATCGCTACCCGAAGCTGAAAGTGGAAGAAGATCGCATCTTCATTATTGATGGTCCGATCTGGACATCAGCAGGCATGACCGCCGCCATCGACCTTGCCCTTGCCATGGTCGAAAAGGATCTTGGAGTAGAGATCGCCCGCACGGTTGCACGCAATCTTGTTATCTACCACCGCAGGGCGGGTGGGCAGTCCCAATTTTCGGCTCTCCTCGAAATGGAGCCGAAATCCGACCGCATCCAGAAGGCTCTGGATTTCGCAAAACAAAATCTTAAAAGTGAGCTTTCGGTCGAAGATCTGGCCGATGCCGCCAATCTTGGTCCCCGCCAATTCAGTCGCGCGTTCCGCGCCGAGACGGGCCAGTCTCCTGCCAAAGCGGTTGAAAACCTGCGCGTTGAAACTGCGCGCGTCTTGATGGAGCAAGGGCGCTTGTCGATGGATGTCATTGCGATCGAGACAGGTTTTGCTGATCGCGAGCGGATGCGTCGTGCATTTCTGCGTGCTTTCGGACAGTCACCCCAGGCTATACGGCGAATTTCCAGAATTACGGCTTGAGGCTATTCAGTCAACCGGCAATGCATAACTTTGTTTAACGATCTGGCTGGGCACATCGGTTTTGACGTTCTGTATGCCATTCACTTTCGTGAGATGGGTCGACTGAAATCGCCGGTAATCCTCAAGATCAGCAACAACGACCCTAAGAAGGGCATCGCTTTCACCCAGCATAATGTAGCACTCTACAACCTGCGGCAACTTCCTCATTGCATCCATGAAATGGTCGATGGTTTCGGCATCCTGCGCCGTAAGCCATACTCGGGCGAACATAGAGAGCGCCAGATTGAGCTTTACCGGATTTAGTACAGCTACGTAGCGATCAATAACCCCCGTCTCTTCCAGCAAGCGCACCCGGCGCAGGCAGGGAGACGGTGACAAGCCGACGTGCCTGGCCAATTCCACATTCTGCATGCGGGCGTCTTTTTGCAGCGCTTTCAGGATACGTTTATCGATATGGAATGCTAATAATTCGCTCATATCTGCTATATTAGCAACCAAATTGCGGTAAAGATGCCGTATTGTTGCCTGCATGGAAATACAAACTATCGCACTTTTTACCGCGACGATCCTGCCGTTGATCTGCACCCCTGGCCCGGACATGCTTTTCGTTGCATCACAGGCAATATCTGGAGGTCTTTCAGCAGGCCTGCGTTCTACCGCCGGCGTTTGTCTCGGCTATATGATTCATTCGGCACTGGTTGCTTTCGGCGTTGCTGCCATCGTTGCTGCCTCACCTCTTCTTTTCGAAGGACTTCGCTGGATCGGTATTGCCTATCTGATTTACCTTGCGTTCCGGTTGATACGATCTGCTTTGAACCTGCAGGTGGCGAACTTCCTGGCGGAGCCATCCTCCGGGCAACTCCGGCGTGGTTTCCTGACAGCACTGCTTAATCCAAAGGGTATGATGATCTATGTAGCCATCCTGCCGCAATTCATGCACGCGGGTGGCAACACCGCTTTACAGGCGGTTACCCTGTCAGGCGTATTTGTTTTCTGGTGCTGCACGATTTACATGATTTTGAGCATCGTAATAGGCAAGGCCGGCAAACGAGGCGGGTTCCATAACCGGCATCGCCGGGCCGTAGAAGCCAGTGCTGGCGGCCTTTTAATCGTCGCCGCCGGTTTTATGGCAGTACGTTGAATCCTTGCCAAAAAATAATCTCACTGAAAATCGAACCGACAGTCCCGGGATGTAATCAATTCTGCTGATGAACTTTCTTTGTCCAGCGCTCCGATCCATCTCTTCGATGACAAGGGCCATCGTATCTGACGATCACAGGTTTGTTCGATGTGCGCTGCAAGAACCCCGTCGTTACTCGCGCTGCGTGGTGCGTATGTAATCTACGAGTGCCCTCAGTTTGACAGGTTGCCTGTGACGTTTGGGATAATAGAGATAAAAACCACTGAACGGGGGGCCATACGACTCCAGCAGGGGTATCAGTTCACCACGGGAAACCCACGGCTGAAATGTATCCACCATGCCGAATGTAATCCCGGCACCAGCACATGCCATACGGATCATCAGCCCCATGTCATTGGTCGTCACTCCGGGGTTTACTGCGACATCGAAATCGCGGCCATTTTCTGTAAACTCCCAGCGATAGGGCGCGCTATCCGGACGTGGTCTCCAGCCAATGCAAACGTGTTCTGGCAATTCGCGCGGATGCCCGGGACTACCCTTTTTCGTGAGATACGCCGGTGAAGCAAAAGCATGCTGCTGCTGCTCCGGCGACACAGGGACAGCGATCATATCCTGTTCGATTACCTCTCCCAGTCGCACCGCTGCATCAAATCCGGCATCTACAATATCGAACTCGTCATCGGTTACGGTTATGTCGAGTGATATCTCCGGGTAACGCTCCATAAATCCCGCTAACAACGTTCCGGATAAAAAGCTCTCGGCTATTGATGAAACGGCAATTCTTAGTAGTCCGCGCGGCCTGCTTTGTACCTCGCGCAGGACTTCGACGGCTTGCCTGACCTGAGATACCGATGGCTGCACCGCATCGTAAAATTGTTCGCCTGCCTCCGTCAGCCGTACACTCCGGGTCGTTCGTTGCACCAGAGCAACCCCGATGCGGTCTTCCAGCCTCTGAAGCGCCTGACTGACCGCCGAACGCGTCACGCCCAGCCGCTCGCTTGCGATACGAAAATTCTTCGCATCTGCAACCGCCAGAAATACCGAAATACCTTCGAGATCATCCATCATTGGTAATTATTACTAACCAACCTGTTTTGTATTGGCAACTTATTACCTCCAATAAAAGCAGGTATTTTACCCCTTGTATTCTTTCATTGGAGAAAACCATGTCAGCTCGAAGCTTCAAGACAATGGCAAGTGCAACGGTTGTTCTTTTGACGTCGATGTCTAGCTCACCCGGCCCGGCATCTGAATTGCTGCAAAAACGATCAGATGAAAAGAAATCACAAGAGGTTCAAATGCACGAGCATTCTTACGTCGGCATGTGGGTGACCGACGATGGCAGAGTACGCCACGAATTGCTTTCTGATAAGCGATACAACGAAGCCCGGGGCAATCTCGAAAGTGCGTATCAGGGTCGCTACGAAGTGACCGGCAATCATATCGAATACCGGGATGACACCGGGTTCACTGCTAACGGTGATTTTGTGGATGACAACACACTTCACCACGGCGGAATGATCCTGCGCCGCAGATGAAATCGACACCTTTCAAAGACATGGAGTTTACCAATGACTATTCAAGGAAAAGTCGTTGCCATTACCGGAGCCAGCAGTGGAATTGGCGAAGCAACGGCGCATGTTCTGGCTAAAGCCAGAGCTCATATTGTCATCGGGGCAAGACGCATTGAGCGGCTTGAGAAGCTGGCTGAAGAGATTGCGCTCGAAGGTGGTTCTGTCGTGACACAGAAACTTGATGTGACCGAACGCGAACAAGTCAAAAGCTTTGCCGATTTTGCTGTCTCGGAATTTGGTCGCCTTGATGTCATGATCAACAATGCAGGTGTCATGCCCTTATCACCGCTGGACGCTCTTCTGGTCGATGAGTGGGACCACATGGTGGATGTCAACATAAAGGGCGTGCTTTACGGCATCGCCGCTGTACTTCCCATCATGAAACAGCAGGATAGTGGTCAGATCATCAACATATCTTCGATTGGCGGGCACACCGTGTCACCAACTGCAGCGGTCTATTGTGCCACGAAATTTGCCGTACGCGCAATTTCCGATGGCTTGCGCCAGGAGAATGATAAAATTCGGGTTACGACAATCTCCCCCGGCACAACCGCGTCGGAACTTGCAGACACGATCAGCGATCCGGTTGCCCGTGATACCATGAAAGGCTTTCGTGCCGTGACGATCAATCCGGAAGCCATCGCAAACTCCATTCTCTACGCCATAAGCCAGCCTGCAGACGTGGATGTGAGCGAAATCATCATCCGCCCGACGGCAAGCCCCTACTGATTGTTTTCGTGTTCACCGTTCAAACCACAATATGAAGGACTGAATGATGCAAAACTCAAAATCTTACTCGAACCGTGTTGCTGTATTCGCATTGTCTATAATGACAGCGCCATTACTTTTGGCCGAGCAGGTCAATGCCTCTCAGGACGTTGCCGTGCGCAACAAGCAGATTGTAACTGAAGCGTTCGACGCCTGGGCGGCTGGCGGGCAAACGTTCTTCACTGATGTGCTTTCGCCGGATGTTAACTGGAAGATCGAAGGATCCGGACCCAGTGCAGACCTGCATCAGGGACGTGAAGTGTTTTTGGAACGGGCAGTGCGCCCGTTTGCATCCCGTATGTCCAAACCGGTTTCACCGGTAAGTAAAAAGGTTTGGGCAGAAGATGACCATGTGATCATCAACTGGGAAGGCGTCGGCGTAGCCGGAGACGGTTTGCCTTACAGCAACAGCTATGCCTGGATATTCCGGATGCAGGACGGAAAAGCAGTTGAGGTAACCGCCTTCCTTGACCTCGTGCCTTACGATGATGTTCTTCGGCGAGTACCATCAAAATCGCGATGATTATCTCGAGTCAGTGCGATGCCGTTGCTCTTGTGTTTTGAGCAAAAAGGAAGGGGACAGCTTGTACCCTTCCGTTTCATCGAGCATTTCAGTTTGCGCCCCATCGTGTCTGGGAGCCGGAAAAACCTGCAAACCCGAGGCGAGGTTCGATTGAATCAGACTTGCGCCGGGGCTTGGGATTCTCGCTATCAATCTTGGTTTTAAAGGCATAAGCCGAGTTTGAACTGGCGCTTGTTTCTTGTGTCGGCGTACCTGTTGTCGAGCAGGCAGCCAGAGCAAGAGCCATAGTCGCTGCGAATAATAACCGTAACATTGACATACCCTCCTTGGGTAATCTGGTTGAGTGGATTGCTGAGTTTGCCGGCGCTCGCCGGATAGATTTTGCTCGAAGCTACGAGGCGAGTTGCATTCGCTTGCGCAGACCGCGGTCGAAGCTGGAGGCAGGAACCAAACGCCGCAGCCAGTTCAGCCGTCGCGCGACTGCTCCAGCCGGGTACCGCAACTTCGGGGAGATCGCAGCAGCAGCTTTGGCAATCTCATCTGCAACAATGTACGGATCGTCAGCCGTGGCCATAGCCCCGGCGATAAGCTCGCCGATAGCGGTACGAATTTTCTCGTACTCCGGCATCAATTCGTCAGAAGCTTGCATGTTCTGTTCGAAAGATGTTTTGGTATAGGCTGGCTCAACGAGGAGTACCCGAACACCAAAGGTGCGTATTTCATGGTCAAGCGACTGGGAATATCCCTCAAGTGCATGCTTGGATGCTGCGTACAAGGCCATGTAGGGCGATGGAACGAAGCCAAGCACGGAACTCACATTGATAATCCGGCCGTTTTTTTGTTTCCTCATAATCGGAAGCACTGCGCGAACGGTTCGAATGACTCCAAACAGGTTGGTCTCGAACAGGTCCTTCGCCTGGGCTATGGAACTTTCCTCGGCGCCTCCGAAAATACCGAAGCCAGCATTATTCACCAGAAGATCAATTCGGCCTGTTTGCTTCATAACAAAAGCTACGGCCTTCTCAACGGAGCTGTCGTCGCCGACATCCAGCTGGACCATCTGGATACCGTCAACAATACTGCCGGTATCGACACGCCTGCTGGTTCCAAAAACCTCATAACCTGAGGTTTTCAACTTGAGCGCAGTCGCGCGCCCTATACCGGAGGAGACACCTGTTATGAAAGCGACAGGTAAAGATGGCGTTGACATTATAGACCTCATGCTCAATCGCTACTCGCGCTAATCGAATGACTTGCGATGCGATTACATTACGGCTATAATATCACATTACGATCATAATGCAATAGCGCCAGATCATTGGCGCGCGGAGTTCAGCATGCGTTACGAAAAAGGACACAAGGAAACCACCCGCCAGCAGATCACGGAGACCGCCTCCAGACAATTCAGGGATCACGGTGTTTCCGCAGTTGGACTAGCCGCCATCATGGCCGACGCGGGTCTGACAAATGGAGCGTTTTATACGCATTTTACATCCAAGAGCGATCTGGTAAGGGAGTGCATTGAACGCACACTGGATGCGCAGCACGCGTCCATGACGCAAACAGCGGGCCAGAGCGGATTTGAAACAATTTTGCGTCAGTATTTGAGCCGAGCCCATCGCGACGACAGTGCGCACGGATGCCCATCAGCGGCTCTTTTGCCGGAGATCAGCCGGGCATCTGCCGAGATACGGCGGGCCTATACCGAACGCTTCAATACAGTTATTGATCTGATTGCAAAGCAGCTGAAAGGGCGCGAACCGGATGATGCCAATCAAACAGCCCGGGCCATATATGCTCTGGTTGTCGGATCGCTTCAACTTGCACGTGCTGTTGATGACCCCGCTCTTTCTGACGATATTCTTGAGGGCGCTATAAAGGCGGTCCTGCAACTGGCAGCGAACCCATCAACAGCTCGGTAAGATAATGACCTGCTTACTCCGCAGCGCGTCGAATACGTTCTGCGTCGCGTCGCGGAGGTGAACCGTAGAGACGGCTATACTCACGGCTGAACTGTGACGGGCTCTCATAGCCGACGCGATGCCCTGCCGTTCCGACATCAAGTTGATCCACCAGAATAAGCCTGCGTGCCTCATGCAGACGGAGCTGCTTTTGGTACTGCAGAGGCGTCATTGCCGTAACAGCCTTGAAATTGTGATGCAGGGACGAGACGCTCACATTGATACGCTCCGCCAGATCCTCGATCCGCAAGGTTTGGGCGAAATTGTCCCGAATCCATCCCACAGCCCGCACCACCTTGTTGCTCTGGCTGTCCGACATGGCAATCTGAAGCAGCCGCGGACCGTCCGGCCCGGAGAGAAGGCGATAGAGAATTTCGTGCTCTATCAGCGGAGCCATAACGGCGATGTCGTCCGGCCTTTCCAACAGTCGCAACAGACGAACGGATGCATCCAGAATTTCCGGCGACGCAACATTCACCGCCCAACCGCGAATACCGTCCGCCGCCGGATGACGCGGAACGCTGACACGGGCAATCAGGTCGCTGAGGCGGGCACTGTCGATCATAAAGCCAAAGCATAGATATGGCGCTTCCAGGCTTGCCTCCGTCACATGCGATGCGACCGGAAGATCGAGAGAAGTCAAAAGATACTGGCCAGCTCCATAGCGATATTCCTCCTGCCCTACTGTAAGGCTCTTGGCTCCCTGTACGACAATTGCAAAGCCGGGTTTGTAGGCACTATGATGTGGCAATGTCGGCCTGCTGCGACGGTAGAAATTGAGATTGCTGATCGCTGTTGGAAAATCTCCATCTGCCCCGGTAAAGCGATCAATAATGGAAGAAATTTCCTGATAGGGAGAGAATTGGAGTGTCATATCCTGATCGCTTGTTCTGAGGTTTGCCTGTGGCGGCACTCTATAACATCTCGGGCAAGCAGCACATCAGGTTCTCGATAACATTTGCAGGATTGTGCAAGAAGCTTGCAGGATCGCTCTACCGCTCAAATCCAGATCGGGGCCATAGTGTCTGCCCACCCCCCGAAAAGGAACCATCCATGGCTATTGCAAAAGGTTATGCCGCGACTGATGCGTCGCAGCCTCTTACACCCTTCACTTTCGAGCGTCGTGACCCAAACGAGGACGACGTTGTCATATCGGTCAAATACTGCGGCGTCTGCCACTCTGATATCCATCAAGCCCGCAATGAGTGGGGCAATGGTATATTCCCTATGGTACCGGGCCACGAAGTGGCAGGCATCGTCACAGCAGTGGGTTCCAGGGTTACAAAATTCAAAACAGGTGATCGCGTTGGTGTCGGCTGTTTTGTCAATTCCTGCACCAAATGCGCCGAGCGGAACGTCGACCTCGAGCAGTATATGCCAGGTATCGTTCAGACCTATAATGATGTCGAAGCCGATGGCACCACACCAACATATGGCGGATACTCCGACTCGATTGTCGTCAAGGAAGGCTACGTTCTTTCCTTCCCGGACAACCTTCCACTCGACGCAGCCGCGCCGCTTCTTTGCGCCGGGATCACGCTCTATTCGCCGCTTCATCATTGGAAAGCCGGTCCGGGCAAGAATGTCGCTATTGTCGGCATGGGCGGGCTTGGCCATATGGGCGTCAAGATCGGGCATGCAATGGGTGCGGAGGTTACAGTACTCAGTCAAAGCCTATCGAAGAAAGAGGACGGCTTGAAGCTGGGTGCCAGCCATTATTATGCAACCAGCGACCCCAAGACCTTTACGACATTGGCGGGTACATTCGATTTGATCATATGTACGGTTGGCACAGTGATAGACTGGAACGCCTATCTCAATCTGCTGAAGATCGACGGCACTATGGTCCTTGTCGGTGTTCCGGAGCATCCAGTACCCGTTCATGCATTCTCGGTTATCGGTGGTCGCAAGAGTCTTGCCGGCTCAGGAATTGGATCGATCAAAGAAACCCAGGAGATGCTGGATTTCTGTGGCAAGCACAATATCGTTGCCGAGATCGAGACCATTGATATCAAGGATATTAATCAAGCCTATGAGCGGGTTCTGAAAAGCGACGTGCGTTATCGTTTCGTCATCGATATGGCTTCGCTATAATCTTCAACCATCTGTCGGGCGGCTTTACGGTCGCCTGACTTTCCCAAATATCCGGCGGTCGCCTCATCCGGGCACCGCGATGCCTTGTGTTTCAATCAGGTGGGCCCATGCCGGCGATCCGCATTGGACCGCCTGGACAGTGAAATCTTCAGATTTGCGACACACCCCCATCGACGGTGAGTTCGATACCGTTGACATATTTGGCATCCTGTGACGCCAGGAACAGGGCGGCGGTTGCGATCTCGGCCGGCTCTGCCATATAGCCTGCCGGAGCGTTTCGCGCAGTATTTTCCTTCATCGTTTCAATCTGTTCTTTATCCATATTAAGGCCGTTTTCCATCAGTGAGGTGAGCGTGAAGCCTGGGCTGAGCGCATTGACACGGATTTTCCGATCGCGAAAATCGTTGGCCCATGTTCGTGCGAATGACCTTACTGCGGCTTTCGAAGCGTTGTAGAGACTGAGACCCTCCATGCCGTTGTTGGCGCATATCGATGCCGTGAGCACGAGGGATGCGCCGTCCTTCACCAGAGGCAGCAATGTCTGGACGGTATAAAAGACACCTTTTACATTGATTTCGAACGTCTTGTCGAATTCCGCTTCGCCGGTCTTGCCCATCTCGTTTTTCTCACAAATCCCGGCATTCGCGAAAACAGAATCCAGTTTATCGCCGTGTTTGTCGATCTCACTTTTCAGATTTTCAAGATCGGAAAGACTGGAAACGTCGGAAACCACTGCAACGGCCGCGTTGCCAAGTTGAACGGCAGCCTTATTCAACGTCCTGGCCGATCGGCCGGTGATATAGACACGCTTGGTGCCCTGCGCAATAAGGGCTTGCGCAATGGAAAAACCGATACCGGTTGATCCCCCGGTAACGACAGACACGTGGTTCAAAAATTTCGCAGACATTTTTCGTTTCCTTTCGAGTTAAAAAACCGGGGCTGGATTTGTTACAGCCTGGTATCATGCCTGACCGCCCAGGACCGGCAGGCTCACTGTGTGGGAAGGCGGCGCTCCTGGCGCCAGGTGAGAAAATTGATCAAGGCAGAAGTGACTGCTGCGGGTTGCTCATCAGCCACGTAATGGCCGCAGTCGGGAATACTGCCACCTCTCACATCTACGGCAAACTCCTCAAGCATGGTGATCATTTGAGGTCCAAAACGCCTCTCGCCGCCCAGAGCCAAAACCGGCATTTGGAGTGGCTCTGTTTTCCATCGCAGCGCATTTTGATGATCGAGAGGGAACGCGCGATACCACTCCAGGGCCGCGCGAGTACGGCCAGGAAGGGCAAATGCCTTGGCGAATATTTCCATATCATCGAAGTCATAGCTTCCGTGATCGAAAGTCCGCTCGGCGATAAAGGCCGATACATATTCGTATTCCCGTCCATGGATCAGCAACTCGGGAAGGTCACGTTTTTGATGGAAGCTGAATTGCCAGAGATTTGCGAGGCTTTGTTCCCACCCCGTCCATCCTGGCAGAGGTGCGTCAAGAACGATAAGTTGCGTCACGGCATCTCGGTGGATGGAGGCAAGGGCCAAGGAAACCATGGCGCCGATATCATGTCCGCACACGGCATAGGTTGTATGGCCCAGTTCCTGCATCACCTGATGCACATCTTCTGCAAGCGTTGCCTTGTCATAACCGGACACGGGGCAGTCCGAGAACCCCGCCCCGCGCAAATCGATCGCGACGACCCGGTGGTGCTCGGCAAGTTTCGGCATCACTTTGTGCCATTCCCACCAGGTTTGCGGAAAGCCGTGAACCAGGATGAGCGGGGACCCTTCTCCGCCTGAAACGGTGTGAATGTTCACGCCGTTGGCGGAAACAAGTCGATGGTTGAAACCGTTGATATCCATGGTCATGGACAACCCTCTTTCATTTCGTTGCAGGATCACTGGACAGCCATCCAGCAATAAGAAGACAGATGGCAATCGCGATTGCCGCGATGCTGTATGCATGTTCGATAGATCTGACGTCCGTTGCCGACCCCAAAACCGAAAAGAACAAACCGCCGATGAGAGTCGCCGCCAATGCGCCGCTAATCTGAAACATCGAATTTACGAGACCGGACGCCAATCCCGACTGCGCCCTGTCGACCCGTTGGATGACAGTCCTGACAAGGTTCGGAAGCGCAATTCCCTGTCCCGCGCCGATGAGGAAGAGCGCAACGAAGAGGAATTGCGGAAAGCCGCCCCAAACGAGAGCAGCCGTTCCCAACAGTCCGCCAGCTTGCAGGATCATCCCGACGCCGGCGGAATATCGCCCGAAGACACTCAGGAAGTGCCCGCTTGCAAATGGGCCAAGAACGAAGCCGGCTGCCGCGGGAAGAATCGCCACCCCGGCCTCGAAAGGCGTGCGACCAAGGCCGCCCTGCTGATAGATGGAAAATATCAGCCAGAATGCCGCAAGGACGTAGAAGCATAGTGCCGCAAGCAGCCCGCGCTTCAATCCGGCAACCTGAAGCAGGCTTGGCGCTGCGATGGGATCTCGTCCGGCTATCTCCATGTTTCGCTCATGCCACCAAAACACCAGAAAAAGCGGCACGGCACTGGCAAGCATCAGGAGCGACCAGATCGGCCAACCCTGCTCCCGGCCTTCGATCAGCGGCGCAATCAGTGCGAAAAGCGCAAGCGCGATCAGCGCAGCGCCACCGAGATCCAGCTTCCTTGGATGCTCCGATCTCGTTTCCCGCAAGAAGACGAAGGCCGCAGGCACGGCGATTGCAATCACCGGCAGATTGATCAGAAATATACTTCTCCATCCAAGCCCGGAGATATCCAGCGTAATCAACGCCCCGCCGAAAAACAGGCCGGCCATAGACGCCAAACCAAATGTCAGGGCATACAGGCTGAGTGCCGTAGATTTTTCATCATCAGGAAAAATCGCATTTATCGAAGCCAGAGCCTGCGGTGCCATGACCGCAGCGAAGAAACCTTGAAGGATCCGCCCGATGACCAATATGAACGGGGACCAGGCGCACCCGCACAAGGCCGATGCAACTGCAAAGCCTGTCATGCCACACAAAAAGACATTGCGGCGACCGTAAAGATCTCCCAACCTGCCCCCGGTGATCAGCATGACTGCATAGCTTGTGGCATAAGCTGAGATGATGAGTTGCATCATCGATGCGGAGGCGTGGAAATCCGCACGTATCGAAGGCAATGCCACATTGACGATGAAGAAATCCAACGGCGGCAGAAATGCTCCGGCCAACAGGATCACCAATGCGGTCCATCTTCGCGGATCGCGTCTTTCGTCAGTCTCCAGCAAATATTCCACTTTTTTCTCCATATCGACCATCAGGCGATCGAACAGCCGGCGCGGTTGCAATAATTTTAGACCATTTGGTTCCTAAATTGGCAGCTCAATGCCCATTGGATCTATTTCGCTCCTAGTTAAAGTCAGTCCAACGATTTCAGCGCAATATCAATCACGGTTTGCATGTCATTGCGATCCGCTCCTGCCTTGCCCAATATCCGCATTCCCTGGATCTGGCACACGAGGAACCTGGCAAGCGTCCGTTCATCCCGGGCGGGATTAATCTCGCCCAAAACCTGAGCTCTGATGATCGCAGCTGCAAAAAGGTCCTGCAGCCGCCGAAACAACCGGGATATCCGAACCGAAACCTCCTCGTCTCCAGGCAGCATTTCCGCCGCGGTCAGCACCGCAAAGCATCCCCGCAAACCGTCCATCCCTGACGAAAGATCCGCATAATTCGAGAAGGCACCACGAATGGCAACTTTTGGAGATGCTTCTGCACTCAGCATATCCCCGACCTTACGAACTGCATCATCGATGTAGGCATCCAGGGCGCGAAGGAAAATCCCCCTCTTGTCGCCAAAAGCCTTGTAGAAACTGCCTCTGGATATATCCATGCCATCAAGCAGGTCTGGAAGCGATGCGTCGTGGTATCCACGATCCCAGAATACGTTCATGGCCTTACAAACTGCTTCTTCAAGCTCGAATTCGCGGGGGCGTCCTACCGACGGGGATGTCTGACTGCTTTTGATCATGGATCATGATATGGAACCATTCAGTCTACAATGCAACCGGCATTTCAGAAAAACATCACAAACCGCCTGCATATCTTGATCTTACGTCAGGATACATCTGCCGTATCGATGAAATTCGGCCCCGACAAGATTATTCCCGCTGCCATCCCTGTTCAGATTCTGTCACGAAGTGAAGCGAGTAATACCGTCAGAGCCGGTCGACCAACCCGGGAGCTGACCCGAGAGTCAGATAGCTGCGTACCACTCGTACCCCGGTCTTCCCAATAATCGCCGTTGCCGCCCCAAAACCCGCAAAGCTGTCGACGGGTTCGACGCGCATGATGTATTTCGTCTGCCCGTAGCCAAGCTGCCGCTCGACCCTCAGACGCAGTGGCGTGCCGTGGCGAATGATGAGATTTCGGTCGTTCATTTCGTAGACCGGGATTGTCTGTGGGTGGAAGGCATCGACGAGATTGATGCTCTCATGGTAGCCACTGCTGTCATCGAGCGACTTGTGCCGGGTTTAACTCAACGTATCGCAGAGATTGCCGCAAAACATCGGTTTCCGCGTAGGCAGCGTGACAGATGGCATCCGCAACAGATATCCTGCTTCCTGTGCAGATAATCCTTGCACGCGGCGATTGCCGTGCACATAAAAATTCAATATTGACACCCTACCATGTAGAAGGTAGGTATTGTTGCACCACGTTATCGAGAAAAATTGCACTGTTCGCCGGAAGTGCTCGTGTTTGTTCCTGCTCTATCCCACGTCTAAAACCCCGAAATACCGGACATGTGGGATTCAATGCTTTGACCGAGAGAACAAGCCCGGCGGCGAGCGATCAAATGGTGCCACTCCGAGAGAAAGGTAATTGCATGAAACAGCTCGACGTCGCACAACAGCTTTCATCATATCGACACACAATTGACAATCTGGACGCCGCTCTTATTGATATTCTGGCTAAACGGTTCCACTGCACGAACCAGATTGGTGTGCTGAAAGCCGAGCATAATTTATCTCCGGTGGATAAAGATCGGGAAGAGCGTCAGTACGCCCGGATCAGAATTCTTGCGAATGGTGCCAAGCTCGATCAAAATTTCGTCGAGAACCTGATGGATTTCATCATCAGTGAGGTCGTGCAGCGACATTATCAAATTGCTGCTGATTATCAGGCAAGACAAGCTCCTGCATCGCAAGGCTGAATGTGCAATTACCTGATAAAGCGGGAATGCAGGTCGTGAGTTCAGCCTGAAATCCAAGATCGGCTTGCTTCGTATCCCAATGCCGCACCACCACGTCATCAATCCAAACGGAAAGGTTCTTGATATGAACTCGTCTGGCCACAATAGTGTCGAAAGCCGCCTGCGCCTTATTGAGGATAAA
This sequence comes from Phyllobacterium sp. SB3, assembly GCF_040009165.1. Classification (NCBI taxonomy): domain Bacteria; kingdom Pseudomonadati; phylum Pseudomonadota; class Alphaproteobacteria; order Hyphomicrobiales; family Phyllobacteriaceae; genus Phyllobacterium; species Phyllobacterium sp. SB3. Next base: position 13,342 of record NZ_JBDYKI010000007.1, on the reverse strand, counting down.
CTTGCGATCTACGAGCTCATCGCGTCTCATCCGCCAAGCGCTGACACTGGACATTCCGGTTACACCCGATCCGTCTACAACGAAGACGGAGTTTTCGATCGAGGTCATACGCTGGAGGGCGCTAAGGGGGCCATGGATATTGCTGCATTCATCGAGCGCCCGGAGCATAAAGAGGCAATTGCCGGTGGCCTTGCACACTGTGTTGGCTTGCCGCTGATCGATTTGCGGGGCGATGTCGCCATCGTGACCTCATATCTTCAGATCGTTCACCTGGACAGCGAAGGCAAGCCGCGAAATCTGCCTAATCATGGCATATCTACGGGTTATCGAATTCACCGCACTGTAGTGAACCGCTGGGAACTGGAGCGACGTGATGGCCGCTGGAAGATCGCAGGACGAACCCTTTTGCCGGTTGATGGTTCAGACGCTCATCAACAGCTTCTGCTCAAGGGCCTTGATGAACTGTATTTTTCGTGATGCATCGCCACGCGTCTTTGGATTGTGTGCATTTGGTCGACCGTCACGAAGCGCCATAGTGCCAGAGAATATTTGCCGAGGATACAATCCAGCGGTCGTCCAGTACACCCTCGAATATGCGGATGTTTAGGGCTGGTCCGGCAGCCGCAGCGACCGCCAGTGAAAAGCCGCTAGCATTGCCGAGCCCCCAGAAACGCCAGCGCGACGGCGTGTCGCCGAGCGACGGCGCAAACGTCGTCGTCAGGGTGGATGCATTTCATAGTTACATAGCGCAGGGCCTCACATAGCTCTCGTTTCTGATTGAGCTCGGAACATCGAGAGCGAAACGCCCGGTGCCGGTCTGGCCGTCGGTGGGCGTGAATACACTGCCACGCCCAGCGGCACGGGCGTGTCGCATGATCCGATCGGAAACTGCTGTCGAACCGAAAACGCTGGCAAAACGCGGTGGGCAGCGTCGGGTGGGGAGTAATATCCGAAGATAGTCGGTGACGTGTCCGTGACCGGGACCTTCGTCATGCAAGTTCGTGGTACAACGGAACGGTTGGAGCGTGGCGGTCGATTACCGTCACGACGCTGGCGGCCAGAGGAAGATGCCCCTTCTCAGCCTGCCAGACCTGCCGGAAACGCCGAACGGTTTCCGCAGCGGTATCGATGACGAGCTTTTCGGGCAGAAGTGCCTTGGCCGCCAGATGCCGAAGCTCATCGGCATTGAGCTCGGCCATCTTCTTAGTCCGAGAGAAATTGAGTGCGGCCGTGTCCTCGCCCTCGATATAGGGGATGGTCGACACCAGATCATAAGCAGGCGATAGCGCGGCAGTACGCCGGTCGGGATAGATCAGCGACCAGTTCTTGAGGTGCATGTCGCCATTGCCAATCAGAGCACTAAACACGAGGCGACGAATGAACTCGGCGGCACCGGCATCTCCGGCCTCGGTGCCGATGACGCGTGCGATGTTGGCGTAGCTTGCGCGCTGGTACTTGTCGTCCGGAAAGACCCCGAAAACCTGCGCGAAATCCTCGGTGTGGACAGGGCCGTCGCCGGTTCGATCGAAGCGACTGACAGAAAGCGCCTGGCCCTTGAGCTCGCCAACGCCGTCGGGAATGCCGGCGATCGCATCGAGTTCGATCAGGTTGATGCTCGGCACATCCATGCCGATCATCCCGGCGATCGTCATCATCGAAAACTCGTTTTCCGGAACGCCGGTGAACTGCTGGGACGGGAGTTTTACGATCCAGGAGCCGCCGACGCCCTCTGCGGGAATGGTCAGGCCCCCGCCCTTGCCCGCGTTCTCGAACGCGGAGAACTTGAGCTGCACCCCGGCAAGCGAAAAGCGCAGAGCATTGGGTTTGGCGTTCGCCGGCAAATCCTCATCGTCGCGAGACGGAAGGGCGCCGCCGGCCGCTGGATGGATCGAGAGTGCTCCGGGAAGGTCGAGGCCAAGCACCCAAAGCAGGAAGAATTCTCGCTGCTGGTTGACCCCTGCGCGCTGGGCGAGATAGCGGCGCAGACCTCCCTCGGGGAGCAGGTTCGAGAAGAAGGGCGGAACAACCCGCTGTGTTGGGCGAATTTTGGTGATGAGGCCACCCAGATCATCCTTGAACGACAGGCTGAGGGTCGGGCGATCCGGGTTCTCGACATAGCCTTCGTTGAAGGCAAAGATCGTCCGCTCGCCCTGCAAATGGGTCAGCGTGCCGATAGGCTGGTCGTAGAGCCGCACGTCGAGAACAGAGACATCAGGCATTGGCATCTCCATCATCCAGTGAATATGCCGGTCGCGGCTCCGACGAAGCGGCATGGACGATGGAGTTGCGCAGCCGCTGCAGGTTCTGCGCGATGTCACTGACGATGGATGCCGCCTGTGCGCTTGCCTGGGATCGCTCGAGACGCGCGATCAGTTCGCGCACCAGCTGCATCTCCTGATCGCTGAGGTTCACCCGACGCAGAAAACGCAGCGTATCTTCGATGCGATCGAGATCGGCCGAGCTGCCGTAGAGCTGCTTCATCTTCTTGACCAGCCGCTCGGCACGGGCGAAGCGCTTGTCGTTGGGCTGGCCGGCGTGGATATGCATGTCGGGTGTTGCCTGCGCCTTGACCAAGCCCAGCACCGCGGGCACGAGTTTTTTCGGCACGAGCATGAGCTCGAGATCGAGCGCGCGGGTCATATCGATGAAGCTCGACAGCCCAGGCTCCATCTTGCCGCTCTCAATTTGGGAGATGTGGCTTTGTGTCAGCCCCGCTCGCTCGCTGAGGGCGCGCTGGCTCACACCGGAAGCCTCGCGGATCTCCCGTGTTTGCGCGATCAAGCTTTCGCTCTGATAGGCCATGATGTAGAATCCAGATCAAAATGCGTACGGTGATCAGAATGCTATATCTAATTCATCTCGTGGGTTTCGTCAATACTTATGATACAGAACAATGATTGCAGCGACGTATTGATATAGAATAATGTATCGCTATCATCGCGCCATGCATGTGAGGGGGACAGAGGGAGGTTGTGTCGCAAAGTTTTCAGCCGGATACAATCGGCCTTAACTGAGGATGCAATTATGCTGCCAGTTCCGCAAATATCTGAAATGGTGAATGGCTATCATTGGCGAATTGGTTCTTTCGGATCATGTGGGCAACTTCGATCCCTGCGACGGTAGCTGAGGCGGAATGGAACGCCTTGAAGCCCATCATCGGTCTGATGATCCGCTTGATGAACCTGTGGTCTTGCTCACGGATATTGTTGAGATACTTGATCTGCCGGATTTCAACTATATGACCAGTTCCTGTGAATTTCAGGATCGTGTTCACAGCCTGGAGGCCGGCCAGATTGGCCCCGCTTTTGTCAATCACAACTTGGTCCGGAATGCCGTTGGTTGCGATGACCTTCTTGAAGAACCGTTGCGCAGCAGCCAGATCCCGGCGCTCAGACAGCATGAAATCAAGCGTTTGGCCATCGCCATCAACTGCTCGATACAGGTAAGTCCATTTGCCTCGAACCGTGAGATAGGTTTCGTCCACACGCCACGATTTGGCCGCGCGCCGTTTCCTCATATGAGCCTGAGCGGCAATCTACGGCGAGTAGCGTACGACCCACCGGTTCACGACCTGTGAAAAATCCTGTCTGGGCCTGAAATATGCTATGATTCTGGCATCGTTTCGGGGGAGATTTGGGGATGAATCGCGTCGAGGTATCTAACGATCAAATGACTCAATCGCGAAGCAGACCAGTTCGACTGGTGCAAGCGGATCGTCGCCAGCTTTGCTGGGCGATGTTGGATGTCGAGCGGCTGGTGGAAGAAGATCATCCTGTGCGGGCGATTTGGGAGCTGGTTGGCCAGCTCAATCTATCTGCTTTTGCGGCGGGGATTGGCTCGCTTGAAGGCGTTGCCGGGCGACCCGCCTATGATCCGCGGCTTCTGGTGAGTTTATGGATTTACTCTTATAGCCGCGGCATCGGATCTGCGCGTGAGGTGGAGCGTCGCTGTGAACACGATCCGGGCTTTCGCTGGTTGATGGGCCTGCTTGTCATTAATCACCATACCCTGTCCGACTTTCGCCTTGCCCATCGCGAGGCCCTTGATGAAATGTTCACCCAAGTACTCGCTGTGTTAAGCACGGAGGGGCTGATTGCTCTGCAGACCGTCATGCATGACGGCACGAAAATTACTGCACAGGCGGGGCCTGGCTCCTTCGGACAAGAAGAGCAGATCGTTAAGCATCTGGCCGCCGCACGGGATCATGTGACTTCGATGGGAGATCCTCGCGACGGGGAAGCAACTGTCCGGCAAGCCGCTGCACGCGAACGGGCTGGGCGTGAACGTATTGAACGGCTGGAACAGGCGCTGCTCCATGCCCAACAGATCAGCGCGGCAAAGCCCGCGGGTTATGCCCAGACGCGCAACCGGCGGACCGGCGCTAGTTCAACCGATCCGGAAGCGCGGATCATGCGTCATGGCGATGGCCACTACGCCTTGAGTTATAACGTCCAGATCTCGACCGATGCGGCTCATGGCATTGCCGTGGGTCTGGATATTGGGCAAACGGCCCCTGACTACGAATACCTTGCTCCGGCAATTGAGCAGATTGGAAAACGATTGGGCCAGTCACCCGATCAGATGGTGGTGGATGCAGGCTACACCAGTCGGGAGAACATTCTGGCCGCGCACGAAAAAGACGTCGAACTTGTCGGGCCGTGGACCGGAAGCGATGGCCGCGTCAAGCAACGGTTTGCGCGTGTTGGGGTAACGGACGCTTTCCTGCCCGACAAGTTCCAGTACGATACGGCGTCCGACAGTTATATTTGCCCGGAAGGCAGGCATCTCACGGCTCGCTATGGTCATGCGGCGCGACCTGGGAGAAAGATGGTGCGGTATCAGGCCAGCCAGACCGATTGTCGGCCATGCCTTAGTCGTCGGCAATGTTGCTCGGGTAATCAGCGTTATGGGCGTTCGATTGTCGTTACACATGAGGATCCTGTGGTAAGCGCATTCCGCGCTCGGAAAAATTCGCCAGAGACAAAAGTGTTAATCCGCGAACGGGGGCGTGTCGCAGAGTTCGTCAATGCGTGGCTGAAAGATAAGCTGGGTCTGCGGCGCTTTCGTGTGCGCGGACTGGCAAAGGCAGGAACAGAAGCCCTCTGGGCCCTGCTGGCCTACAACATCCGGCAATGGATCCGGCTGCGTTGGAGACCGCGGATCGCAGCGAGCATAAACTTAAGAACACAAGGCATCATGTAGCCCAATCCTGGCCACAGATGCCGGACATAGCCTCTAAAGGATCATCTTTCGATAGTTCTTCTGGCATCGTCAGAGAAACGGAGAAACCCGATCAAATCCACGCGCCAAAACGATTTTTTCACAGGTCGTTCAAAGTTGCATGATCAACTGTGATGCCGCGTTCAGCTAGGATCTCTTGAAGGTCGCGATAAGAGACCGGGTAGCGCACGTAAAAGAAGACGGCATGCAGGATGACACTTTTGGGAAACTGAGCCCCTTTGAAATCGACCATTACCCATCTCCATCAATTACCTGCCAGACTTTGAAGTAAACGGGCAGAGATGAAAACTTTGCGACACAACCCTTCCATAAACCGAAAACGAAGCGTCCTTTTGAAATCCTTGGTGTAAAAACGAATGAGCGATGATCTGCACGAAGCGCTGATAAATGAAATCAAGGCAGCGTTTGCAGGGGTTACACTCGGGGAGGGCATGAGCCTGATTGAAGCCGCTTATGTTGACAGCCGGGGCAAGAGCGTTCGTGGCAAACCCGTTTCCAAACAAGAGCTGCAAAAACTCAAACGCCTTGAGAATGTCGATGATTGGATATCGCTAACGATTGAAGAGCTCGATCAGGACAACATCGCCCATCTCGATGCTGCTGGTTTCAGATATTATCTGCCTGCACTCATGCTGGCTGTTATCAGTGATTATGATCCCGGATCAATGCGTGTGATCGGAACCTTGCATGGCCTGTATCCAAGGTCCATAGCGCCCTATGACTGGAGCGAATTGCTTGGGAAATATTCTCTCCTCAATAATGAACAGAAAGCCGCTACCGCAGGGTTTTTGGTGACCCTCCCGCATCTCGTAGAACTTAGTCACGAGGACGAAAAGATAGTCGAGCGGGCGTTCAACCGCTACTGGAGCGCATTTCTTCCCGAGAATAAACCGGAGACAAGAGTGCGACAGCATCAGCCGCCTCCGTGAACGTGAGTGACCTTTATTGCCCCATCGTGCCTATCCGGGCCCATATCCGCATTAGAGCGATTTCTCCAAACAATGTTGGCTGCAGAGAAAGTGAATAGTATCTGGCCATGTTGAGAGCCGGATCTATACGTTGAAAGTGTATCTCAGTTGGTTCGCTTATCATGCTGACATAATCGGCCTATGGCAGGTAGTGGTCCAATTCAAAGAATGAATCGGATTGTCTCTACAGATTCATGTCAGTGATGGTCAGACGAGCCGAAAAATGTCCAGTTGCCTAAAATCTGTCCGGCGACATTATAACTCGGAAAGATGTATGCCTTCAGATGTCCTCGGGGGAAATACTGAGGCGATGCATACGCATACGCGTATATTTTGTTTATATACGCGTATGCGTATTGTTAATACTTAAACGCATTTGCGTATATTGACACAATAAACGCATTTGCGTATATTGTGCAGGGAGGTTATCCATGAACGAGCACATTGCCCGCACCGAAAAGCAGCTTGGTGCTATCTTGCGCCGCGCCCGTAAAAACGCCGGACTAACACAAGGCAGGCTCGGCGAACAAATCCATTTGCGACAAGGCACGGTTTCCCGCCTCGAAGCTGGAGAGCCTGCTGTCCAGTTACGCACGCTGATGGAAGTACTCTCAGCCCTCAACCTCGAAGTGGTCGTCAGACCACGCAGCCAGGGCAGTGCAGCCGACATTGAGGACCTGTTCTGATGGGACGCAAGCGAGTGCATGCGCCCCTCAATGTCTATCTGAACAGCCGCTTCGTCGGGGTGCTGCGCCGCGAGTCAACGGGCGCAATTGACTTCCAATATACCCGCGACTGGCTGAACTGGCATGGGACTTTTCCAATCTCGCTCTCACTACCCTTGCGCGAAGACCGCTATATCGGTGCGCCGGTCATCAATGTCTTCGATAACCTGCTGCCCGATAGCGATCCCATTCGCAAGCGCGTTGCTGAGCGCGTTGGAGCAGAAGGTACCGACGCTTTCAGCCTTTTAACCACTCTTGGCCACGACTGTGTTGGCGCCCTGCAGTTTTTATCCGACGGCATCGACCCTGGCACTGCCGGTAACATCGTCGGCAAACCGATTAGCGACGATGATGTCGCCGATATCATCAAGAACCTCGCAGCCGCCCCACTCGGCATGGGAGAGGACGAGGATTTTCGGATATCAATCGCTGGCGCCCAGGAAAAAACCGCACTGCTACGCAAGGATGGCAGGTGGTTCAAGCCCACCGGCGTTACGGCAACCACGCATATCCTCAAACCGCAGATCGGCCAACTCCCCAATGGTATCGACCTCTCAAATAGCGTCGAGAATGAGTATCTCTGTCTGAAACTGATGGACGCGTTCGGCGTCCCCGCTGCCAATGCCAATATCGCCGATTATGGTGGCCGCCGCACACTTATCATCGAGCGCTTTGACCGTTTCTGGACAAAAGATGGTCGCTTGTTGCGACTGCCGCAGGAAGATATTTGCCAGGCTCTCTCCATTCCACCGACCAGGAAGTATCAATCCGACGGCGGACCCGGCATGCGTGAGATTATCAATCTGCTTAAGGGCAGCGACGCCCCCGATACGGACATCGCTACGTTCATACGAGCGAATATAATTTTCTGGATGCTCGGCGCCACCGACGGTCATGCAAAGAATTTCAGCATATTCCTTAGCCCCGGCGGACGATTCCGTATGACTCCGCTCTATGACGTGTTGACCGCACAGCCGAGCCTTGACGCCGATCAGATCGACCGCAACAGGTTCAAACTGGCGATGTCGGTGGGAAAGAACCGCCACTATGCCGTCCACGAGATAATGCCCCGACATTTTATGCAGACGGCGGATCTCGCGGGCGTAGGTATTCCGACGATGCGGGCGATCTTTGAAGACATCATCGCAAACGCTGAATGGCAGGCACAAACGGTTATCGGATCACTCCCAAATAGCTTCCCCGATCAACTTGTGACCTCTACCTTGGCGGCTGTTAAACGTCGCATGGAGCTAATTGCATTCGCTATTTGAATGAATGTGTTGAACAAGGTCGCCTGCATGTCTCGTACGTGATACGCGCCATGCTCGGGTCTAAATCTTTGCTTAAATGCCAAGGCGATTCTTGATTGCAGTATTCCTTCTATCAAAACAGTCGCGAGTTCCATAAAATCCGATACGAAACTCATTTTTGTCTAAAGATCATCTAATCCAGCAAGCTTTAGCGCATCGCCTGTTCTTTAAAAATGAAGCCCCAAACACTTAGAGTGCGATATGCCAGTTCAATGAGAAGGCAATACCCGTAACCCAGTATCAATCGAAAAACAAAAATCGGAATTGAAGACCCTGCGGATATAATCAGATCAGGATTTGATCCGCGCTCTCAAACGAGGTGAAAGTACCACCCGACGACTGCGATTGAGACAAAGATCAGCGGAGAAAGCCACACAAGTCTCTGGAGGCTGCAGGCGGATTTCATGCGCGCAACAAAAACAGAGGTAATAAAAGCGAGCAGCAGATATGCCCCGCCCGTTGTCCAAAGCGAAAGAACAAGAATTGCGAAAACACGATTCAGGTCAAAGGACAATGCCAGGTAAGGCACAACAATTGGAAAAATCAAGGCAATTTGGTAGAAGGTTTTGAAAGACGTATTACGCTCATGAAGATAACCCAATATCGTTGCCCTTGGAAACCGTCGTCTTTTCAGCCCGCTGCCAGCTTACCCAGAATAGTACCATCTAAATGAGACAGATGAACCTTCGGCAAAGGCGGACTTTCTGGTCAGACGCAACGTGGCAGAATGAGTGTCCGTTGAATGATCCTCTTCGGACAAGGGATTCACAGGCAAGAGCGTTTTTTATTAACAACGAATGATTAATCTCAATTTCTCCCATCGATTGACCGGCTTTATCCTGCTTAGAGCAGCACCTCGAACTACGGATCCTGGCGGATTACATCTTGGAACGGATCAAGGAGGGTGAGAGGATATTTGCCGACAAACAACCTTGCCAACGCTGGTTCCCGGCTCCGGTAAATCGATGAAAGCCTGGGTCATGGGCCTATGCACGCGATGACCGACCGTTCGGTGGATCCGGCCCACCGATGGTTGCCTATCGATTTGAAGATGGCAGAGGCGCTGATTGTGTCTCGCGCCATTTCAGCGGCTTTCAGGGCATCCTCCAGGTTGACGGATACCCGGCCTGTACCAGCATGGTCAAATCGCGCGTTAAACCTGGCAGCAATGAAACCATCAGGCTGATGGGCTCACCTGCGCCACAAATTTTACGAGCTACATGTCGACGGCGTCTCCAGGGTAGCGACTGCTTCGGTCAACGCCATAGCGGAACTGTGGAAGGTTGAGTAAGAGATCTGGCAAGGATGCGGAAATCCGAGCAGCGCTTCGTCAGGAAAAGTCTTCCGCCATCGTCGCCAATCTCTTTGAATTGTGGGAGAAGGAGCTCTCCAGGGTCTCTGGAAAGTCCAGGATCGCCCAGGCGATCCGCTATGCGATTACCTGCCGGGAAACCCTGGAACACTTCCTGACCGATGGGCGCATCGAAATCGACCCAACATCGCCGAACGCGCAATCAAGCCTTGGACAGTTACTCGCAATTATGTGAAGCTCCGGATTATGCGCAGCTATCGTGGCGGCCCCGGCGGGGCGACCGTTTCCGCCACGATTATCTCAACATAATCAGAGCGTCTTCAGAAAAGCCATCAGTTCGTCGGATGCTCGGAAGCGCCCAGCCGAGGGGCCGGCGGGCTGCAACTTCATCAACGCTTGCTCTTTCATTGTAAGGTCGGCCTCAACGTACATGTGCGTCGTTGCGGTGTCTTCGTGACCGAGCCAAAGGGCGATGATTGTGATGTCCACGCCGGACTGCAGCAGATGCATCGCTGTCGTATGGCGAATAACGTGCGGTGTTACTGCTCGCCCGATAAGGCCCTGATGCATGCGGCCGGCCAAGTTGACCGCAAGCTGCAGTCTCTGGGTTACGTTTGAGCGGGTCATCCGGTCGCCACTACGGTTTGGAAAAAGCATCGCATTGGCAGGCGGCTCACCGAGTCGTCGGCGCCAGCTACGAAGCAGCGATGCTGTTGTTCGCCACAACGGCACTGTTCGATCCTTGCGGCCTTTGCCATGCAACTGGACAGCTGGCTGTCCTTCAAGCACGATATCGCCCCAGCGCACGCCAATCATCTCGGAAACGCGCGCGCTGTATTGTACAGGGTGCTGAACATAGCGCGGTCCCTTTGGCCGGCCCAGGATTTGGCGTCCGGGGCTTCGATGATAGCACGGATCTCGTCTCTCGACAGAAAGCCAACCATGGGCCGGTCAAACCGCTTTTGTGGTATTGCGAGTGCCCGTTCGATGGTAGCCAAAGCATTGATGTCGTGGTGTCCGGCGTATTTTAGGAAAGTCCGTATTGCCGCGAGCCGCGCATTGCGGCTTCTCACGCTGTTGCCACGTTCCTTTTCGAGATAGTCGAGAAACGCCAGGAGCAGCGGTGCATCAAGTTCCAGCAAATTGATCGCGCTTGGCGTTCGGTGCAGTCGCTGTGCTGCGAAGCCCAGAAGCATCCGCAACGTGTCTCGATACGCGGCTACCGTTTGGCTGCTGACAGCGCGATGTTGGCCAAGATGTTCAAGAAAGAAGCGTTGGACGAGAATAGGCAGGGATGGCGTCTTGCGGTCAGACATGGATGTCCTCCCCCGAGGTGAAGTCTTCGAAACGCGACCCGGCGATAGCCATCAGATCAGGGATACCGGTCATGTACCAATAGGTATCTGACACTTTGGCATGACCGACATAGGTCGCGAGCGCCGCAATAGCGTTGTCGATATCGCAACCTTCTGCTTGCCAACGCTCCAGTCGCCGGCAAATAAAGGTGTGCCTGAGATCATGAATGCGAACGTTAGAATAGGAACCGCGCGGCACGATCCCGGCTGAGCGGCGCAGTCGCTGAAAGACGCCGTGAACGGTTCGCTTGTTGAGGCTCTGCCCGCCCGCAATGGTGAGGAAAGCCTGTTCGTGCTCCAGTCTAACGAAACGTTCTCGAATCTGCACATATGAAGCAAGCGCGTTGGCAACCGACCGATGAAACGGCACATGCCGAGACTTGCAGAACTTGGTCATCCGCACTGTTAAGCAGTTGGCTTTGAGATCGACATCGCAACAGCGCAGATTGATCGCCTCGGAAATGCGCAGTCCTGTCGCGGCGATCAATCCGATCAGCGCCTCGAACACAACCGGTCGCAGTGCACCCTGCGGTTCGAGCGCGCGCGCTGCGGCCATTAGGCCGAGAATCTCGTCGTCGGTGTAGATATGGGGTGTCAGCCTCCGCCGGGACTTGCCGAATATCTGTGTTTCCGGAAACTCTGTCGCCGGATCCAGGCGCGTCATGTAGACCGCAAAAGGCTTCACGACCGCAAGCCGTCCAGCCCAGGTGAAGGGGTTACCGATGCTCGACCGGTCCTTTACGCAGTGGATGACAAGGTCGTTGGTCAGTGTTCCGCGGTCCTGCTCGTCGGCGAAACTTGCAAAGGACCTCAGTAACCGAGCGTCGGGGCCGCCTACGTTGAAGCCGAGCATGGAGCGTTCCGCCAGATAGGCATCTACATGCTGCGTCATTGTTGTCTTCATCACCATCACACCCTCCCTGGCCAAGGAAGAGCAACAGCCGACAGACGATCGAGATCGATCTTGGTATAGATCTTTGAGGTATCGAGACTGCGATGGCGTAGAATATCTGCAATGTGCTTCATAGGTGTGCCCTCTCGAAGCAGTCTGCTCGCCACACTATGGCGCAGAACATGCGGGTCACACCGATCCCAGCCGCACCGGCGAAACGCGGCGATGACCGCTCGCTTGGCTACGCCTGCCTGGACAGGACGATCATAGGGCGCGACATGGCGCACGAAGATTGCCCGGTTTGCCGTCTCGGGCCGTTCGTGCCTCAGGTAGTCGGCGATTGCCTCGCCCGTTGCCTTGAGTAGCGGCAGACTGTCTGTGAAATGCGTCTTGGAGCGCGCGATCGTGATTGTTCCGTTCTGCCAATTGATATCCTCGATGCGCAGCTTGACTACTTCTGCACAGCGAAGGCCAAGGTCGGTGGCACACCTGACCATGGCATAGGCCCGCCGACGAGAAGGCAGATCGGCATTGAACGATGCCAAAAGCGCGTCAATCTGAGCTGGAGATAATGTCTCGGGAAGTGACGCGAGACGCCAGTGTGCTGCGCGCGGGATGGCTCGCAAGAGCTTGCCCACATCATCGCCGCTCATTTGTCGATACTTCAAATAGCCGCCAATCGAACTACCGGCGACGCGCACCGCTCCGGCACCCCAATCGCGCCCTTTACCCAAGACGAATTGCCGTACGGACGCGGTATCGATCTTCGAGACGATGACGGCATCCGCGCCAAAAGTGTGAGCGAGAAACCTTCCGACAATCAATCCACGTTGCCGTCGCGTGTTCTCAGCCAAGCCTGCGACATCACGCATGTAAGCATCGAATGCATCTAATTCCCTACTTAATCCATCCTGGTTGCCAGCGGATCGAATGACCCCTTCGGACTCAAGCAGTCTCAGTAAGTGGCGAATGGCGGTTCGCAGTTCATACCTCGTCCGGCGAACTGGCTGAGGACAACTGCATACCGGCAGATGGTTGTTAAGAAAGAGATCGAGCACCGCAGTGTCCAGCGATGAAAGATCAACTCGCTCTTCATCGAGCCAGCGTGCGAAATGGGCGACGCTTGCAAGATAGACGCGGATCACATTGTGCGCATATCGATCTTCTCGCAAGCGAGCGACATAGCTGTCCTGATAGGCGGATAAAATACTGGACGATAGCCACGCTTGAGGTCCGGGCTGCAAAATAACGGGCTTCATGAAAAGCTCCCTTTCCTTTGATTGGAACAGGGAGAATGAAATTATGTGCAGCTGAAATCGTCACGCTGTTTCTGTAACTGCTGCAAAACAAGGGATACTTGCTAGTAAGGCCGTGAACCTGCGCATAATCCGGAGCTTCACATAATTCCTTTAGGACTAACCCGCTCGGCTACGCCGGAGCGGCAAGGAGGTCATGTCTTCAGTAGGAGCCCCAACTGCGCGAGGATGGGACGGCTGTTTGTAGCCCATTCCATCAGACAGAGGAGCTCGTCATGACCCC
>NZ_JBDYKI010000006.1:0-293249 GCF_040009165.1 Phyllobacterium sp. SB3 | reverse complement strand
AGCACAAACACCAGGATGGTACGGTTGCGTGGACGGTGCCTGAAAGGTCAGCGGCTCAAATCCCATGCACCCTTCGGACATTGGAAAAGTCAGACCTTCATTGCCGGTCTGCGATGTTACGGGCTGATCGCACCATGGGTCATTGACGGCCCGATGAACCGGATCATTTTTGATACCTGTATCGAGACCCAGCTTGCCTTTGGAGAGCCATCGGTGATATTTGCACCTTGTTTGACCCAATCGAATGCAGAAACTTCTTCAAAGCCGCCGGATATGGATACACTTGAAAAGCCCATGCCCTAGCTCCGCCAATAGTGGACGGTGAGCTCATCCCGTGTTCCAGGCACAGCAACACAGCCTTCTGCCTGGCGCAGGATTGCAAGGATTTAGGGTTCGCTAAATCTGCTCGTCTTCATCAAAATCTCCTCCTATGATGATTGTCCAGAGACAATCGATTTTCCTGCGATTTTGAAGGTTGGAAAGTCCTCGAAGATCAAGCCGTTTTTGAACGCATCGTAGATGATGGCGAGGAGTTTTCGTGCCGTCGCAATGATGGCCTTGCCCGATCCGCGACGATCCTTAATGCGGCGGTAATAGCTGTTGAGATAGCCAGAACAGCGGATGGCAATCAGCGTGCACTGGACCAGCGTGGTGCGGGCCAGCTTGTCGCCGCGCCTGGTGATCCTGCCGCGATTATCGGTCTCGTTGGACTGGCTGGCCTTCGGCACAATGCCGAGATAAGCCGCCGGCTTGTCGGCATTGTCGAAGTCATTGACATTGCCGATGGAGGTCAGAAGCACCGCTGCCGAGCGTGCACCCCCGCCTTTTATGGAGCTCAACCCGTCATAGCCATCCAGCTTTGCCGCTGCCGCTTCGATTTGTGTGTTCATCCTGGCAAGCGCCGCCGTCAGGCTGAGCGCCTGATCGCGGATAATCGTCAGTTCGAACTGTTCCAGCGTCGAGAACCGCGCAATCTCAACTGGCAAATCTCGTCATCCCTGGTCAACATAAAGAGTTTCTTGTAAAGCTTGGCGAATTCTTCGCGCAGCTTCTGCCGGGCTGCCAGCAGGTGCTCGATGATTTCACCAATATCGGACATCCCTCAATCAGTTCGCCTATTCGCTCCTCAAATTTTACCGCACCAACCATGCCAACCTTCAATCCGAAGTTGCGCAAAAGCCCGCGGATATCATTTTCAGTAGCGATGGCTTTTCCTGCAAGAGTTTGCGAGCTGTCAACAAGACCCTTCGCTTCTGGCTGGTCAGCGTCTTGACATTGACCCGCATCATCTGCGCAATCCCCGTGCATCACTGCGATCAGTCTTGTTAGGTTGTGCATTGAGAAACGCTTTAACGTGGCGTGTTTCCATACAGATCACCGCAAAGCCCGCCCCAGCCAAACCTTCGAAAAGCCACTGCGACAGAAGCTCGGCTTCAAGGCCGACCCTCTCGATCTGCCATGCCGGGTCTTTCAAAACCGTGATCAGATCATCGGAGTGACTTGGAACCTTCACGTCTAGGCAAATCTTGCCCGTTTCGTCGAGAATGCAAACAGATGTCTCTTTCACCGATACGTCGAGGCCCGTCTAATGTTTCATGCTGCGGTTCCTTTCCTGATGCTTGTGGCAGTTTCAAAGCTGACTACGTTTATCATCAGCCTGAACCGCAGCACCACAATCCACAATGATCGAACAAAGGCGCAAAGCCGAATATCCCATCCTTACCCAACACCATGACAGCATCAGGCCGCTTGGCCGCTCACCCACCATTCATGCCTTCTCCTCGATCATATAGCCCGAGAAAATTCTACTTTCGGAGCCCATTCTTTGCCGGGGGATTACCCGACAACGTCGAGGAAAGCCTGCGGGGGTGCCAAATTATCCCGCTAGCCAAGGCCAGACGCGAAGCGCCGTGCGGCCAAATATCCACGCTTGCTCGTCGGAGCTCAGAAATGCGAGTGCTTTCTTTGCGACTTCTAGCCGGCTGGCAATGCTGCCAAAGTGAGGGTGTGCCGGATAGTTCGAAGACCACATGATACGGTGAGCTCCAAAACTCTCGATTAGCTTGGTGTAAAATATCTGCGGCGTTCCTACCCCCTCACGTGCGGCCACAATGTTGTTAATTGCTGTTTTTACGTATGCATTGGGGAAAATGGCCAAATCAAAGAGGGCCTTTATCATCGGATACGGGGGCTCGCCAACTTTGTGTCCCCAACCGTGATCGAAAGCCACATTGATCTCCGGGTATCGCTCAAGCAGCGCGCGTACCCGCGGTAGCTCCTCAACCTTGTCGTGGATACAAAGTGGAATCTTCAATTCGGCGATACGCTTCCACAGCGCGTGAGTTTCCGGATCACCAAGCGTGCATTTCGGCAACCGACCACGCATAAAGCGGATGCCCTTGACGCCTGCGTTCTCCACAAGATTACTGAGTTTGTCCGGTGATTCAGGCGCAGCAGGATCGAGCGCGCAGATCGAAACGAAACGATCCGGGTATGCGTTTGCGCTGTCGACCGTATAACGGTTATCGTACTCGTAGACAAAATAAGCTTGGACGAGCGTTGCTTTATCGACGCCAGCTGCGTCCATCTGCGCGATCAGCTTTTCCGCAGTCGTCTCAGGCCAAGGTTCTTGGCCAATGTCGGAGATGGATGGAATCGTGCCTGCTCGCGGCGTGTCGGCAAACTGGGGATAGGTCATGCGATCGTTGGTAAAAACGTGGGTGTGGGTGTCGACGATCATTGGAAATTCCTTACAATTTGGTATTAAGCAGCAGTTGCAGCGATGACTGAATTTTTAAGCCGTCCAATGCCATCAACCTCCACGACGACAGTATCACCCGGCTTCAGATAAACGGGCGGTTTGCGCGCATTGCCGACACCGTCCGGAGTGCCCAGTGCTATCAGGTCACCCGGTTCGAGTGTCATCACTTCCGACAATGTCACAAGCGTGCGGCGGACATCAAAAATCATCCGCTCGGTATTGGACGACTGCATTATTTCCCCGTTCAGCAGACAGCGAATTGCGAGGCCTTTTGCCGCGGTCGGCAGCTCGTCGGCAGTTACGATCCAGGGACCAATAGCTCCCGTCCCGTCGAAATTTTTGCCTGCGGTCCATTGGGTAGATTTGCGCTGGTAATCGCGAACTGAACCATCATTGAACAAAGTGTAGCCAAAGACCGCATCAAGGCAATTCTGCTCGGTTAGATGGCGGCCGCCCCTACCGACGACAAGCATAAGTTCGGCCTCATAGTCGAGCCGTTCCGAGCACGCGGGGCGCACCATGGGCTGGCCTGCTGCAATCAATGACGTCCGCCCGCGCATGAACAGAGCCGGGTAGGAAGGAACGTCATGGCCCCCTTCCGCAGCATGGTCAGCATAGTTCAATCCCAGACAAATCACCTTGCCAGGATCACTGAAAGGCAGCGCCAAGTGGAGCCCATCGAGCGGCAACCGGGCGGCAACCGGTGCCGTCTTGATCCAAGTGGCGACCTCATTGACGACATCCCGGCGAATAATTTCTCCGACCGTGTCGGGTAGCTTGCCACGCGCGAACGTCAGGTCGATGACCTCGTCACCTTCAACGACGCCGGCACGCAGCCCACCATTCTTCTCAAAGCTTAAAAGACGCATGTTTTCCTCAATTGGACAGTTGTTGACAGATAGAAGAGTCAAGCGGCGCACAGGCCATCATGTTCGATCCTTCAGGGCCTGCTCGACGAGCCCTGCGGTGTGCTGGAAATGCGCGTTCAAGCGCTCTACAGCGAGATCAGCATCTCCAGCTATAGCCGCCGACATGATCGCCTCATGCTCATCGGCGACGTTTGCCCGAACTCGCTCGGCACGCCGCGCGAAATAGCGGTACCGCTCCGCCGCCTCGAACAGCTCGTCGCAAAACTGCGTGATCCAATCTGAACCACTGGCGCAGACAAGCGCTCTGTGGAAATGCATATGCGCACTCGCCCAGGCGGGCGAGCGCTCATGCGGATCCTGCTCGACTCGCGGCACGCGCTGCATGCGATGGAACGCGAGCAAAAGTCCCTCTTCCCAGACCAGGCCGCCGCATTCTATCGAACGACGCAGCCCTATCTCGTTGATCCAGCAGCGAGCACGGGTAAGACTGACCAACTCGGCTGAGCTCAAATCGGCAACGGTGAAGCCACGCTGATCCACGCGCCGCACCAACCCCTCGCTCGAGAGACGACTCAACGCCTCG
This sequence comes from Phyllobacterium sp. SB3, assembly GCF_040009165.1. Classification (NCBI taxonomy): domain Bacteria; kingdom Pseudomonadati; phylum Pseudomonadota; class Alphaproteobacteria; order Hyphomicrobiales; family Phyllobacteriaceae; genus Phyllobacterium; species Phyllobacterium sp. SB3. The sequence continues at coordinate 289,036 of NZ_JBDYKI010000006.1, read as the reverse complement.
CGTACCGGGCTCAACCCGACATTAAACCGGACACAGAGCGCGCGAATGTTGAGCTTCGAGCCCGGCGTCAGCTCGGCGCGGAGGATATCTTCTCGCAGCCTGGAATAGGTCGACGATGCGAGCGTACGGGTCTCTTCAATAATTGGTTCCATCATAAACTCCGGCTTCTATTAAATCGATCATATCACACCGAAATCATAAATCATCGATTTTATCCTTGCGTGCAATAGGAAAGAGTGGTGTTATTCAGGCGAGGAAAGTAAATGGGATGAGGTAATGGTGATCAGCACCGTGCGGCGCGCTACCAGCGGCCGACCGCCTTTAATGCGCACAAGCGTTCGCCGGGGAATCACGTCGTTTATCATCCTGCTCGCGATGTGGGAAATTGTTGGTCGTTTCGTGCTAACGGACCAGGTCTTTGCCGTGCCATTCTCTGCTGTCGTTGAGGCAGCGATCAAAATGCTCGCCAGCGGCGAGCTTGAGACACACATCATGGCGAGTCTTGCAGCAGTTGCTTATGGAATGATCCTTGCTACAGCGGTAGGTATCGTTATCGGCGTTCTGCTGGGAGCCAGCGTGACCTTCCGCGAGTACGCCGAACCGTTAATGACGGCACTGTATGCAACCCCTTTGGTCGCCATGGCACCAATTCTGATCTTGTGGTTCGGAATTGGCATAGGCTCCAAGGTCGCAACCGTGTTTTTGATGGCAATTTTTCCCATCGCCATCAACACGTCTACCGGCATTCGAGGAACCGATCGCGAATTTCTTGAAGTTGCACATGCATTTGGTGCGCGGTGGCTCGACGTTATTACTAAAGTGATGATACCGGCAGCTGTGCCATTTGTAGTTACGGGGCTCAGGCTCGCGGTTGGACGCGCCATCGTCGGCGTAGTGGTAGGCGAGTTGTTTGGCGCCCGGGCCGGTTTGGGTTTTCTCATTTTCACCGCAGGTCAGACGTTCGACACCCCCGCTCTTTTCGTGGGTGTTATCACGCTGGCCCTCATCGGTATGAGTTTGACGCTCGGGATCAAAGCGATTGAAACGCGCCTGACGCTCTGGAAAGGTTCCGCATCATGAACTCCGTCGCTTCCATGGCATCTTCATCCCCATCAGCCCGCCCCGCAGCATTGACGCTGTCGCATATTTCGAAATCTTTCTTCTCCCGGGGACAGACGCTGGAGATCATGCGCGATGTCAGCCTCACGGTGGAGGCTGGGGAATTCCTCGCAATCGTCGGCCCAAGCGGGTGCGGCAAAAGTACGCTTTTACGGATGATACAGGGGTTGGAACCGCCGTCCTCCGGCGAGGTGCGCTTCTCCGCTGGTGACGAACATGCTGCGAAACGTGGCTTTGTGTTCCAGCGTGACGGCCTTTATCCATGGCGAACAGTACAGCGGAACGTAATGTTTGGCTTGGAACTGGCCAATGTGCCGAAAATCGAAGCGCGAGAGCGAGCCCTTGCGATGATCGAGCTCGTCGGCCTGAAAGGCTTTGAGGAGCACTATCCGAACGAGCTCTCGGGCGGTATGCGCCAGCGCGTCAACCTCGCACGGGCACTGGCCATCGACCCGACCATGCTTCTCATGGACGAGCCTTTCGCTGCGCTTGACGCTCTGACCCGCGAGCACATGCAGCAGGAGTTGATCCGCATCGCTGACGCAGCCGCCAAGACCGTGATCCTTATCACGCACCAGATTGACGAGGCGGTGCTATTAGCAGACCGGGTCGCCGTGCTTGGTGCGCGGCCGAGCTACGTGCTTGACGTGATAACCATCGATCTTCCAAAGCCACGCTCGCTTGCTCTCAAGCGCAACCCCGCGTTCCAGGCGTACGTCGATCAGATTTGGGAAATGGTGACGCGCGTCGAAAGCCCTATTGAGCGGAAGAATTTTGAGACAAACGACAGGCTGGCATAAAATCACAATAAGGAGGGAATGCCCATGATCAGGTCTTCTATGAAATGCGTACTTGCCGTACTAACTTACGGATTTCTCGCCGCCATTAACCAGCCATCGTATGCAGGAGGCGCGCCCGAGCCGCTGACAATGACCTATATTCGGTCGAATGCGGACTATTGGGATGTTGATGTCGCTGAGGCAAAAGGGTTTTTTGCAGACGAGGGCTTCGCCCCTGAGTACGTGTCAAATTCCGGCTCGGTCCAATCCACTCAGCTCCTTCTGACCAATTCCGTTCAGCTTGCCATAACCCAGCCTGAAGCCTTGATCGCTGCGATTGCCCGCGGTTCCAAGAATCTCGCCGGCATTGCAGCTCCAATGGAACGCGTCGATTGGATGCTCGTTGGTCAAAAGGGATTGAATATTCAGGACCTTAAGGGAAAGACAATCGGTTTCAGCGGTTTACGGGTCACCGAATTTTGGCTGACACAGAGAGCTCTACAAGAAAGTGGGCTGGATCCGAAGAGCTACGACTCAATCCAGATTGGCACTACGCCTGCCAAATATTCCGCACTGACCAACGGGTCTGTGGCCGCAGTGTTGCTTTTCCAGCCAACAGCGAGCCAAGCGGTGCATGCTGGCTACAGCCGCCTTTTTGATCTCGGTAAGTACGACCGGTACATCCCGGGTATTTACATGGTGAACCGGGTATGGGCTGCACAAAATGACCACGGCGTACGTTTGGCGAGGGCGCTCCAGCGGGCTCATGAGTGGCTTTACGACCCTAAGAACCGGGAAGAGGCCATTGCGATCTTGAAGAAACTCTCCAAAAGCTCCGACGCAGCTTTGGCGGAAGTGTACGACATCTTCTTTGTCAATGAAAAGTCCTACACACCGGAGGGCCAAGTTGACGTCAATTCAATTAATCAGGCGATTCAAACTCTCGTTGATCACAGTGAGCTCGATAGCTCAAAAGCGCCAACGCTTGACCAGATCCTTCTACCTGCCGCACTGGGTGGGCTCCGCAAGTGAATAGGCATTCTGCCTCGATAGGACGAAGTTCATGAAAATCGGTATTCCGGACGACTACGCGAACGTCGTAGACTCACTTCAGTGCTTTGGGCAACTCGATGGGCACGACGTCACGATTTGGAATGATGCGGAGAGGGATGTTGACATATTGGCGGAGCGCTTTCGTGACATTGAGGCGCTTGTGCTGTTGCGCGAACGCACCCAGCTGCCGGCTGCTCTTATATGCCGCTTGCCGAAGCTCCGGCTGATCACGTTGAATGGGCCACATCCGAACGTCGACGTCGAGGCCTGCACCGGAAATGGTACGCTGATCTGTGTCGGGCACGGTCGCATCTCATACGCTACGGCAGAGCTGACATGGGGCCTTGTGCTAGCAGGAATGCGCAGTATCCCGCAACAAATGGCCCGGCTGAGGGCGGGTGGATGGCAAAGTGAACTCGGCACAGGATTACGCGATCGTACGCTTGGTGTCCTTGGGTATGGGAAAGTCGGATCGGTTGTTGCATCCTACGGGCGTGCGTTTGGAATGAAAGTTTTGGTTTGGTCGCGTGACGGCGGCCTTGCTGCTGCCGAAGCCGCCGGCCATACTCCATGTCCTAATCGCCGCGTGTTATTCGAACAGGCGGATGTATTGAGCCTTCACGTACGCTACACAAAGGAAACGGCTGGCATCGTCACGGCAGACGATCTCGCTGCGATGAAGCCGACCTCGCTTATCGTGAATACCAGCCGCTCCGGCCTCATCGCGCCGGGAGCGTTGCTGGAGGCTCTGAAGTGTGGGAGACCTGGACGTGCGGCAGTGGATGTCTACGAAACCGAACCATCTCACAGCGAACCCTTACTTGCGCTGTCCAACGTCGTTGCAACACCGCACCTCGGCTATTTCGAGCGTGACCAGATCGAAGCCTATTTTGGAGACCAGTTTCACCGCGTTCTGGCCTATGTCGATGGCCGTCCAATTGACGTCGAAAATCCGGATGCGCTTGCTGGCATGAAAGGTTTTGCATGAGACTTTATCTGGGTTTTGAATCGGGTAACTCTTATAAAATCAGAGTGCTACTGTCGCTTCTCAATCTGCAATGTGAGATCGTAACGGTCAATATTGCCAAACATGAGCACAAATCTAGCCTGTTTCGCCATTTGAACCCGCGGGGGCAGGTTCCGGTGCTTGAAGACAAAGGACGGGTGTTCTGGGACTCCAGCGCAGCCCTGGTTTACATTGCCGGCCGCTTCGGTGGTGAGGCATGGCTTCCCAGGGATCCAGCTGATCTGGCCGAAGTAACGCAGTGGCTGGCGCTTTCTGGCAATGAGATCCAGTTCGGGCTGCAATACGCGCGCCGTGGCGTTAAGCGTGGCCGCTGGATCGCCGGCAGTCTGGAAGAACTTCAAGCGATCGGCCGCTTGGGTCTTGAAGCGCTTGAAAGTCGGCTCGCTGCGCATCCGTGGCTCTGCTTTAACAGACTGACCATCGCCGATATCGCTTGCTTCCCCTATGTCGAGCAATCACCAGAGGCGAACATACCACTGGATCCATACCCTGGCATCGAGGCATGGCTCTTGCGCTGCCGCGCTCTACCCCATTGGCCGAGCCGCGAAGTCGACCGGACTGTTGCCATTCCCTTCAATTAAATGAAAACCGATCAGGAGGACATATGAAATTCGTGTCGTTTCGCGCCGAGGGCACTGACCGCTACGGCGTCGTCATTGATGAGGCGGTCGTCGATCTTAGTGCACGTCAGGACGACTATCCGACGTTGCGAACGGCAATTGCCGGCAGGGCTTTGTCCCGGCTCGGAGAAAGTGCGATCGGCGCCTCCCCTGATTTTGCTCTCAACGACATTGTGTTCCAGTTGCCAATCCCCCAACCATCGAAGATTCTTTGCGTCGGGGTAAACTACGCGAACCGCGCAGAAGAATATGCAAGCCGGATTAAGGAATCACAATATCCAAATATCTTCTTGAGGACGGCGCAGTCCTTCACCGGGCACAAGCAGCCGTTGATCAGACCCGTGCAATCAGATCAGCTCGATTATGAAGGGGAAATCGCTCTCATAATCGGCCAACCAGGACGCATGATCGAACGCGATACTGCTCTCGCCCATGTGGCCGGGCTCACTGTTGCCAATGAGGGCACCATTCGAGATTGGACTAAGCATGGCGCTCGTAACTCTGCCGGCGGCAAGAACTTCGATGCCTCAGGGAGCATCGGACCATGGATGGAAACCGAAGCCTTGAAAACCAAAGCGCCACTGTCAATCAAAACCAGGGTAAATGACGAGTTACGACAAGACGATTCGACCGCGAATATTATCTACCCGTTCGATTTGATTATCAGCTATATTTCTCAATTTACGGAGCTCTTGCCCGGTGATATTATCCTTACCGGAACGCCTACGGGAGCGGGTACGCGATTTGATCCCCCGCGCTATTTGAAACCAGATGATATCCTTTGCATTGAGGTTTCAGGTGTGGGCACACTGATCAATCCGGTCCACGAACCAGGCCGGAAAATTCATAACTAACTTTTTGGAACACGAGAAAAGATGTCTCTATTTTGCGCTAGCTTGGAGAGTCTATCATTTGGATGTCTAAATCACGGTTTTCTTTTTAGGAGGATTGGTCAGCTGTCAAGACGACGCTGACTTGCAAAACTAAGTAAATATACAAGTATCGAATGTTCTTAGGAGGATGGTGGTATGCAGCAGCAGAAAACGTGTGGCGACTGGGCAGTCATGGCGGTCGGTCTCTTTGTTCTGATATTTGGGGCACCGATTTTTGGTCTCGGCCTATGGCTGATATCACTGGGCGGGTCATGGTATTATGCCCTCGCCGGTCTCGGATTGCTGATAACGTCCTGGTTCCTCTTTCGCCGGCACATATCCGCGTTCTGGGTCTATCTTATCACCTTCGCTGGAACGGTGATCTGGGCCTTATGGGAACGGGGGCTGGATGGCTGGGCCCAAGTGCCTCGGCTCGTCGCCCCTACAGTCGTCCTGATCCTGGTATTTTTGAGCCTTCCGGTTCTGCGCCGGGACGCCGGTAATTCTCGTCTTCCGGGGATCGCAGCCGGTCTGGCCATGCTGCTCGTATTAGGTGGAGGTACACTTTTCTGGGCTAGCTCCGGGGGCCTTTCGGCGCTGGCTCAGAGCGCGGCAACGATCGCTGCGCCAGAAGCCACCCCTTCTCCCACGGCGCAGTCGGTTGCGACAAAGAACGCTTTGCCTGGTGCCTCTGCTACTCCGGAGCCACAACAGGAAGTCGGCAATGACTGGCCCGCGTGGGGTGGCACCAATATGGGCGCGCGTTATTCGCCGCTCTCGCAGATCAACACCGGGAACGTCACCAACCTAAAAAAGATATGGACCTTCGAGACAGGCGACACACCCTCTAAATGGGCCAAGGAAAAGTATTCCTGGGAGAACACGCCGATCACCGTGAATGGCCGGATGTACACTTGCTCGCCCAAGAACATCTTGTATGCCCTCGATCCGGCGACCGGCAGAGAGTGGTGGCGCTACGATCCCAAGGTGCCTGATACCGCGATCGCCTATGGCGCGAACTGCCATGCTGTCGCCTATTACGCCGTTCCCAACGCGGCCGACGACGCACCTTGCACAGAGCGGATTATCGAATCGACCCTCGACGCGCGGCTGATCGCCGTTGATGCTAAGACCGGGCAACTCTGCCAGGACTTCGGTACGGGCGGCATGGTGGATCTGCACCGCGGTATGGGCGATATGGTCCCGGGCTGGTACACGCTTAACGCAGCGCCCATCATCGTGCGCGGCGTCGTCGTTGTCGGCGGGCAAGTTGCTGACGGCCAAGCGGAGTATGCGCCATCGGGCGTCATCCGAGGCTACAGTGCAACGACCGGCAAGCTGGTGTGGGCCTGGGACATTGGCCGCCCCGACAAAAAGGGCGAGCCGGGACCGGGCGAGGAATACACGCGCAATACGCCGAACATGTGGACCGTGCCGGCCGCCGACGAGCAACTTGGCCTGGTATACCTGCCGCTGGGCAACGCTCAGGGCGATTATTATGGCGGCCATCGCCAGCCCTATGACGACGTCTACAACTCGTCGGTTGTGGCGGTCGATGCGACCACCGGCAAGGACGTCTGGCATTTCCAGACCGTGCACCACGACATTTGGGATTACGACCTTGGTTCACAGCCGTCCCTGGTCAATTTTCCGACCGAGCAGGGCAACACCCCGGCCTTGATCCTGCCGAGCAAGCAGGGCGAGATCTACGTTCTCGACCGGCGGGACGGCAAGCCTCTGTTCCCTGTCATCGAAAAGCCCGTCCCGCAGGGAGGGTCCGAACCAGTGGACAGACTGAGCAAGACGCAACCATTTTCGGGATACTCCAGTCTTAACAAGCCAGACCTTACGGAAGCCGATATGTGGGGAATGACACCGCTGGATCAGTTGTGGTGCCGCATACAGTTCCGCCAAGCCGACTATCGTGGCGTCTACACACCGCCGTCAGTGGACAAAAACTCCATCGAATACCCTAGCTATAACGGCGGCTCGGACTGGGGCAGCATCGCGGTCGATGAGAAGAACGGCATCCTCGTCGCGAACTACAACGACATGGCCAATTTCAACCGGCTGGTGCCCCGCGACGTGGCGGACAAGCTGGGAAGCCTGCCTGTCGACATCCGGGGGTCCGCCGCCAGCACCAATGGCGTTTCTCCACAGGCGGGAGCACCATACGCCGTCAGGGTCAATGCGGGATGGGTCCAGCCGTGGACCGGGATGATGTGCAAGCAGCCGCCCTATGGCGGGATCAAGGCCATCGACCTCAAGACCGGCAAGACGCTGTGGGATAAGCCGCTGGGTCTGGCGACCGAGAACGGCCCCTTCGGCATCCCGTTGAAGCTGCCAATCCCGATCGGGCTGCCGAACAATGGCGGCGCCGTGCTCACCGCCGGCGGCCTGGTCTTCATTGCCGCGGCCACCGACAACTTGATCCGGGCCATCGACATCAAGACGGGCGAGACCCTTTGGAGTGACAAGCTTCCCGGCGGAGGCCAGGCTAATCCGATGACGTTCGAGGCGCGAGGCCAGCAATATCTCGTAATCACCGATGGCGGCCATCATTTCATGAAGACGCCAATCGACGATTCTATCATCGCGTATGCGTTGCCCCGGTCGAGCCCAACGTCCCCGCCGGTGCAACCGGGATCTCCACCGGAACAGGAGCCCGTAGGAAGTCAGAAATAATCGGTCATTGGGTTTCTTCAGCCCCTAATCACCCAACCAGGCACATTAGCATTCCCTTGTTATGCTGCGGGGGAATTATGTCACTCGATTCGGAGTATCCATATCTGATACGGACTTGGCTGTGTCTTTTGGCGATTGTGACTTTGTCGATCGCCAGGGCGAAGCAGATCATCCAAAGCCGATGGAAAGTGCCTTCTTGGAAAGGCAGATGAGCACACACTTTCGCCGGATCGAACTCCTACACGTTGGAACGTGGTCACCAAGGAGCACGGGTAAGGAGGTACACATTCGTCCCATGGTCTGAAGTTATTGCCGAAGCGGTCTGGTTGTGCTTTCGATTTCCGCTGAGCTTTCGCATAGTGGAAAATATGCTGCCCCCTCACTTGCCTGGCAACTGTATTTCTCAGGTGACCTGATTGGTCCATTTCAGACGTTTGCAGAGTGTGTTCGCAATCGTAACGAGCTTTCGAGCGATGGTTGTCATGACAACCTTGTGGGGTTTCCCGGCGTCGCGAAACCGGTCAGCAAAGATCTTCAAGACTGGTTGTGATGGCTGGCGACGAGGGTTGCCGGGATAAGACCGTGTGGCAGCTGGCGCCATCCTCCTCCAATGGCACTTGCCGCGCACGGCGCCACTGTCATGTGCGATCGGAGCCAAGCCCGAGAGCGCCGCGACTTGTTCGCCCGGGAGCTGGCCGAGCTCGGGCATCTCGGCCATCAGCATGGTGCCGGCGACAGGGCCGATCCCGGGAACGGAACGCAGGATACCGCAGTCGCCGCCAGTTCATTATCCGAGGCCATGATCTGCTCGATCCGTTCCTTCAACCGTGCAATCTGGCAATCGAGAAGGCCTTTCAATTCGGCGCCCATGGTACCAAACATGTCCGCCGATCCCAGCTTCCCATGCGCCTTGATCTGCGCAGAAGCCGTTTGCGTGTCTCGACCAACTGCCCACGCGCAGCTTTTCATGTGGCAATACGCGTCCCGCATCCGGTCGAAACAGCATGAACCGCGCGATGAGTTCCGCGTCAATCCGAGCCGTTTTGGCCCGTATATCCCGACCGGCGGCGAATGCTTTGACCTGGGCGGATGGCAATTGCCAGGTCGCGATCCCGACGGTGTCGAGGGCGGCCCACAATCTCCATTCCTGTCCGCCAGTGGCCTCGAAGCAAACCAGTGCGACCAGTTCAAGAGCGAGTTGCTCATGACCTTCAACCTTGTTCGGCAGCCGCGCGCGCTTGCCTTCTGGCAGACAGTGGATATCCAACCAATCGCGACCAACATCTATACTGATAATCCTTGCCTGTGATATTTTACCCATGCTCTCTTCCTTTTGTTTCGCGCTCCTACTGGGTCGCAGTTCGAGACGATGAAGAGAGACTGTGCTGGCTTGCTGGGAAATGTGGTCGACGTCACAAGGCTCAGACGCCATACACCGCCCATTACCGGCCTCAGCCAAGGTCGGTGTCGGGGGTCAGATGGCAAACCAAATGGCACGCCTTGCGCCATATTTCCCCAAGAGCCAAGGCAAACCGGTGATATTTTGAGCGCCTTGATGGCGATGCCTCAAACGAACTCTTTGACATTCTTGTCGGTTAGAAGCATTTCTGTGCTCGAGTACTGGTGAATGAATGCGTCTACCTTAATGTTCGTAATAGTTGGTAGAGCATCTGCGCCCGTTGCGGAGCACTTGAAATCTCCATGCACTCGTAGTGCGTGTGAGCGCTGTCCAGTCCATTAACACCGATGCCGTCCAGGGTTGCTGCAATTGAAGCGGTGAAATTTGCGTCACTCGCTCCGCTCGTTGCGCTGTCAGAAAGATCAAATCCCAGATCCGAGGCGATTGACCGGGCTGTTTCGTAAAGTTCGGAGATGGCTTCCGTTTTGGTATATGGAGGTCTTTTGATTCGACCGGTAAGCATGAGCTTGTAGTCATCACTAGTCGGTCGGATTTCTCTGAGCTTTCGGATGATTTCTTCACCCATTGGCGGTGTCGGAAGGCGAATATCGATCTCGGCGATTGCTTCAAATGGTACAACGTTAGGTTTGGTGCCGCCTCTGATCGTGCCGACATTGATGGTTAAGCCACGTTCGTAATCCGTCAGGGCCTCAATTGCCAGAATATGCTTGGCTAACTCAATGATAGCGTTGCGACCGTCCCGATGCCGGAGACCTGCATGGGTTGCGCGACCATGAACTTTCAATTCGAAGGTCGCTATGCCTTTCCTGGCTGTTACGCAGCGACCGCCATTTCTGCCCGGCTCAGTCACCAACACATATTTGGCTTTACGCGCCTCAGCCTCTATGAGCTCGCGAGACGTCGGGCTGCCGATCTCTTCATCAGATACGAGAACGTGAGTAACCGGAAGTGTCCAATTGAGATCGCCGACATCAAGTTGCGCTATCGCTGAAAATGCGAGAAAGGCACCACCTTTCATGTCGGCAATTCCAGGCCCGAATGCGCGATCGCCCTCAATTCTAAACGGGAGAACATCATCGAGAGTTCCGACAGGATGTACGGTGTCGTTATGACTTAGGACCAGAATTCCAGGACCATGCTTGTTTCCTTTTCGGGCGATCAAGTGATCCCCCAATCCGTCCCGCCCAGGAATTCGCTGAGTTTGAACGCCCTGAGCACGATAGTCCGCCTCGACAATATCGGTCATTCTGTTGACAGCTTGGCCGTCCTGCGAAGGGCTTTCAATTTCGACCCAGCGGCGAATTCCCCATAGCAGAGCATCAATTGGAAAAACCGCATTTGAAGAGTGTGACATAGTGAACTCGCGTCGCGTAAATCTACGATGAAAGCTTATCCGCAGCTTCTCCATAATCAAGTTGCAATTTCCATGGGTAGCATTAGTATTGCTAATGTAGAACGGGGGAGCGTTATTTTGACGGATCAATCGAACTCCAAACTCACACAACCAATGCCGGTAGGTCGATCCACGTTGAAAACCGCCCGGATGCCGCCGCTCAATCTTTTGAAAACCTTCGAGGCGGCGGCATGGCATTCCAGTTTCACCGTCGCGGGCCAAGAGCTCAACATGACTCAATCTGCCGTCAGTCAACAGGTGCGCCAGCTTGAAGACTTCCTGGGCCAGCGCCTGTTCGATCGTTTACCGCGACGCCTGCAGCTGACACCGGAGGGTGCCATTTTTGCAAATAGCATTCGCGAGTCCCTGACGATGATAGGTCGTGCCTGTCTGCGATTGCGTGATCCCAAGGTCCCGACTTCTCTCAAAGTCGATGTGTTCCCGTCTTTCGGCACCCGCTGGTTCAGCGCGAGGGTTTCCAGCTTTTTGGATGCATATCCCGACATAAAGCTGACCGTGCTGGCATCTAAGGACGAGGGTAACGGAAGCCGGGCCGGGATTGATCTCACGGTTGGATGGGGCAGGAGAAACGATGGCAGCGGACGTTATGAAAGTCTCGGTGCTCAACCAATCTTTCCGGTGTGTTCTCCGGCTTATCTGGAAAACCATAAGCGGATTTCTGAATTCGCCGATCTTATCACGCATAGGCGACTGCAAACCCTAGAGAGAAATCACTGGCCGGCCTGGTTTGAGGCTGCAAGTCTCTCTCAGGCAGTAGACGAGAACGGTCCCTATTTCAGCGATGCGACAATGATGCTGGAAGCCTGCGTTGAGGGACAGGGGATTGGACTTGCAACATTCTTCCTGGTTGAGCGGGACTTGCTTTCCGGCAGACTTGTGTGCCCTGTCAATCTTGCCATTGAGATCGGTGAAGGTTTTCATTTTACCGTTAACGGTAACGACAACGAGCGTCCGGCCAGTCGCGTTTTCAGAGAATGGCTTGCTGAGACAGCGAAAATATCCCTGTCTAATGCAAGCCGGTGGATCACTAATGTCAAAACATACTCATAAGTATAGCTAATTATACCGATAGATATTACCATTTGTGGATTTTCTCGGGGTGGATTGTCATGTCGTCACACAGTCATCTTCCCGAGAAGGAAAATACGTATGAAATTTGGTCTTTTCAGCCTGATGCCAGTCAGAGATCAATCGACCTCCAATAGCAAGGTTCTGCATGATACATTCGACATGGTGGACCTTGCAGAACAGGCCGGCTTCGAAACCGCATGGTTCTCCGAGCATCATTTTTCCAACTACTCCATCAGCCCGTCGCCCATCCTGATGGCGTCGCATGTCGCCGCCCGTACGAAGAAGATCAAGGTTGGCACTGCCGTGATCATCCTTCCGCTCTACAATCCGATGCGTGTTGCCCAGGAAATCGCCATGCTTGATCTGCAGAGCGAGGGGCGCGCTGTCATCGGGTTTGGCGGCGGTTACCAGCATTACGAATTTGAGCGGTTCGGTGTTCCGATTGCCGACAAAACCGAACGTTTCCTTGAATACTGGGACGTTGTAGAAGACGCCCTGCGCAAGCAGCATGTGGACTACAGGGGAAAATACATCGAAGTTCCCGACACGCATTTCCTGCTTGCCCCGGCGCAGAAGCCATTCCCGCCCTTCTTCGTGGCGACGACCCACCCCGATATCCTCGATCGCGCAGTCAAGAGCGGCGCGACCGTTTTCACCAGCGGCACCTGGCTTGGAACCGAAGGTCTGCTGAACAACCGGAAGAAAATTCAAGATGCCCTGGTTTCCAAAGGTCACGCGCCGGACGCGCTGCCGCTTGCGGTGCAGCAGTATATACACGTAACCGACAGCAAGGCCGAAGCTCGCGAGGCTGCCGAAGGTGTGCGTTACACGGCACGCGTTCTCGCGGCTCTCGGTCAGTCGGGCGCGACGGTCACCAACGGCTTCATTCAGCCTAAGCAGCTTGTGAACGAGCCGTCGCTGGAGACATTCGAGAAGAACATCATCATCGGCGATGCGGAATACGTTGCCGAGCGTATCAGCAAGGACATCGAGCTTCTCAATCCCGTCCACTACAGCTGTTACTTTCACTTCGGCGGGATGGAAAGCGGCCGAGCCAAGCGCTCTCTTGAGAAGTTCGGGTCTCACGCCATGCCTCTTATCGAGAAATACACCAAGAAAGATTTGAAAATGAGCGCCTGACAGACGCTCAAACCATCGGTACGTGAAATCAAAAAAAGGGGAGTAAATAAATGACTGGATTTATGAATATGAATCGGCGCCAGCTCTTGCAAGCCGCTGGCGCTTCCGCAGCGGCGGCAAGTCTGGGCGCAGGCAAAGCTTTCGCCCTGGCTGGTGACGGCATCAAGATCGGCACGTTCTCGGGCGCATTGAACGACGTCCTGGAGAAAGTAGCCGGTCCGAAATTCAAATCCACCCATGCCGATGCGGCCCTGACGTTTACTGCTCGCGCATCGGCGGAAGCCTATCCGCGTCTTCTCGTCGCCAAGACAAATCCGTTCGAAACCGGTGGTCTCTGGAACGACACCTTTGCGGCTCTCGGTGCCAAAGCCGATCTCTTTACCAAGGTCGAACCGGCGAATGCACCTAACGTTGCCGCCATCCCGCAGGATCTCCAGCCTCGTCACGGCATGGGTGTCGCAGCTGCCATTCAACCGTTCGGGATCGCCTATAATCCGAAATTCGTCGAAAAGCCAAAGTCCTGGCTGGATCTCTTCAATCCAAAATATGCCGGCAAGGTCGGCATGCATGAGAATTTCTGGGACGCTTACGTTATGCTGGCCCGGATTCTCGGCAAGGACGAATACAATCTGAGCGTCGCCGTAGACGAGTGGGCAAAGCACAAGAAGAACATCGGTGTATGGACCACCTCTTACACGCAGATGGAAGAGCTGATCGATAAGGGCGAAGTTTGGCTCGGCCCGCAATGGGGTGGTTATACGGCCGCCGCGCAGCTCCGGGGTCTCAATATCGCATTCGCATGGCCGGAAGAGGGCTGCACGCAGCAGACGATCGTTGGCTGCGTCAATGCGGGCACCTCGCCGGCTGTCAGCAAGGCGACACAGGAGTTCGTCAACGTTTGGCTGGATCCGGAAATCCAGTTGGAAATTCTCAAGCGCGCTGGACTCTCGCCGAGCAATCCCAATGTCACTCTGCCGACCGAATACGCTCAGCTGGAGGGTGTGGTCAACGTCAAGACCAACACCAAGAAGCTGTTTCAGTATGACTTCGCGCATGTGGGCGGAACCCTTCAGGCGCTGCGGCGCGAAATCGATCAGAAATTGAGGTAAGCATGCAAGACCAGGGCAAGCGTTTCTCCGGCAAGACCGTCATCGTAACCGGCGGCGCCTCCGGTATCGGTCGTGCCGCTGTTTTGTTGCTCGCGAGCGAGGGTGCCAATGTCGGCATCCTCGATCGTTCCGTGACAGGCGCGTCGGATACGGTCGCCGAAGTCGAGGCGGCAGGCGGTAAGGCGATGGCGGTCGCGGTGGATATCACCGTGTCCGCTGACGTAGATGCAGCCTTCCAGAGCGTGGTCAATGCGTTCGGAGCGCTCCACTCGATGATCAATTGCGCGGGCATCGTGGGCGGTGCCACCGCGGCCGATACCGACGATGCGCTTTGGCAGAGGAATATCAGCATCAATCTCGACGGTGCCTTTTTTTGCTGCCGCGCTGCGTTGAAACATCTTCAATCCGGTGGCTCTATCGTCAACATAGGATCGATTACCGGTATTCACCCTGGTATTGGTCGTGCCGCATATGCGGCGGCCAAAGCCGGCGTACATGGTCTCACGCGCTCGATCGCCGTGGATTACGCCAAGGCGGGAATCCGTGCCAACTCGGTTGCTCCGGGACCGGTTTTCACGCCCCTGACCCGTGAACGTTTCGCCGCCCCCGAAATCGGTGCGAAGATTGCGGCGGCTGTTCCGCTCGGACGTTACGCGCAGCCCGAAGAGATCGCGAAGCCGGCAATCTTTCTCGCAAGCGAAGACGCCAATTTCATCACAGGTCAGATTCTGATCGCCGACGGTGGTTTCACCGTACCTTGATACGAACTGGAAGCGTCTATGGAACTGCAATTTGACAATAAGGTTGTGGCTATTACCGGAGCCGGACACGGCTTTGGCCTGGTGATCGCCGAGGATTTTGCGGCTCGGGGAGCCGCTGTTTACGGAACGCTCGCTCCGGGGCAGCCGGCGCCCGAATCCATCTCGGTCCGCTTTTCGGAAGTAGACCTCACCGACCGTGAGGCGGCGTCCGCATGGATCGCTGATATCGAGACAAAAACCTGCAAGTCGATCGATATTCTGATCAACAATGCCGGGGGGGTCGTCGGTCGCCAGCACGAGCCAATCGAGGGTCTGAGCTTCGAGGACTGGGACGCAGTCGTCAACATCAATCTTGATGCTACCTTTACCACATGTCGGGCCGTTGCCCGGGGCATGAAGCGTCAAGGTTCCGGACGTATCATAAACATCAGTTCCAATGCTGGATTAAGGCCCTCTCTCACAGGAGTTCAGGCGTACACGACATCGAAACATGCCGTCGTTGGCCTCACCAAGCAGCTCGCTTTCGAATTTGGCAGCCATGGCGTCACGGTAAACTGCATCGCGCCGGGCTTTTTTCGCTCCAATCCCTCGTCTGAACGCCAGTGGCAAGGCTATGGAGATGCCGGGCGGGCGGCGCTGGTCGAACGCATTGCCTTGAAGCGCCTGGGGGCTGCGAAGGATATTTCGTCGGCATGTGTTTTCTTCGCCTCTGAACTGGCTGATTATGTCACTGGGCAAGTGCTGTCTGTCGATGGAGGCCGATGATCGATGTTCGGAATGGAACCGTGATGGTAAATATACCCTTGGGATTGAACCGCGCGCATGGTTCCTCATCATCCACAAAGCCGAACGCTGCGGGCTTTCTTAGAGTGAAGGACGTTTGTCGTCAGTTCGACAGCATCTTTGCGACTCGCAATGTTTCGATCGATATCGCCGAAGGCGAATTCCTTGTCATGCTCGGACCAAGCGGAAGCGGCAAGACCACTCTGTTGCGGATCATCGCGGGCTTCGAGACGGCGACCTCCGGCGCAATCGAGATTCGTGGGCGCGACGTTTCGCGCGATCCTCCAAACAAGCGCAATATCGGCGTCGTTTTTCAGAATCTTGCGCTCTTTCCACATCTGACGGTTTTCAAGAACGTCGCCTTCGGCCTCGAAATGCGTTCGGTGCCAAACGACGAAATTCGCGTACGGGTCAGGGAGGCGTTGGAAATGGTGCGCCTGGGTGGTATGACCGAGCGCCTTCCAAGCCAGCTTTCAGGCGGGCAGCAGCAGCGGGTAGCGCTGGCTCGCGCACTTGTTACACGGCCTGATATACTTCTTCTGGACGAACCTCTAAGTGCGCTCGATCGCGATTTGCGCTCCGAGATGCAATATGAAATCCGCCGCATTCAGCAGCAGCTTGGCATTACAGCCGTTATGGTTACGCATGATCAGGATGAAGCGATGACCATGGGGGATCGTATTGCTATACTGTGCGACGGACAGCTTTCCCAGATCGGCGCGGCCGAGGACATCTATTCACATCCGAATTCGGCGTTTGTCGCCCGCTTCATGGGTGCGGCCAATATTTTTCCGGTCGAGAGTACAAAGATGCAAAACGGCGAAACCTCGGCGCGGCTTGCCTCTGGTTTCGAGACGACCGCGATAGTTTCGCCGGCAACGGCCGAAGGTTCGCTCGCGGTCCTGATTCGCCCGGAAGATATCGCGATAGGCGATGCTGCGGCGGACATGCGCAACCGTGCACAAGCACGTGTAGTCGACCAGACCTATCTTGGCGCGTTTACGCGGCTTGTGGTCGACATTGATGGCGGGCCAAATCTTGCGGTGCTTTTGCCTTCGCGCTCGCGGCCCGCAAGGCTTGGAGAAATGCGGCTGGAAGACAGAATCGCGGTCGGATGGAATTCGGACGCCGTGCTCGTGGTTCCCGCATGATGACCAAGGTTCGCTATCTTGCCATTCCCACCGCCTTCATGGCGGTATTCTTCCTTGGCCCGTTGCTCAGCCTACTAACAATCTCCTTCACGGAAGGCTATCCGCTAGGCTTTATGCCGAGCATCAACAGCTACCTGCATGTCATCTTTGATTCTTATTATTTGGAATACCTGCTCACGACGATTGCTTATGGTCTTATCGTCACCGTGCTCTGCCTGCTGATCGGCTATCCCTTCGCCTATTACATGGCCCGTTATGCACGCGCGTCTTACAATGTCATGCTGGTCGCGCTGGTCTCTCCGTTGCTGATCGGCGTTGTCGTGCGCACCGTCGGATGGACCATTTTGTTTGGATCCAGCGGGCTTTTCAATCAGACACTGCTCGCTCTCGGTATCATCAACACTCCGCTTCAGATCCTCTACACGCCATTGGCATCGACCATCGGCATGGTCCAGGTTCTGTTGCCTTTCATGGTTCTCTCGATCATCAGTGTGCTTTCCAACATGGACGCCTCCGTGGAGGAGGCTGCATGCTCGCTGGGAGCCGGTCGCCTTACCGTATTCCTGCGCGTGACCTTGCCGCTTTCGATCCGTGGCGTTGCATCGGGCTGCGTCCTGGTTTTCGCGCTCACTATTGGAGCCTATCTGACGCCTGTTCTGCTCGGCGGCGGCAAGAGCCGGCTTATGTCGCCGCTCATTTATCAGGAAATCAATTCGCTCGTGGACTGGTCGCTCGGTGCAGCGCTGTCCGTCGTGCTGCTTATCGTTGGCGTCACCACGATGGCCATCGTACCGCGCCTCGTCATGCGCATCTGGAGAACCTAACGATGAAAGGTAACCTATCCAAGAAAATTCTTGCGGGCTATTCCTGGCTAACGGTCGTCTTTCTGGTCCTGCCACAGGCGATAGTTTTTCTCGTATCTTTCAATCCGTCGAGCCGGCTTGTCATACCGACCTCTGAATGGACACTGAAATGGTATGCGGCACTCGCCGAGAACGAAGAGTTCACTACGTCATTCCTCATCAGCTTTCTGATGGCACCATTTGTAGCGGTTTGCGCGGTCATACTTGGCGGTGTGGCCGCGTATGCCGTGGTTCGATTCGTCAGCCGACCCGGCCTGATCGAAGCGCTCTTTATAGCGCCGATCCTGCTTCCGGTGACAGCGCTTTCCGTTGCGATGTTTTTGTTCTTCCATACGCTGGGAATGACCAACACCATCGCCGCCGTCGTGATCAGCCATGTCGTGATCGCCGTGCCTTATGCATTTCGCACGCTTGGCTCTTCGATCCGTGGTGTGAATACCTATCTGGAAGAGGCGGCGATGTCGCTCGGTGCGAGCAGAGTTACCGCCGTCCGGCGCATCACCCTCCCGATGATCCGTCCCGGTATTGCGGCCGCCGCTCTCTTCTGCCTTATCGTTTCGCTTGATGAGATCACGGTGACGCTGTTCGTAGGCGGTCGCCAGATCAAGACGGTTCCGATCCAGATCTTCGATCAGACGGAATATGGGTTGAGCCCGATGGTGGCCGCGGCATCGTCCATTCTGATTGTCGTCAGCACGCTGGTGATACTGTTCCTGATAAAGACTATCGGCCTCGACAACGCCTATTCATTGAAACGCTGAGATGATGGCCGAAGCCGCGGTCATCGAACCCGATCTGCCGATCGTCGATCCACACCATCATCTCTGGGATTTCCCTCACAGCACCTATCTGGTGCCTGAAATGATGGAAAACCTGAGTTCGGGTCACAACGTTCGTGCAACTGTATTCGTGCAATGCGGTGCGATGATCCGGGAAAATGGACCGGAAGAACTACGCACGCTCGGCGAGACCGAGTTCGTCAATGGCGTAGCAGCTTCGTTCGCCAGCGGCATCTACGGAACTGTACGTCCTTGCAAGGGGGTTGTCGCTCAGGTTGATCTCATGCATGGAGCGGCAGCCGGTGCTGTATTGGATCGTCATGCAGCCGCAGCCGGAGAGCGCTTCAAAGGCATCCGACATATTACAGCATGGAACAGCGATTCCAACCTTCTGAACCCTCGCAATCGCGTCTTTGATGGCATGATGGCAACGCCGGAGTTTCGGGCGGGCTTTGCTGAACTTGGTAAGCGAAACCTCGTATTCGATGCCTGGTTGCTTCATCCGCAGATCGATGAGCTCTACAATCTCGCAAACAGTTTTCCCGACACGGCCATCGTACTGAATCACCTTGGCGGGCCGATTGGCGTCGGCCCGTATTCAGGACGACGTCAGGATGCCTTTGAGGAATGGCGGTTGGCACTTGGACGCCTTGCAGCATGCGGGAATGTTGTGCTGAAGGTCGGAGGCCTCGGCATGCCTATGTGTGGATTCGATTTCCACCTTCGCGACGAGCGCACGTCGGAGGCCGAAATCGCCGATAAATGGCGCCCCTATGTCATGGAAGCTATCAGTCTGTTTGGACCGGACCGCTGCATGTTCGAAAGCAATTTCCCCGTCGATCGCATCAGTTGCGACTACATAACACTTTGGAACGTGTTCAAGCTTATCGCGGCCGGTTTTACCGCTTCCGAAAAGGCGATGCTTTTCCAGGACACGGCTTCTCGCATCTATTCCCTCTGAAAATATAAGGACCTAAGATGATCATTCTCATTGGCGCAGACGGACAAGTAACTATAGGCGAGCCGGACGATTTTAAGCGATTTTCCGTAAACGTCCATTCCGCCGAAAGCGATTTTCCGGCAACCGCCAAGTCGGCAGCACCTTTGGTCGATTTCGAAAACGTCGGAACAGCCTGGGTCGATATCGAGAAGCTCAAGGCTTTCTCTGAATTCCAGCCACAAAAGCGAGTGGCCGAATTGGACACGATGGTGGCTGCCGCAGCGCCTCACGGATGGGTGAGTGCGGACGGCAAGGCTATCAAATCGCATGTGAAATGGCAAAAGTGAGGGCCGAGAAATGACGTCCATGGAACCTTGGGAATGGAGCGATGACATCTGGCATGCCAAGACGTCGAAGGTCCGAGCCGGCCGCTCGCTGAAGCCGACCGCCTGGAAAGACGGAGCGCGTTGCGCCGTGGCGCTGTCCTTCGACAGCGATCACGATACGATCGAGCTTCGCGACGGTGGCAATTCGATTGGCCGCATGTCGCAAGGTCAGTATGGAAATCGGGTCGCAATTCCGCGCATCCATGCGGCACTGGCAAAGTCCGACGTGCCCGCGACATTCTTCGTTCCCGCTGTTGCGGCTCTGCTCTATCCGGATGAACAGCGCTCGGCTATCGACAATGGTCATGAAGTTGGCTTGCACGGCTGGATTCACGAACTGAACACCAAAGTGCCTGCAGATCGCGAACGGGAGCTGCATTTTCGGGCTGCCGACACCCTAGAGCGCATTACCGGCATTCGTCCCGTAGGCATGCGTACGCCATCCTGGGACTTTTCTCAGGAAACGCTTCGCATCCAACGCGAGTTGGGGCTGATTTACGATTCGTCGCTAATGGCTGACGATGAGCCTTATGAACTGCTTGAAGATGGTGAAGCGACTGGGATCGTCGAACTTCCCGTCGAGTGGATACGGGACGACGCGGTCTATTTCAACATGAACCGTTTCCAGGCATTGCGGCCATACACACCGCCGACGGCAGTGCTGGATATCTTCACGCGCGAATTCGACCGTGCTTATGAAGAGGAAGGCCTGTTCCTTCTCACGATGCATCCGCATGTCACCGGTCATCGCTCGCGTATCTTCATCTTGGAAGAGCTTATCGCTCACATCCGCGAACGATCGGGCGTTTGGTTTGCAACACATGCAGACATCGCTAGCTTCGTCAGAAGCGATATTGCCTAAGCAATAGTTGTCAGCTCCATTTAACGGGTTGATTTTCCACGGCTTCGGCAATTGCCTGCGCGACTTCATTCGTCGTGGCGGTTCCACCGCAATCTGGCGTGAGCTTGCCCGTTTTTATAACCGTCTCCATCGCCGCCATGATCGACCGGGCTGCGTCGGCTTGTCCGAGTTGTTCCAGCATTAGCGCCCCCGACCAGATGGTCGCGAGCGGATTAGCCAATCCCTTACCGGCAATATCCGGCGCTGATCCGTGAACCGGCTCGAACATGGACGGCACCCTGCCCCGCGGATTGACGTTCGCGGATGCCGCAAAGCCGAGACCGCCTTGGATCGCGGCGCCGATATCGGTCAAGATATCTCCGAACAGGTTAGAGGCGACGACGACATCAAGCGTTTCCGGGTGCGTTATGAACCGAGCTGCAATGGCATCGATGTGATAGCTGGTGACCTGCACATCGGGATATTCGGGTGCAAGACTTCTGGTGACATCGTCCCAAAAGACCATACTGTGTTTCTGCGCATTCGACTTGGTGACGGAAGCCAAACGCTTGCTGCGCTTTCGCGCCTGTTCGAAAGCATAGCGAAGAATGCGCTCAACCCCGTTGCGCGTGAAGATCGAGGTTTCGACAGCGACTTCGTCGGGTGAACCGATATGGACGCGTCCTCCGGCACCGCTGTATTCGCCCTCGGTATTCTCGCGAATGCAGAGGATATCGAAATCATTCTTGCGAAGCGGTCCCGAAATGCCGGGCAAAAGCCTGTGCGGACGCGCGTTGACATAGAGGTCGAATGCCTTGCGAATTGGCAACAAAAGGCCATGAAGGGAAACGGAATCAGGTACTTTGGCCGGCCAACCTACGGCACCGAGCAGAATGGCGTCGAAGGGACGCAGAATCTCGATGCCGTCTTCCGGCATCATACGGCCGGTCTTGATATAGTAATCGCAGGACCATTCAAAACTCTGGCTTTTCAACGCGACACCGTGGTTCTTCGCGGCAGTTTGAAAGATCGGCCAGCTGGATTCGATGACTTCGGGGCCGATCCCGTCGCCGCCGATCATTGCTATGTCGTAGGTTTTCATGTTGTCCTGTTTATATCGGAATAGATGACGAGAAGAAATGGTTACGTGTCAGCCACGCATCGGGTGTGCCGGCTGTGCGCGCGTTGAAGAGTCGCAGAGTGCCGACCCCGCATCAACCTCCCTTAGAGGAGTAAATTGTCCATAGCTTCCGTCATGATAAAGGACGGATGTCGAGCCCTGGATCGAAACTTGGCGCACATTCCCGATAATGATAACGTGCGTTCCGTGATCGACGGCCTTTGCGATACGGCAGGTGATATTAAGTCGCGCATCCGTGAGAATGGGCGGGCCGACGCCATCGTCAGTCCAACTTCCGTGCAGAAAACGCCCTGACCCTTGCGGGGTGCGCCCAGCAAATTCCGCTGCAATGGTCTCATGGCACGGCTGGAGGACATTTATACAGAAATCTGTAGCTCGAGAAGCATGCGCATAGAAACTGCTGGAGCGGTTGACACAGACAAGCAGCGACGGAGGGTCCATTGCAAGTGAGGATACTGCGGTGACCGTCGCGCCGGCCACAGCGTCTCCATCCTTGCATGAAACAATGCTAACGGCTGCGGGAAACAGACGCATAGCCCGACGAAATAACGATTGAAGTTCTGCATCAAGCATGATCGAGTACCCGGTAAGAAATGAGTATCGTTCGATCGTGCCGCCATCTCAAAAATTGCGCAAACGCTAATTCATGACCTGTTCATTAGTATTGCTTATGCATCTTTCGAAAGTCTCAGGAAGCTATGTTTCTCACCTGTATAGATGCGTAATATCAAGTTTGAACCGTGCCACAAGGGCTGAGGGACAGGACACCGAGGCGTCGCAAAGCGATGATGGTCGAATGGCATAGCTATCGACCAACATCTTGATGACTCCAAAAGCATCAAGCGTCTAAGACGCGACTCGCGACATCCCCGACGCTTTTTTTCGAAGGTTGATATTGAACGATCGATGCGCATCAGCCAGCGTAGTAGCGGTAACGGCGATGACGCCGATTACGATTAGCATCATTTCGAATGCAGCGGACCAAGGGAAGCTTTCCCCGAAAAAGAAGACAGCGGTTTCGCGAAAGTCCCAATACGCTGGTTCGCGTCGAATACAGGCTTGTCCTGCAGACTGACTCCCTTGGTTTGGGGCCCGCGGCTATGCGGCGCTCGATTACTAACGTGAGAACTGGACTCTGCTCAGCGCCAGACGATCGGGCTGCCGCTTCTCGAGATTCTAGTCAATAGTGACTGCTAAGTAGCAAGAACTTGGGTCGACTGTTAAGGGTCGTGCCAATTCAAGTTACGTCGCAACCTGCCGTCAAATGGCGCCGATTTTTTACGCCCGCTCTGCTCCAATCCTGCACCTTGCCGGATTTCCTGTCCATCGGGCGGCTCTCAGTTTTATCAGCAAGTGACTGAAAGGCGACGTGAATTGATGGATAAATTTCGGTGGATAGGGTAGACAAACCACTTTTTGAGGGTGTCGTAGATGATAGCGAGCAGTTTTCGCGCTGTTGCGATTATCGCTTTTCCGGCGCCACGCCGATCCTTGATGCGGTGATAATAGGTGTTGAGGTACCCGGAATAGCGAATGGCGACCAAGGTGCACTGGACCAAGGTGGTGCGGGCAAGCCTGTCACCGCGTTTGGTAATCCTGCCGCGATTGTCGGTATCGTTGGACTGGCTCACCCTTGGAACAATCCCGAGATAGGCCGCCAGCTTGTCGGCACTGTCGAAGTCATTGACGTTGCCGATGGAGGTCAGAAGCACAGCTGCAGAGCGTGCACCCACGCCTTTTATGGAGCTCAGCCCTTCGTAGCCTTCCAGTTTGGCCGCCGCCGTTTCAATCTCCTTGTCCATCTTGGCAAGCGCTTCTGTCAGGCTCAGCGCCTGATCGCGAATAATGGTCAGTTCGAATTGCTCCAGCGTCGAGAACCGCTTGATCTCAAGCTTTTCCAGTGCCCGCTTCGAGCCGAGGCTTTCCTTTTTGATCTTGATACCGTGGCGGGTAAACTGGGCGTGGATCTTGTTCACAAGCCGCGTGCGCTGCTTGACCAGGAGATCGCGGGTATGGGTCAACGAGGCAAGCTCGCTTGTCGCAACAGTTTTTACCCGGGTTTCCGGCAACATGTCCTTCGACAGGAAGAAGGCCAATGCACGTGCATCGTTTTTATCATGTAGGATTTTAGTCGACCGCAGAAGCGAAAGGGCAGCGGCCTCGCCACGGCTTGCGGTTCAGCTGTCCAAGGTCGGATAATCGGTATAACCCTTCGGGCCGGAGCCGTAGTAGGTCGCGTAATCCCCTTCGTTCAATGGTGCGTCCTCGGCGAAACGTGGGGGGAGGTCCGGGTTTGCGATGAACTTCGCCGCATACGAGACGAGATCAGCCGTTCCGGACTGCAACGCCGCCTCACCCTTCTCCTTGTCATAGCCGCCATTGGTGATGACGGTGCCGCGGAACACCTGGCGGAGATCCTGCGTGGGGTGCTCAAGAACCATTCCCGTTTTAAGATCATCGGGATTCGGTTCCATGACATGGATATAACCAATGTCGAGACCGTTCAGAGCGTTCGCGACGTAGCTGTACGTTCCAAGGGCATCGCTGTCGGATTGGCCGTAGAACGTCGCGGAAGGAGACAATTTTACGCCGACATGTTCCGCGTCCCAGCTGCCGATCATCGACTCGACGACTTCCAGCATGAACCGGGCTCGGTTCTCGACGGAACCACCATACGCATCGGTGCGGATGTTGGTGCCGTCCTTAAGGAATTGTTCCGGCAAGTATCCGAATGCACCATGCAGCTCGACGCCGTCGAAGCCGGCGCTTCTTGCGTTGCTGGCGCCGCGGCCGAAAGCTTCGATCAGAGGCGGGATTTCGGAAAGCTCTAGCGCGCGAGGCGTCGGGAAGTCGATCCGTCCGTTCGCCGTATAGAGTTGGCCCTTGGCGGTTATCGCTGAAGGGGCCACCGGAAGTTCGCCGCCGGGCTGCTGGTCGGGATGCGAGATGCGACCGCAGTGCCAAAGCTGAAGGTAGATTTTGCCTCCCGCCGCGTGCACGGCCTGGGTGACTTTCCTCCACCCTTCCACCTGCGCTTCGCTATAAATTCCCGGCGCGTGAATGATACCGGCACTATCCTCCCGGACCGCGGTGCACTCGGTGACGATGAGGCCGGCGGACGCTCTCTGCTCATAGTATTCGCGCATCAAGTCCGTTGGAACACGGTCATCATCAGCCCGTGTTCGGGTCATGGGCGCCATGACGATCCGGTTCCTAAGAGTCTGGCTTCTGAGTTGGTAGGGTTGTTGCAGCATGTACGTTTCCAATCTTGACCACCCCTACCGACCACTGCCTTCATTGGCTTTGATCGGGAACCGCACACGGCTATATCAGCGGCGGCCATACCGGGATCTGTTGATGCTGTTTCAAGATATGGGAGTGCGCGACGACGCCATAAACCAGGCGAAGCGGAAATGACTGTTCCATCAATGGCGCAATGGAAAGGCCGCGGGCGAGCCCGCCTACCGAAGATGTTCTCGAAGGAAGTGGATGAAGTGCTGCGTCTTCGCCGGAAGAAGCTTGCTCTCGGTCAGCACGAACACGGGCGCAGGCTCGCCGTGCCAGTCCGGGAGCACCCGCCGAAGGCGCCCGTCAGCAACTTCCTCGCAAACCAGCTCCTCCGGTATCAGCACGACGCCGACATCGAACGCCGCGAGCCTTTGAGACATGCCCGGGCTGTTGAGGCGGATAGCCTGGGTTTGTTGACGGGCATGGCCAACAGAGCCGGAACGGCATTGTAGTCCGAGGTCTCGCCACCCGTCAGGATAAAGCCAAGAGGGCGTCCCTGACCGTCCGCTCTGGCATGGACTTTTGTCGTAAAGCCGCCGCGTGATCGACCAAAAGCCTCCTTATGAGTCCCCCTTTAGCGCCCGCTGCCTGCGAATGCCCGCCTCAAGCACCAAGGTCTTGTCATCGGCGACCTGCTGATTTCTCCAGCTTTCACGGCTGGCTTGAGTGCCGTTACAGGTAAAACGGGAATCGAAAAGGACCGGGAAGAGCGTTACGATGGCAACGCAACTTTCATAGGCTTCCTCGGGCCTGAACTGTCGTTCCGCTGGAGGGGCGCGCCGAATCTCGAACTTACGTGGCAGCTGCACCATCGTTCGGGCGGCGGCGGCACGTTCGGCGATATGGGAGGAACTTCGAATGCCAATACGATAGGCATACGCTACAGGTTCTGACGCACTGCATAAAAACGGATCTACTCGGAACCATCGCCTTCTTTTCTCGTTGACTTCACTGTCGGGCAAGCACTGAACATGTTTGAGAAAGCTACTCGACAAGGGGCTCAGTATCGTCAACAGGTCAAACTGTAAGGCAATCTGGGCCCCACTTATTGCTGCACGATAGCGTGGACTCGGCTTGCGTTGTACGCGCCCGCAAGTCGGGTTCATTCTTATGGAATACGATCATTGCATCAGACATCAACATTTGGGCCCTAGGCCACTGGTATCCACGGCTGCAGAAGTGGCGCAAAGGCAAGATGCGGCGCAGGGCTTAAAACGAAAAAAGCGCCGTCCAATCCCGGAGGACAGGGCGGCGCTGATTGATAGGATCGCAGTCTTTTAGCATTACAGTTGCGTTATTTTCTGTAGTGTGAATCTATAGGTCTCCATGATTCGGAGGTCATGGATGATGGGTGCATCAATCGAGACGACGTTGGAACTTTGGGCATCGTCGCTGCGCGACGTAAAGGCTCGTATTCGTGGGCTGTTTACGCAGGAGCGCGTTGCAGCTTCGGCCAACCTTTTCCTGGACGGTTTGCTGGGTGACGAGCGCCGTAAGACAGGTTGGATGCGCGCTGAGGCAGCTGGTGATTCAGGCCCTTGGAAGCAACAAGCTATTCTGGGTCGCGGACGGTGGGATGCCGATGAACTGCGCGACATCGTGCGAGGGTATGTCATTGAGCACCTTGCTACTGATGAGGCGGTCCTTGTTATCGATGAGACCGGCTTTCTCAAGCAGGGTAAGGCATCCTGCGGAGTTTCGCGTCAATACACAGGTTCGGCAGGCAAGATAACGAACTGCCAGATCGGCGTGTTCGCCGCCTATGTGTCATCTCGCGGGCATGCCTTTATCGATCAAGCCCTCTACTTGCCCAAGAGTTGGACCAGCGACCCTGCGAGGCTTGCCGCCGCTCATGTTCCTGAAGCTGTAGTCTTCGCCACCAAGCCAGCCCTTGCCGTCGATATGATCGGGCGTGCGCTGGTCGCCAATGTGCCGTTTTCATGGGTGGCTGCAGATGCCGTGTATGGCGTCGGGGACGTCGAAGGAGCCCTGCGCCGCGCCTGCAAAGGCTATGTTCCGGGCGTTAAATCGGACCACCATTTCGGCTCTTGGTCGGGCAAACCTGCGGTCGCAGGCACGGCTCAGGAGATCGCACGCGGTCTTGACCCAGATACGTGGCAACGTCTTTCTGCTGGTGACGGTACCAAAGGCGCAAGGCTTCATGACTGGGCCTACTGCGAACTGGCCGATCTCGATGCCGACGAATACAGTGATACGCAAACCGGGCTTTGGACGCGTGGCTTGTTGATCCGGCGCAATATCAGCGATGGTGATCTTGCATTCTTCACGACCTGGTGCCCAACCGGAACAGGCATTCAGACGCTCGTTTCCCTCGAAGGTCACCGTT
The DNA here is from genome assembly GCF_040009165.1 of Phyllobacterium sp. SB3. Classification (NCBI taxonomy): domain Bacteria; kingdom Pseudomonadati; phylum Pseudomonadota; class Alphaproteobacteria; order Hyphomicrobiales; family Phyllobacteriaceae; genus Phyllobacterium; species Phyllobacterium sp. SB3. The sequence goes on along the minus strand of NZ_JBDYKI010000006.1, from coordinate 261,447 downwards.
GGGCAATCGAAGATAGCTTCGAGACCGCCAAGAACGAACTCGGCCTCGATCACAACGAGACCCGCTCGTGGCATGGCTGGCATCGCCATGTCTCTCTCGTCATGCTCGCCTTCGCAATGATGGCTGTGATCCGATATCGCGCCAATAACGCGGCGCCCCAAAAAAGACCGCGGATGCCGACCATCAAGATCTGATCCGCTGGTCCATACAAGAAGTCCGACGTATCGCAAACAAGCTTGCCCAGCGGCGTATAAAGCCCGCTTACGTCATCGCATGGTCATGTTGGAGACGAGCACATCAAGCTGCTGCGCGACGAGCGCATTTGAAAGTTAAAATGCAACTGTAATGCTTCTGTAATGGGCCTTTGTTCGTCAAGTCCCTCATTACCAAAATCTCGTCACCAGGATCATGCTTCTGTCCGTGGTCAACACCAGGGTCGCCACACCATGCCATAAGATCAGAACCGGCAGGTCAATCTAGGCAGCGTGATTGCCAAAGCATCACAGCACTACTTACGACCTTGCCAAGCTCTCGTCCCGGTGACGGGACCTTCATTGAGACGAACCTAAAATTACCTCGTCTCGATACTGTCTGTCTATGCCGCAGAGGCTTGCTTGCCCCAGCGGAATTCGCTCTCGTTCATCCACATGCGATGAAGGATCGTCGCAAGCTTGCGGGCCAGCGCAACTTTCGCCCGTCTCATGCCACGCCGCTTTGCCACGTCGACTGCCCACCGCTTCAGCGTGGAGAATTTGGTGGCGCGGGTCAGTATGATGTGGGCCGCCTCGTAAAGGGCAGTGCGCACCCTAGTGTCCCCGACCCGGCTGATGCCACCGTCCAGGTCCGTTTCGCCCGATTGGTACTTCTTCGGCGTCAGTCCGAAGTACGCGCCAACAGTTTGGGATTTTGCAAACCGACCTGGGTCATCGACCGCCGAGCGATAGGTGATCGCAACGAGCGCACCCACGCCCGGGGTGGTCATCAGTCTTTGGCAGACCCGATCCTGCCGAACGATCTTCAGCATCTCGCGATGCATTTTGGTAAACTCGGTCCAAAGCGCATGACGGGCCTGCAACATAGCGCCTATCACGGTCTTCAACACCGGATGTCCCTCGACGAGCTCCAATATTCGTGCTTCAAATCGGCCGCGGCTCACCTCGCCAACCTTCAAACCATAGCCACGCAAAATGCCCCGAATGCTCAACTCGACGTCACGCAATTTGGCTTGCAGCAGCTTGCGGCCGACCAGAAGTGCCCGAACATCCTGAGCTCCAGGGGACTTGGCATGCACCGGACGATACCATCCCATTCGCAACAGTTGTGCGATGCCACGTGCATCTTTCCTGTCCGTCTTGATGATCATCGCCGACAGGGCGGCCTTCACGTGACGGGTTTCCAGTAGAACAACATCAAAGCCAGCATTCGTCAGGCCTTCATACAGCCATTGAGACAATGGGCCTGCCTCAAGCCCGACCCGCTTCAAAGCAAACCCCAGCGAAACCAGGTGTTCGATGAACGCATCCGGATCGCTCGCCACCTTCGTCTCGCGGATGATCTTGCCTGCAGAATCCACCAAACACACACTGCTTGCTTCCAAAGAAACGTCAATTCCGGCATAGTAATCCATGGCTGTTCCTCGCTTGATGTTTGGGGCCGACCCGTTCGGACCCCGTTTCAACATCGTCATTCTGAGGGACAGCCACCAATCTGGCTACAATCTCGGAAGCGCCGGCCCATTACGGCATCTAGTGAAATTCTAGAAGAATGTTTCATTACTTCTTGGCGAAAGGCTGCTTGTCCTTTGCAGTTGCGAGCGTCTTGCCGCTTGCATCAAGCGCTTTCACGGTGATCGAATAATAGTGTGTCCCCAACGGTGGGCACGGGCCTTTGTATTTAACGGCACCATAAGGCAGTGCAGCTTGACCAGTGTACGTTACCTTGCCACCACCATGACTGAATCCAATAGCATTGGTATCAATCATTCTTACGTCCAGCTGAGTTGTGCCAGCTGGCACGTCCGTCAGCTTGATCGGTGGCGTCTTAGAGTCGAAACACTTTTTGGTTGGGCCCCATTCAAACGATATGCCCATGGCAGACGCGCCGGTCATCATCGCTACGGACAGACATAGTACCAATGCTATTCTCAATTTATCCCCCTAGGTCCAGTATGGAATCATTAGAGGCTATGAGACGACAAGACGACGGGCAATGGCTCTAAATCCAATTGCTTAGATTGGTTGCGGTAGATCGGATTCGAACCGATGGTGTCTGGTTTATGAGACCAGCGAGATAACCACTTCTCCACTCTGTAGAAACTGAAAAATTATGACAAAAACTCTTGAAACGCGGTTTTCCCAGGATTATAATTCTGGCCATCCAAACAACCCAAATGCTACCCCGCGATGAACCGCGGGCGCAGTTTGTTATTCTTCAGGGAGTGGCAAAACATGGAAGGACTGCCTCAAAAAACCTCTGTTAATCGTGTAGCTCCACCGGAGCTTCTTATCAAGATCAAGGCTCAGACGGTTCGAGATTACTCACCGCCTGAAACCATCTCCGAGATATTACGCAAGGCCAAAGGCGGTTGTATGCGCCGCCGCGTACGATCTTCAGGAAAAGCCTGATACACCTGACCTATTTTTCTGTTCACCATTCTGGAGGAATTGATGAACTTCTATTTCGAAAGCCCAATCTTCGTAAAAGATGGATGGCGTATTGTTCGCGAAATCGCAACACTTGATGATGCGATTGAATTCTTGGACAACTGGCCAGAACCGCATCGCGATCTAATTCATGAAACTGCCTGGCGCACTTGCTGCGAAGCATTCGACGGCCATAAGCCATTGAGCGTGGCTCACTCGGCATTCCAAGGCTTTGCACGGAAGAAGAAAATACTTGAAGATCCTGCGTCGGTAATGCCGTGGATCATGAATGCAAAATCTGGCGGAGGACTGATGACTGCTTGACTATACGGGACCGTCTCACGCGGGCGGTCCCCTGCCTTTTAACCGGCTGGACAGGGCATGAGCTAATCTGCCACCAGGATAGCGAGTGGCCAAGCTATTCGTTCGCGATCCACAGTCGCATTTTGGCAATGCGGCTTTTGAGGCTTCGAGCTTACCTGAGGGGCACTGAGATTTGGAGAATAGCTTTCTGTGGAGGATGTACTTGGTCTACGCACGCCATAGTCACCAATCCCCAACCAGACCAAAAATCCAGATTTTTGTGAAATTTCCCATTTCCAGCCCCTTCGGTAACAGCTTAGCTTTTTTAGAATTCTAAGTCCATTAGCCGACGGATATGAGGCAAGCGCTACCGGGTAATCCCCCCGCAAATTAATGGGCTTCAAAAGTAGAATTTTCTCGGCAATATGATCGAGGAGATGGCATGAATGGTCAACGCGCAGGTGTCATTCCAGATTCTAGAGGACAAGCCGGAATTTGGCAAAACCGTCCAGGCCGTCTCCGGCGTCCTCAATCCTGACACTCTTTAAATCAGCAAGAAATTGCTTTCCTTTGGGACCGCTTTCAAAGACGGCCGTTGTTCCGGGCAGCGATTTAAACTTCCAGTTGGCGTCAGCTGACGGGTTGATCGTGCCTTCCTCGACAATATAGCGGACGATGACATCGCGGTTTGTGTCCGGCGCTACGAAGATGACCTTGTCGGCAGCAATATCAGGGAACTTGCCCCCGCCGCTGGCACGATAATTGTTGGTTACAACGACAAACTTCTGTTTTGAATCAATTGGCTCTCCTTGAAACTGAAGGTTTTGGATTCGACTGGACCGGGCATTGATTACCTGCCCGTCATTGTCGAATTTGCGTTCTTGCGAGACATCGATCTCGTAGGTCACACCATCGATAATATCGAAATTATAAGAGGGGAAATCAGTATTGAGCAGCGGCGTATCTTTCGACCCTGCCGGTATGTGATTGAACATACCGGCAGACATTTCCAGCCAGTTCCTTACTTGTTCGCCAGTGATGGCGACGGCTTGTACTGTGTTGGGATAAAGGTAGAGATCGGCGACATTTTTGATAGCAATGTCACCGGCAGGAACATCGGTATAGTAGTCGGCTCCACCACGCCCACCTGCCTTGAATGGAGCCGCAGCTGATAAAACAGGCAAGTCCCTGTGCTCTGTTTCCTTAAGCATTTCCTTTATGTACCAGGTCTGTGCCTGAGACACGATCTGCACGGAAGGGTCGTCGGCGACCAGTGCAAAATAGGAATAGAGCGGCGCGGATGTTTTGCCTACGGGCGTGCGCACGTAAGTCAATGTCGCTTCGTGTTCAGCTTTGGCTGCTTCAACGACTTCTGGCTTGTCCGCGACATCCGCAATCACCTTTTTCGCATCATCACGATGATAAATCGGACGAGCCTCCGCTGTAAAATCACTGATTTTCCAGTTCTTTCCGTCTCTTTCAAGCAGCAGATCGATCAGTCCGAGATGAGAGCCCCAAAAACCGGCCATGACGGCTGGTTTTCCCGACAGCGTACCTTTGACCGGATCTGCACCGGCAATTCCGTCCCAACTCTTTGGACCGGGAAAAACCAGATGCTGATGTCCCGTAAAGATTGCGTCAATGCCGTCTACCGCCGCAAGGTAAAGCGAGGCATTCTCCATTCGATCGGACCGGGATGCTCCATCAATGCCTGAATGGGACAATGCAACAATAATATCGGCGCCTTCTTCTTTCATGACTGGCACCCAGGCTTTGGCTGCCTCGACGATATCGCGCGTTTGCGCCTTTCCTTCGAGATTTTTGACATCCCACAACATAATTTGCGGAGGCACAAAACCAATAAACCCTATCTTTATCGGATTTTCTTCGCCTGAACCGTCCTTGATCATCTTTTCGATGATCACATAGGGCTTGAAGAAAAGTTCGTCCTGTTTTGGATCGGCAGCCAACGTTCCCTTCGTCAGATTTGCGCAGACATAAGGGAAGTTTGAGCCGCCAACGACCCTGAACATATAATCAAGGCCATAGTTGAACTCATGATTGCCCAGTGTTCCAACATCATAGCCAAGTACATTCATAGCTTTGATGACAGGATGAACGTCGCCTTCTTTCATGCCCCGCTGATACGCGATGTAGTCTCCCATCGGATTACCCTGAAGAAAGTCGCCATTGTCGATCAACAGGGAATTGGTAGCCTCTGCACGTATGGAATCCATGATCGTTGCCGTGCGGGTCAACCCCATCGTATCATTAGGTTTGTCGGCGTAATAATCATACGGGAAGACGTTCACATGAATGTCCGTCGTTTCCATGAGACGCAAATGAGCTTGATCGGATGCTGCCCGGGCAGAAAACGGATGCAGCAACAAGAGGGCAGATGTTGCGGCCATGCCGCTCAACAGAGAGCGGCGGGAAATCGGGTGAAGCCCAACAAAATCAGACATGGAACATTCCTTCAAAAACCTTGTGTGTGACCCAATCGGGGGACACTAAAATGATTTAATTAGGAATGCACCCGTAAATGAAGACCGTGCATGTCTATCGGGTCAATCAGCCAATCCGGGCGATTGTGCTGCGCTCAATCAACTCAACGCCGATATCGACATGACGCACACCGACAGAAGGGTCAGCAATTTTCTGTTGGAGCATCACGAAGCCCACGCGCCCAAGCTCCAGCCGATCAATACGGATCGTTGTCAAAGGTGGTCTGCTGTAAAGCGCTATTGCTACATCATCGATCCCGACGACGGAAAATGCGCCAGGTATTGCGAAGCCGGCTTCTTTCAATCCCTCCACAACACCAAGCGCCACCAGATCGCTGCTGCAGAAAAAAGCCGTAACACCGTCGAGGCGACCGTCATTCAGTGCACGCCTGATCGCGAGTGCCGATTGATACTCAAGGACACCTTCCTTGCCGAGATCGAGCACATCGCGTGATCGATCGAAACCTAACCCGGCTTCTTCAAGTGCATCCCTGAAACCGTCCATCCGGCGGACAAGCGATGTTCGATGCGGCAGTGTCACATGCATAACCCTGCGATGCCCGGCAGCCAGCAAACGGCACGTTGCCAACCAGCCCGCCGATCTGTTGTCAGGCGTCACACTGCTTATCCGCATGGAACGGTCAGCACCATTGACAATAATGGCCGGGAATCCACTCGCCACAATGCGTTCGATAATTTCAGGATCATCGAGACCTACCAGCAGGAACGCTCCGGAGACCGCTTCCTTCAGGATCTTGTCTATGTCTGAATCTGCTTCCGGCAAATAACGGGCGACCAGTCTGACGTCGACAGAAACAGCCTGAGACGATGCCGCATCAAGAATACCTCTGATGACATCGGCATAAAACTGCGAATTCGAATAATACTCACCGGCGGTTATGATCGTCACGCGCTCGATGGCCGCCGAAGATTGCCCGCGTGACGTACGGGCCTGATACCCCATCTGATCAGCAATTCCGATAATACGGCGGCGGCTCTCGTCACCAACGCCGGGGCGGTTGTTCAATACCTTGGAAACCGACGCAACCGAAACGCCCGCTGCTTTCGCAATGTCTTGCAGCGTCACAGTTGCCACTATTTCATCATTCATTTCAAAGTATCCGTACCACACCTTATAGCGGAAACGCGTCTTAACATGGTGGATGTATTATATTTGTTGACTACCAGAAGAATTCTGTATGGCCAAGCGAACGCATGAGAGCTTCCATAAAATAATAATCGCCGTAGGGAAGCATCGTATCTGCATATCCCGCAGTAACATGTGCGGCTCCATGCGCAAGCAGACCTTCTGCCTGCGGGTTCCCGGTAAGATCGCACTCGTCAAGCAGACCCTGCAAAAGCCGGTCCGCCAACGCCTTCCAACGTGGAGCTTCGTCATCCGAAACCAGATCGGCAATTATATAGATGCCCGCAGCCATGATGGCTCCGGCAGAACTGTCCCGCGGTGCGCTTTTTGGCTTCGGGACCCCAAAGTCCCAAACCGGGACGTTGGACGATCCCATCAGACTTTCTGCTTTTGCAGCAAGCCGCTTCGCAATGTTCAAAAAGTCCTGATTTCCTGTTGCAAGCGCTGACTGGGCAAATCCATGGATCATCCAGGCCTGCCCTCGCGACCAGCAGGAATCATCCGCATAACCCTGATGTGTCTCACCACGAAGCGGCTTGCCTGAAACCTTGTCGAAAACGAACGTATGAAAACTGGTGCCGTCATCACGAATAAGGTGCCTAGCCGTGGTCAATGCGTGATCATTTGCAATTTCAGAAAAATCCGAACTTCCTGTTTCTTCGGCCGCCCAATACAAAAGCGCCAGATTTTGCATTGTATCGGCGATCATGCGACCCGCAACGAACTGTACACGATCCTCACCCTGCCCCGAGCGCGCATTCCAGGCTTGAATATACTTGCCTTGCGGGCAATACCGCCAAAGCAGATTTCTCGCCGCCTCAAGAGCCATTTCACGCGCCTCTTTGGAACCAGTACTACGCCAGTCGGCTACGCAACTCAGCGAAAACTGGAAACCAAGATCATGATTCTGGGCGCGTCGATCTCGCAATATGTCGCGAAAAGCGGAGCGTCGACCGCGAGCCGCATTCAAAAACACGGGATCTCCTGTTAGTTGGAGTCCAAGCCAAAGCTGTCCGGACAGGAAACTGATGACCCAGTCCCCCGGTCTGCAATACGACCAGGTTTGATTGTCAACACCTATCTTGGGGTTTCGAACACCAAAGGTCGGTAATTTGACCCGAAGTTTTTCCAGGCACCGTTCCAATGCCTCCTGGTGTCCTGACCGGTTGCCCTCTGCGGGCAGGACAACATTGCCAAAGTAACTATCAAACTGCGCTCTCATGTGGAATCCTTCTTCAGTTGAATCTTTTTCGCATTCAACGTAAGTTTCGTCAATTGGTATTTTTCGTTTGACATTTTCGCTTATACATTATTCATTGAGCGGGGTCATGTTGGGAGATGTGGCGATATACCGGGATGGGAGGGCGACTTGCTCGCGAAAATTCAACGAAAATTTCGCAATATGTTTTTCGGAAGGCTGACCTGATGAGCTTTGCCGGTCCTGCGTGGCGTCGAGTAAAACGGCAACTTCTCAGCTATAGTTTTCTGCTTCCCTGGCTGCTGGGGTTCGCTGCTTTGACAGTCGGACCGATTGCAACATCCATTTATCTCTCGTTCACCGATTACGGCTTGATGGCTCCGCCCGAATGGATCGGTATCGAAAACTACGTCCGCATCGCATCGGATGATCCGCGGTTCTGGACGGCGATGAACGTCACTTTTACATTTGTGGTGCTGTCAGTGCCGTTAAAGCTGATTTTTGCTTTAGCGCTTGCAGTCGCCTTGAACAAAGGGCTCCGGGGGCTGGCAATCTTCCGGGCGGTTTTTTACTTGCCATCCCTTCTTGGCGGCACTGTCGCCATAGCTTTTTTATGGCGCCAGATTTTTGCTGGCGATGGCCTGCTCAATCGCGGGCTGGAATACGTTTTCGGTTACCATGGCCCAAGCTGGATATCGAACCCGTCAACGGCGCTCTACACCTTGGTATTGCTGGCAATCTGGCAATTTGGATCGTCGATGATCATCTTTCTTGCCGGCCTTCGCCAAATACCTGTCGATATGTATGAAGCTGCGAGTATCGATGGAGCCGGCAGGGCACGGCAGTTCTTCAAGATTACCTTGCCATTGTTGACGCCGGTGATCTTCTTCAATGCAGTTATCCAGACCATTGATGCTTTTAAGGCATTCACGTCGGCCTTTGTCATAAGTGGCGGTGAAGGCGGACCCATCGACAGCACACTGTTCTATACGCTCTATCTCTTTCAGGAGGCATTCGTGAACCTCCATATAGGCTATGCCTCGGCTCTGGCCTGGGTGCTCGTGGTGATCATCTCGATATTCACGGCACTGTCGTTCTTATCTGCAAAGTATTGGGTGCACTATGATGACTGAGACGAACGCAACGCGTGCCGGCGTTCTGTTTACGTCAAAGCGAGTTGTCAAATACTGCCTTCTGACTGCGGCAAGTTTGATAATGCTTTATCCTCTGCTTTGGATGGTTTCGAGTTCATTCAAGCCAAACGACGAAATCTTCACGTCCGTATCGCTGATTCCTGACAATGTGTCTTTCGACGCCTATGTGCGTGGCTGGAACGGATTGAGTGTCAGCTTCGGCAAGCTGTTTTTCAATTCACTGGTCGTGTCCGTTCTGGCAGTCATCGGCAATCTTGTTTCATGCTCACTTGCTGCATACGCTTTTACACGGTTACGATTCTTCGGTCGTGATTTCTGGTTTGCATTGATGCTTGGCACACTGATCATGCCGCAGCACGCGGTTCTGATCCCTCAATATGTGCTGTTTTTGAAACTTGGCTGGGTCAATACAATCCTGCCATTGGTCGTGCCCAAGTTTCTCGCAATCGACGCGTTTTTCGTTTTCCTGATGGTACAGTTTTTCCGTGGCCTGCCCAGGGAACTGGACGAAGCAGCGATCATGGATGGCTGCGGTCCCTGGCGTATTTATTTCAGGATCATTCTCCCGCTTTCAATGCCGGTCCTGGCAACCGCCGCTGTGTTTTCATTCATCTGGACCTGGGACGATTTCTTTGCCCCTCTGATCTATCTGAACGATATCCAGAACTACACGGTACAGCTTGGCTTGAGATCGTTCGTGGATTCGACCGCCCAGTCGGATTGGAGCGCGCTGTTTGCCATGTCAACGCTCACGGTCTTTCCCATTTTCATTCTCTTCATTCTGTTCCAGCGGCTGCTGATTGAGGGCATCGCGACTACGGGGATGAAACGATGACCTGTCAAGACACGGTTCATTCCGCAAAAGCACCAGCATCTTCAAAGGTTTAATATGGTAGATCTCGCACTCAGGAACATCGATAAGCGCTTTGGCACAGTGGATGTGATCAATGGTGTCAACCTCGAGATAAACAAAGGCGAGTTCATCGTTTTCGTTGGCCCTTCCGGTTGCGGCAAGTCTACTTTGCTTCGAATGATTGCTGGCCTTGAACCGATCAGTGGCGGCGAACTTTCCATCAATGGCACCGTCATGAATGAGGTACCTCCGTCAGAGCGCGGAATTGCCATGGTTTTCCAGTCCTATGCGCTTTACCCGCATATGAGCGTGTACAAGAACATGGCGTTCGGACTGGAAACTGCTGGCCTGCCTCGTGCGGAAATAAAAGTTCGGGTTCACAAAGCCGCCGATATTCTCCAGATCACGCATCTTCTTGATCGTAAGCCAAAGGCACTATCCGGCGGACAGCGACAGCGCGTCGCTATCGGGCGGGCGATTGTACGCGAACCCGATATCTTCCTTTTCGATGAGCCGCTCTCAAACCTTGATGCTGAACTGCGTGTGCAAACCCGCGTCGAGATCGCCAAGCTTCATAAGGAACTGGGCGCAACCATGATCTATGTGACACATGATCAGGTGGAGGCCATGACTCTCGCAGACCGTATAGTGGTCTTGAGGAGCGGTAATATTGAACAATGCGGACGCCCGCTCGAACTTTACAACAAACCGGCCAATAAATTCATCGCCGGTTTCATCGGCAGCCCGAAGATGAATTTTCTTGATATTGCCTTTCGCTCATCCGGCAGAGCGCAGGCAGAATTCTCCCTGGCAGATACACAGCTGAGCCTGCCGACGTCACTCAATGCTGATCCGGGAATGAAGTTCAGCCTTGGCGTGCGTCCGGAGCATATTTCAACAGATGCACAGGCGGATGTTTCTCTCGGCTCTTTATCCGTCAGCCATGTTGAACAACTCGGAGGACAAACTGTGGCTTATGGCCGGCTGCATGACGGACAAAGCCTGATAGCGGTCCTTGAAGGACAAAGAGCCATTGCCCCGGGCGATAGCTTGAACGTCGGTATCTCTCACCGGCACTGCCACCTTTTTGACCCCGATGGGACCCGGCTAAACGACTGAAGTTGAAGATTTGATCGCAACGATGGAGGAGCACGTGATGATCAACAGGCGACAAATGCTACTGAATGGCGCAATGCTCGGTGTGGGCGCTGCCGCATCTTTCTCTGGAATGACAAAAGCCTCGGCGCAGGACGCAAGATTGCGCCTCTACTGGTGGGGTACGCCAGATCGTGCCAAACGCACTCAGGATGTTGCGGCGTTATTCTCAAAAACCCACAATGGCGTGACGATCAATGCGGAGACTGCCGGTGCAGATTACTGGTCGAAACTTACTACCATGATGGCAGGAGGGAATCTGCCGGATGTATTCCAGCTGGAACCAAACTCCTTTGCCGATTACGGGCGTAGAAAAGCAACACTGCCCCTTGATAGTTATTTTGGGCAAGCAATCCGTACCGATCGCTTGGCATCAGGTGCTCTGGACCTTTGTAAGGTTGACGGACAGATTTTTGGTATACCTATCGCGCTCAATGCATGCGCAATGCTTTACGACAAAGACGTCTTTGCCAGGGCCGATATAGCACCGCCAACTGCAACCACCACCTGGGAGGATTTTGCGAAAACCTGTATCCAGCTGACAAAATTCATCGGGAAAGACAACGTGTGGGCCGTTGGAAACTGTTCGCACTATAATTCCATGTTCACCGGATGGCTCGGGCAACGCGACAAATCGATGTACACGGAAGACGGCAAGCTTGGATTCACGGCTGACGATGCTACTGAATGGTATTCTTACTGGCAGGATTTGGCGAAACAAGGCGGATGTACGCCCGCCGAAGTGCAATCCATGGATAAAAGTCTGGTTGAAACCAACCCGCTTACAACAGGCAATGCAGTCATTGCCATGACCTATTCCAATCTTTTGCCAGCATATCAGGCGGTCTATAAAGGGCCGCTGGAAATAACGGCAACACCCATAATGAACAAGACTGCGCCGAGTGGGCTATTCTACAGGCCGGCACTGATATGGGCCATTTCCAGCCAGAGTAAAAATCCGGACATTGCAGCACAGTTCCTTGATTACTTCATCAATGACAAAGAGGCCGGGAATATTTTAGGAATTGAGCGGGGCGTGCCCGTCAATCTTGATATCCAGCAAAACATCACACCTGCTATCGACGAACTTGCAAAGAAAACCGTCAGCTACATAAATGACATCGCGGATCTCGTCGGGCCATACCCTCCACAGATACCACTTGGCGCTACCGAGTTTAATACAAGGGCGTTCATACCAATTGGCCTGAAGCTGTCCTATGGAAATCTCACCCCCTCTGAAGCCGCCGCGGAGCTGATCTCCCAAGGCAAGCGAATCCTGAAGAGCTGATGTCTCTATAAGCTAGGTCATCTCTTGAAATGACGCGAGGCACCCTGCCTCGCGTTGCCCGAAGCAACGGAAGCCACAAAATGCCGGACATTATATTTCCGCCAAACTCCTTCCAGTTACTGGAGGGAAATCCCTTTCAAAGCAGAAATGACGTAGAGCGAGCAGTGGCAACACTGGCTGCCCCTTTGGAAAAATATCGCTCCAAAGACGGCGCTCGCATTCGTTGTGGCGTGGGTGCAGCTCATTTTGATCAACTGTCCGCAGATTTGGAAGGATTTTCAAGGCTGTTATGGGGACTGGTTCCCGCGCAGGTTGGCGGCGCTGACTGGATCAATTGGGAACCAATAAGTCGGGGCTTGGCTTCCGGCACCAATCCCCTTCATCCAGAATATTGGGGTGCCGTGCCGGAGAAAAATCAACGCCTTGTTGAACTGGCCGCAATCGGGTTCGCTCTCAGACTTGTTCCCGATAGGATCTGGGACCCTTTAAGTGACGAGACCAAGAGAAATGTTGCCCAATATCTGATTGCCGCCCATCGCCTTGAGTACCACAACAATAACTGGAAGTTCTTCCGGCTACTTCTTGGAATGGGGATGCGGGCGGTTGGAATCGACTATGACAGGAACCTTGACGAGCAATATGAAAAGGACCTGGAAACATTTTACATAAGTGACGGCTGGTATAGTGACGGGCCAATACGACGGGTGGATTATTATATCCCTTTCGCATTCCACTACTACGGACTGATCCTCGCCGCCCTTCAACCTAATCATTTGGCTGATAAATACACTGAGCGGGCTCGCCTCATCGCATCGGATATATGTCGCTGGTTTGCAGATGACGGAGCAGGGCTCGTTTTCGGGCGATCACTCACTTACCGTTGCGCACCGGCAGGGTTTTTTGGCGCATTAGCCTTCGCAAATGTTGAAGCGCTTCCCTGGGGTGTCATAAAGGGACATTATTTACGCCATCTGCGTTGGTGGTCCTCAAAGCAAATAGCCAATAGCGATGGAGTGCTCTCGATAGGTTATGCCTATCCGAACCTTTTAATGTCGGAAAGCTACAATTCTCCCCAGTCGCCTTACTGGGCAATGAAAGCTTTCCTGCCTCTCGCCCTGCCTTCCAGCCATCCTTTTTGGTCAGCAGAGGAAATCCCTTGCCCGGCAGAGCCCAAACCCTCTGTGCAGTTGCACCCTGGATTTGTCATCTCCAACCCGCCCGGGGATGCAATTGCCCTGAGTTCAGGTCAACAATGTCTGCAGATGCGTCACGGGTCGGAAAAATATGCCAAGTTTACATATTCTGCCCGATACGGGTTCAGTATCGAAAGTGATCAGGTTCGGTTTGACGAAGCTGTTTTCGATGGAATGATCGGGCTTTCCCGCGACGGAAAACATTTCAGGGTCAGGGAAACCAATGAAAAGGCCATGATTGCCGACGGGACCATCTATTCCAGATGGCGTCCTTATGCCGATGTGACGGTCCACACGTGGCTCTATTGGGACGGGCCGTACCATATCCGTGTTCATCGGATTGATACGCCGCGCCCACTGAAAACGATTGAAGGCGGATTTGCTGTTCTACGCGACTATACCGGCAATGAGGTTATCAAAACCGATGGCGTGCATGCGTCGATCGAGACGGGAACAGACGTCTCTGCCGCCGTCGATCTGGGTTCGACTGTTAACCGCAGCGGACGCATTCATCACGCACCACCGAACACCAATCTTGTGGCAGCCAAAACGACCCTTCCTCAATTGACAGGAGAAATTCCGGCCGGTGAAAGTATCCTTGCTGGCGCTTTCATTGCCCAAATGGATCGGCAGGCGGTGAAAGACGCCCTGAAATCCCTACCCTCGAGGCCTGATGTTTCTGCGCTTGAGCGACTCATGGTCGAAAAAGGCGTCAACGTTTCAATTATGGGTAACGGCGCAGTTCTCTGACGCCATGGGTCTGTCTTGAAATATCAAGGAAAAATGCACTCGATACGATAAGTGACCAATTCAGGGCTTGCGCCGCAAACTTCCATCTGATTCTTTGCCGCCACACCGGTAGATCGCCAGTTTTGATTCTCCCGGACGCATTGCTTTAGGATTTAGACCTGTACGCCGATGACTCTAGCGGCGCGGAACAAGGATTGCACCATGTCGATCAACCTTCAAAAGCCGGAAATTTCCGAGATGAAACCGAACATTACGGTGTTCGGTGTTGGAGGTGGTGGTGGTAATGCGGTCAACAATATGATCCGCGAGAATCTGCAAGGTACCCAGTTCATTGTTGCAAATACGGATGCGCAGGCATTGTCGACCTCCAAGGCAACCCGGCTGATACAGCTCGGCGCCAATGTGACCCAGGGGCTGGGTGCAGGATCACATCCTGAAATAGGGCGCGCTGCCGCCGAAGAAAGCATCGACGAAATCCTGGACCACCTGACGGGTACACATATGTGTTTCGTCACAGCCGGCATGGGCGGTGGCACAGGGACAGGCGCTGCGCCAGTGATCGCCCGTGCCGCCCGTTCTGCAGGCATTCTCACTGTTGGCGTCGTAACAAAGCCATTTTCTTTCGAGGGTACGCGCCGTATGCGCATGGCAGAGGAAGGCCTCGAAGCATTGCGGGAAAGCGCTGATACTCTGATCGTCATTCCCAATCAAAATCTTTTCCGGGTTGCCAGCGCCAATACGACATTTGCCGATGCCTTCGCTATAGCTGATCGCGTTCTGTATTCCGGTGTCGCCTGCATAACCGATCTGATGGTCCGCGAAGGTCTCATCAATCTTGATTTTGCCGACGTTCGATCCGTCATGCGCGACATGGGACGGGCGATGATGGGCACCGGTGAAGGTACGGGCCAGGGACGTGCTCAGGCAGCTGCAGAAGCGGCCATTGCCAATCCCCTCCTTGATGTCGAATCCATGAAGGGAGCCAAGGGTGTCCTGGTTTCAATTTCCGGCGGTCGCGATATGACCTTGTTCGAGGTTGACGAGGCCGCTACCCGTATCCGCGAAGAAGTCGACGACCAGGCAAATATTATTCTGGGCGCTACATTCGACGACGCTCTCGAAGGTGTTTTCCGTGTATCTGTTGTTGCCACCGGAATTGACGACGCCAGTGACACAGCACTTGCACCCCCAGCACTGTTACAGCGCCAAGCCTGACGACCTTGCCTTTTTAAGGCAACTTGAAAAACATCTCGGGGCTGGTCTTCAGTTCCGGGATATTTTTTTGCATTCAGAACGACGACAACCGGTGCTCGGTAGAGAGTTGTTAACCTTCACTTTCTATTTCTGGAGCAGCACAATTCCGGTCACTTCATCCCGTTTTCGTTCGCAGGCATCATGCATATCTCAAGAACAAATTTCCCGGTAAAATCAGACGAATATGACGCAATCGAGGCAAATTCGCCGCCTCCTGCAGCAGCTCCCGCACCCAAGCCAGCTGCGGCACAGGCCTACGAAGCAGTGAATGTGCGTCGCACTGCGTCACCGGCTGCACAAGCGCCCTCGCATCCCATCGAACGGTTACAAAGCGCCGGCTATATTTTACCCGATTCTGCAACAGCACCGATTTCAAAACGTATGTTCTCCCTGTCCGAAAATGTCCGGTTCACCCGGACACCTGACAGTGAATTGCTGAAGGGCAAAGAATCTGTCTCCGACACACCGGCACAAACTTCTACGCCACCGGGATTCAGTTTGCCGATTGTCACGGCACCGCCGCCACGCGCACCCGCTGTTCAAACCATTGCACAACCAGAGCGCTTGCTGGCTTCTTCATCCGATCAGACTCCACCTGCTGTGGCTCGGGCAACAATGGAGCCTGTCGCTGCGATGCCCGCGCCTGTGGATGAGCCGGTAGATACCTCTGCTTATGCGTACGTGTCAGACTTCGCTTTTTGGGAATCAATGAGTGTTGCAACCGAACTGGCTCCGGTCGCAACTGTGCGTGTTCAACCCAGAAAAATACAATACAATCCTGATGAGATCACGGCCCGTTTTCGTATCGTTGAATACAGACAGAAATTGCCTGCGGACGCTGCTGTAGCGCAACCGGTTCCTTTGCCGGCACCAGTAAAACCTGCCGAGCCGTTGCAACCACCGGTCCAGACCGTGGAGCAGAAGATCATCGCTGTTCCGGTATCTCCGGTTGAGGAGTCTCACGCCACTCCTGTCATCCAACAGCGCAGGGGTGTGCCACAACGCGAGATCGTAGCCGCGCCCGCCTCTGCCCAGGCTTTAATTCCGCAAAGACGTCTGGCGATCGTCGGTGGCATCGAAACCCGCATGGCGCCCGCTCATGGCGGATACGAAAAGCCGCCTGTCGAGTTGCTGCAGGAGCCGACCACACAAGATACAATTACAATTTCACAAGAAACACTTGAGCAGAATGCCGGGTTGCTGGAGAGCGTGCTCGAAGATTTTGGTATTCGTGGTGAGATCATCCACGTGCGCCCGGGGCCTGTGGTCACGTTGTATGAATTCGAACCCGCACCAGGCGTAAAATCCTCCAGGGTTATCGGCCTTGCAGACGATATTGCACGCTCCATGTCCGCACTGTCGGCGCGTGTTGCTGTTGTTCCCGGCCGGAATGTCATTGGCATCGAACTGCCAAACACCACGCGAGAAACTGTATTTCTTCGGGAAATGATTGAATCCGACAGTTTCGACAAGACCAAGTTCAAGCTGGCTCTTTGCCTCGGAAAGACTATCGGCGGTGAACCCGTCATTGCCGAACTCGCCAAGATGCCGCATTTGCTCGTAGCAGGCACAACGGGATCGGGCAAATCGGTTGCGATCAACACAATGATCCTGTCCCTGCTCTATCGGCTTACTCCGGATGAGTGCCGCCTGATCATGGTCGATCCGAAGATGCTTGAACTGTCGATCTATGACGGCATCCCGCATTTGCTTACCCCTGTCGTGACTGATCCCAAGAAAGCTGTCATGGCGCTCAAATGGGCCGTGCGTGAAATGGAAGACCGTTATCGCAAGATGTCGAAGCTCGGTGTTCGCAATATTGACGGTTTCAACGCCCGCGTCGCCAGCGCCCGTGAAAAGGGTGAAACGGTGATGTGCACTGTTCAGACAGGATTCGACAAGGGTACTGGCACGCCGGAATACGAACAGGAAGAAATGGACCTGACGGCAATGCCATATATTGTCATCATAGTCGACGAGATGGCCGACCTGATGATGGTCGCCGGCAAGGATATTGAAGGTGCAATTCAACGTCTGGCCCAGATGGCACGTGCCGCCGGTATTCATCTCATCATGGCAACCCAGCGACCCTCCGTCGATGTGATCACCGGCACGATCAAGGCAAATTTCCCGACCCGCATTTCATTTCAGGTAACGTCGAAAATCGACAGCCGCACCATCCTGGGCGAACAGGGGGCTGAGCAACTGCTTGGTCAGGGTGATATGTTGCATATGGTTGGCGGCGGGCGAATTGCGCGAGTTCACGGACCCTTCGTCTCCGATGAGGAAGTCGAACAGATCGTTGCGCATCTCAAGGCGCAGGGCCAGCCGGATTATCTTGATACGGTTACTGCGGATGAGTCCGGGGAAGAAGAGATCGAGAGCGAAGACAGCGCCGTTTTCGATAAGGGTAGCGTGGCTTCGGAGGATGGAAACGAGCTTTACGAACAGGCGGTGAAGATCATGTTACGCGACAAGAAATGTTCGACATCCTACATTCAACGCCGTCTGCAAATTGGTTATAACCGCGCTGCATCGCTTGTGGAACGCATGGAGAAAGAAGGGCTGGTTGGTCCTGCAAATCATGTCGGCAAGCGCGAGATACTCAACGATAACAGCTAGCAGATCCGGGAAAGCCGTTCCCGGGCTTTCCCGGATTTACTCATCCGGATAACTGAGGCTTTGCAATTCGCGCGCGTCTACCCCCTCGATGCGGCGTAACACTGCTCGCGCCAGTTCGCGGCCCGCATGACGAACATCTTCGTTGAACACTATAATTTCCGGTCTGAACCACTTCAAAACGTCGGTGGACTGCTTCGATACCAGATCAACATCTTTGCCTATTTTAAGGCCGGCTGCTTCAATTCCAGCAACTAATGCAATTGCAGCACTGCCGCTGCAGCATACAATTCCGTCCGGCCGGTTTGGGCCCGACATGATCTCTTCCGTGCGATCGCGGATACGACCCAGTGACGTGTCCACATCAATGTCAGGAACCAAAATAGCCCTGGCATCACCTTCTTCGATCGCGCGCGAGAACCCGCGCTCCAGATGCCTGTGGTAGGTCACCGCAGATGTCGGGCCTGCCATCATTGCAATTTTCCTGCGTCCTTTCAGCAGCAGGCTTTTCGCGGATTTATAAGCAAATGCTTCATTGTCGAAATCATGGAATGGATGCTCAATTCCCATTTCTGTTCGCCCATGGGTGGCAAACGGGATACCATGTTCGGCAAGATACCGCACGCGCGCATCATCAGGCTCGGTACGTGACATGATGATGCCATCCGCAGAACCGGTTTCAACGATATAGCGAATGGGCTGCATCGGGTCGTTCTCGACCGAGTACGGCGTAACTGTCAGGTGATAAGGTGTCTCCGACAATACTTCCGAAATACCGTAGACCATGTTTGACGTCAGCCCCATGATTTCAGACTGAGCGTTCAGCACCAGGCTGATAACATTGGTCTTACCCGTCCGTAGGCGAACACCTGCACGGTTCGGGCGATAGCCGATCTGCCTGGCGATCAACTGCACCCGGCTTTTGGTGGCCTGACCGATCTCCGGCGCATCCTTCAGAGCGCGGGAAACGGTCGTCACCCCCAAACCTGCCATGAAGGCTATCGTTTTGAGGGTCGGGCGCTCACCTTCAGCAAGCTCGACCGCCTCGCCCGGGCGAATTCGACTGGAATCTTTTGTCTTCATATTATTCTGGCTGACGAAAGCCATCCTTTATCAGATATACACTGCATTCTGTATCGTTTCAGAAAAATCTTTCTTCCTGCTTGTCCCTCACCTGGACCTGCCGCTCCACGAGTCGCAGCGTAAACCCAAGTGATATTCATGGCAATTGAGAAATCCTGACAAGAGTACATCAATTCCAGCGAAAATTGGCGCTTCTCGTTCTGTTTGAGCTCGAACTTAGCAAGACTGAAAAAATTCAACCAAGGGAATTGCGCCTTACTGAAGTTTAGTCTAGCTTACCTGTAACGTTTCAGATTTGGGAGGAAAAGATGCGTTACAGTGCTGCTCTTGCCGTATTGGCCACTTCGACGATCCTATATGCCGCAGGTAATACCCAAGCGGCCGACCTTGAGGTAACGCATTGGTGGACTGCTGGCGGTGAAGCTGCCGCAGCGAAGGTTCTGGCGGAATCCTATGACAAGCTGGGCGGTGATAAATGGGTGGACGGGGCTATCGCGGGTAGCGGCAGCACCGCAACACCCATCATTGTCAGCCGCATACTGGGCGGCAATCCGATGGGCGCTACCCAGCTCAACACTGGGCGAGACGCCGAAGATCTGGTGAAAGCCGGACTAATGACCGATCTTACGGAGATTGCTGCCAAGGAAGGCTGGGCTGACTTTATCCGGCCATCCAAACTCTTCGATGCTTGCAAGTACGAGGGCAAGATTTATTGCGTTCCTGTCAATATACATACCGAACAGTGGATGTGGGTAAATCCGGCTGCCTTTAAAGCGGGAGGCGTGCCAGTTCCGGCCAATTGGCAAGAATTTGTAGCTACTGCGCCAAAGCTTAAGGAGAACGACATCATTCCTCTCGCCACGGGGGATGCATGGCAGGTCAATCTGATTTTCAATGACATGGTATCGTCGATTGGCGGCAAAGACCTCTTTTTGAAAGTCTATCGCGACAAGGACGCCGAGGCCGCAGCAAGTCCTGAAATGAAGGCGGTTTTCGAAGCTTACGCCCAGGCACGCGAATTGGCCGATCCGGGCTATGTCGGCAGGTCTTGGAATGAGGCAACAAGTCTCGTCATCAGTGGAAAAGCAAGCGCTCAAATTATGGGCGATTGGGCACAAGGCGAATTCGGAGTCGCTGGCAAGGTGGCCGGGACAGACTATGATTGCCTCCTTGGCCTTGGCAACAATCCGGTTCTCAACACCGGCGGCGATGCTTTTTACTTCCCCAAGAATGCAAACCCTGAAGTTACGAAAGCACAGCTGAAATTAGCCAGCATGCTTGTATCAAAACAAACACAGGTCGCCTTCAATCTGGCTAAAGGATCATTGCCGATCCGCGGAGACGTAGATCTTGCTGCAGCTAATGCTTGCATGAAGAAAGGCATCGAAGTTCTCAACAAACTCGACAACGTCGTGCCGTCGATCAACCAGCTTCTATCGCCTGATTCAAAGCTGGAAGTGGAGGATCTGTCAAAAGAGTTCTTCGCCGACAGCAGCATGACAGTAGAGGATGCACAGGCTCGCTTCGTCAGCATCATCGAACAGGCCCAGTAATCGCCCCGGCTGCGACGCGCCGTTCACTTGAAACGGATGGCGTGTCAGCGCAAGTTTGATGGAGAATATGATGAGTGCCGCAGTACGTCCCAACACTCTCTTCAAGAACCTGAATGCCAAGGTCGCAGCCCTGCCTATGATTGCAACAGTGCTTGTTGTTTTCATTGGTTGCACCCTTTGGACCGTCGTTCTTTCATTCACATCATCACGATCACTTCCCGAACTGACTTTTGTTGGGTTTGATCAGTATACGAGGCTTTTCAACACACCCCGCTGGAATATCTCGGCCATCAACCTTGGAATTTTCGGCATATTCACCTTGGTATTCTCTACCGTGATTGGCTTTATTCTTGCGGCTCTCATGGATCAGAAAATACGTTTCGAAGGCGCGTTTCGAACTGTCTTTCTTTATCCTTACGCGCTTTCGTTCATTGTAACCGGACTTGTCTGGCAATGGATCCTTACGCCCACATTCGGCATACAGCGTGTCGTCCGTGATCTGGGATTTGAAACATTCACATTTTCGATCCTCAATAGTCAGCGCTTTGCCATATACGCCATCGTTATAGCCGGACTTTGGCATGGCACAGGCCTTGTCATGGCTCTTATGCTGGCGGGGCTGCGAGGTATTGACGAGGACATATGGAAAGCCTCGCGCGTCGATGGAATTCCCGTTTGGAAGACGTATCTTTTTATCGTCATTCCCATGATGCGACCGGTTTTTATTACCACGATCGTTCTCATCTCAACCGGAATTGTACGGGTTTATGATCTTGTCGTTGCCCTGACAGGCGGCGGCCCCGGCAATGCCAGCGAAGTGCCTGCCAAATATGTATACGAATTCATGTTTCGACGCGCCAATCTCGGACAGGGTCTTGCAGCCTCGACGATCATGCTGACCACCGTCCTTATTATCGTCATTCCCTGGGCCCTGATGGAGTATCGCGGAGGAAAGCGCAAATGACCGCGATCAACACTCTATCCATTGAGCCACGGGGCAAACGGCCGACACGAACCTTCGCTCCGACAACGATCATGATTTACGGAGCACTTCTGGTTGCAGCAATCTATTACATCCTGCCGCTCTATGTGATGGTCGTTACCTCGCTGAAGGGAATGCCCGAAATACGTCTGGGCAATATTTTCTCGCCGCCTGTGGAAGTCACTTTCCAGCCTTGGAGCACAGCCTGGGCCAGCGCGTGCACAGGCCTCTATTGCGAGGGGTTGAAGGTAGGTTTCTGGAATTCCGTCAAGATCATGATTCCAAGTGTGATCGTATCAATCCTCATCGCCTCCGTGAACGGATATGCGCTGGCGAACTGGCGTTTCAAAGGATCAGAAATATTCTTCAGCATCCTGCTTTTTGGAGCCTTCATACCTTATCAGGTGATGCTCTATCCACTCGTGATTATTACACGCGAACTCGGCATCTTCGGAACTCTGACGGGTATTGTCCTGATTCATACCGTTTTCGGCATGCCGATCCTGACGCTGCTTTTTCGTAATTACTTCACCTCTCTACCAACTGAACTGTTCAAGGCGGCACGTGTCGATGGAGCTGGTTTCTGGCGCATTTTCTTCCAGATTATGCTCCCCCTTTCCGCACCAATTTTTGTGGTCGCAGTCATTATACAAGTTACCGGCATCTGGAACGACTTTCTCTTCGGCGTGATCTTTGCTGGTTCAAAGAATGTTCCGATGACCGTCCAGCTCAACAACATCGTTAACTCGACGCAGGGCGTGAAAGAATACAACGTCAATATGGCTGCCACCATTTTGACCGGTGCAGTGCCACTCCTCGTCTACTTTTTCTCAGGCAAGTATTTCGTCAGGGGCATAGCCGCTGGCGCCGTTAAAGGGTGATTATTGTGCACAGTGTTTTGATCAAGGATCTCTCGGTTAGTTTCGGCTCCATCAGTGTTTTGAAAGACCTGAATATTGAGGTGGCGGACGGTGAGTTTCTCGTCCTGCTTGGGCCTTCCGGCTGTGGAAAGTCGACGCTTCTCAACTGTATTGCAGGGCTGCTCGACATTTCAGAAGGACAGATATTCATCAAAGGAAAAAATGTTACGTGGGAGGAACCAAAAGACCGTGGCATAGGGATGGTTTTTCAATCCTATGCTCTTTATCCCCAGATGACTGTCGAGAAGAATCTCTCCTTCGGGCTGCGTGTGGCGGGCCTGCCGAAAGCGGAGATTCAACAGCGGATCGCCAACGCAGCTGATATTTTGCAATTGGAACCTTTATTGCAACGCAAGCCTGCTGCCCTTTCCGGTGGACAGCGTCAACGCGTCGCCATCGGGCGTGCTCTCGTGCGTGATGTTGATGTTTTCCTGTTTGATGAGCCGCTTTCCAATCTGGATGCCAAATTGCGTTCGGAACTGCGCGTCGAAATCAAGCGGTTGCATCACAAGCTCGCCAACACAATGATTTACGTGACGCACGACCAGATCGAAGCATTGACGCTCGCTGATCGAATTGCGGTGATGAAAGGTGGCTTGATCCAGCAACTGGACGAGCCGCTGACGATCTATAACAAGCCTCGCAATCTCTTCGTTGCCAGCTTTATCGGCTCGCCTGCGATGAATTTTCTTAATGGAAAAATTAGCGGGACGCAGAAGGCTTCGTCATTCACAGCCGGAGATCTTACCGTGTCATTGGCAACATATGAGACGCAGGAACAACTGGCGATTGACCGCGATGTAATTTTTGGATTCCGCCCCGAGCATATTGGCATTGCCGACAAACCCGGCGTGACGGGGCTTTCCTGTGAAGCTGTTGTCGATCTAGATGAACCAATGGGTGCTGACAGCCTTGTTTGGCTGAAAGTCGCCGGCAAGCCGATATCCGTACGTGTCGACTCCGGCAGGCGTTACATGCCCGGTGAAAAGGTTTTCCTGAGCTTCAATCCCGCGATGGCGTCGCTGTTCGATGCCACGACCGAGAACCGCATTTAAAATCCCAAGACGACAATGAATTACGGAGAATATGATGACAGAATTTTCCTATCAGCTCTACAGCTCCCGTGAATTTCCTCCGCTTGAGAAGACGTTGGAAATGTTGAAGCGCCATGGATACGCGCAAGTAGAGGGCTACGGCGGAGTTTACACGGACGTAGAAGCTACCAAGTCGGCGTTGGACGCGAACGGCCTCACGATGCCTTCGGGACATTTCAGCATTGATCTGCTTGAAAGCGACCCACAAAAGGTGATCGACATCGCAGGAACGCTTGGTATCAAAGCCATATACTGCCCGCATTTGGCTGCAGACCAGCGACCTGCTGATGCTGCCGGTTGGACGGCATTTGGCCAGCGGCTGGAAGCTGCATACAAGGTCTATAGCAAAGCGGGCTTTACTTTTGGCTGGCACAATCACGATTTTGAGTTTGTAGCACTACCCGATGGCTCCATTCCGCAAAAACTGATCTTCGATGCTGCACCAAGCATTTTCTGGGAGGCGGATATCGCTTGGATCATTCGCGGTGGCGGCGACCCCTTCGAATGGATCAAGAACTACGGGGCCCGCATCGGTGCCGTTCACATTAAAGACATCGCGCCATCCGGCGAAAATGCCAACGAAGATGGCTGGGCTGACGTCGGGCAAGGGACTGTTGACTGGCAGGCATTGCTGAATGCGTTGAAGACAACACCCGTTAGCTATCTGATCATGGAACATGACAGGCCCGCAGATGATGAACGGTTTGCCCGCAGATCTATTGAGGCAGTCAGAGCATTCTAAATCCCGGCATCAGGAAGAAAGACCAATACTATGACCAAGACATTAGGGGTCGGCATTATCGGCTCTGGCAATATCTCCGCAACCTATCTTGGACTGTCACCACTGTTCAAAGGCATCGAGGTTAGGGCCGTTGCCGATATAAACAATACGACGGCAACCGCTCGCGCTGCCGAGTTTGGTGTAGAGGCAAGGAGCATTGATGCATTACTCTCCAGCGACGATATCGATCTGGTTGTAAACCTTACCATCCCGGACGCACACTTTGACGTATCCAAACAGATCCTGTCGGCGGGCAAGCACCTTTATTCAGAAAAGCCGCTGACACTTTCACTAAAAGACGGTCTGGAACTTCAGAAACTCGCTGCCAGGAAAAAGCTGAGAGCCGGATGCGCTCCCGACACCTTTCTCGGAGGTGCACACCAACTTGCCCGCAAACTGATAGATGACGGTCAAGTCGGCACTGTTACGTCAGGAACGGCACACGTAATGAGCCATGGAATGGAGCATTGGCATCCAAATCCGGACTTTTTCTTCCGTCCCGGCGGTGGACCGATCCTTGATCTGGGACCCTATTATATCGCCAATCTCGTAAATCTTATCGGACCGGTTCGGCGTGTGGCTGCGCTTACGTCGATGGCAAGCCCCACCAGAACAATTTCCAGCGCGCCACGCGCTGGCGAGAAGATCAGCGTGACGACGCCAACGACAATTCAGGCACTGCTTGAATTTGAAAATGGCGCATCAATTACGCTATCTGCGAGTTGGGACGTCTGGGCGCATAATCACCCCAATATGGAGCTTTATGGTACTGTCGGTTCTTTGTTCCTCCCCGACCCAAACTTCTTTGGTGGTGAGGTAAGACTTGCAAAGCCCGGGAAGAAGGCCAAGCCAGTTAAAGCCTGGGCTCATCCATTGGGCACACCAAACCAAAAACACACTCAAGGAATGATGGCAAACTACCGGACTGCCGGGCTTGCCGACATGGCCGTTGCAATCCTTGAAGACAGGGACATTCGTTGTTCTCTCGAACGGGCATTACATGGTGTTGACGTCATGGTTTCGATCCTCCGTTCGGGTGAAGAAAAGAAATTTATCGACATCAAAACAAGTTGCTCCCGACCTGAAGCACTTGGCATCAGGCAAGCACAATCACTGTTGAAAAAGAGATAAACCATCGCTCCCAAGCGATTGCGGTCATGGTCGGGCACCACTTATGTTGGTCGCCCGATCATGATTTTATGAATAGCCCGTGACTGTTACCAATACTGCCCGGTCACAGGACTGCGGGGCCACTTCCGCAAGATCGTTAACGGCCGTCCAAGCCGATGAAGCTCGGTTGCAACAAGATCAGCTATTGGGAAGTCCGGGCGGATTTGTTGCCGCTTTGTCGATGGCTTCTGAACCGAGGTTCCAGCGATCAAGAACTTGCTTGTATTTGCCATTGGTAATCAGGTCGTTCAGGGCCTGCGTGATGCCCTCAGCAGCCCCGCTTCCCTTGCGGGTTGTCACAGCAACTTCAGCGGTAATTGGCCAGCCACCGCTCACAGTGCCGACAAGCTCGGTCTTACCATTGACCTTTGCCTTGTAGGCCTGTGTTGCATTTACGCTGAATACCGCATCGGCCCTTCCTGATTCAACCGCGAGATATTTTACAGCCTCGTCATCATAATACTGAACCTCAATTGGCTTCAGACCATTCTCAACATTTTGCTTATCCCAGGCCAAGAGGATCTTCTCCTGATTGGTGCCCGGATCGGTGATGACTTTCAGACCCGCGATGTCCTTCGGCTCTTTAATGGAACTGATGGAGCCGGAGGCTTTGACGTAGAAGCCGAGTTCGTCCTTACGGTAGGTGGAGAAATCGAACTTCTCCTTACGTTGTTCCGTCACCGTCACGTTGGAAATAACTGCGTCGAACTTTCCGGATTGAAGACCAAGTGGCCAATCGGCCCAAGCCACGGGCACAAGAACCAGTTCGCGCCCAAGACTGTCTGCAACCAGTTGCGCAAGATCCACATCATATCCAACAACGGTCTTTGCATCAGTTGCATAAGTGCTGAGCGGAGGATTGCCCGGCGCCAGACCTATCGTCAGCTTTCCATCATCAATAAATTTGAAACTCTTCGACACTGCCTCAATAGCAGGCGCGCTTTTTTCGGCTCTTATCCTGTCCTTCTGTTCCGGACTCAGATCGAATCCGCCATCGGCCGCATGCCCTGCTCCCACCAATGCAGTTAGAAATATTCCTGCAAATGCAGCTGAAAACCCCGTTCTCCGTATCATGCCTGACCCCTTTGTAGGTGCGTTGAATAATGATTGCTGTTGGATGTGTTTTTCCAGCCAAGCTCCGGCGCGATGCGCGTAACGAAGTCGGAAAGAATTTGCTCATACTCATGCACTTTGAATTCGTATGGTAATTCAAGGCGCAGTTCTTGGACCCCGGCGAGCACCGGGTCTTTGAAAAGGTGTTCCAGGATCTGTTCCGAAGTTCCGACCAGATCTTGCGGGAAGAGCGTCTGCCGTTCGCCTTGGGGCGTCAGGGTTCTCTCATAGCGGCCAGCGGCATAGCCCCTATATTTCTCTCTTGTTTTGGTGTCGGCGCTGTCCGTAGGAACAATGACCCGACCAAGGGAAACACGTTGCTGGCGGGGATGTATCGCGCCGGTTCTAAAACGATCCAGCTGGCGTGATTGGGCTTCGAAGAAGTTATCCGTTCCCTCCCCCGCCACCACATTGCTCAGCATGAGATTGAAGCCATTCTGGCCCGCCCAGCTGCTGGAGCGCAGTGATCCTCCGCCATACCAAAGCCGATCAATCAGACCCTTTGCATAGGGTTGGAGTCGCGGCCGCTGACGCCCGAAAGGTGTCGCGATATATGTATCCGCTGGGCCGAGAAACTCTCCGCGCAAATGATTTGCGAAGCGTTTTACCCGCTCGTGCGATAGATCATAGTCTTTCCAGTCGCCATCAAATACCAAGGGCCCAAGCAGATTTGCATGGGCGGGAGCGCCAGCACTCACGCCAATATTGAGGCGCCCGCGTGAAAGGACATCAACTGTTGAAAGGTCTTCGGCCAGCCGATATGGACTCTCATATCCGATCTGTATAACCGCCGTTCCAATCTGAATTCGCTGTGTGCGCTGGCTTGCCGCCGCGAGGAACACACCTGCCGAGGAAATCCCGTGCTCAAGATGGCGCTGGCGCACCCACGCGCTGTCGAAAGCCAACTCTTCGCCGAACTCGAGAAGTTTCAGCGTGTTCTCCAAACCCGGATAAGGATTATGGTCGTCGTAGTTTCCCGGTGTAAGGAAGCCGATATGATTGATTGCGATATTTGACATGACGCACTCCCGATGAGGTTCAGATTTTCGGCAGGCCGGGAGGATTTGTGCGTGATCGTTCCAGTGCTTCGGGTGTCAATTGCCAGCGCTCCAGTAGCTGCGCATATTTTCCATTGTCGATCAGCTCATTGATGGCTGCAGTCAGGCTTTCGGCTATTCCGCTTCCTTTGCGTGTCGTGATGGCAACATCGGCAATCAATGGCCAGCCAGCATTGACCGTACCCACGAGCTTGATCTTGCCTTCACTCGCGGCGCGATAGGCTTGCGTCGCGTTTGGATTGAATTCCGCGTCAGCCCGGCCAGACTGGATGGCAAGCGCGCTGACAGCTTCATCATCGTAATATTGCAAGGCTGAAGGCTTTAGTTCCTTCGCGACGTTCTGCTTGTCCCACTCGAGAAGAATCTTCTCTTGAATCGTGCCCGAACTCGTGATGATCCTGAGGCCAGCGATATCCTTCGGTTCTTTGATGGACGTTATGGGGCTATCGGATTTGACGTAGAAACCATGCAGACCCTGCCGATAGGTGGAGAAGTCGAATTTCTCCTTCCGTTGCTCGGTCACGCCTACATTTGAGATTACGGCATCGAACTTGCCTGATTGCAGGCCAAGAGGCCAATCGGCCCATGCAACCGGAACCAGCTCAAGCTTTTTGCCAAGCGTGTCGGCAACCAAAAGAGCAATGTCCGGATCGTAGCCAACAACGGTTTTCGCGTCGGTTGCGTAGGTGGCTAATGGCGGATTATCCACCGCAATGCCCACTGTGAAGATGCCGTCCTCAACGAACTTGAAGGAGGCGGGTATCGTCGCAACGACCTTTTCACTCTTTTCGGTTCGTAACCGGCCCGGTTGTTCAGGGCTGAGATCAAGTGCCCCCGCGCTGGTAGATAGCCCGATGGCAACGATGAAAGCTGGCAACATGGCGTGGGGCAGAAAGCTGAAGTTTTGCTTCATATCGGAAATCCCTGATTAGAGAACTTTTGCGAGAAATTCGGCTGTTCGCGGATTTGCCGGCCGGTTGAGCACCTGATCGGGTGCTCCGGTTTCAACGATTTTCCCCTCGTCCATAAAGATTACCGTGTCTGCAACTTCGCGGGCAAAACCGATTTCATGTGTTACAATGATCAAGGTCGTTCCTGAGCGAGCCAGTTCCTTGATCACATCGAGAACCTCGCCAACAAGTTCGGGATCAAGCGCCGATGTCGGCTCGTCAAACAGCAGCACTTTGGGACGAAGGGCCAGCGCTCGGGCAATGGCAACGCGCTGCTGCTGGCCGCCAGACAATTGCCTTGGATAGGCATTGATCTTTTCGCTGAGGCCAACGCGAACAAGCAGTTCGCGTGCGAGATTGATTGCTTCTGGCCGGCTCAGGCGATTGAGCGACACCGGTGCTTCAATGATGTTTTCAAGCACAGTAAGATGCGGAAACAGATTGAAGCTTTGGAACACCATGCCAATATCGGCGCGGCGCTTCAGAATGTCCTTTTCCTTGAGCTCATAGAGCGTTCTTCCGCTCTTGCGATAGCCTACGAGTTCGTCATCCACTGTAATGAAGCCATCGTCCACACGCTCAAGGTGATTGATTGTGCGCAGCAGCGTGGATTTGCCGGAGCCGGAAGGTCCGAGAATGGCGGTCACACTTCCTGCCTTGATGTCCAGCCGGACATTGTCGAGTACTTTCAGCTGACCGAAAATTTTGGACACGCCATGTATTCTGATCGCTCCGGGCGCGCGCCACTGTGTGAACGAAGCTCTCGAAGCGTCCCTTTTTGGAACCGATGTTCCATTGAAAGCGCTTGCGGCGGAAACTGTCGGGAATGCAGGGCGCGCGAGGATCGGTGCACCGAAAAGCCGACGTAGCAAGGGACCGAACAAAGGCGCCGGTGCATTGCGCAGCGCACCTTTGGAAAAATGCCGCTCGATATAGTACTGCGCTATCGAGAGGACCGTCATGATGATCAGATACCAGACGGTCGCAACCATCAGCAGCGGCACAACCTCAAGATTGCGGCGGTAGATAACCTGTACTGTATAGAACAGCTCCGGCAGTGCCAGGACGTAGACCATGGACGTGCCTTTCGCCAAGCCGATGATCTCGTTGAAACCTGTAGGCAGGATTGTGCGCATCGCTTGCGGGAGCACGATGCGGAAAGCTTGACGACGCCGCGAAAGGCCAAGAGCCGCAGCGGCCTCAAGCTGCCCCTGATCGACGGAAAGAATGCCACCCCGAATGATTTCCGACGAGAACGCCGCCTGATTAAGGCTGAGCCCGATCAGTGCGGCGGCAAACGGACTCAAGATTGAGACCATAGGGTATTCGGCAAAGTTGATATCCGTATAAGGAACACCAATTCGCACCGTCTCGTAGAGATAACCGAGATTGTTGAGGATCAGCAGCAGCACGATGAGAGGAATGGATCGCAAAAGCCAGATATATGCCCAGGAAAGGCCGGACAGCAGCGGTGACTTTGAGACACGCGCCAATGCCAGTGCAGTACCAAGAGCAAAGCCGAGTACAGATGCCAATGCCGTGAGAAGCAATGTTCGGGCCAGACCCGCAAGCACCGGTTCGGCGAAGAACCACTCGGCGAAAACATCCCATCCCCATTTTGAATTTGTCAATATTGATTGCAGCATCGCGATGATTACGAAAGCTGCAAAAAGTGTTCCAAAGAAACGGGTTGGATATTTCGCCTTGACGATTCTGTAATGAGTGTAATCTTCACCGGAATTCGGTGTTACCTTCAAGGAATGAGCGCTCGAATAGTCTGTCACGATCGCCATTGGGTTCTGTTCCTCTTAAAAACCACTTCCGCCAAGAAATCCATAATGGAAATAATATTCCAGTTGGACGTTTTTACTGGACTGATTTAGTAGTTTTTAAAGAGCGCAGTCAAAGATGGATGCTGCGTATGAGATGGCTAATGGGAAGCATTGTTGCAAAGTTTGCCACTTCTTGAGTATGAAATCCCACGATCGCGATCGGCGCGGGATGGCTTCCGAAATTCCATTTTCAAGCAGCTTGCGTCGCGGTTTTGGAAACCTTGCCGGCTACGGGCAACCCATCAGTCGCCGCCAGATAACTGATGTCTTTCTCGAAGGCCAGATGACCGTAGATCTCCGGATCGACATTGATGTCAAACAGTGCGGTATAGCCGGATCTCAGATAAAGCTGTGTTGCTTCCGGTTGCCTGAACCCGGTGGTGAGGTAGATACGGGAATAGCCTTGGCGCGACGCTTGCGCCTCGAGTTCATAAACGACCTTGCGAGCCAGGCCCTGCTTGCGCAGATCGGCATGAGTCCAGATGCGCTTTAACTCGGCGGTACGCTCATCATAACGCTTGAAGGCACCCCCTCCGATGGTTTGTCCATCGCGCAAGAGCAAGAGAAAGGCACCATCAGGTTGTGCGAAATATGATGCTGGATAGCGGCTGAGTTCGTTGCGTGCAGGCTCGCCGAAATAGTCGCCGTAGCGGCCCTCATATTCCTCAATGAGGGCTTCGATAAGCGGCTGTGAGCGCTCGTCGTCAGGTGTGGTATAAACAAACACGTCAGTCATGGCTGGTTCGCGTCCTTTCGCAATTCAGGATGGATACTTGCTGAGGTAATCTTCAGTCAGCTTGACCCAGTAACGGGAAGCCGGGACGATGATGTCGTCATTGAAATTGTAATGCGGGCTATGCAGCGGTGCACTGTCGCCGTTGCCGATAAAGAGATAGCTGCCGGGTCGCGCCTCCAGCATAAAGGCAAAGTCTTCGCTTGCAGAAATCGGGCGAAAGTTGCTTTCTATCCGATCCGTCCCAAAGTGGGTGACTGCTGTCTGCCGTGCGAAATCTGTCTCGGCGGGATGATTGACGAGAACGGGATAGCCGCGCGGATAATCCACCTGGGCAGACGCGCCATAGCTCTCGGCCTGAGATTTCGCCAGTGCCGTGATGCGTTCCTTGATCGTCTCGCGCACTTCAGCGCGGAAGGTTCGTACGGTCAATTCGAGCTCGACGCTGTCCGGAATGACATTTGGCGCTATCCCGGCATGAATGGTGCCTACAGTGACGACGGCTGCGTCAAGCGGATCGATGTTGCGCGAAACGATGCTCTGCAGCGCAAGGATAAATGATGCGCTGGCCACGACTGGATCAATCGTTTCCTGCGGTTTTGCTCCATGACCGCCTTTACCTGTGATGCGGACTTTCACCAGATCCACGGATGCCATGGCAGGTCCGGACAGGAAACCGAATTGCCCTGCCGGAACACCCGGCCAGTTGTGCAGTCCAAAGACTGCATCACAAGGGAACCGGTCAAAGAGCCCATCCTTGATCATGCGGCGTGCGCCTGCACCGCCCTCCTCGGCCGGTTGAAAGATAACATTCAACGTGCCGGAGAAATTGCGGGTTTCGGCAAGATGGCGAGCGCTGTGGAGAAGAATGGTTGTGTGACCGTCATGGCCGCAGGCATGCATCTTGCCCTTGGCAGAGCTGGCATATGGCAGGCCGGTTGCTTCCTCGATTGGCAACGCGTCCATATCCGCGCGTATGCCTATGGTTTTCGGCCCGTTGCCATTTTGCAATTTGCCGACAACACCGGTGCCGCCGATCCCGGTTGTGACGTCATAGCCCCAGGCCCGGAGCTTGCCAGCCACCAGATCACTCGTGCGGTGTTCCTCATAGGCAAGCTCCGGGTGACGATGAAGGTCATGGCGCAACGCGATTGCTTCATCAAGCGAATACTCCAGTGCCTCGTGAGCTTTATCGGGCGTCAAGGCCATTCTAGGCGTTTTCCTTCACGGCTGTGCTTTTCGTTACGTTGGTAGTTTGATGGGCATAACGACTTTCGCGGAACGGCAAGCCGAGATGGTCACGCAAGGTGTTACCCGGCAGGCTTGAACGATGGTAGCCTCGAGCCTCGAGGATCGGCAGGACTTCGCGGGCAAAATCATCAAGTCCGGCAGCAAGAATCTGGAAACCCAGAATAAAGCCATCGGCAGCATCGTTCTCTATCCAGCGGATCAGTTCGTCGGCCACCTTTTCAGGGGTTCCTGTGAAGCCGTTACGTGGAGTGGTAACTTCAAGCGCTACCTCACGAAGGGTCTGTGCTTTTGCCCTGGCGTCACGCTTTATCCGGTCAGTAGTCGAGCGGAAATTGTTCTTGCCGATATCGCCAAGTTCCGGAAATGGCTCGTCGAGTGGATAAGCACTGAAATCGTGGTGATCGAAGAAGCGGCCAAGATAGGCCAGCGCTTCATCTATCGTCACGAGGTCGCGGATTTCCCGATACTTGGCCTCGGCTTCCTCTTCGGTAGAACCGACGATTGGAGCAATGCCCGGGAAAATGAGAATTTCATCGCGCTTGCGGCCGTTCGCAACGGCACTTTCCTTCAGTTGCCGGTAAAGAACCTGTGCATCTTCAATAGGCACGAGATTTGTGAAAACACCATCGGCATGCTTTCCGGCCAGTTTGATACCATCGTCGGAAGCACCCGCCTGAAAGACGACGGGTTGCCCTTGCTGTGAGCGTCCGATGTTCAACGGACCTTCTGAATTGAAGAAGCGGCCATGATGGTTCAGTTTGTGCAATTTGGCAGGGTCGAAAAACTGCCCGCTTGCCCTGTCGCGCGTAAACGCATCGTCGTCCCAGGAATCCCAAAGCCCTTTCACCACATCAAGATGTTCTTCGGCTATTTCATAGCGCAGAGCGTGGTCGGGGTGGTCTCGCCCGTAATTCTTGCCAGATCCCTCAAGCGGAGAGGTTACAGCGTTCCAGCCGGCACGGCCATTGCTGAGTTTGTCAATCGAGCCGAACTGCCGTGCCACCGTAAACGGGTCGCTGTAGGACGTTGACAATGTGCCGACGAGGCCCAGCTTCGATGTGGTCGCTGCCAGCGCCGAAAGGATGGCAATGGGCTCGAAGCGATTGAGAAAATGCGGGATGGATTTCTCGTTGATGTAAAGACCATCGGCGATGAACGCAAAGGCAATGCCAGCACTTTCAGCCTTGCGCGCCTGTTCAAGATAGAACGGGAAATTCACGCTTGCGTCTGGCGGTGAACTCGGATGTTTCCAGGAATTCATATGGCCGCCGGGGCCTTGCAGCATGATGCCGAAATGGATTGGCTTTTTACTCATTGCATTTCTCCACGATCATGCAGCAAGTGCATATTGTGCTTGTGCGAGAAGTTGTATTGACGAAAGGCGCCTGGCCGCATCACGGATCGGCGTATCGATGATAAATTCGCCAATGCCGAAGCGTTCGTGCAGGCGATCGAGCTCTGCAATTACTTTACGCGCAGAGCCGCGAATGACATTTGGCGTTTTCTTCTCGATGCGATAATTGCTCGCGCCGGCTTGTCGCGCGTACTCTTCTGCTTGCTCGACACTCCCGACTGTTACGCTTTGGCCGCCTTCCACATGCACTTTGAAATGCTGGATATCGCCGACGAGACGTTCCGCTTCGCTATCCGTTTCTGCCGCAACAACACCGACTGCCAGCAGCGGTTTTCGCCCTTGCGCTTTTTCAGCATAGATATCCAGGGTCTGTTTCAAGACTTCTTCATCGCCGTTCAAATGGCTGGCAAAGACGAATTCCCAACCCTGCCTGGCCGCCAGCGCTGCACTGTCGGGGCTTGCTCCAAGCAGAAAGCGCTCGGCAGTGGTTGACGGAAGCGGCGTGGCCCTCACGCTTGCCAATGGCGTGCCCTCCGGCAAACCTTCATCAAGGAAAGCGCTCAGTTGTGCGAGCTGCGCCGCAAAGTCCTGTTTTTCCGTGCGCGCTACCAGACCTTGCAGGGCCTGGGTCGAAAACGGCAGGCCTCCGGGAGCCTTTCCGACACCAAGGTCTATACGGCCCGGCGCAAGGTTTGCCAGGACATTGAAATTCTCGGCGACCTTGTAGGGGCTATAATGTTGCAACATGACACCGCCGGAGCCGACACGGATACGGGCGGTGTGTGCAGCAATAAAGGCGATCAGCACTTCCGGAGAAGAGCTGGCTACATCCGGTGTGTCATGGTGTTCTGCCACCCAGAAACGGCGAAACCCCCACTCTTCAGCCTGTTTGGCTAAAGCGACAGTACGCTTCAAGGCAGCACTGGCTGGCTCGCTGTTAAAAACCGGACTTTTATCAAGCAGACTGAGTGCATAGCCCATTTTGAGGAATGGCCTCCATTGCATAGGGCGGCCTTCCATAGACAGAGGGCTACCCGGTTTCAGAGGAACCCAGATTTTCCTTTAACAGTCGAACCGTCAAAGAACAGCTTGCTAAAAATCAGGCGTACTACAGAAATAACTATCCTGACGGGGTCGCTACTGACATCTAAAGAAATGATTGGCGGTCCATGTCAGAAATGCTCGTCGCTATCGGCGCGTTTGCCAAGAATCACTGCAGCAATAAGGCCCAGCGCTACTCCGAACATGACATAATAGGTCGGGGCCATGGGGGACCCGGTTTGCTGTATCAGCCAGGTCACAATGAATTGCGCAAATCCGCCAATCAGCATCACCGCAACATTATACGAGATTGACAGGCCCAGAGATCTCACCCGTGTCGGGAAAAGCACTGCCATGACGGTACTGAATACAGCAAAGAATGCTGCCGCACAGAGCCCCGTCGCCAGTTGAACGACCACAAGCCTTTCTATTGTAGGAGCAGCGGTAAGCCACGAATAAAGCGGAAACAGTATGACGAGATAAACCGCCAGCGAAGTGATCAGCAGTTTGCTGCGACCGATCTTGTCGGAGAGAATGCCCATCAAGGGTGTCAGGACAACGACCCAGAATGCACCAAGCATCTGCACCTCAAAGGTCTCCTGAAGCGGCAGTTGAAGGATCTTGGTCGCAAAGGTTACCAGATAGGTGAATGTGATATAGACGGTAACCGTGGCGGCAGCGACAAGGCCGATACCCAGGACGGTTTCGCGCCATGAGTTGGCCAGCAATTCACCGATGCCGATGTGCGTGCCTTTGGCGGCCTCTTCCCTTTTGGCGTTGCGGAATACTTCTGTCTCGTCGAGGCGCTGACGGATATAGACGGCGACAGGAATGATGACGAGGCCGACGAAAAAGGGGATGCGCCAGGCCCACGCCTCGATCTGTTCCTGCGTAAAATAGACTGTCATCAACGTGCCGGCGGCGGCACCGATCAATAGCCCGATCATCTGGCCAGTCATCTGCCAGGAGCCGTAAAAGCCGCGCTTTTCACGGGCGCCATCTCGATGAGCAGCGCGGTCGCGGTGCCAAATTCACCGCCGGCCGAGAAGCCTTGCACAAGACGGGCAATCAGGATCAGCAATGGAGCCAGAATTCCCGCGGCCTGATAGGTCGGAGCGAAGGTAATGATCGCCATCGAGACTGCCATGAGTGACGTGATCAACACCATGGCGGCCTTGCGCCCATGCCTGTCACCATAAAGGCCAAGGACAATTCCACCCACTGGACGCATCAGAAACCCGACGCCGAAAATGGCGGTGGTCATAAGGATGGCATTGAGGTCACTGCTGGATGCGGAGGGATCAACAGGGAAGAACAACTGTGCGATAATGGGCGTCATAAAAGCGAAGACGAGAAAGTCATACCATTCGAGCGCATTGCCGATAACAGCGGCTGCGAGATTACGCACCGGCACTTTATGAGCCTGCTGCATGATGTATCCTTTCAGGTGGGTTTCTCTTCAATCGAAGTTCCGGCTCAGCCCGCAAGGTTCACCGTGAACTGTTTGTATTCAATGCCTTAGAAAAAAGTGGGACAGAATACCAGTCCCTGAAAACGTTACGTTTTCTAAAATGGGTGCCCACTCTCTGAGTTATCAGAGTTTGCGTACGCTTAGTATCACTTTCGAGCCTTCGAAAAGATGAAAGACAAATGCGCAAATAAAAAAGACCCAACGCGGGAGGAGATGCGTTGGGTCTTGATTAAAAATGCAACAGGGAGGAGGTTGTTGCATTTGGTGTTAGGGGTTCTGGGAGGAAAGAACCTAACAATCCCAAAATACCATCGCACAAATATAAGGCAATAGACAAATATGCATATTAGTTATGCAATTTTGTCGCAGTCTTACGAAAGGCAAAGTTTTTGATGTGGTTTTTCGTATGGTAAAATTATGCGGATAACACGGTCCATTCAAACGGGCCATTTTATATACAAAACCATGAATATCATTGCCTTGTTCTCCTTGTTTTTTCTTGAAAGGACCTGTCAAAAAAAGGGGAAATGACGCGGTCACGCGTGCCGCAGGCTACTTCCATCTGGTACTATTCAAGGAAAATTCATCTCCTCATTGTCGGATTGGGGCAGTCTTTACGCGGAAGGCAACCCTATGAGTTTCAACTCAATCATCCACCACCTCACATGAGATACAGATGGCAGACGAAGGACCAAGATTGATGCAACCGGAACAAGTACCGGATTTTGTCGATAAGGTGATAAATTCCGGATACGACATTTGCGCCATCGGACACGATTCATATGTTTGGGTGACGTGGAAGAAATGGAAACGGCGCAATATGAGTTGGATAGCATTACCAAGGCTTATGGTGATCGTGATTTTTTGAAGCTGGATATCGTCAGATATTTGCGTTCAATCGGACGCTATATAGAGATCGAGAATCCAGCTTCTCAGTCGTCGAAAACACCCAAGTCGATATAGGCTTGGCTTTCTTGAGCTTGTATCAAGCCGTCATCAATCCACCACCTGTTTTGGCGTTGACAATCCAAGGCATGACAGAAGCAGGGTCCTCGAGTATCTTCGCCTTGCGCGCAAAGCCTTCAAATGCCGAATGAGCCACACTCAGAGGCTTATGGCCATCGAATACCTCACAGCACGTGCGCCAGGCTGTTTCGTGAATAAGGTCGCGATGGGCTTCGGGCCAATTGTCGAGAAATTCAATCGCATCATCAAGCGTTGCGATTTCGCGAACAATTCGCGATCCGTCTTTGACGAAGATGGGGCTTTCAAAATATGAGTTCATCAAGTCCTCCAGAATGGTGAACACCGTAAGTTCAGTTGGGTTGCTTAGGTTCTTCCGGACGATTTCATACGGCGGCGCATA
This sequence comes from Phyllobacterium sp. SB3, assembly GCF_040009165.1. Lineage (NCBI taxonomy): Bacteria > Pseudomonadati > Pseudomonadota > Alphaproteobacteria > Hyphomicrobiales > Phyllobacteriaceae > Phyllobacterium > Phyllobacterium sp. SB3. The sequence continues at coordinate 223,635 of NZ_JBDYKI010000006.1, read as the reverse complement.
CAGCCGCCTTTTGCCTTGCGTAATATCTCGGAGATTGTTTCAGGCGGTGAGTAGTCTCGAACCGTCTGAGCCTTGATCTTGATAAGCAACTCCGGTGGAGCTACACGATTAACAGAGGTTTTTGAGTCAGTCCTTCCATATTTTGCCACTCCCTGAAGAATAACAAACTGCGCCCGCGATATTACACGCGGGGTAGCATTTGGGTTGTTTGGATACCCGGAATTATAATTCTGGGCAAAGCGTGTTTCAAGAGTTTTGTTACAATTTTTCAATGTCATGCGGAAGCCTATCGGGCTGCTGTTCATGGCGTAGAGCTGGCCCGCGTGGACTGTGGCCAGCAGAAGCCTCTCGATACACTGCGCCTGGCAGCCATGGCAGTAGATAGCGTCCACCCCCTCGAGAATCAGCGTGACTATCGCGTGCTTGTCGAGGATGAAATGCTCTTTGCCATCTACCTCGCTTGTCATATTCCAAGCATGGATACGTAACAGGCCTGCGCCTTTGTCAGAGAAGTTGATCTCAAGCATAAAGGCGATAGTCGAGATGGGACACGGCAGCCCGAAGACTGCAGCAGCCACGTGCCTCGATCTTGTCGCGGGTGATGGAGCGGCCATTGTCGCAGGTGCCGCGCCGGTGATGGTTGAGGCAGGCATAACGGTTTGGCGTGATGATGCCGATCTTGCCGCGCAGTATCCGCAGGTGACAAGGCCGGAAAGTAGATGAACCGGCCTGTTCGCCAGATGGACGCGCTTCATACACCCTTCCAGCGTGTTGGCCGGGTTCGGCCCGAAGATTTCCGATATCTGCTTCTGGGGCGCGCGGGCAGCGCTCCATAGCGCATCGTCCACAATGCGCAGGTGCGGAACCTCCGTCCTGATCCATTGGCTTTCCGGGTTGATGCGCGACACGCGCCTGCCGGTGGACGGGTCTTTGATGAAGCGCAGGCGGTTCCACACAAGCACGCCCGTATAAAGCTCGTCGTTGACGATGCCGGTTCCGCGCGTCTGGTGCCCTCTGATGCTGGTGTTGCCCCATGCTCGGCCAGCGTGACAATGGTTACGCCCGCGAATTTCAGGTGCTTGTAGAGGGTCGCCACATCGGCCTGTTCGCGACTGATCCGGTCCAGCGCCTCGGCCAAGAGGATTTTGAAGTCGCCGTGCTGTGCATCCCTCACAAGCCGCTGGATGCCGGGGCGCAGAATGGTGCTCAATCCCGATATGGCGGCGTCCTCATAGGAACCGACGATCTGCCAGCGCTCCCGCCCCGCATGCTCCCGGCAAAGCCGGAACTGGTCTTCTATCGACGCCTCGCTCTGGTTATCGGATGAATAGCGGGCGTTAAAGGGCGGCGCGCGACACAAGTCGGGACATGGGGCGGTTCTCCGTTTGGTCTATTCGGTCTCCGTCCCGTCCTCCGTCTCTTTAACGTGATCGGGACTGTTATCGTTGGCGGTCACGGCACGCAGCCGCTCGAAGTCTTCACGGGACATCTGCCTGCCGATCAGGCGGGCGATATCAAGCACCAGCCTGTCCAGCTTCTCCCACGGGGCAATAACTTCATCGGCTGTATCGTCGCTGGGCGGTATATTGTCATTCGCCGGAACGATGGTTTCCGGCCCTGTATGGTTGTCTTCTGGCATGTCGGTCGCTCCGAAATTGTGGATCGACCTGACAAAAGATGCGGGCAAACTCCCGATGGGAAGTACAAAAATCGTGTCGTAGGGCTATCGGCGGTAAATACTTGCGCGTTGCGGTTTCGACATAGATCGCAATCCGCCTTCACGCGGCCGAAGCAAGCGGTCTGGCCCGCTCGATTCGCTCGCGCTCACGGGGCGAGTGCATCGCTTCCCACAAATCGGTGCGGCGCTGCACGTTCAGCCAGAAGTCGGGGCTATTGCCGAACACCCGCGCCAGAATGAGCGCGGTCGGAGCCGTCACGGTTCGCCGGTCGTTGCAAAGCTCATTCACATGCTTGCGCGGAACGCCCATCGCCTCGGACAACGCCGATTGCGTCAATCCCAAAGGCTGCATAAACTCTTCCACTAGAATTTCCCCGACTGTCGCCGGTTTACGTGCGGTCATAAGCATTCCCGTCACCTCATCGATAGTTGTGGTCGTCCAGATAGAGGCCGGACGCTTCGCCCCTGTTTCCATCCCATCGGAATACCAGCCGCCATTGCTTGTTGACGCGGATGGAATGGAAGCCGTCGAGATTGCCTTTCAGCTTCTCGAAATGATTGCTCGGCGGCACACGCAAGTCCTGATCGGCCGTCGCATCGTCAACCATCTGGAGCTTGCGAAACAAACGGCTTTCGAGATCGGACGGAATGTTGCGGGAATGAACGTCATCCACGAAAAAGGCCCGCAACCATTCATCCCGAAACTCGACGATCATTCCCTGTCTCCGGTACTGTCACAATGTACCACCTAGCGGTACATTCGGCAACCTGTTTCTTCGTCATCGCCGTTTCCGCCGCCCTTCCCTTCCGGCCGCCTTCTGGCGGACATTACAGCACCACGGAATCGGGCTGGTCAATCAGCGTCCCGGTTGCCCGTCTTTCGGGCAGGGTCGGCATTGTCGTTCGCTGGCCGCCATGCGACGGGGTTTTCCACCTATCGGTTAATATCGGACTCCTTCCAGCCCGCACCGTAGACGCTGATCCTGATCTGGGCGGGGAACGTGCCATGATCTACGGGGCGCTGATCTGGATTGCTGACAAGCTCAAAAGCGAGGACAACGAACAGGCGCGGGAACTATGGGCCGGAAAGGGAAAAGAGGCGTTCGAGGCAGAACGTCCAGCAGGCGCGCAGGGCAGAACTCGAGCGTCGCAGGATCGGGCGTGACCCGATGGCGGGCAGCGCGGAGACCTCAAATATCGCAGCGCCGCCCGCCATCGCGTGGCAACGCCGCGCAAGGGTAACGGAACGAATAACCTGACAAATGCGATCTCAAGATCATCTCCTGCAATTTGGAGTGACGCTGCCGATTGAAAGACTTCTTCCCAAAGGACTTTAATTCTTTCCTGCCTTGGCGACTTCGTGGACAATGCCGCCGAATTTCGAAAAGAGGCTGCCCGATGTGTCAACCTGCGGAGTAAATTGTTACGGATAATTTTCCTATTTTTTCACTTCGCCACTTTGATAAAGCGCTCGGAAGAAATGATCGCGATACTTGTTGAACATTAAACTAGCCCATTCTTTGGTGGCTAACTCATGTACAGTAAGCATACGTTTAAAAGTCTAGTATATATCATGCCGCCTTCGGGCGTTTGTTGAATTGATGAATGCTCATTTTCTCTAAAATTGATGTACTCCGGAGAGTCTGTCATGGCTGCAAATTGGATGGAAAGGTCGCGCTAATGGACCGCGTGGCGACGTCAACTACTAGGACTTTCTGCGTGCGCAGGGCTCAGTGCACTCGCCGAAGAAGGCCTGACAGTGAGACGATGATCACAGAAGCTTTATCAGAATTCTTCTCAATATCCGGCAATCTTGCAGATTATGGGGATCATTTGCAAATTCGACAACTTTCTACCGTAGAATGTTAACGAACCAGGCGTGTTGACTGTCACCTGAAGTCAATGAAACTCTTGGCGGGATTCAAACGTCGTTTGCTTGTAGCAAACAAGCTTCAAGAAGGCCGGGCGTTAACTCAACTATGGTTCTATACGTATTGAGAATGAAATGGATCTGAGCATACTGGCAACGGGGATTGTGCGGATACTGGGAGTTACCGCGCTCGTGATCCTTTCCTATTCGATAGTCATTCGCAATTTTCCCAAGGGCTGGAAAAAGGGCGCGGCTGTTGGCGTCCTTTTTGCAGTCGGCGCCATATTGTCAATGAATGACCCCGTAACCATCGCACCGGGCGTTTTCTTTGACGGGCGTACGGCTTTGCTGGCGATTGTCTATCCTTATGGAGGGCCTATAGGCACCATTATTGCTGCATTCCTGATCGCTGGTTATCGCATATGGCTTGGTGGTATCGGCGCTTTGCCCGCCATGGTTTCGGTTTGTATGCTCTGCCTTGTCAGTTACGGTCTTACACGTATCCCGGTCAGGAAGCTCCCCATTGGAAGTATCCGATCAGTTCTGACTGGCCTTGCCGCATCACTGTCGATCGTATCGGTGGCTTTGCTGCCAGATGATGTGATCGCAACGATCATTGGGCCTGCGTTGATCGCGATCATATTGGCCAACGTTATCAATGTCGTCATCCTTGTCGATTTCCTTGAGCGGGAAAAATCTCGTCTGCGGATAATCCGGGCGCTGGAGCATGAAGCTTCCGTTGATCCACTGACCAAGCTGCAAAATCGCAGGGCCTTCGACAAAGCAGCACTGCGGGCAATGAATGATAACCGGGCAAACTCGACACATTGTTCATTGATCATGATCGATATCGATCATTTCAAAACCATCAACGACAGGCTTGGACATTACACCGGCGATACGGTGCTGGCCGACGTAGCGGCAATCATTCAGAAGAATGTGCGTCTTACGGATGTTGTGGTCCGGTATGGCGGCGAAGAAATATTGTTATTGCTGACAGATACCGGGCAGGATGCCGCAAACGAGTTGGCCGAGCGGGTTCGCAGCGAAATTGAAAGCACGGATTTCTTGACCGGTACAGAAAGCGTCAACGTCACTGTAAGCGCAGGTGTGGCCAGCCTCGGTGACAAATACGCCACCATGGAAGCTTTGCTCAAGGCTGCCGACAAGGCGCTTTATCATGCAAAACTAGGCGGCCGAAATCGCGTGGAAGTGGCTTGAGCTAGATACCCTCGCCGTGCGTATGCCCCTCATGGGTCAGCGTTGCAATGAAACGCTTTGTGCGCTCCTGCTTCGGTTGGGTAAAAATATCGCGCGAGGAACCTTTTTCAACGATGACACCGCCATCAAGGACAATCACCTCGTTGGCGATACGTGAGGCAAGGCGCAAATCATGCGTGGCCATGACCATCGTCGTGCCTTCCCGCGCCAGTTGAGCCAGGACATCGACCACCTCGCCGGAAAGCTCCGGATCAAGCGCCGACGTTGGTTCGTCACAAAGCAGAACTTTCGGTGACGGCGCCAATGCCCGGGCAATGGCAACGCGTTGCTGCTGCCCACCGGAAAGGGTTGAGGGCCAGACCTCGGCCTTATGAGCAAGCCCGACCTTTTCGAGCAAGGCCTGCGCACGTTCCCTTGCCTTGTCCTTCGGCCATTTGAGAACTGTCGTCAGTCCCTCCGTGACATTCTCGATGACAGTGCGATGCGGGAAAAGCTGGAAGTTCTGAAACACCATGCCGGTGTGCCTTCGCAGCAATTGGATTTGTTTCATTGAAGGCTTGACGCCCGGCTGGAACTCCAGACGGTCCCCTGCAATCTCAACACTTCCGGCAGTGGGTATTTCCAGAAGATTGACGCATCGAAGCAATGTGCTCTTGCCACCGCCCGATGGTCCGACAAGGGCCATGACTGCACCTTCGGTGACATCGAGCGAAACACTCTTCAAGACCTGAAGATCGCCGAAATTCTTTTCGATATTTTTCAGTTGGATCATCATGACCGGGCCTCCAGAAAACCGCCATAGCGGTTAAGACGCGTTTCCAGCCTTGCCTGCAGGGATGATAACACCGAACTCAAGATCAGATAGATGATTGCAGCCTCAATATAGAGGATCAGCGGTTCATAGGTTGTCGCGACAATTCTCTGGGCCGCCTGAAAGAGCTCAGGAACCGTAATGGCGGCAGCCAGCGACGTATCCTTCACCAGAGAAATAAACGTATTGGACAATGGCGGCACGGCAACGCGTGCTGCTTGCGGCAGGATCGTACGCCGCATGGCCTGCGACCAGTTCATGCCGATGGAATAAGCCGCTTCCCACTGACCTTTCGGCACGGAGGAAATGACCGCGCGAAGAATTTCTGAAGTGTACGCGCCAATATTGAGCGTAAAGCCGATCAATGCGGCTGTGAAAGCATCAAGAACGATACCGGCGCTTGGCAGACCGTAAAAGATCAGGAAGAGCTGAACCAAAAGTGGCGTGCCTCGAATGATCCAGACGTAAAACTTGACGATGGCCGCAAAGGGAGCCGGAGCAAAAAGCCGAACGAGCGCCGCTAAAAGGCCAACGGACAGCCCCAGAACGAAGGACAACAGCGTGAGCGGAATTGTGAAGATCAAGCCAGCCCACAAGAGCGATGGCAAGGATTCGAGCATCAAAGTCAGCCAACTTGGCACGGCCTGTTCTCCCCCTAAAAACCAAAGGCAGGGGAACGAGCCCCTGCCCTGTTAGAGCTCAAATTTCATTCGCCGTAAACGATGATTACTTGGAAACGTCCTGACCGAAATATTTGTCGGCAATCTGCTTGTAAGTGCCATCGGCCTTGATCTTCTCAAGCGATTTGTTGATCTCGGCCAGAAGTTCAGGTTCACCCTTGCGGATAATGATACCCGAGAAGTCGGCATCCTTCTGCTCGGCTGCAATCTTCACATTGGCGTCAGGCTTGTGTTTCTTGAAGTCCAGAAACGAAAGACTGTCATTGACGGTTGCGTCTGCACGGCCGCTCAGCAAAAGCTGGATCGACTGGTCAAAACCATCGGTACCTACCAGTTCGGCACCATTGCTCTGCGCGATCTTGCCGAAGTTGCTGGAAAGCGATTGTGCGGATTTTTTGCCTTTCAGGTCAGCAAAATCCTTGATCTCATCATTGTCACCCTTAACAATAAGAACCGCCTTGGAGGCAATGTAAGGTTCAGAGAAATCATACTTTTCCTTGCGGGCTTCTGTGATGCCGACCTGATTGATAACAGTATCGTAGCGCTTGGCATCAAGACCAGCAATCAACCCATCCCATTTGCCTTCCAGGAATTCAGCTTTGACGCCGAGATCCTTGGCGATGGCTTCGCCAATCTCGACATCGAAGCCGACAAGCTTGCCGGCCGCGTCATGATAGGTAAAAGGCGCATATGTTCCCTCAGTACCAATCTTGAGAACACCTGCCGATTTGATGTCTTCAAGGTTCGATCCCGCAAATGCATGGACAGGTGCGATTGCGAGAGCACCGACGACGACGATTGATTTCAGCCAGTTCATTTTGTTTCCATCCGATATTTGTACGCCGGTGCGTCTTTGTACGCATTTGGGCTAATGATTGGAAAATGTCACTTTGCAGAGCACCTGTATAGGCATTCAAGCGTTCCAATTCTAACATTATTCGAAAATGATACCACATTTTATGGTATATCAGGAATAATATTTCAAATGACCGAATGGCCGGATTTGGGTGGTTTTCTACACAATCCGCAGGCCCGTTGTGCCATGGAAAAGATGAACGTCTGTGGCCTTTATACCAAGGCCAATCGTGTCCCCCGGGCGCCGGTCTGTCCGGCCCATTGCGAATATGCAGGTCTGATGTCCGGACAGCTTTGTGTAGAACTGTGTCGACAGCCCAAGGGGCTCGATCACCTCTATTTGTGCCTTGAGGCCAGTACCACCACCAACTTCGATATTCTCGGGGCGAATGCCAATAGTCACACGCTCGCTGTCCGCAATATTCAATTCCGGCCGTAGATCAATTGTCTGGCCATCGCTTAACTCGGCCCAAGCCTTCTTGTTCTTGCGTCTTATGACGGCTGGAAGAAAATTCATTCCAGGAGATCCGATGAACCCGGCCACGAAAATATTGGCGGGATGGTCGTACAGTTCCAACGGTGTGCCGACTTGCTGGATAACGCCGTCATGCATGACGACAATCCGGTCCGCCATGGTCATCGCCTCAACCTGATCGTGTGTAACGTACACCGAAGTAGTTTTCAGCTGCTGATGCAGTGCCTTGATTTCCGTACGCATGTGTACGCGAAGCTTTGCGTCGAGATTGGACAATGGCTCGTCAAAAAGGAACACTTTCGGATCACGTACAATGGCACGGCCCATGGCGACGCGCTGGCGCTGCCCACCGGAAAGTTGGCGGGGAAGACGCTCGAGAAGCACATCCAGTCCAAGTCGCTTGGCAGCATTGCCAACGCGGTCAAGTACAAGCTCCCTGGCGGCTTTTCGCAGCATGAGGCTGAAGCCCATATTCGAAGCCACATCCATATGCGGATAGAGCGCATAGGACTGGAACACCATGGCGATGTCGCGATCCTTGGGTGCAACGTCATTGACCACGCGGTCGCCAATTTTGATCTCGCCTGCGGAGATTTCTTCAAGTCCGGCGATCATGCGCAGCAGTGTGGACTTGCCGCACCCGGACGGGCCGACAAGCACGACAAACTCACCATCCGGAATATCGAGGTCTACGGCCGAGAGCACATTCATCGCTCCATAGCTTTTCTGGACGTTGGTAATTGTGACGGAAGCCATATCGTTAAATCCCTTATCAGCCCTTCACTGCACCGGCCGTCAGGCCTGTGACGAGGTATCGTTGCAGGAAGGCGAAGAATATACATGCGGGTATCAGAGCGAGCACCGAGGCAGCCATCATCTGTCCCCAATCGACGGCAAATTTGCCGATGAATGTCAGCAGCCCGACTGCGAAGGTTTTCTGACTGTCGCTGCTGATAAGCATCAGCGCGAACAGCAATTCACTCCACGCTGCCGTGAAGACAAACCCAAGTGTTGCACCCATGCCCGGCAAGGTCAGAGGGATGATGACGCGGCGCAATGCCTGACTGCGATTGCAGCCATCAATCATCGCAGCCTCTTCCAGATCTTTCGGAATGCCATCGAAGAACGACTGCATAAGGAACGTCGCAAAGGCGATGTTGAAGGCGGTGTAGATGATAATCAGACCGGTCAGGCTGTTTGTCAGTCCGAGCTGTCCCATAATGCGGTAGATCGGAGGAATGACCATGACCAATGGGAACGTCTGGGTGAGAAGCAATGTGACCGCCACTGTTGTTTTGCCGCGGAACGAGAAGCGCGACATGGCATAGCCGGCTGCCGAGGCAATAATCGTAACGAGCACGGCAGTGATGACCGAAACGATAACGCTGTTGAGGAAGTAACGCGGAAAGTCGGTCGCGCGCAGGACCGTCTTGTAGTTCTCCCAGGTCGCAGCCGAGGGCCAAAGCGTGATGCCTTCGGAGTACAGAAGCGACTGCGGGGTAACCGAAATTTTCAACGTCCAGAACAGTGGAAAGAGCGCAAAAATCACATAAGCAGCAACAGCGCCATAAAGGCCTATACCGCCTAGAATCCTGGCATTGCGTGAGCGACCGGCGATCATCAGGAATACCTCACAAGAGATTTGCGAATGCGGATCAACACGATCGCGTAAAGGATCAGCAGTGCGAGCAACAGTACTGCGACGGCGGAAGCGTAACCCTTGTCCAGCGTTTTGAAGGCGCTGACATAGATGTAGGTCGCGACGGTATTCGTGGAACCAGCCGGACCGCCCTCGGTCATCACGTAAATCAGATCGGCAAATGTAGCGATCCAGATCGTGCGCAGCATGACAGTGATCGCAATGGTGGGCGCGAGGAAAGGCAGCGTTACCTTGATAAAGCGCTGCCATGGATTTGCGCCATCAATAGCCGCTGCTTCGTGCAATTCACCCGGAATGGACTTCAATGCAGCCAGCAATGTAATGGCGAAGAACGGCACGCCAAACCAGACATTCGCGATGATCGGACCCCACATTGCAGTTGCCGGGTCGGCAAGAATGTTGGTGGGTTCTGACTTCAGACCCAAAGCAAACAACCAATGCGGCAAGGGTCCGACAATTGGGTTGAACAGCCACGCCCATGTAAGGCCGGAAAGGAAGGATGGAACTGCCCAGGGCAGAAAGACAATCGCCTGGACGATTTTCTTGCCGTAGAAATCGCGATCAAGCAAAAGCGCGAGCCCGAGGCCAAGGAAGAACTGCAGGACCAGACTTGCGACGGTCCACCATAGCGTGTTCATCAGGGCCTGACCAAGATTGGCGTCGTGAAGCAGTGCCTCATATTGGCCAAGGCCAACAAACTCGGATTTGAAAGCCGAGAACTTGCGGAATGAGTAGCTGATACCGAAGATCAGCGGCACAACAAGCACAAGCAAAAGCAGGACAAGCGCGGGACTCAGATAGAGCCATGGTTCGAAAACAGCCGAGAAACGGCGTTTGCCAACTTCCCTACCATTTCCCTGCGGCAAGCCTGCCGCTGTTGATTGCATGACCATGTAACGGGCCCCCCAATAATGGAAATGCTCCGGCACAGCGCACCGGAGCATTTATTCAACTCAATTTATTTCTTATTCTTGGCCAACCAGGCTTGCTGCTGTTCGGTAAGGAAAGCAGCCCATTCGTCCGCAACGGCCTTTGGAGTCTTTTGACCTAACAGGACTTCCTGGAAGTTCTTGACTGAAACGGAGTCGTAGAAATTGCCGAGGTTTTCCAGATGAGTTGGCGGCGTGACGAGCTCGAAAGTCTTTGGATCGTTGATCTCTTCGAACCAACCCTTGAAAGCTTCCGCGCCGAAGTAAGGATCTTTGTCTGCACCATTATGGATCGGCAGGACACCGACATTCCTGGCGAACTCGATATTGTCTTCCGGTGAAAGGAGGGTAGCCATCAGCTTCCACGCGTCATCCTTGACTTCGGAATCTGCAAACATCGCCCAGCCTGCATAACCCAAGGTCGGATAGGATTTGCCATTCGGTCCGGTTGGCAAAGGAGCAACGCCAAAGTCTTCCGCCTTCATCTTTTCAGCAATACCGATGAGAGCATCGGGGTCCTGATCAAGCATCGCGCATGTTCCGGAGTAGAATCCGGTGACAATTTCGTTGAATCCCCAGCTGACGCTGTCCTTCGGGGCGTAGCCATTTTTGTAGATATCGGCCAGCATTTCGAGACCCTTTACCGAGCCCTCCTCATTGATGGTCGCAGTTCCATCGGCGTTGAAGTAACCGCCCTTGCCATTGGCAATATTCATGAACATCTGAACGCCATTGAAGCCGCCGGGACCACCCCGCAGGCAATAGCCATACTTGCCGTCGAGCGCAGAAATCTTCTTGTTGGCTTCCATGAATTCATCGAGTGTCTTCGGTGCCTCCTTGAGGCCGGCCTCGGCAAACAGCTTCTTGTTCCAGAACATGGCCCGGATGTAATAGCCATAAGGGATCATATATTGCTTGTTATCGACAACGGAGCCGAACTGCCTGGCGCGATCGCCCAGCGTGTCAGCATCTTTCCATTTGGCGAGGTAAGGCCCGAGGTCTTCGAGCTGGGCATTGTTGGCATAAAGTCCCATCCAACGCTCTGGCATCTCGACAATGTCAGGCGTATCGCCGGCCTGAACCATGGTCAGAAACTTCTCGAATGCCTGCCCCCACGGCAGCGATACCAGCTCCACTTTGGTGCCGGGGTTTGCCTGCTCGAAGCTGGCAATCTGCTTTTTCAGCAATTGGGTACGTGGCGGGCTGGTGATAACCTCGACCATCTTGATTGTTGTATCAGCAAAGGCAGCCGATACTGTCATGGACAATGCTGCGATTGCGCTGGCCAGAAATGTTCCCATTCTCTTTTGCATTTTTATGCTCCCATTTTCTTTTTAAGTTCAGCGTTTTGCCGAGATGAACGCGTTAGCGAGGTCCGCCCAAAGTTCTTCAACATTTTCAAGTCCGACATGCAGGCGGATCGTTCGAGGGCTTACGCCAAAGCGCCCGATCGAATTTGCGTCCGGTGTTTGCTGGAGTGAAGCAAGCGCCGGTACAACGAGGCTTTCGTGCCCGCCCCAGCTGACACCGATGCGGAATAGTTTCAGTGCATCGACGAAAGAAGGCACGTCGATATCGTCAGTAACCTCGAATGAAAACAGTCCGGAATAGCCGCTGAGCGTAGCTTTGCCGGGATGGTTGGAGTAGACCGGATGCATGACGCGTTCGACATTGCCGTGGGCTTTCAGCCGTTCTGCAATGGTAAGGCCGCTCTTCATGTGATGCGGCAGCCGCAGCGTCAGGGTACGCAAGCCGCGCAGCAGCAGCCAGGCTTCAAAGGGCGAAAGTTTCGCGCCGAGATAGGAGTATGTGCGGCCATTGATACGCTCGATCATCTCGCGAGACCCGGACACAATACCTGCAACAGTATCACTGTGTCCGCCAAGATATTTGGACGCGGAATGCATAACAAGATCAATGCCATGGCTGATCGGCTTCTGGAAAAGCGGCGTTGCCCAGGAGTTGTCAATCGTGGTTACAACGCCGTGTTGTTTGGCAAGGCGGGCATAGTGGGCGATGTCCTGCAACTCGAACATCATGGAGCTGGGGCTCTCGAGGTAGAGCAGTTTTGCCCCGGGCAAAGCTGCTGCTAAAGCATCGGGATCAGAGCCATTAACATAGTCGACCTTGATACCGAGATGAGGCAAAAGGCGCTCGAACAGACGATAGGCGTCACCATAACAGTTGCGGACAGAAACAATGCGTTCGCCTGCTCCGACGAAAGCCAGCACCATGGCGCTGATAGCGCCCATACCGCTCGAAAAGGCCCGCGCAGCCTCGGCACCTTCCAGTGCCGCGATCTTTTGCTCGAACTCCATGACAGTCGGATTATCGCCGCGGGAGTACATTGGCTGGCGTTTGCGACCGGCAAAAGCGTCGGCCATTTCCGCATAATTTGAAAAAGTGAAAAGTGACGTTTGATAAATTGGCGGTACAACCGATCCGCCCGGAAACGGATCGTCGTGGGCGAGAAGAGTCGCGGCTTGCGCCATCACGTCCTGGTCGTGGAAGTAAGGATTGTCACTCATTCTATATCTGAACTCGGTTTTTCTGGGTTTGTTTTTTCAGGTTGGCTGCGCCGCGCTTCAGATCGTCTTCCACGGTGGCGATCAGCTTCAATGCCTCGGCGCGGGCAGCGATTGGATCGCGCGCGGCAATCGCATTGTATAGGGTGCGATGGTAGGGAAAGCTCGCATGGCCAAAATCACGCACGCCAAGGGGATGCTCCCAAAACCGGTGAAACATCTCGTACATTGCAGCGATGATCTGCTCGAACAGCGGATTACCTGATGTGCGGAAAACGGCCAGATGGAAGTCCCAATCTTCGTCAGCAGACATGCCGTGCCGCTCATGAAAAGCTTCTTCCATCCTGATCAGTTTCTGCTCGATCATCGCGATGTCTTCATTGCTGACGCGCTCGGCTGATAGCGCTGCAGCCTCCGCTTCGAGGCCGCGCCGAATTTCAAGCGTATGCATCAAGCTCTTGAAATCATTGCCGGAAGCTAACGTCAACGGCATGTGCAACATATTACGTGTAACGGCGGCTTTCAGGTAGGTGCCACTGCCCTGCCGCCGCTCTACCAGTCCCAATTCCTGCCAGCGTGTAAGCGCTTCGCGAACCGTAGTACGGCTGACTTTAAGGTGTACAGCAAGTACGCGTTCAGTTGGCAAACGGTCGCCCGGGATCAGTCCTTCATCGGTTACAAATTCTACAAGCGCCTGCAATACCGCGTCGTCGCGCGAATATGTATGCACCGGAGAAAGGATCGGATTGATCAAGGAGAGCGCTTCCTAAATTGGTTGGACCATTGGGCCAATTCAGCATGAAACCAATCACGAGTCAAACGCCGATATCGAGTGCTACCCATGAAAATTGCCGCTTCACCGGCTTTTGTTGGTTGAGAAAGATGCAAACGCTGGAAGGCATGCTGCCCGACATTTGGAAGGTTCGTCGCGCACGCCGCGCTCCTCAGCGAAAACAGACGTCAGACCGAGGAACGAGCGCGCCGCAATCAGGACGCCAAAGCTCGGCGTCGGAGTGAGAAAACGTTCAACAATCGCGAAAAGCGCCGCATAGAATTTGTGGATACTCGTCGTCGAGGACGACGTACAGGTACGCCGTGGCCGTCGCGCCGCTCCAAGACACAGATTGTCAGGGTGACTGAGGCGGGATCCGGCATGGAAGCGCTCGACCTTCTTGCGTCGCATCCGGAAATTCGGGTTGTGTTTATGGATATTGTCATGCCAAGCGGCATGTCAGGTGACGAGGTGGCCGACACAGCGCGAATACCCGCGTCATGAAATAAAAATACTCTTCACTTCCGGCTACCCTGGCGCATTGGGTTGGGAACCGAAACAAGTTCCTGCTTTCCCCAAATACTTGCATAAGGCATGGCGGGTATTTGGCTCATAATTGGCCCGGCAAACTACACGACCGCCTTTATGTACCGCGCGCAGAGCGTTCGGGATGACCAATCGGAGCAAGTATAATAGCTGCGTCCAGTTCGTCAGGAGGCTTTCTTCCGAGTTTCCCGCCCATGCAAGGGTGCGAGATGCACTAAGGCGTTCGGAAAGTCCAGACGTGGAAATGGTTCATTGAAACCGGTTGATTATTGTGGCTCTGGATGTGCGGATATCCATCTTGGCCATGGTGTGACCGTGAGACCGAATACGTTGAAGCATTTTCCGCACAAGCGTGGTCTTGCTGGCACGGCGTGGTTCCACGATCAGCACCACGGGGGTATCTGACAGGGCTTCCTCGACCCGATGTTCCGCAAACCGATCGTACATTCCGACTCCTGATGAATAGAACTATCCGTCGTGATAATTAGAAGTTAATGACTGGATGATTAGAATTCTCTTTCCTGCCATCCAGAACCCGAACCCTGGAGGAATACCTTCTGTGGCGATTAATTCATGAACATGCAGGTTCGATGCATACCGGAGAACCGATATTGACAATACGGCCATGGCCGCATGGGCTTCCATATCGATCTGTTGTACAGCTTTGGCTTCGTACAACCCGTAGCTGAGGAGAAATTCACGGGCCTGGCGAGTGCGTCATGAGAATTGGAACAGAACAATTGTCGAGAAGTATTCTTTTGACCTCGCCAAGGAAGGCCTCGCGAAAGCGGGAATGCACAAAGGCTCCCATAACTGGGATCGACGGTTTGATCGACGTGGACTCGTCGTGATGGGCGATCAGCGGCTCCTTGCAGAGGCGGTCCTCGCTGGGCATGAATTGCCAGTCACCATTGTCCCATTTACGCAGCAGTGACGGGGTTAACTCATAGCGTGCATCGCGCTGTGCCCCGGGGAGAAGGTCTCTGTCCGTTGCTTTGCTGGCGACTATAAAGAGTTCAGGAAACCATTCCACGCTATCAGCGACGCCGAGAATCTTGTTGTCGCGCGGCGGCGCTGACGAGTTTGGTCTCGGTCAGCGTAACGGCGCGGCAATTATCGTCGCCGCCATGAAAGGTTCAGTTGTGGACTGGATGCATTGAATTGCCGGTTTTCCACGGAAATCCGGTGCCGTCGACGTATATCAGGCCACTTTGGCTAACCCCGTCAGTTTTATCTGTGTCAGCAATGACCTTTCGTCATAGACATTCCATTCATCGACGATCTTGCCATTCTTGTAGTGATAATGCGTCATGCCCATGATCTGCACCCGCGCGCCGGTCGGCTCGCCCAGCTCATGCAATATCCGGTATCCAAGATGGTGCCCTTCCATCAACCAGCGAACGGCAACTTTTATGCCGCCTTCTTCGCAGGGTGTGGAGCAGATATGCGGCACCATATAGGCGGCGTCCGGGACAGAACCCACCAGGCCGAGATGCTGATGCGTTACTGCAGCTATGCCATAAAGCTCCTTCATGAGCGGGCCCCCGATATCGCCGCATCCTTGTAGGAACCGACGATCTGCCACCGCTCCCGCGCCGCCTGTTCGCGGCAAAGCCGGAACTGGTCCTCAATGGATGCTTCGTTCTGCTTGTCGTCGGAATAGCGGGCGTAAAGAGCGGCGCGGGTCATGGCGGCGGCGTCCTTCCTATCTAGAGGTTCTTCAAATCCTTGATGAGCGCGAACAGATGCAGCGGGTCGGTGGGAGACGGCTGGAAATCGAATCGCTCATAGAACGTCCGTGCCGCGTCATTCTTGGCGTGAACGACGAGCGCGCGAACACCGGCAATGTCGGCCACTTGCAGCGTGCGCAGGATGGCGTCGCGCAACAGCCCCGCGCCGATCCTCTTGCCCTGCCAAGCCCCGCTGACGCCAAGCCGAGCCAGCAGCATGACCGGCACAGGATGCCGGGCTAGTCCCTTGGTCAGCCGCTCGGGCGCTTCCTCGTGGCGGACTTCGCCGACAACGAGCGTGTAGAAACCCACGATGGCGTCGTCATCCGCAATGCCGATATAGGTCTGCGAGGCGTTCGCCATCTGGTTCGGGAGCGCGAAACGGACCAGAAACCGATTCAGCGCGTCCTCGCCGCAGTCGAAGTTCTCGACGGCATGATGGCGATGCAGCTTTTCGATGCGAAGGTCCGTCACGAACGATTGTCGTCCGAAAAGACGCTCGGCTCGTTCAGCAGCTTGCGCAGGCGCGGCAGATCGCGCGGCGCGGCGTCCAGCGCGGCAACGAAGGCTTCCCATTTTTCGGGCGGAAGTTGGAATATGCGACGGTCAGCAAGGGTTTCCTCGGCGCGGCCAAGCGCACTTTCAAGCACGAACTCGCTCAAGGAACGGCGTTGCGCCTGCGCGGCGGCGGCAAGGGTGTGCTTTGCCTCCGCCGTCAAGCGAAGGTCGAGTTTTTCGGTGCGGGTGATGCGTGTGTTCATGGCGTTATCTCCTGAACGCACGTTATCAAAACGCCAGACAATGTCAAGACAATCTGTTTGCGGCATCATGCGTCCTTTCCATCCGGCTCGTGCTGCCGTGTCGGTGACGCGTTGTCATTGGCAGCCTGCAACGCCTCAAAATGCTCCCGCGCGATCTGGCGTCCGATCAGCCGGGCTATGGTCAGCACCACCTCATCCACCCGCGCGGACGCATCGGCCTCATGGCCCCTGAACATTAAAGGGGCACAGATATACGGTAGAAGATCGCATCGTCTCGGCTAGACGTTAGACGGGGTGTTAGTAGAAGCCGTCCGGTAGCCATTCACCGAGATAATCTGTCCTGCTGCTACCCCTCGCATGATGACATTACAGTTGCGTGAGCTGGAAGCGGATGGCGTCATCAACCGGATCGTCTACCCGGAGGTGCCGCCAAAGGTGGAATATGAACTCACCGCGTCAGGCGTTTCCCTTGCCCCCGCCCTGATCGCAATGCGGGATTGGGGAGAGCGACTTCAAAGGAACGAGGGAAGTGCATAGCTACGATGAACGTGGCATCGAATGCACAACTCGAGGTCCGTCTATACGTCCTCAAGAACATTTCGCGCCCTGCGCGACCCTTATTTTTCAAGCAGACTTTTGGGCAAACGCCGGTTGTGGCCCTCAACGTGAGTGCGTTGCCGATGACGCTGGCGGAAGAGAGCGCCATGGCGGAGATAGCGATGAGCGGCGAGAGCAACAGGTCGAAGACGGGACAAAGCACACCCGCCGCAATCGGCCCGCCGGCGGTGTTGTAGATGACGCCGGAGGAAAAGCGCGGCTCAGGCCACTGACAGCCTAGCCGCCAAAGCCAGCAGCACGATGCCAATCACCACCGGCACGAGCCAGCCGGTGGGCAACGTCGCAGGGAGTACTGCGGAAGTTCTGGACCGCGTTGTCGCCACAGGGCTCGCCGAAGTTTTCTTTTGCTGTATAGTTGCCAGACAGCCGGATCGCCTGGCGACTTCCTTGCGTGTCGACGAAATCTTCGCAGAAGACCGGGCTTAAAATGATGGCATGGATAATTCACTTACCGAGGCGCTGATGTGTGCCCCAAGTGCCGGGGTACTGACAGCACCAGTTGCTTCCAGTTTCGCGGCGTGTTTGCAGTGGTAATCTTTTTCAGATCTATGCGTTGCGTCGTCCGGTGATCGTGCATTGGACAACCTTTTCTGCGATGGCTTGTGGATCAGAGATACCCCTGGAAAAGACAAGCATTACGAAACGTGCCAGCCGCTCACAATATTCTTGATTTTTGACATCAACGTGCAGGGCTGAAATAACGAGTTCGTAGGCTGATTTCATCGCCCTCCAATCAGCTTCGGTATACTGGTTCTCTGTCCAACTGCGAAATGGCAATCAGCGGCTTCTCCTATAACGTTTTGAGAGTACGCTTTTCGGGCACTATTTCAATATGACCCGATTGCTACTGCGTTGAGCGTATGTGCGCGGCGAGCGCCTCCAGGATGTCAGCGAGGCGCTCATTTGCCAGAGCAAAGGCATCTTGCTCGTTTAATCCGACGGGAGACTCAACAGGGACGGATCCCCATACAATACCGAGCCTGCCGTCAAAATCAGCTTTGAGATTAAGCATTACAGTTGATCTTTCGGGATCATACTTGATGTTTGAAATATCGAACTTATCGATTGCACTCACTTGGCATGCCCCTGAAATGAAATTTGGCCAGCTGACGGCTTGCTGGTCTGTTACCGAGTATGTGATCCACTATTGGGATAGATGTCATTCTACCGGCATTTCTCGCGCGTCATTCGAATGGTAATCCTGTCCTGCCCGGGTCGGTTTGGTGCCTGACGGGATACACTGACATTCACTGTGCAGCTATGGCTGGTTAGAGTATATCCTGAACCTGATTTCGTAATGGTCTCTATCGGTTGTTGCTTTAAAGCATTCGCTACATCATTGTTGCCAAGGATCGCGTGCAACGCTTTCGAACTATCCCAAAAGCCTGACAGGGCGGCAGGCGCATCACCGGGAAAACTCACCGAACACAGAGCCAGGACAATGAGCGAAGTAGCCTTCATCATAGTTTCTCCCAATGATTTTACCGAGCAGCATACGATGCATCAGAGTTCTTTGCGATCTCAGGAAAGCTTGCCCCCGGTCCGCGTCAACCAGCAACAGGATTTGCTATCCTTCTTTCGCGACCCTGCCCCGAAGTAGCCGCCCGTCATTCTCATCAGCAGAGCATACGGCGGCATTGTTGCGTTGAACACCTCCAGCCGCGGAGCCTGGCGAGATGCATAGCCCATCGATTGTATCTGTTCAATAAACGCATCGTTCGCAATGTGGAACTGGCATATCGGGAATAATCAACGTATGCCCTGAACGCCATCCTCCCTAATGGCGGTAGTTTTGATCCCAGCAAAGATTTCGTATCCATGACCACTATCGATCTTATCAAGAAGCGTCGCACTCAATATGCATTGGGCAAAGCTATCCCGATCTCGCAGGACGAGGCGATCACTTTGATTGAGGAAGCAGTTCGTCTCGCTCCGTCATCATTTAACTCCCAAAGTTCACGGGCTGTAATCCTGTTCGGAGAGCAGAGTGAAAAACTCTGGACGATCACCCGGGAAATATTGCGCAAGATCGTTCCAGCTGATGCCTTTGCCTCGACTGATGCAAAAATGGATAGCTTTGCAGCCGGTGCCGGCACTGTACTGTTTTTTGAAGATCAGGAAACCATAAAGGACTTGCAGGAGAAATTCCCGCTCTACGCTGATAATTTCCCGGTTTTCTCCGAGCATTCCGCGGGGATGGCGCAGTTTGCTGTCTGGACTGCCCTTGCTGAAGTTGGAATTGGTGCAAGTCTTCAGCATTACAGCCCTCTCATCGACGACGAGGTAGCATCGACATGGCAGATCAAACCGTCATGGAGGATGAGAGCCCAAATGCCTTTCGGCTCCAATGAGGCGCCGTTGCCAGAAAAAACGTTCATCGACGATTCGCTGCGCTTCAAGGTGTTTCGCTGATCATCAATGCAAATCAGCCCGGTGCCCACGGCACCGGGACCCTGTCTGCAACCGTAGATGCTCGCCCGAACCTGCAAAACGAATTCCGGCTGGAGGTACCTGATGATTACAGCCAACCACTTGACCTGCACCAGTCAGGGCACAGGAAGGAAATAGCCTTCGCTGTACCAAAAGTTCCCTTGAAACGTCGATCCGTACTGTCCGCCAGGAAGGTTCTGCCAGATTGCCATTGCGGTGGGCCTGTCTCAACTGCCATCACCGCTACCCACGAATGATTGCCGATAGGACCCTCAAGGCAAAAGCCATCCAGCAGGGTCCCATGGCGATTGACCGATTTTAACAAGGTTTTGCCGTTCCGCATCTTTTCGGCTGGCACGTGCCATTAGTGCTTGCTGCGTGCCATTGCATCCAGATGAGAAATCGCCCCCTGTTTTCACCTGTAAGGCAACAAATCGGCCGCTGTTGAGAGATCCGCTTCCGGGCAGCATCTTCACCCCGCCGGGCGATAGTCATAAGGCAGCGAACCCTTCCGGTCTGTTACAAGCGAATTGCGTCCGTGATCCGGTCGACGGCCTGCTTTGCGCCCGCAACGTGCGAAGCATCGTCCGTGTAAGCGGCGGCATGTCGCAACAACTCTTGCTTATCCCTCTGCGTCTCGAAAAATGTGAGATAAGGTTTCATGGGAGCCGTCCTCGATGGGCGACGCAGCGGCGGTGCGATCGGACTATGCCGAAATAAGCCAAACATTGCTGCCAGCGGGAGAACATCTGCGGAACCCCGCAGCCAATTGTATTTTAGAATCTGCAGCCAACTCCAGCGGACTGATCTAAACGATCGTCGAAGACTGCGCTCCATCCATATTGACAATGACGCCAGTGATGTAGCTGGCCCTGGGCGAACTCAGGAAAGCGACGAATTGCGCGATATCCTCCGTCCGGCCGAGTGGAATGCGCTTCAAAGCATTGGCGAGAGCATCCTCCACGGTTGTTCCCGCCAGCGCTGCTTCGGCCTTCATCCCCTCGGCGACGCGACCGGTTTCCGTCAGGCCCGGATTGATGCCGACCACGCGCACGCCCTGCTCGGCATAGGCCTTGGCGAGACCGACGGTGGCCAGCATCAAGCCGGCATTTGCCGCTCCTCCGGCAAGATGCGTGGGTGATGCGATTTTCCCGCCAGAACCTATGACGTTGACGATCACGCCCGCCCCCCGGACGGCCATACGCTTCACCACCGGATCGATGACATTGATATAAGAAAAATATTTTGCGTCCATGGCGGAGCGCCACAGTGCGGGTGTCAGATCGGAAGCCGGCGTGCGCCTGGCGGCACCCGCACAATTGACCAGGATATCTATGGGGCCGATGTCGCGCTCGATTTTTTCTACGACCTCGAGCGCCTGGTCTTCGAGGCTGAGGTCGGCGGCAAATCCGAGGGCATCCGGCAACTGGACAAGAGCACTATCCAGGTTCGCCTGCGACCGCGAGCTGAGCACAATCCGCGCTCCTTCGGAGGCAAACAATCGAGCGCAGGAAAAACCGATCCCCTTCGAACCACCCGTAACCAGTACAATTTTCCCTTTGAGATCAAGATCCATTGGTTGCTCCACGTTCAATCATTGTGTTCGAAATTGAGGAACTATCCGGCGCCTTCAAGATGGACCAGGTACGGGAAGTGCCATATGCCGATCCTGCCCGCTTTTTGCGAGCTCCTCACCCACAAATCCGCTCGACTTCATGTCCTTTATGAAACTCCGAAGATAGGCTGCGGCAGCGTTTCTGCTTCTGGGAACCCCCATCGCCTGCTCGATCGTCATGAACTGGCCGTCCAGGGCACGCAAATCAGGACGCCCGGCGGCGAAGGCTTCAAGGGCCTGCCGGATGCCGCGGCAGCCTCCAACCGATCCTGGAGGAAAAGCTCAAGCGACATCTCGGAGCTCGGAGCGTGGACGAGTTCGGCGTGTTTGATCTGGCGCGAAAGAAACAATTCATAAGCGGTCTTCGTACCCACTGCAATACGCAAGCCGGGGCGGTCAATCTCATCGATTGCCGTATAGGGAGAGTCATTCCAGACAATGTAAGCGCCCTCGATCGCAAGATAGGGTGCGGTAAAATCAATCACCTCCTCGCGTGCGGGCTGGATCGCAAGGAGAGCGACATCCCAGGCGCCGGACGCCGCCGAATCCGTGATCAGTCCGGGTGTTTCAAACGGAACAAGCCCGAGTTTCACCGCAAGTCGCGCAGCCAAGGCGCGGGCAAGCTCGATTGCGACGCCGCCAAGTCTTCCGGTCTTGGGATCCTGTTGAACCAGAATGGGATTTCCAAGATTGATTGCTGCTTTCAGAATACCGGATGGTGCCAATTGCGCGCGGGCATGCTCTATATCTATTGCCTCGGTTTCGGGGGCTGGATGCATCTGAACCTCCTGAACATTGGTTTTTTCAGCACATGAGGCGCTGCCGGGCGTCTTGCTCATTCTGCTGCATTTGCAACTGCTCTTTCCGTATCCACGAAGCGGCGGGTTTGCTGGACAGCCAGGTCAATCCGGGCGTTGATCTGGTCGGATGCGATCCGATAGTCGACGAAGTCGCAGTCCGTGGCGAAAATACCCGTAGCCAGCATATGAGCCATGAAGAAACCGAACAAGGGGCGCAACTGATGCTCGATGATCAGCGCGTGCCGGTCACTGCCCCGCGTGGCCGTGAGGAGAACGGGTTTGCCCTGCAGCGACAGTGGGTCGAGCAGATCAATGAGCTGTTTGAAAAGGCCGGTATAGCTGCCTTTGTAGGTGGGGTCCCAACCACCAATATGTCGGCAGCCAGGATATTCTTGAGGATTTTCGCGCCAGCTGGGTCAAGATCGCTGGCATGGCGGGCCGCTCCGAGCGTATCGCCGAAATCGAACAGATCATAGACTTCGGCTGCCAGACCATATTGTCTGCCAATCCGGCCGACCACATCGGCAACAAGAGACCTGGACTTGGAGGGACGCTGGAAATTTCCGGAGAGGCCGATCACGGTCGAAGCAGGCATGGAAGACATCCTTTTGGTCAATAATGCGGATGGAATGATGCAGGAACGGAGTTCACCAAATCAGCGCTCGGGCCGTTTGTGGATCGGGTCCACCCAATAGACTTCTTCGGGTTTTTCCACCGGATCGACGTCGGTAATGTTGACGACCACCGCTTCATTGTCCGAGCGGACGAGAACGCAGTCCAGCGGCTGATCGGAATCTGCATTGATCTCCTGGTGCAGCACGAAAGGCGGAACGAAAATGAAGTCGACGGCCTCGGCCTCCGCGACGTATTCGAGTTTTTCACCCCAGCGCATGCGGGCCTTGCCGCGGACCACAAAGATCACGCTTTCCAGCTCGCCGTGATGGTGGACACCGGTCTTAGCATTGGGAGCGATGGTGACGGTCCCTGCCCATATCCTCTGTGCGCCGACCCTGGCATGGTTTATCGCCGCCTGGCGAAACATGCCGGGCGTCTGCGCCGTGTTCGAATCGAGCTTGTCACCTTTGATGACGCGCACGCCGTCATGTTTCCAGCGGTCGGACTGCTGTTGGGGATGATCGTGATGGTCGGACATGGATCTGCCTTCAACTATGGATAGGATGAGTAATTATTGCAGAAAGTGGCGCGAAGCCTTGAGACTTTCCCGATTTTCGAAACGAGCAAGCCAATTTGCCAGCCTCGCATGTTCGGATCGCCAGTCAAACCCGGAAAAGCGAAAATCAAGATATCCCAGAGCACAGGCAACGGCGATAGTCCCTATGTCGGCACGCTCGTCAAACCCCTCCGCTGCCGATTCCAGTGCGGCGATGGCAGACCCGATCTTTTCCCATTGCCCGCTTCTCCAGGCTTCCCATTGCAGTTCCGCCGGCCGCAGGCTACGTCTCGTAGCGAACGAGCAATGCCGCATCCAGGAAGCCGTCAGCCAATGATTGCCGGGAGAGCGCATCCCATCGCGGCTGCCCGGCTGGCGGGAACAGCTGCACAGCATCCGATTGATCATTCAGGAATTCGCAGATCACCCGGCTGTCGAAAATGGCCGTTCCGTCGTCGGTGACAAGTGTCGGAACCTTGCCGAGCGGGTTCTTTCTGACCACATTCTGGTCGCGCTGCACCGGCTGGGGCTTGGCCTCCACCAGCTCAATTCGGGACACGAGGCCCGTTTCGATCGCAACCACCAATACCTTGCGAGCATAGGGCGACGTCGGGGAGTAGAAAAGCTGCATTGCTGTTACCTTGATTGTTGAATTTGCCCGGACGATGCGGACACGCGGCGTGCCCGCGCTGGCTTCCGGTCCCGCGCCTGCACCAGTTCGCGGACACGCGGCAGCAGTTCTCGCCCATACTGGACGGCATCCACGAGTGGATCGAACCCGCGAATGAGAAAACTTGTGACGCCAAGATCGTAGTAATCCAGCAAAGCGTCGGCTACCTGATCGGGCGTGCCGACGAGCGATGTCGAATTGCCCTTGGCTCCAGTCAGGCTGGTTATGCCCGTCCAAAGACATTTATCGAGACGCGGACCTTTGCTCGCGGCAGCAAGGAGCCGCCGCGATCCTTCGTTCGGCGGGGTCTGCCCCGCCGCGACGCGCTGGCGTATGTTGTTGGGCGCCCTGCCATCACCGCCGCTCTCGCGCAGAGCGCGGGCACGCGCCAGAATGTCATCGGCCCTGGCCCAGGCTTTTTCTTCCGTATCGACCAGGATCGGTCTGAACGATATGCTGAAGCGGGGCGTCCTTCCATGGGCGGCTGCAGCCGTCTTCACCCGTCCAAGCAGTTCGGCAACCTGTTCACAGGTTTCACCCCAAAGGGCATAGATATCGGCCTGCTTGCCGGCAACGGCGATGGCCGCATCGGACGCTCCACCGAAGAAGACGGGAATGCCGCCGGCACCGACCGGTTGAATCTGCCCAGTGTATTTCAACGGCAGGCCGCTTACTGACCGCAAGGGCCAGCCGATTGCCGTCGAGGCCGAGAGCTTCGCAGTCGTCGGCGGACGCTGGCTCCGGGACGGGACCCGCATCTACGGCCAAGGTGAAGTCGGGCCGAAGCCGACCGTCTACTGGTACGTGGTCGAGGGCGCCGACCTCGAAAGCTTCAAGGCGCTGAACCTGCGCTATGCTCGCGACAAGAATCAGGCCTACTACATCACCAGCAAGACTATCCGCACAAAAAGCCCGGCGGCATTCGAGATCGTACCGGAGCTCCGGCTTAATTATCGCGATGGCACCCGTGAATCCCTGCACGATGTCAGTGTCATCGCCCGGGACCGCGAGGCGGTCTATTTCTTTGGGGCCCGTCTCGAGGGCGCACGACCGATTGGTTTCCGCGACCTCGGCCACGGCTATGCCACCGACGGCGAGAAAATCTGGTTTCTTGAGGAGAAGATGCTGGTCGAGACAGCGGATGCGACGACCTTCACGGTGCCAGGCCCCGGTGAACCCCACGTGCAAGGTCGCCCGAGCGGTCACTGCGTTACCGACCGTTACCAACCTTATGTCCGTGGCGAGCCATGCGACCCGAAAAAGTATGTCGATGATTGGCGACCGTTTTTCGAGGCGAGAGCGGATATCAAAGACTGGTGGTGGCACAAGCTCGTGAAAGACAATTGAGCGGTCGCGTTCTCACTCTCCCTGCTTGGCTCGATCCCGTGCTTTGGCTTGCACCGGCGAAATGTCAGCCGCCGGAAAATGACGTGTCATTTCCCGTTGTTTTGGAAATACTTTCTTGCCACGTTGTCGAAAACAAAAGCGATTATAACGAGAAACACCACGATTGCGCCGCAAGCGATCGCGGTTCTGGGCCATCCATTGATCAACCCGCTGATGCCGAATGCCGTTGCTATCAGAATCGTTAGGAGGACAAGTTTTCTGAGCATTGACAGGCCCTTTCCGGCGCAGCGCCAAAAGTATGTGGCAAATGCAATGATCTATGCTGGAGGTGCGCAGGTCAACTGGACCTGGATTTTCCTGTTGGCGATCAACGCCGGTTCACTCGCGAGGACAAGTGTCTTCGTCCCGTCATTTTTGATCGTGATAACACCTTCCTGCAATACTTCTCGCACACCTCCTAAATCTACGCTGCTCTTATAGGTCGCCAGCGCCGAATAGCATCCGCAATCACCAATTGACTTGTGTAATTGAAAACTGGTGCTGACTGAGACGACGTTCGTTTCTGTCACAGTTTTTACGGCTTTGACCGTCACACACACCGCCAGTTCATTCTGAAAGGCAACGCCGCCAGCTTGGGCGGCGGCTGCCGCACTGCAGAGAATTGCAGATAGCACTGCACCTTGGATCAGTCTATGCATGGGCGGTCCTCGTTTATCGCGGCGGCAATTTTTTGATGCAGCCCAGAATGTCCGTATCGCAAACGGGAACTTCGGACCGCGTTGCCGGCTCATCCAGCCAGCGATGATATGCGCTGCGAATTTCCACGTCCTTGTAACTATAGATTTTCGCCTTTTTGCCGATGCGGCTCGCTTCCAGCGCTTTTGGAGTTACAGCCATATGAAAGGCCAGCTCGTTGAACTGCCAGACTTTCCAGTCCTTTTGCCGCTCAATGACCCGTACATGATAATAAGGATCATCCGGTCGCTCCGGCCCTACTTTGTAAACATCGGCCCACCGTACAATTTTAGGTGAGACGGATAGGACGATGCTCTCCTGATGCTCCTGGGCCGAAACTGGACCGGCTGCGAGAACGCCAGGGAATGTCAGAATCGCAACCCATCTCAAAGGCTTCGGCATTGATTTTCTTTCATTTGTCGATTCATCGACTTTGTCGCAGACCGTTAACTGAACCAGTTTTCCCATTTCGCCTACATTCCGCTTAATCGCGTTCCGGTTCGTTGAACCAGAACAGGGCAACGATCGTGCCGACAGGCATGAACCAAGAGACGAGCTGAAACCAACCGCTTCTGTTTGTGTCGTGCAGCCGGCGTGCGGTAACGGAGAAAAACGGTATCATTGTAACGACCAGCAAGATCGAAACAACAATGTCCGGAAGATTGAGCTGGCCGAGCACGAAGAGAAGCATCAGAAAAGCATCGCATACCAGAATTCCGTACGGCTCGCTCTGCTCTTGAAATCAAGGTATCCGATAAAGAATCTAACGACCGCAGTCGGAAAGTTGACAGGCGAAGCCGCCATACCGAAGCGGTTAGGGCCTTGGGGTAGTTTGTTCTTGTAGGAAACTACAAAAACAAAAAGCAGCGAAACCAATATACCAAAAGCGAAAATCCAATGCATTAAATCTGGAAGCTCCTTTTTCTAACAGTCGGTCGGGGAAGTCCTCAGTAAGTCGGGAATACCGTCAAGGAATTGGCTTTACAAGGAACTGATAAACGGGCATGGGTTCCCTGGAGCCGTTCGGGAAAATGAAGGTACCGCTATAACATTTTTTGAACATTATTCGAAATCGTGAAGAACAGATTTCAAATTCTCTCTTCACCTATGGAACCGAAACCTACATCCGCGAACCTGTCATCGGTGACATCCAATAAGGTCCCGTATACTTTTGCATTTTCGCAACAAGCTGACTCGGATACGCCTATGTTTCATTTCAAGGGTAATTTATCGTGGCAATCGACACTGAATTGTTGTCACTGGCCACGTATTTTACCTTTTTGGTCAGAGCTTACCTTTTTTGCCATGGTAAATTACCCTTGAGCGTTTTTAGCGGCAGCCAGTGGCGCCTTCGTTCTCGGCGGCCATCTTTTGCCTCAAACTCAACTTTCATAACGGATTTTTGGAAATTTGCGTCAGGCAGCAACGCTTGCCTCACGTCTGATTGAAAGAAAAAACACGAACTGGCCGATTTTGCCGGCAAGCGTGAAGCATGAAGCATGTAAGGCAGCTTCGTCGGCTGCTCTTGTGACCCCAGCGCTTTGGCCCGCGGCGAAAGTTCTTCGTCTTGGCCACCTCGACAAAGAGAAACATGTCGTCCAACAGGGCCATCATGCACTTCAACTTGATGGGATCGGAGATCCCGGTGACTGCACCGGAATAGCACATTGCGCCAGGATTGGAACACTGCGTTCCCAACCACCGACTTGTCCGGAGGTTTCTCGAACCCCGCTTCAGGGCTCACTGCAAAGGAGCTTCCTGTGATTTCCCTTCCGCAGGCCGATCATCTCGACGTCATCGATCGTTTAAGTTAGCGCAGGAGTGGTCGAAACTGAGGTGCACTGCCGGCGGCAGGCGTGCCCCGGGGCCGGTGGAAATATCGTTCTGGTGCAGCGGTGGGAGCCAATCGCGATGCCATCTGGTACGCTTCTTCGCCCAGGAAGTCGCTGTCGATAATGAGATCGGGCTGAAGCGCAACAATCTTCTCGATGCTGGGCTCCATGAAGGAACCGAGATTCACCACACCCGCCGCCTCTGCTTTCGACCTCAGATCCTCATCACTCATCCCGAAAAGCGGAGCGCCAACGACAGGCAGGCCAAGCTCCAGCGCTATGCCAAGGGTGAACGTCGGAACGAGGGCTATAATGCGCTTCGACTCCTTTGGAGCGCATAGCGGTGGGTGGAGGATCGCAGCTTCCTCGATAAGCCTACCGTCGCACTGCGCGAAAGCGGGAGAAAACAGCATGATGCCTATCATGAACAGGACGATGGTATGCA
This sequence comes from Phyllobacterium sp. SB3, assembly GCF_040009165.1. Classification (NCBI taxonomy): domain Bacteria; kingdom Pseudomonadati; phylum Pseudomonadota; class Alphaproteobacteria; order Hyphomicrobiales; family Phyllobacteriaceae; genus Phyllobacterium; species Phyllobacterium sp. SB3. The sequence goes on along the minus strand of NZ_JBDYKI010000006.1, from coordinate 195,459 downwards.
TGGGCGATCCAAACATGAAGATGTCGCATTAATCCTTGGTGGATTCCACAAATCTTTTGCCGCGAGACGAACCTGTCAAAGCGGAAGATCGATACGGCTGGTCCAGTCTGGATCGACAGGATCGTGCCTTTTTCCGGCAAACGTCACTATTGCCGCCTGACGGCGATCCTACGGAATATGCCAAGGTCTTCGAAGCGGTGTATCCAGAAGCCCGGCATCGCCGACAATATATCGACGCTGCGATCTCCAAGGGTATCCGCCACAGACCATGGACCAATGACGGAGTTGGAGCGGCTCCCGGATTTATTTCGACACCTTGTCGGATTCTCCCGTCTCCGTTCGTCTTAACTGCATCGGGCGGTGATTGCTCGCCCGCGAGATGCACGAACAAAAGAGCTGGCAGCACGACTGCTTGATACTGTGCTCCGATCTCGCCACCCAGGACGATCGAGCAAACCCGATCAAACCGAACCACAAGGAGAGTTCCATGCCCAGCACTATCCGCCTGCACCGCGTCATCGCCACGAAGCCTGACAAGCTGTATCGCGCATTCCTCGAACCGGACGCGGTGGCGAGCTGGCTTCCGCCATACGGGTTTGTCTGTACCGTCCACGAACTGGAAGCGAAGGTCGGCGGCAAACACAGGATGTCGTTCCGGAACTTCACGGCTGGCCACAGCCACTCCTTCGGCGGCACCTATCTGGAGCTCGTTCCGGGCGAACGCCTCATCTACACCGACAGCTTCGACGATCCCAACCTGCCGGGCGAGATGAAGGTTATCGTGACGTTGAGGGCCGTGTCTGTGGGCACGGAGGTCAACATCGAGCAGCAGGGTGTGCCGGACGTGATTCCCGCCGAGGCCTGCTATCTCGGCTGGCAGGACTCGCTGGACAAGCTCACGAAACTCGTCGTGCCCGAGATCAACCAGTAGGCGGCCGACCGGGTCGGCGAGCTGCCGGTGACGTTCTATCGCGGCCGCTCGAAGCCACGATCGCAAGGCCCGCCCGGAACACGTTCCGTGGTGGGCATGCCGGATAGTTCCGCGACCCGAACGGGCATCTGCGGGAGATTGTCCGGAACCCGGCGAGCATCCCGGCGGACGGCTCCGCCTGATGTCGTCAGCAACCTGAAAGGAATGATCATGCCCAAGTTTGTGATCATCGGATACGGAGACCAGGAGGGTTACGACCGCACCCCCGCGGCCGTTCGGGATGCAGCGCACGCGCACGATGCGAGGTTGCGCAAGGATGGCGTGTTGATGGGGATAGCGGGCATGCCGGTGCAGGTGCGCAATCCCGAGGCCGGCCAGGTCGACACGACGAATGGGTCCTTCATGGCCTCATCGTTGCCGTTAGCCGGCTTTGCCATCATCGAAGCTGCCAGTTTGGCAGAGGCCATCGACATGGTTTCCCGAACGCCCTGCGCCGTTGCTCACGGCGTTGTCGAGGTGTGGCCACTTGAGAAAACGTCATAGCCCGGCAGTGCTGGCGGAACGTCATATGGCGCGAGCGCATTCCGGGTTCGTGGTCCAACTGCGCCCGCCCCCGAATGCGCGTGAAGCGGGCCGGACCGAACTTCAAAAACGAAAGGACGAGCAATGGCAATCGCCCAACCCGACCATCCGGAATGCATCCTCCTGCATCGTCAGGGGCAGCAAATGCCGCCCCACAGTGGCGTTCCTGAACGTTAGGTGTAGAAGTGCCGATGGGTATCAAACAGCATCGTGGTTTGTGAGAGATGTCCGCGCAGCAGGAACGCTCCAGCTGTGCGATAGTGCAAATGTACGCAAACTGAAGGATCTGGCGCTCACCGCCCGGAACCACATATCTGTACCCTGCGCTATCGCTTTCTGACCGTCCAAGCTGCTTTCCTCTGTGGCCTTGCCGTCGAGAAAGGAAAACGAGCACCGGCAAGCCATAGCCCTAGCCAAAGCTACGCTCTTGCCGCCGTTTGTATCCGTCACTCCCCGAATATGCATGTGATCAGTCGAGATCGAAGGCAGCGCCGATCAAGGTCTTGGTATATTCGTGATGCGGATTATCGAAGATATCGTCGGTTTGACCCTCTTCGACAATCTTGCCGTTCTTCATCACGACCACATAATCCGACATGGCTTTGATGACCGCCAGATCGTGACTGATAAAAATATAGGACAGACCATGCCTGGCTTGCAGATCACGCAACAGTTCGATCACCTGTCCCTGCACCGAGCGGTCCAATGCGGAGGTCGGCTCGTCGAGAATGACGACCTTAGGCTTCAAAATGACAGCGCGGGCAATCGCGATACGTTGCCGTTGCCCGCCGGAAAACTCGTGCGGATAACGGTTGCGGGAAGCGGGGTCGAGGTTCACCTCTTTCAAGGCGGCAACCGCCCGTTTGTCACGATCTGCACGGCTTAGCTGCGGTTCATGGATAAGCAAGCCCTCGGTGATGATTTCGCCGACAGTCTGCCGGGGTGAAAGCGAGCCGTAAGGATCCTGGAACACAAGCTGCAACTGTTTGCGTAATGGCCGCATTGCAGAACGGCCAAAACCCGAAATGTTCTTGTCGGCGAAATGGTAATGTCCGCTACTCGGCAACAGGCGCAAAAGCGCCCTTCCCAAGGTCGATTTTCCTGAGCCGGATTCACCCACGATGCCGATTGTCTGTCCCTCCTGCAAACGGATATTAACGCCGTCGACAGCACGGAAAAGGGTGTGGGCACTGGACAAGAACCCGCCCCCTATTGCAAAATCGACCGAGACATTGCGCCCTTCCAGAACGACCGGCGCAGTATCGGCCAGGGCTTCCTTGCTGCCGCTCGGAACAGCGGCCAGAAGCATTTTGGTATAGTCCTCCTGCGGTCGTTCAAAGATGTCCTCGACAGTACCTTTTTCAACGACCTCGCCGCGACGCATCACGACCACACGCTCGGCAAAATGCTTCACAATGCCCAGGTCGTGGGTGATGAGAACAATCGCCATGCCGAACCGCTTTTGCAGATCGCGCAGCAGATCCAGTATCTGCGCCTGAATGGTAACATCCAGCGCAGTGGTCGGTTCGTCGGCGATCAAAAGGTCGGGTTCGTTTGCAAGCGCCATGGCAATCATCACGCGCTGACGCTGGCCACCCGACATCTCGTGCGGATAGCTGTTCATGCGGCGTTCCGGTTCAGGAATGCCGACGAGCCTGAGCAATTCAAGCACCCGAACTTTGGCCTGTTTAAAGCTGACGCCTTTATGATGCACGATAGGTTCAGCAATCTGGCGGCCAATCGTATAAAGCGGATCAAGTGAAGTCATAGGCTCCTGGAAGATCATCGTGATCTTTGAGCCGCGAACAGTATTGAGTTCCTTGAGCGGAAGCCCGATCAATTGCTTGCCGCGATACTCTGCCGATCCGGACACTTTGCCGTTGGATGCAAGCAGTCCCATAATGCCCATCATGGTCTGGCTTTTGCCGGACCCGGATTCCCCAACGACAGCCAATGTCTCGCCGGGCTTCACATCAAGATCAATTCCCCTGACTGCATTTACATCGCCGTCCGGGGTTGTGAAGTCTACTTCAAGTCCGCGTACGGACAGTACAGTTTCGATTTTGTCCGTCATCTCAGCGGTCCTTTGGATCGAGTGCATCGCGCAGTCCATCACCAATGAAGTTCAGCGAGAACAGTGTGATGACAAAGAAGATGGCGGGGAAAATCAGCAGCCAGGGTGCAGATTGCATCTTGTTTGCTCCTTCTGAAATCAGTGCTCCCCAGCTTGTCAACGGCGCCTGGACGCCAAGCCCGAGGAACGACAGGAAGCTTTCCAAAAGGATTACCTTCGGCACCACCACGGTCACGAAGACGATGACGGGGCCGATCGTATTTGGAATGATGTGGCGGCGGATAATCTGCCAGTCAGTCAGGCCCAATGCCTGAGCTGCGCCAATAAACTCCCGTCGTTTCAAAGCCAGCGTTTGACCGCGTACAATACGGGCCATGTCCAGCCATTCCACCGCGCCGATGACAAGAAAGATCAGTATGAAACTTCGCCCGAAGAACACGACGAGCACAACGACGAGGAAGACGAATGGCAGTGAATAGAGGATTTCGATGAGACGCATCATGACATTGTCGACGCGTCCGCCAAGATAGCCGGATATGGCGCCGTAGGTCACACCGACAGCCAGTGAAACGAGACTGGCGAGAAAACCGACTGCCAGCGAAATCTGACCGCCGAGCATGACACGCGCCAGCATGTCACGGCCATTTGTGTCAGTTCCGAACGGGAAGTATTCTCGATTGACGGTGCCGGCAAGCTTCAACGTGGCGCCGTCGTCTTCAGTGGCTGTAACCTGCGTATCGTCAAACTCATTGGCGCGATCAAAATAGCGGGTGGAACGCGGGTCAATCGGTTTGTCGGAGTGGATTGTTGCAGTGAATGTATTGCCGTCGACGGCAAACTCGCGCAACTCAACTCTCGCCCGGTCAGCAACCCCTTTCATGACATCGCCAAGGCTGTCGGCCTTGGGGAGCGGTTCAATGCTTGGCGGTATGGCAACATAGGACGAGAACACCTGATCATAGGTGTGACTGATGACATAGGGGCCGAAGAACGAGAAAACAGTGATGAGAAAGAGCAGCACACTGCCCGTCATCGCGGCGCGATTGCGACGGAAACGGATGACGGCAAGCTGAAACAGACTGCGCCCTTTGGATTCTTCCGGTGGAATGATTGTTGCAGGAATATCAGTCATGACGAACCCTCGGATCGAGAAGGCCGTAGAGAATATCGACCACCAGGTTGAAGACGATGACGAAAATGGCGACGAGAACGACAGTTCCCATGACCAGTGTATAGTCACGATTAATGGCGCCGAGGACGAAATAACGTCCGACGCCGGGAATGGTGAAGATGCTTTCAACGACGGCAGAGCCGGTCAGAAGTGCCGCTGCGCATGGTGCAAGATATGAAACAACCGGCAGAAGAGCGCCGCGCATGGCATGCGTGATCACGACCGTTCGTGAGGGCAGTCCATAAGCCTTGGCCGTTCGGATATGGTCGGCGTGCAGGGCTTCGATCATCGAGCCACGCGTCAGTCTGGCAAACACCGCCAATTGGGGAAGGCCGAGCGTTATAACGGGCAGGATGAGAAACGGCCATGAACCGTCACCCCAGCCACCTCCGGGCAGGAGAGAAAATGTCAGTGAAAAAATCAGAAGGAGAACCGGACCGACTACGAAATTGGGAACGGTGACGCCGGTTGTCGCGACAGACATGGTGAGAAAGTCAAAGAACGAGTTCTGTCGCAATGCTGCAAGTGTTCCGACCAGAACGCCGCCGACGAGTGCGAACAGAAGGGCGAAACTTCCCAGCTTTACCGAGTAAGGCAAGCCCTTGCCGATCAGTTCGGCGATGGTGTTGTCCTTATAGATGTAGCTCGGCCCGAAGTCACCGGTAACTGCATTCTTCAGGTAATTAAGATACTGGTTCCATAAAGGCTGATCCAGATGATAGGCCTTCATGAGGTTTTCCATCGTTGCCGGTGGCAATGGCCGCTCAAGATTGAAGGGCCCCCCGGGCGCAAAGCGCATCAGGAAAAATGAAATCGTGACGACAATGAATAATGTCGGCACGGCACTCGCCAATCGGCGAAGGACGAAGTGGAACATGTGGCTGGTCTCCAAATCATGCGCGCAGTCCGATATCCGGACCGCGCGTCAAGCTCTTATTGCGCGATGCTGAAATACTTGCTGAGGTGATCGTTCGATCCGTTGTCCACCCAACCCCTGACCTTGTCCGAAACAAGCCAAAGCTGTCCAAAGTTCATCATGGGCGCAATCGGCTGATCCCGCAGCACCATTGCTTCCGCTTCATGCAGGAGCTTTGAACGAGCTGCCGGATCTTTCTCGGTGTAGGATTTCTCGACAAGCGCATCATATTCCGGGTTGTCGTAGCGTCCGTAATTGAAGGTCGGATTCTTCTTCATGTTGATTGTCATGAAGTTTTCGGCATCCGCATAATCCGCAGTCCAACCGGCACGCGCCACGTTGAATTTTCCGCCTTCCTTGAGATAGGCGTAATGGGCGCTGATATCGAGTTGCAGCAGCGTTACCTTGGCACCGAAGACAGTCTTCCACATATCAGCGACTGCCGTTGCAACAGCTTCGTGATTGGGATGGGTGCTATAGCGGATCTCAATATCAAGTGGTTTGGCATCCTTGCCGTAACCGGCTTCTTTCATCAGCTCGATGGCTTTGTCTTCACGCTCCAGCTGGCTCCACCGGGCAAAATCCGGCTCTTCCGGTTTGCCGTAATTGGTTATGCCGAGAGGCACCAACGAGTAGGCCGGCAACTGCGCGCCTTTATAGATTTTCTCGGAAAGAAAATCGCGATCAATCGCCATGGATAAAGCGCGCCGCACACGGACATCGCTGAATGGCTCGAGCCGTGTGTCAAACGAATAGAAATATGTGGAGAGCGCAGGATTTATGTGGACCTGATCGCCATGCGATGCGCGCAGGCGTTCGATCTGGTCAGCAGAGAAATTATAGACGAGATGGATTTCACCGGCTTCAAAGCGGCGAACAGCGGCGGCCTGATCTTCTGTTGGATAGAAAATTACCTTGTCGAGTTTTACATTGGCCGCGTCCCAATAATTCGGGTTCTTTACTGCCGTAAGATGATCATTCTGTACGTGTTCGACCAGTTTGAAAGCACCGTTCGAAACCAGTTGGCCTGGCTTGATGAACTCAGCGCCGTTTTTCTCAAGGCTGGCCCTGTTTACCGGCAATGCGGTCTGATGCCCCAGGAGTTCAAGGAAGAATGGTGTCGGGCGCTCAAGCGTAATTTCGAGAGTCTTTGCATCAATGGCCTTCAGGCCAAGCTCTTCGACTTTTGCTTCGCCCTTATTGACCTTTTCCGCATTTTTGATCGGGTAAAGGATGTTGGCATAACCCGCAGCAGTCCCGGGGTCTTCAACCCGGCTCAGCGAGAAAACAAAATCATCGGCAGTGACGGGCGATCCGTCCGACCGGTTGGCACTCTCGTTGATCTTGAATGTGTAGACAATGCCATCATCAGACAGGCTCCAGCTTTCCGCGGCGCCAGGCACGATTCTTCCTGCGGCATCATAGGTTGTCAGCCCTTCATACAAGTCTTTGAGAATGAAGGCCTCGATTTCCAGAGAGGTCTGGGAAGGGTCAAGGGTTTGCGGTTCACCGCTGTTGCCGCTATGCAGGACTGCCTCGGCCAATGCCGGCGCAGCGCCCAGCAACAGCGATCCAGCCACTGCCATTGCTATAGTGATCTTCGAAAAGAACATTTGAAACATCTCCTATTCAGATCGCATTCGACTACAGTCTCCAAATGGATAAACAATATCCCCCGATCACTGCCTCACGAATGAGGCTGTGTTCAAGGGCATGCTGGCCATAAATTTGCAAATGACGACTGGGGCACGGGATATCGGCAAGCGGAATGCGGGCGATCGCGAGGGACCACCCGCATTCAGGCTTTTCTTATTCTGCGATGCTCAGATATTTGCTCAGATGTTCGTTGTTAGGGTTGTCGCCCCAGCCCTTGACCTTGTCGGATACGAGCCAGAGATTGGCATCGTTCATCAAGGGAGCAATCGGTTGATCACGCATGATCAACGCTTCAGCTTCATGCAGGATTTTGGAACGTGCTGCTGGATCACGCTCTGCATAGGACTTCTTCATAAGCGCATCAAATTCCGGATTTTCGTAATGTCCGTAGTTGAAGGTCTTGTTGGTGCTGACGTTGAGATTGAGGAAGTTTTCTGCATCGGCATAGTCGGCAACCCAGCCGGCGCGGGCAACGTTGAACTTGCCGCCTTCCTGCAGGTATGCATAGTGCGATGAGATATCGAGATTCATCAGCGTCACATTGGCGCCGAAAGTCTTCTTCCACATATCCGCAACGGCAGTAGCAACACGCTCATGGTTCGGATTGGTGTTGTAGCGGATTTCGATATCGAGCTTCTTGCCGCCTTCACCATAGCCGGCTTCCTTCATCAACTCGATTGCCTTGTCTTCGCGGTCCAGCTGCGAGAGCTCAGCAAAATCAGCCTTGGCAGGCTCTCCATAGGACTCAAGGCCCGGAGGAACAAGCGAATAGACCGGCAGTTTCGTGCCATCATAAATGTCGTTGGCGAGGAAGTCACGATCCACGGACATCGAGAGCGCGCGGCGAACGCGCACGTCATTGAATGGCTCTGTGCGGGTATCGAACGGGTAGTAATAGGTGGCAGCCGCTGGGGTAACATGCACCTGCTTTGGATTTGCTGCGCGCAGGCGATTGATCTGGTCGGATGAGAAGTTATAGACGAGATCCAGTTCGCCAGCTTCGTAACGTCGGACGTTCGCGGCCTGATCGTCGATCGGGTAGAAGATCACCTTGTCGAGCTTGACGTTGGCTGCATCCCAGTAGTTTTCATTCTTCACAACAGTCAGATGATCGTTCGGCACATGCTCGGCTAGCTTGAAGGCACCATTGCCGACCAGTTTGCCTGGCTTGACGAACTCAGCACCGTTCTTCTCGAAGCTTGCCTTGTTGATTGGCAGGGCTGTCTGGTGCGACAGCAATTCGATGAAGAACGGGGTCGGCTGCTCAAGGGTAATTTCAAGGGTCTTGTCGTCAACAGACTTTACGCCAAGCTCTTCAAGTTTGGCTTCGCCCTTGTTGACCTTTTCTGCATTCTTGATCGGGTAAAGGATATTGGCATAGCCAGCTGCAGTCTTGGGGTCTTCGACACGTTGCATCGAGAATACGAAGTCTTCAGCCGTTACCGGCGAGCCATCGGACCATTTTGCATCTGCACGAATCTTGAATGTGTATACGAGACCATCGTCGGAAACGGTCCAGCTTTCTGCTGCACCAGGAACAATCTTGCCGTCCGCATCATAGATGGTGAGGCCTTCGTAAAGGTCCTTGACGATGAATGCTTCGATATCAATGGAAGTCTGGGACTGATCGAGTGTCTGTGGTTCACCACTGTTGCCGCGATGGAGCACTGCCTCGGCCAAAGCCGGGCTTGCTCCGAGCATAAGTGATCCGAGCAACAGTGCGGTGCGGAAATTAAACTTCATCAGGGTCATTTTTCTGTTCCTTCCCCTCTAAGAGAATTGCGAAGGGTTGAACAAATGCCAAAATTTGGCCAAACGCAAGGACGCCCTAGCACTTTCGATGTAATATTTTGGTGGAATATGAGTGACGGCCACGTCAAAGAATAGTGCACTATATGGACCTTTTGGCCTGTTTTCGCCATTTTCTGGCTTGCGAGCGGCTGCATGGGTCCCTGCAGGACATTTGATCGTTTGTGTGGAAAACCGTGTCAGCGGGTCCTGGAGTAAGCATCCAGTGCACGCGTTCGCGCATATCCATGCTCGATAACAGGACTTGGATAGTTTTCATCCAGCTTTATATCGGCCGCATCCAGGACGGCGTGCGGGGCGGTCCATGGTTTATGCAGATATTTGTCGGGCAGGTCTTTGAGAACCGGAACAAACTGCCGGACATAGGCCCCGTCAGGATCGAATTTCTCGCCTTGAAGGATGGGGTTGAATATCCGGAAATAGGGTGATGCATCGGCCCCTGACCCCGCCACCCACTGCCAGCTTGCTGCATTGCTGGCCGGATCGGCATCGACGAGCGTATCCCAGAACCATTTTTCACCCTCCCGCCAATCAATGAGCAGGTGCTTGATCAGGAACGAAGCTACGATCATCCGGACCCGGTTATGCATCCAGCCGGTCTGCCAGAGCTGGCGCATCCCGGCGTCGACAATGGGATAGCCGGTATTGCCGCTCTTCCATGCGTTGAAGTGCTTCCGGTTTTTGTCCCACTCAAAGGCGTCGAAGGTCTTGTTGAAATTATCCTGATCCAGCTTCGGATTGTTGAAGAGCAGGTGATAGGAAAACTCCCGCCAGCCAACCTCTTTACGGAATGTATCCACACCGCTGTTCTTATCGTTCACGGCCGATGGTCTGGATGCGTGCCAGATCTGGAAAGGCGTAATCTCGCCGTGGGCAAGATGCGGCGACAACCGTGAAGTTCCTTCAATGCCGGGCAGATCGCGGTCGTTCTGATAGGAGGGCACCGTCTCATCGAGAAAGTCAGCCAACTTTTCTTTTGCGCCTTCTTCGCCCGGTGTCCAGTCTTCGTGAAACGCTTTTGCCCAATCCGGCTTTGCCGGAAGCAACGCCCAGTCTTTCAGATTGTCAGAGGAAAGACTGCCGGTCCATTGCTGGAGTATCTTCGGCGCGGGAACTGGATCGCGAGGTTCAGGGCCGTTCAGGAAAGCGCGCCAGAACGGCGTATAAACGCGGTAATATCCCCCTGCCCCGGTCTTGAGTTGCCAAGGTTCGTGCAAAAGATGACCGTCGAAACTCTCGGCGCCAATGCCCTGTTCCTGCAGCCTGGCTTTAAGAAGGGTATCGGTTTCGATGCCGGCCGGGTCATATCTGCGGTTCCATAGAACAGTGTCCGCTCCGGTATCCTTTATCAGCCTCTCGACAATGGCCTGGGTCCGCCCTTTTTGCAGGATCAGCTTCTGCCCCATTGCGTCCAGTGATCTGGATAGCGCAGCGAGCGAATGATGCAGCCACCAACGCCGTGCACCTCCGGGAGGGCGCACAGACTTGCTCGTTACTTCGTCCCGGACAAAGACCGTTACAACAGGCTTGCCGCTCTGCGATGCAGCATAAAGCGCACGATTGTCAGCCAGCCGCAAATCATGGCGGAACAGCACGATGACTGGGTTCTTTTTGGCAGTGTCATTCATCGGATGCTTTCAGCGTGTCGCGCAGCAAGGCTTCGAGGGTTTCGAGCCGGTCGGCTTCTATGGGGGGCTTGTCCCAGCGCAGACGCGAAATGCGGGGAAACCGCATCGCTACGCCGGACTTGTGCCGCCTGGAGCGGTTGAGCCCTTCAAAGGCAACTTCAAGCACAAGCCCGTGTTCGGGTTCGGCCCGTACAGAGCGAACAGGGCCAAAACGTTCAGTGGTGTTGTTTCGCACGAAGGCGTCGAGTTGTTTCAGTTCCTCATCGGTGAAGCCGAAATACGCTTTGCCCACGGGTACGAGATGGGGGTCGGTTTCGGGTCCGGTCCAGACCGCAAATGTATAATCGGAATAATAACTGGAACGCTTGCCATGGCCGCGCTGTGCATAGACGAGCACAGCATCGATGATGAAGGGGTCACGTTTCCATTTGAACCATGGCCCCTTTGGCCGTCCGGGCACATATGCGGAAGAATACTGCTTCAACATAAGCCCTTCGATGATCGGATGCGGCGGGTTTTTTCGTAGTAAGGTGAGATCGTCAAAAGCTTCGTAGGCTACGAGGGGCGAAAGATCGAAACGTGTTGGTTCCAATTGTTTTACAAATGCTTCAAGCCGCGTCCGGCGTTCGCCAAAGGGCAATACTCGAATGTCATCCTTGCCATCGAAAAGCAAATCATAGAGCCGGACAAAGGCCGGATGGCTTTCAAGTTGCCTGGCTGAGACAGTCTTGCGATTGAGCCGCTGCTGGAGATCCCCGAATGCACCGATTTCCATCTCGTCATCATTGCTTCGGGCAACCAGCAACTCGCCGTCCAATGTACCCTCGAATGTCATATAATCGGCAATGTCAGGAAAGGCGTGGGAGATATCGTCGCCGGTGCGGGAGTAAATACGGCGCTGGCCATTTTCGGACGTCAGCTGGACGCGAATGCCATCCCATTTCCATTCGGCAGCATATTCTTCCGCATTGATACGGGCGTAGTCCGGCTCTTCCAGCGGCGTTGACAGCATGACCGGCCGGAACGGCGCAGCGGCAAGGCTTTCCGGCTTCTCCGCTGTTTTTTCCAGCCACGCAAAAAGCGGTTGATAGGGCGGTGTCAGACCATGCCATAGCTCTTCAATTTCCGTAACATCGACCTCGCCGAACTGAGCCAATGCCTGTTTTGCCAGTCGAGCAGATACACCAATGCGTAAGCCCCCGGTCACAAGTTTCAGAAGAGCGTAGCGCGCCGATGCATCAAGCTGATCGAGCCATTTTTCAACCATCCTGACCGCATCGCTGCGGGAGGCTCGCTCAAGCGATGTAACCACATCGCCAAGTGTCGGCACGCTATTACTGCGGACCGGTTCATCCGTAGACCAGACGAGAGAAATGGTTTCGGCAAGATCGCCGACATAATCATAGGAATAGACGAAGAGTTGCCCATCCATGCGTTCCGCAATGAGGGCGCGCAGCATTGCGGGTTTGACATTGGCGATGTTCAGATCGCCAGTGATGGCAGCCAGTGCCAAACCGCGATCAGGATCCGGCGTATCGCGGAAATAATCAGCCAGCAGTTTCAGCTTTCCATTACGCGCGGGCGTTAAGACGAGGCGATCAAGAAGTGCAGCGAACTCTTCCATCAGTCGCCCTCGTCTTCATAGCCGACAAGATGCAAGGGCCGGGCCGCATATCCATTGAGATCACACCAGCGGACGAGAGCTTCCTCACGCCCATGCGTGACCCAGACCTGTTTCGGATCAATCTCGGTGATGGTGTCTGTCAATTCATCCCAGTCGCAATGATCGGAAAGTATGATCGGAAGTTCCACACCGCCTTGGCGCGCGCGTTGGCGAATACGCATCCAGCCGGAAGCAAAACATGAGACAGGATCAGGGAAACGCCGGGCCCATCTGTCGAGAAAGGCGGATGGAGGCCCGACCACAATGGAACCGGTGAAGTCACTTGCGCTGCCTTTTTCCATTGTTGCGGGGGCAAGGGGCCCGAGTTTTATGCCTTGCGTTTCGTAATAGTCACAAAGCTTGGCCAATGCGCCGTGAATGTAAATCGTGCGGTCATATCCGGCATCGCGCAGCAGGCGTATGACGCGTTGCGCCTTGCCCAGCGCATAGGCGCCGACGAGATGCGAGCGTTCGGGAAATTGCTCCACTGATTTGAGCAGCTTGGCGATTTCATCGCGGCTGTCGGGATGGCGAAACACCGGTAACGCGAATGTCGCCTCGGTGATGAAGACATCGCAGGTAACAGGTTCAAAGCCAATGCATGTCGGGTCAGCGCGGCGCTTGTAATCGCCTGATGCAACGATCCGCATTCCCTCTTTCTCTACGGCGATTTGAGCCGAGCCCAGTACATGTCCGGCGGGATGAAAACTGACTGTCACACCGTTGAGTTCAGTGGATTTGCCCAGCTCCGCGGCCTGGGTTTCCCCGGCGAAATTTTCACCATACCGCAACGCCATGATGTCCAGCGTTTGCTGTGTTGCCATGACCCTGCCATGGCCGGAACGCGCATGATCGGAGTGGCCGTGGGTGACAAGTGCGCGGTCGACAGGGCGAACGGGATCAATATAAAAATCGCCGGCTGGCGAATAGAGACCGGCAGGCGTGGATCGCAAAAGCTCCTCAGGGCGTTTCAACAAACTGCTCTCTCCATTCACACTCATAACGAAGATAGGCCGCATTTGGCTCCAGGCAATCCTTGTAAATGTTTCCCCGGATTTATGCTGTGAATGCCAAAGAAACCTTGGCGCATTGCCGCCGGATCATTACATTTGCAGCAGTGAGCACCAGCAACGCACCCATCGCCGATTCCGGCACAACTCTTTTACCGCCGCTTTTTCTGAGCTGGTTTCAGACCAAGGGCTGGTTGCCCCGTGAGCATCAGCTTGAGTTGCTGGAGCAATCGCAGGCCGGGCATTCGACCTTGCTGATTGCACCAACCGGAGCGGGCAAGACGCTGGCGGGTTTTCTTCCAGCTCTGGTGGACCTTGCCCAGCGCGGCAAAGGCAATGTGACAAGCCGGGGCATTCACACGCTTTACATTTCACCGCTGAAGGCACTGGCAGTCGATATTCAGCGCAATCTGGCCAGGCCGATTGACGAAATAGGCCTGAATGTAACCCTTGAGACGCGCACTGGTGACACACCCGCCCACAAGCGGCAGCGGCAAAAACTGGCGCCGCCGGATATATTGCTGACGACGCCGGAACAACTGGCGCTGCTGATTGCCGGTAAGGATGCGGGGCGTTTTTTTGAAGATTTGCGCTACGTCATTTTCGATGAGCTGCATTCCCTGGTAACCTCGAAACGCGGGCATCTCTTATCTCTCGGACTTGCACGACTGCGAAGACTGCAACCGGGGCTGCAAACGATTGGCCTCTCGGCAACGGTTGCTGATCCGGATGAACTGCGCGGCTGGCTTGTCCCGCAAACAGGTGGAGCGTCTTTAGCCAGTCTCGTGACCGTCGAAGGCGGGGCGAAGCCACATATCACCATTCTGGAAACGGAAGATCGTGTTCCCTGGGCGGGACATTCCGCAGTCTATGCCTTGCCGGGTATTTACGAAGCAATCAAGCAGCACGCCACGACGCTGATCTTCGTCAATACACGCAGTCAGGCAGAGCGCCTGTTTCACGATCTGTGGATGGCGAATGACGACAATTTGGCGATTGCGCTGCATCACGGCTCGCTTGATGTCAGCAAGCGGCGTAAGGTTGAGCAGGCTATGGCCGCAAATGCGCTGCGGGCAGTTGTCGCCACATCGACACTCGATCTTGGTATAGACTGGGGCGACGTCGATCTTGTCATTCACGTGGGCGCGCCCAAGGGTGCGAGCCGTCTTGCGCAACGTATCGGCCGTTCCAACCATCGCATGGATGAGCCATCACGCGCGATCCTTGTCCCGGCCAATCGCTTTGAGGTCATGGAATGTCAGGCCGCGCTCGATGCAAACTATATCGGCGCACAGGATACCCCAGCTTTGGGCGAAGGTTCACTGGATGTGCTGGCGCAGCATGTGCTCGGCATGGCTTGCGCTGAACCGTTCCGCGCAGACGAACTCTACGAGGAAATAACCACAGCCCTGCCCTATGCCGCTTTGCCACGCGACACGTTTGATCGCATTATCGAGTTTGTGGCGACAGGTGGATATGCCCTGAAAAGCTATGAGCGGTTTGCGAAAATCCGCCAGACGACTGATGGCACATGGCGCGTTACCCATCCGCGCATTGCGCAGCAGTACCGACTGAATGTCGGCACGATCATTGAGGCGCCTTCACTCAATGTGCGTCTGACACGGCAGCGGGGAAAAGGTGCAAATGCGCGGGGCGGCCCTGTTCTGGGCAAGGTAGAAGAGCATTTTCTGGAAGCATTGACGCCCGGCGATACGTTTTTCTTTTCAGGGCGCGTGCTGCGCTTCGAAGGTATCCGCGAGAACGAATGTATCGTTTCCAATGCGGAAGGTTTTGACGCCAAGATACCTTCCTATGCTGGCGGCAAGTTCCCGCTGACCACCTATCTGGCCGATCAGGTGCGCAACATTCTGGCCGATCGGGGTCGTTGGGGGGCCCTGCCTGATCAGGTAAGCGATTGGCTGCGCATTCAGAAGGAAAAGTCCGTCCTGCCGCAACCGGGCAGTCTTCTGGTGGAAACCTTTCCGCGCGGCGAACGCTCCTACATGGTGATCTATCCGTTTGAAGGCAGGCTGGCACACCAGACGCTGGGCATGCTGCTCACCCGCCGTCTGGAGCGGGCAAAGGCGCGGCCGCTAGGCTTTATCGCCACGGATTACGCGCTGTCGATCTGGGGCCTTCGCGATATGGGCCGCATGTTCAAAAAGGGCGAACTGCCGCTTTCGGAACTATTCGATGAGGATATGCTTGGCGACGATCTGGAAGCATGGCTTTCGGAAAGTTTCATGCTGAAGCGCACTTTCCGCAACTGCGCGCTGATTTCCGGGCTCGTCGAAAAGCGCCATCCCGGACAGGAAAAAACGGGACGGCAGGTGACGGTTTCGACCGATCTGATCTATGATGTGCTGCGCGAGCACGAGCCGGACCATATTCTCATTCAGGCAACGCGCGCCGATGCGGCGACCGGACTTCTGGACATTCGGCGTCTCAGCGATATGCTAAGCCGAATCAAAGGTCATATCATTCACAAGGATCTCGACCAGATTTCGCCGCTTGCCGTTCCGGTGATGATGGAAATTGGCAAGGAACGTGTTCCCGGCGAAGCGCATGAGACCTTGCTTGAAGAGATCGCCGACGAATTGACAAGAGAAATGTCAGACCATTCATGAATCTGGTAGCGCAAATAACCAAAACCATGTTGCACGGTGCCGCCGAAATGGCCGTCGCCGGGCATAGATGCATTTGCGATCCGTCCGGTGCAATGTATCTGGAAGACGACCGGATTCTCGTCGTATCGGATCTGCATTTCGAAAAAGGCTCCTCCTTCGCGCGGCGCGGCATGATGCTGCCGCCCTATGACACGGCAAATACCCTTGCCGCATTGAGCAGGGTGATCGGGCGCTACAATCCGGCCAGCGTCATCAGCCTTGGTGACAGTTTCCACGACGGTCAGGCGGCTGCGCGGCTGCCGCAACAATATGCAACGGAACTTGGCTTGCTGATGGCCGGGCGCGAGTGGATATGGATCACGGGCAACCACGATCCGGAGCATCCCGCAGATTTACCCGGTGAGACTTTTACGGAACTGGCCTTAGGCAACCTCGTCTTCCGGCATGAGCCATCAAAGAAATCCTGCCCCGGAGAAATAGCTGGACATCTGCACCCGGCGGCAAAAGTGGTTCGCCGCGGTCAAGCGGTGCAACGCCGCTGTTTCGTCAGCGACCGGTCACGCATGATCATGCCAGCCTTTGGTGCTTATACCGGCGGCATGAATATACTCAGCCGTCCGTTTCATGGCCTCTTCGATGCCCAGGCAATCATGGCTTATATGCTTGGCAGCAAGCGGGTCTATCCGATGGCCGCCAAGGCTCTTTATGTTTGACAGGCAGCAATTTCTCATCGCGATTGAAAAAACTCATCATTGATATTATATATGATGCGAGATGATTGATGCGTGATGCAGGTGAGCGAGATGCGAACAACACTGGCTATAGATGATGATGTACTTGCTGCGGCGAAAGGGCTGGCTGCAAGGCAGCACAAGACTGTCGGAGAGGTGATTTCGACGCTCGCCCGTCAATCGCTTCAGGCTCCCGGCTCGGGAAAAGGCAAGCGAAATGGTGTGCCTTTACTGAGTGTAAAAGACCGGACACCAGTTACGATGGAACTCGTAAACCAGCTTCGCGATGAACTGTCCTGATGGCATTTCTACTCGACGTCAATGTGCTGATTGCTTTGTTTGATCCCGTGCACGTCCACCACGATGCTGCGCACGAGTGGTTTGACCGCGCAGGTAAGGCGTCTTGGGCAACGTGCCCGCTAACTGAAAATGGAGTGCTGAGGATTATAGGTAATCCACGCTATCCAAATTCCCCCGGCACCCCAGCGACAGTGATGACCTTGCTTTCAGGTCTGGTATCTTTGCCCGGGCACGTCTTTTGGCCAGACGATATCAGCCTTGTAGGTTCCAAGCTTATTGATCCCACTCGACTGTTAAGCTCGAACCAAGTGACAGATACCTACCTGCTTGCACTTGCCCGCACACATGGCGGGCAATTAGCAACATTTGATCGTCGTCTGGTTGCAGACGCCGTACAGGGAGGCAAAGGCAGCCTCCATTTTATCGATCTTTGATCAGCTTTTCAGACGATATCCTGTCTTGAATATCCAGCGCAGTGCCAGCATGCAGGCAACGAGGAACACGGCGGTCATCGCAAGGCTCGTGCCAATATGGACATCAGACACGCCATAGAAGCTCCAGCGGAACCCGCTGATGAGATAAACAACCGGATTGAAAAGCGTTACCGTTCGCCAGAATTCCGGCAGCATGTCGATTGAATAAAAACTGCCGCCAAGGAATGTCAGTGGCGTGACGATCATAAGCGGCACGAGTTGCAGCTTTTCAAAACCATCCGCCCAGATGCCGATGATAAAGCCGAACATGCTGAATGTAACCGCTGTCAGGACGAGGAACAGCAGCATGATGAACGGATGCTCGATACGAAGCGGGACGAACAGTGCAGCCGTGGCAAGTATTATCAGGCCGAGAATGATGGACTTCGTGGCTGCGGCCCCGACATAGGCGATGACGATCTCCACGTAGGAAACCGGAGCCGAAAGAAGCTCATAGATCGTGCCGACGAACTTCGGGAAATAGATACCGAAGGAGGCGTTCGATATGCTTTGCGTCAGCAGCGACAGCATGATCAGGCCGGGCACGATGAACGCGCCATAGCTGACGCCGTTGATTTCCGGAATGCGTCCGCCGATGGCAGAGCCAAACACGACGAAGTAGAGGCTGGTCGATATAACAGGCGAAATAACGCTCTGCATGATCGTGCGCCATGTACGGTGCATTTCGAAAAGGTATATTGCCTTGACCGCATAGAGGTTCATTTGCGTTCTCTCACTAGGCTCACGAAGATTTCTTCAAGCGAGCTTTCCTTGGTCTGAATATCGTTGAAGCGGACAGCGGCCTTGTCGAGATCCTTCAGCAAGGATGTTATCCCGGTCCGCTCCTTCTGGGTGTCATAGGTGTAGACCAACTCGCAGCCATCCTGTGACAATTCCAGTCCGTATTTTGCCAGTGTTTCCGGAATATCCTGGCGCTTTTCGGAAAGCTTGAGGCGCAGCTGCTTTTTGCCGAGCGAGCGCATCAACTCATCCTTCTCTTCAATCAGGATGATTTCACCATGGTTGATGACACCGATACGATCAGCCATCTGCTGGGCTTCTTCGATGTAATGCGTCGTCAGGATGATGGTGACACCGGATTCCCGCAATGCGCGGACGACGTTCCACATATCGCGCCGAAGCTCGACATCAACGCCAGCCGTCGGTTCGTCCAGAAACAGGATTTCCGGCTCGTGCGACAATGCCTTGGCGATCATGACACGGCGCTTCATGCCGCCGGAAAGGGTCATAATCTTCGAGTCTTTCTTTTCCCAAAGAGACAGTTCCTTGAGAATCTTTTCGATATGCGCTGGATTGGACGGCTTGCCGAAGAGGCCCCGGCTGAAGCTGACCGTAGCCCAGACTGTCTCGAAAGAGTCTGTGGTCAATTCCTGCGGAACAAGCCCGATCTTGGTGCGCGAAGCTCTGTATTCCTTGATGATGTCGTGACCATCAGCAAGAATGCTGCCGGAGGTCGGATTGACAATACCGCAGATGATACTGATCAGCGTCGTCTTGCCGGCGCCGTTCGGGCCGAGCAACGCAAATATTTCGCCATGCTTTATATCGAGGTTGATATTCTTCAGCGCCTCAAAACCGGATTCATAGGTTTTGTTAAGGCCAGAGACGGAAATTGCTAAGGACATGATGTGATCCGGAAGGAAGCTATGCACGATCTGATGTACCTATCAGCAAATCAGATCGCTCGATGCGGGGCATCTTGGGAACGATGTTCCTTATATGGTGATAAAACCGGAAATTCAAACCACCATCATGACAAATGGCGTCAGTAGCCGCCAACCCGTCGAAACATTGTGAAAGGAAGCCCGGATCGGGCTCCCTTTTCTACATTCAGGCTTTAGCAGTCTCGCCCCGCACTTCCCGCATGCTTGGCAGGAAGATTGTCAGCAACCCGAGGAACGGCAGGAAGGAACAGACCGCATAAACATAGTCGATGCCTTTCAGGTCGGCGACAAAACCGAGAACGGCCGCTGCGATACCGGCCATGCCGAAAGCAAAGCCGAAGAAGATACCGGCGATCATTCCCACACGGCCCGGGACCAATTCCTGTGCGAACACAACGATGGCCGGGAAGGCAGAGGAAAGAATGAATCCGATGATGACCGTCAGCACACCTGTCCAGAACAGACTGGCATAGGGCATCATCAGCGTAAATGGCAGCACACCGAGAATTGAGAACCAGATAACCGCCTTCGTGCCGATCTTGTCTCCAATGGGACCACCAAGGACCGTCCCGAGAGCGGCAGCCCCGAGGAACAGGAACAGCATCATTTGAGATTGCTGTACCGTGATCGCAAACTTATGGATGACATAGAACGTATAGTAGCTGGAGATGCTGGCCAGATAGATGTTTTTGGTGAAGACGAGCAAGGTCAAAATGATCAGTGATGTGATGACCTTGCCGCGTGGCAGCTTCAGCACCCGGCTTGCTGCAGGCTTGTTTGCATTGGCAATACGATAACGCTGATACCAGTTACCCACCTGATAAAGTATGATCATGCCGACAAGAGCCGCGGCCGAGAACCATGCAATGCTTTTCTGGCCCTGTGGCAGGACGATGAATGCAGCCAGCAATGGTCCGAGTGCAGTCCCGAAGTTGCCACCAACCTGAAAGAAAGACTGTGCCAGACCATGCCGCCCGCCCGATGCCAGACGGGCAACGCGCGAGGATTCCGGATGGAAAATCGATGAGCCGATACCAATGAATGCAGCTCCGGCGAGCAGCATGATATAATGCGTGGCCATCGAAAGGATGCCGAGACCGACCAGGGAAAACGCCATCCCGACCGGCAATGAATAGGGCATGGGATGTTTGTCGGTATATGTACCTACGATTGGCTGCAGCAGTGATGCCGTAACCTGAAAGGTCAGTGTCAGGAAACCGATCTGCTTGAAGTTGAGGCCATAGTTCTCTTTCAGCATCGGATAGATGGCCGCAAGAAGCGACTGCATCATATCATTGAGCAGATGACAAAAGCTGACTGCAAAAATAATCGCAAAGACAGTTGTTTCGGCAGACGAACGCTGCGCAGGCATGGCTGTGTCGGTCATTAAAATGGTCCATCGAGATTCAAGCAAAAAAGCGTCGTTCCGACGCTCAGCTCAACCTATTATAGAAGTTGTATGAAACCTGCTTTCGTGGTTTGGTCCATTTCTTTCTCAACTGGGCCAAATTCACCTTGACCCGTCAGTTTTGGCCAATGAAGGCCAGTCATTGAAATCGAAACGAATATGACGTTGAGTGGCAAAAGTTTATTGAGGGATGAGCGGGCGTTCCTGACACACATCAGGTGTGAAGGGAAAAACAGTTAAGGGGGGAACTATGGAAGACAGTCTGGCGCTGACAATATTCTTGCCTCTGGCGTTGGGTATTATCATGCTCGGCCTTGGGTTGGCTCTGACGTCGAAAGATTTTCATAATGTGCTGAAAGCGCCGAAAGCGGTTCTTGTCGCACTTTTTTGCCAGACGATCATTCTACCTCTTGCCTGTCTCGGCATTATTTACCTGTTCGACCTGGAGCCAGCGCTCGCTGTAGGAATGATGCTGCTTGCAGCCAGTCCGGGCGGCACATCGGCCAATCTCTACAGCCATCTCGCGGATGGTGACGTTGCGCTCAATATCTCTCTTACGGCGGTCAATTCGGCGCTTTCGATTATCACCCTGCCCCTTATCGTAAACTGGTCGCTGGCACATTTCTTTCCGGAAGGGCAGGCAATCCCGCTCCAGTTCTCGAAAGTGATGCAGGTGTTCATCATTGTGCTCGGACCGGTGATCATCGGCATGTGGATTCGCAACCGTTATCCGGCTTTTGCGGAAAGGATGGCGAGCCCGGTCAAGATATTATCTCTGATCTTCCTGCTGATGGTCGTTGTTGTGGCCCTTGTGCAGGAATGGGAAACGCTCCAGATTTGGGCACCGATAGTCGGGCTGGCCGCTCTTGCTTTCAATCTGGTCAGTCTCGCTGTGGGCTATTTCGTGCCAAGGGCGGTTGGGATCAATAATCGACAGGCAACTGCAATAGGTATGGAGATCGGTATTCACAACGGCACGCTCGCTATCGCCATAGCGCTAAGTCCGCTTCTCCTTAACAATCCAACCATGGCCGTACCTGCAGCAATTTACGGGCTGATCGCCTTCATTACAGCAGCGCTCTTCGGCTATTGGCTGAAGAAGAGGCACAAGGCACATAAGGCAATCTCAATAGGAAGTTGATCAGCGCCCGCTTTCGTGCTCTTGTGCGCTTCTTACGAGAGTGGGTCACAGCCATGCGCTACAAGACATTCAACAGTGCCAGCTCAATCGGGGTGGAACTGGAAGACCTTCATCAGCTGCGTCTGAACTGGCTGGATCAGGCCGAAGGTGATGTTCTGGCATTGGCAACCAACTATCCCGGCGGTCACCATATTGCCAATCACTACCACAGCCAGTCACAATTGCTGCACGCGGTAACAGGTGTTGCAATGGTAACAACCAAGTTTGGACGCTGGATGGTTCCGCCGCACCATGCATTATGGCTTCCGGCGGGTATTGAGCATGCGGTGGATATGCTTGGCGACGTAGCCATGCATTCCATCTATGTCCGGCCCGCCGCAGTGGAAGGGCTGAAAAGCCATTTGCATGTGGTGGGGCTGACGCCGCTCATGGATAATCTTATCCGTGAGGCGATTGGCGCGTCTACCGAAGTTGCTTCGAGCACACGGGCCGCCTTTGTCATGGGCCTGCTGCTGCATGAAATTCCAAATCTGCCGGAACGTCCGCTTGGACTGCCTTTTCCCGATGATCGCCGCCTTGCGGCGCTTTGCCGTGATTTCCTGAAAGCCCCTTCCCCGCACACGAATATAGATCATTGGGCCGATGAGCTTGGCATGAGCAGACGTACCTTCACCCGGTTGTTCCGGCGGGAAACGGGTGTGAGCCTTTCCACCTGGCGGCAGCAGGCATGTCTGCTTGCCGCGCTTCCCCGCCTGACCAAGGGTGAGCAGGTGACCAGCGTCGCCCTTGATCTCGGTTATAACAGTGTTCCGGCCTTCACGACCATGTTCAAGCGAATGCTGGGGACCCCGCCACGCGGTTACTTTGGCACCACTAATTGAAGCCGGAATCAGTCGAACTTGATGAGGGTTTTTCCCGCAGAGCGGCCCTTGCGACTTTCCTCAATGGCTTCGGGAACGTCATCAAGGGAGATGGTGCGATCAACAAGGATGGTTACATGGCCAGAAGCCACGTGACCTATCAGGCGGTCCAGAAGTTCATGATCGGCGGAAAGTTCAAAATTGCCGCCTTTGAGTGATAGCTCCTTCAACTGTACATCATCAGCCACGAATGCGGTGGTGAAGGCCGTTCCACCCTTCTTGACTTGTGATGCCAGAGCAGAGAATTCGGCATCCCCGCTCATCAGGTCGATCAAACCATCGATGCCCTCCGGATAGAGCTGGCGTATTTGTTCGGAGACCGGCGAAGCAGTGTGATCAATCGTGGCAACTGCCCCGAACTCGCTCATGCGTGCTGCCTTGCCGGCCCGCGCCGTCGCCACAACTTTCAAGCCCTTTGCAGCGCCCAACTGCACGGCAAAGGAACCCACTCCACCAGTTGCGCCGACAACGAGTATGGTTGCTCCTTCCGGCAGATCCAGATTTTCAACCATCTGAAGCGCTGTCATTCCGGCTGTGGGCAAAGCTGCGGCCTGAAAAATATCCAGCGCTTCAGGCAATTTCTTCAAAAGGTTCGATGCGGGAACGCGTGCATATTCCGCATAGGGACCTTCGCCGAGAGGCATATGCAGAAACTGGCCAAATATGGTGTCTCCGGCCGAAAATCCGGTGACGTCCTCGCCACAATATTCCACGACTCCGGCGGCGTCATTGCCTAGGACCAGAGGGAAGACATGCGGTGCCTTTCCCTTGAGAATTCCATCGGCCACTTTCCAGTCAAACGGATTGATTGCGGCTACCGATATCTTGACAAGTATCTGGTCGCTCCGGGCCTCTGGCTTGGGTAGCTCGATGAGTTCCACTTTCGCGCCAAATGCTTCAACTGCTGCCGCACGCATGACTATCTCCAGGTTGATGACCGCGCAATGAACCACTGTGCAGCAAAATAAGAAGACAAGACCCAGAGGCCCTCTAACGGAATATCAAATCGAAATTTGCCATAAGCAAGGATGGTATCGCTGATCATGAACAATATAGCGCCTGTTGCGGCAGACCGTGAGGAACTTGTGGCAAGGGTTTGTGCTCGCGCAATCGCCTGCGCCGCCATCAACGCCAGAACGAGCGCATAAACGGCGACCGGAATACTGACAGCAATCTTTCTACTTGCCCTGCTTGCGAGTGCACTTCGCGTTGCACACGAAATACCGGACCACCAAAAGCACGAAAATCAAATGGTATCATATTTACATGCATCTGTAACAGGTAGCGCAGATGTGTTGAAATAAATCGGGAATTGGGCGTCGAACAGGTGGCAGCCATCCGACACATACTGGCTGCTCATCCGGATGCCATCAAATTCACCGACCCGGAATTGCAATTTTTAAACTGGTTGGCAAAAATTTGACTGTCGACTTTGGCTATAGCGCGTGAATTGATTCGCGATACCTTGAGCAAGGAAGCAAAAGATGAAGATAGCAGTGGGAGGTTGCCCAATTAACTTATGTGTCGCCGAATGCCGGACCGATCATACCGAATGAAATAGATAATATGCCAAGTTGGACAGCTCCTTGGAATATTTCTTGGGGACTCCCACAATAAGCGGGGCCACAGAAGGCGAAAACAAGAGGTATCCTTATGAAGAAAGCACTTAAATTATTGATGCTGCTCAAGGTGCTGAGTGGGAAAATCACGGACTGTGCAACGAAATGGTGAATTCACTGAATTGCCAGGCTATTTTCCTGATACGCCTGCGATAGAGGGCAGCCGACACTGTAGATTCTTCAAGGCGTCGTTCGAACAAATCCATTTACTTCGGCTTTCCATATCAGGGGAACGATATGGATCTGGATTTTATGCCGAGTTTATCATTCCCGGAGAAGGCACATTCGCCCCCATCGAACACTATTTGACTACTATATCAATGTTCAGCCCGCTTCAAATAGCTGCATCGACGGGGTTAGAGAGGACAGATGCCTTCTTTTCAAATTCGCATAGCAGACGAGCAGGACACGCACGCAATAGTGCGTCTGCTTAAACAGATCGGCTCGGTGGTCGCTACGACCACTGATGCAGAAATGGGCGATGAAGAATTGCTGCAGATTGTTCGCGACTGCACGACCTTTCTGATCGAGGAGGATGGTCAGATCGTCGGTATGAATGCCGTCAGGATTGTTGACGTATCAGGTCGAAAGGACGCACGCTTTCGCAAATTCGCCTTCATCATGGCCATTGGCGTGGATGAAGCGAAGCGGCGACAGAGCCATGGCACGGCGCTTGTGAACCACATGCTGGGATGGTTGCCTCAACGGGGCGTTGACATGGTTTGCCTGAACGTCTCGGCTCAAAATGTCGCCGCACAGTCGTTCTACCAACGCATGGGTTTCGGAACGACATCCGTGCAGATGTCCCGTCTGGTATCGGAAATACGAGAACGATTGAGTTTGCCCTCATGCGGCAACTTCTGCAGTGGCTGGCATCCACCAGTCGTTCTCCGGCCGTAGTGAACCTGAGCCTACGGGAAACGCTGAAGATAGATACCGCTGAATTTTCCATCCGCCGCCAAGGCAAATCCCCATTCCATGGTGCCGT
Source organism: Phyllobacterium sp. SB3 (assembly GCF_040009165.1). Taxonomy (NCBI): domain Bacteria; kingdom Pseudomonadati; phylum Pseudomonadota; class Alphaproteobacteria; order Hyphomicrobiales; family Phyllobacteriaceae; genus Phyllobacterium; species Phyllobacterium sp. SB3. The sequence continues at coordinate 170,127 of NZ_JBDYKI010000006.1, read as the reverse complement.
TTTCGAAGCGCACATCATGGACATCCCCGCCACCCGGTCCCACACCTTTGAAGGACACACTCTTCAAAAGGCCGATCTTCTCCAGATCGGCCTTGATCATCGCGGACTGCTCACGAGCAAGGGCTGCCAGAGGCGGTTTCATTCGCTCGAAATCCGGCTCTCCCCGCTGGTGCTCTGCGATAATGCGCCGGAGCAGAGCTTCGCTGTCCGGCAGCGGCGTTTTGTGCTTGATCCGGTCGGCCATTGCATCCTCAATGGTCTTGACGACGCTTCCATCGACACGGGAGGCTGGAAGATCATATCCATTCTGATGCAGCACAAGTCCAGAGACGGCACCTTTTGCGCCACGGACGAACGTGATCTGAGCCGCAACCGCCTTGTAGAAGAAGCGATCGGTTTCCTCCGGAAAGATTTCCAGCTCCGGCTGGCCAGTTATCCGGGTAAATAGACGGCCTTCCTTCTCGGAAACGACGTATCCCATCCCGTCCAACAGGTAGTTACCCGCAATCGAATCCGGCTCGATCCCAGGCAATTACCACTGATGTCTCCAATAATAGACGGGCCGAGAATCAGACCGGTTCTGGATCGCCCCGGTGCGTCGAGAACTTGCGTTTCAATCAGCAGCATTGTTTATTACGAGACATGAGGGAGGGCTTTTGTGATGAAACTGATGAAGTTCCTTGCAATCAGCGTGATATCAATCACTGCTTCAGGTTGCGGCGTAAGCCAGGGCACCTACAACTCCGGAAGAGAAATGTTGCGAGGCAGTCCCGCTGTAAGATCGCAATTTGTCAGCAACTGTGTCGGAACAATCAGCAGAAAGCCCGTGACCACAAGACAGGCACTGGCAAAAGTCATGAATACTTCTCTACGCAGTGTCCCAAGCGTCTACTGCAGGCGGATGACCCAAGGTGTTGCATCGGGAAGAATCTCACATTCTGATCTAAACGCCGGTGCGCGAGGCCAGGTGACACCAAAAGTCATTCGTGTATTGCAAGGCCGTTAATCAACAAAATCAGCAACCCCGGGGAAGACTGACTTTTGTTTTTGGTGAAGCCACTATCTTGACAGCCGGTTCTCGTCGTCAATCAGACGAAGGCGGGAACGAGCTGTTTTATTCCATCTCCAGAGCACGAGATTGAAATCGTCCTCTGGAGCGCCAGGAGCAAAGCTTCGCACGAGAAGTCCTTGATAATCGGGGTTTTGTTGCAAGAATTCGGGCGGCGCGGAGTGCGCCTTGACTCTGGAGGCAATTATGCTGCGAGCTCCGCGAATTGCCGCCTGAGCGTGAGGGTCTTTGTTGAAGCAAACGGTCCCTGCTGCTTGCGCATCATGTGAACCAGCTCGATACCGCCGAGTGTGACGTTAGCTGTGGCTTCAGACTTGAAGCCAGGCATGGCTCGGATGCGCCCTCAAAGCGTTATCGGTTACTCCGCTGCCAGACTACGTGGTTGGGGAACGTAGTTGAGAATAGGACCGAGCCAGCGTTCCACATCTTCTACCGGCATGGATTTACGCTCGGAATAATCCTCGACCTGATCGCGTTCTACCTTGGCGACACCGAAATAATAGGATTCCGGATGCGCCAGATAGATACCCGACACGGATGAGCCGGGCCACATGGCATAGCTCTCCGTCAGCCGGACATTGATCTTTGCCTCGGCGTCAAGAATACGGAACAGGGTTTCCTTTTCCGTATGGTCCGGCTGGGCCGGATAGCCGGGAGCAGGACGAATACCTCTATATGGTTCACCAATAAGGTCTTCAGGTGCGAGCTGCTCGTCCGGCGCATACCCCCAATATTCCTTGCGAACGCGTTCATGCATCAACTCGGCAAAGGCTTCGGCAAAACGGTCGGCCAGTGCTTTGACGAGAATTGAGGAATAGTCATCATTGGCACGCTCGAAACGCTCGGCAATAGAGATTTCCTCGATACCGGCGGTAACGACAAACGCACCGATATAATCCTGCCTGCCGCTATCGAGCGGAGCCACAAAATCGCTCAATGCGACGTTCGGACGGCCGTCGCGCTTCGAGAGTTGCTGGCGCAGTGTGTAGAACGTGGCGAGATCTTCATTCCGGTCCTCGCCCGTGAAGACGCGAATGTCGTCGCCTTCCGCACCGGCAGGCCACAGGCCGATAACCGCCTTCGGATTGAACCATTTTTCGGCGATGATTTTTTTCAGCATTGCCTGCGCATCATCGAACAATTGCCGCGCCGCCGCGCCCTGCTTTTCGTCCTCAAGAATAGCCGGATAACGCCCCTTCAGCTCCCATGTCTGGAAGAAGGGTGTCCAGTCAATATAGTTGGCAAGTTCCTGAAGATCATAGTTCTCGAAAGTCCGCGTGCCGATGAAAGTCGGCTTTGGCGGCGTGTAGGCCGACCAATCGATCTTGTGGGAATTGGCACGGGCTTTCGCCAATGGCAGCCGCTGTTTGTCAGCTTCATTGCGTGCGTGAGCGTCTGCAACCCTGGCGTATTCGGCACGGATGGTATCGATGTAACCCGGTTTGATATCTTTCGACAGAAGATTGGAGACAACACCGACAGCACGGCTGGCATCGGTCACATAAATTGTCTGCCCCTGATGATAGCGCGGATTGATCTTCACAGCCGTATGCACACGGCTTGTCGTTGCACCACCAATCAATAGCGGGATATCAAAGCCTTCGCGCTCCATCTCGGAAGCAACATGCACCATCTCGTCAAGCGATGGCGTGATGAGACCGGACAGGCCGATAATATCGACATTCTGTTCGCGTGCGGTCTGCAAAATCCTGGTTGCCGGAACCATGACGCCCAGATCGATAATCTCGTAATTGTTGCAGGCAAGGACGACACCGACAATATTCTTGCCGATATCATGCACGTCGCCTTTTACAGTTGCCATCAGAACCTTACCGGCGCTTTCACGCTCGCCGGTGCCGCCATTGGCCAGCTTCTCCGCCTCCATGTGAGGCAGGAGCAAGGCCACGGCCTGTTTCATCACACGCGCAGATTTCACCACCTGAGGCAAAAACATTTTGCCGGCGCCGAAAAGATCGCCGACAACGTTCATACCTGCCATCAATGGGCCTTCAATGACATGCAAAGGCCGCGCGGACTCAAGGCGGGCTTCCTCGGTGTCGACATCGATGAACTCGGTGATACCGTTGACCAGGGCATGTTCTATCCGTTTGCCCACAGTCCACTCGCGCCATGCAAGATCACGCTCGCGGGCTTCCTTGCCTGCCGAGCCCTTGTAGCGCTCGGCAAGATCAAGCAGGCGCTCCGTTCCATCGTCGCGCCGGTTGAGCACGACGTCTTCGCAAGCCTCACGCAGTTCGGGATCAATCGATTCATAGACCGCCAGCTGGCCTGCATTGACGATACCCATATCCATGCCAACCTGAATGGCGTGATAGAGGAAGACAGCATGCATGGCCTCGCGCACGGGTTCATTGCCGCGGAACGAGAATGAAAGATTGGAAATACCGCCCGAGATATGCACATGCGGCAGGGTTTCGGTAATCTGTTTTGTCGCCTCGATGAAGGCAACGCCATAGCCATTGTGTTCTTCGATGCCGGTGGCAACAGCAAAGACGTTGGGATCAAAAACGATGTCCTCAGGCGGGAATCCTGCTTCTTTCGTCAGAAGCTCATAGGCGCGGGTGCAGATTTCCACCTTGCGCTCCAGCGTATCGGCCTGTCCTTCCATATCGAACGCCATGACCACGACAGCGGCACCATAGGCACGCACTCTCTTGGCATAGTACAGGAATGCCTCTTCGCCTTCCTTCATGGAGATCGAATTGACGAGCGGCTTGCCCTGAACACATTTCAGGCCTGCTTCGATGACATCCCACTTCGATGAATCGATCATCACCGGGACGCGAGCGATATCCGGTTCGGCGGCGATGAGATTCAGGAACTCGATCATCGCTTTTTCGCTATCGATCAAGCCTTCATCCATATTGATGTCGATGATCTGTGCACCATTGGCCACCTGATCACGGGCAACATCCAGCGCTGTTGCGTAATCACCGGCAGTGATGAGCTTGCGGAACTTGGCCGAGCCGGTGATGTTTGTGCGTTCGCCGACATTCACAAACGGAATGTCTTTGGTCAGTGTGAAGGGTTCCAGACCCGACAGGCGCATGTGGACTGCGATATCCGGCACCACACGCGGCGGATACTTGCCCACAGCCTCTGCAATGGCCCTGATGTGTTCGGGCGTCGAGCCGCAACAGCCGCCAACAATATTGAGAAGACCCTCGCTGGCAAAGCCTTCAAGCTGAGCCGCCATTGCTTCCGGGCTCTCATCATACTGGCCGAACTCGTTGGGAAGACCCGCATTCGGATAGGCGCAGACGAAGGTGTCGGCGACATTAGAGATTTCGGCCAGATGCGCGCGCATGGCATTTGCGCCGAGGGCGCAGTTCAGGCCAATCGTAAACGGCTGGGCATGGCGCACCGAGTTCCAGAAAGCAGTCGGCGTCTGACCGGAAAGCGTACGTCCCGACAGATCGGTGATCGTGCCGGAAATCATGACCGGCAGGACTATGCCCTTTTCTTCAAAGACCTCGTTGGTGGCAAAGATCGCGGCCTTGGCATTGAGCGTATCGAAGATTGTTTCGATGAGGATGATATCCGCACCGCCATCGATAAGGCCACGGACCTGATCAGCATAGGCAATGCGCAGGTCGTCAAAGGTTACAGCCCGATAGCCGGGATTGTTGACGTCCGGCGACATGGAGGCTGTACGGTTTGTCGGACCAAGCGCCCCGGCGACGAAGCGCCTGCGCCCGTCCTTTTGCTCGGCCTTTAAAGCTGCGCGCCGGGCAAGCCGCGCACCGTCCCGGTTCAACTCATAGACGACCTCTTCCATGCTGTAGTCAGCCTGGGCAATCGTCGTTGAGGAGAAAGTATTGGTTTCGAGGATATCGGCCCCTGCCATCGCATAGGCATAGTGGATATCTTCGATAGCCTGCGGCTGTGTCAGGATCAGCAGGTCGTTGTTACCCTGCAGGTGACAAGAGCAATCGCCAAACCGGTCGCCACGGAAATCGTCTTCATTGAGGCCGAGCCCCTGAATCTGGGTGCCCATCGCGCCATCAAGAATCAATATGCGTTCTTTTGCAGCCTTGGTCAGGGCCGCAAAAACTTCTTTTCCATCCCGAGGAGCGCCCATGGGACCAAAAAGACTGTCAACCGCATTATTCATAACTCGATACGCCTCAAAACCAGTATTTGGGTGAGGCTCAGGATCACATAAAGATATGTTTATGTCAACAAATCAATTCCGCATGCGGCATGATGTGTCGCAGTTGGATTGGGGTATTTTATACCCCTCACCATGATTGGAGCGATCCCCAAGAGGATTAAATTACTGCAGATTGCGGCAGTACGAATGGCACCTGTGCGGCAGGCAGGACGCCGACTTTGAGCGCACATTCGTAGACACGTAAAATACGCTCGTCCGTGAGAACTTCACGGGGGCTCCCCACGCTGTCAACACGCCCTTGATGCATGACGACCACACGATCTGCATACATCGAAGTCAGATTGAGATCATGAAGGATTGCAATAACGCCGCCGCCCCGTTTGGCAAAGGATTGCGCGATTTCCATGATAATCAACTGGTGTTTGATATCGAGACTTGAGACCGGCTCATCCAGAAAAAGAAAGCGTGGCTGATCGTCCAGCACAGGCTCCCACACCTGACATAGAACCCGGGCGAGCTGAACCCGCTGCTGCTCGCCGCCGGAAAGTTCCTGATAGAAACGGCCACCAAAGCCGGCAAGATCGACCAGTTCCAAAGCCTCATCCGGCAGATGGTCCATATTCTTCGCCGAGCCGAGAGACCGGCCACTGGTCAATCCGAGCTTAATGATTTCGCGCACCGTGAATGGAAATGCCAATGATGTGGATTGTGGCAGGATGGCACGCATTGCAGCCATTTGCCAAAGCTTCAAATGACTGAGCGAGTGCCCATTGATGGTAATTGTCCCGGTGTAAGACAAATCGCCGGAAAGAGCACGCATGAGCGTTGTCTTGCCGGAACCGTTAGGCCCAACGATAACAGTGATCTCTCCCGCCAAGGCATCGAAACGGGCTTTGTGCACGATGTGGGCCTTACCCAGATGGACGTTGAGGTCTGAGATATGGATCATTGTCATAGGTCCAGAATGCCGCGCTTGCGTAGCAATATCCACAGGAACACCGGGGCACCGACGGCAGCAGTAACAATGCCTATCGGCAGTTCTGCGGGAGCAACGATTGTGCGACTGACCGCATCGGCAAGCAGCAGAAGGCTTGCCCCAAGCAGTGCAGATGCGGGAAGCAGATAACGATGATCCGGCCCGATGACCAGCCGCAGCAAATGGGGAACGACCACGCCGACAAAGCCGATGACGCCGCTGACGGCGACCGAAGCGCCTGTCGCCGCCGCTACAGCCACGATTGCAATCATCTTGAAGCGTTGCACCGGAATACCGAGATGGCTGGCGGTGGCTTCACCCAAGGCGAGCCCATTCAATCCGCGTGCCAGAAACGGTGAAACGAGCAGTGCCACCACGATGAACGGGCTTGTTGCCACGATCTTCATCCAGCTGGCACCGGCCAATGAGCCCAGGAGCCAGAATGTCAGATCGCGGAGCTGACGGTCGTCCGCAATATAGGTAAGAACCCCCATGTAAGCGGTTGCCATGGCACCAAGCGCGATACCTGCCAGAAGCATGGTGGCGATGGAGGTTTGTCCGCGCCGGGTGGCGACAGAGTAAAGAATGAATGTGAAGGCCAGCGCACTGAGAAAAGCCGCCATGGGTAAAGCATAGACGCCCAAACGCATGATCACGGGAGCGAGCAGAGTATTGCCGAGCACGATCACGCTCAACGCTCCAAGCCCTGCGCCCGAAGACACACCAACGATGCCGGGATCAGCCAAAGGGTTGCGGAAGAGCCCTTGCATGACCGCACCGGACACGGCGAGCGAAGCCCCTATCAAAGCACCGAGAATGACGCGCGGAAGGCGAATGTCATAGATGATGATGCTGTCACGTACGGACAAAGCATCGGCGGGACTTGCCGCGTTGTGCAGGAGCGAACCAATGACCGAAATCACCGATGCATCGGATGCACCTGATGCGAGGCTGAACAGGAAAGTTGCAATGAAAGCCAGACTGAGAAATGCAATTACAATCTTGGCCAGAAACGACCGGTCGCCATCGGCTCGACCTTTTCCGCTGACCCGTTTCGCATACGGGGCAGTTGGTTTCATGAGAATGGCCTCGCTCATTATTGGGTTACTTTATCGCCATAGAGCCGCTTGGACAGATCGCGAACCGCACTTGCTGTCCTTGGCCCGAACCCAAGCAGATATTGCCCGCCCATACGGATGATTGCCTTGTTCTCACCTGCCGGTGTTGCGGCAATCGCCTTGTTGGCAAGGAGTTCATTATCGACCGTCGCGTGATTGTCGCCACGATCCATTACCAGGATAACATCGGGTTTTGCCAGTAGGATGCTTTCGTCGCTCAAAGCCTTGTAGCCGGTGAAGCCTTCGACAGCATTGTCCGCACCGGCAAGTTTGATAATGCCGTTTGCAGCCGACTGGCCACCCGCTGCCAGGATCTTTCCGCCTTGAATGCTGAGCACGAACAGGACCCGCTTGCGGGTTTTGATATCTTTGGTTTCGGCTTGCGCGGCGGCAAGGTCAGCTTCAACATCGTCCGCGAGCTTTTTGGCCTTGTCCTCTACGCTAAGGGCTTTACCCACGATCCTGATTTTCTCGGAAACGCTTGTGGCCGTGTAGTTTTCAGGCACAAAGACGAAAGGCACGCTGGCCTTTTTCAGAAGATCGATAGCTTGATCCGGTCCACTGCCCTCGACGGCGATAATCGCTGTCGGATTGATCGACAGAACACCTTCAGGAGAAATAGCCCGCATATACCCCACGTCAGGAAGCGCAAAGGCTTCCTTGGGATATACGCTGGTTGTATCGCGTCCCACGAGGCGGCTTTGTTCTCCGAGTGCGAAGATAATCTCGGTAATCGAACCGCCAATGGATACCACCCGGCTGGTATCGCGCAGAGGCCCGGTAACCTCCTCTGCGGTTGCATGGCCGGAAAGAGCCAGAATTCCGAAAATTCCGGCCAAGGCTGTAAGCTTGAAAGACTTGATCATTTTATGCGGCCGCGCGCATCAAACGGGGCAGGCTCTCTACGAGATTTCGCCAGTCTTCGCGCTCGTGATTGCCTTCGTGACGCTTGCCAAAGAACTGGATGATCATGTCGCCTTCCGTTCCGTAAGCCTCAAGAGAAGTCACATGCCCGTCCTTGGTAGGTTTGCGCACTGCCCAGAGTTCGGCAATGCGGTCTGTCCGAAGATGCATGTGGAAGGTCTCGTCCAGGATATTGATCCAAGGGCCCATAGGCTTGATGTTTTCGATCGGCCCGGAATGAATCTGGATACAACCGCGATTGCCGACAAAGCACATGATGGGAAGTCGTTCCTGTGCAGCATGGTGCATCATGGCAACGAGCGCATCATTGTCCAGTTGCCAGGCATAGTCCTGCCCGATGACCTGAACGGCCTGATGACGGGTCATTTCCAGAGAATTGAGGATGCCGAAAAACTCATGGACATCCTTCATCTGAGTCCAGCGATCGCGGAGACTCGATGTATCAAGCTCCTCCAGTTCACGCTTCTTCTGTTCGGGCTTTGGAAGCTCCGTGGTTTCGATTGACTGGGACTGGTCGTCCAGCTTCAGCTTTGAAACCAGCGCCGCATACGCTTCCAGATTGGAAGATGGACGCAGGTGAATTTTGTGGATCGCTTCGCCCGCAGCATCGAAAAATTGCAAGCTGCGCCGGATGGCATCGCCATCTTCTTTTTCCACGGCAAAACCATGTTTCCATGAGTTGGGGAACAAGCGGAGGTCGATCTGCTCGCCGAGCATCATTGAGGCATGCTTGCCAACGATGGGCTTGTCATAAACGCCGATCTTTTCGTGAACCGCGCTCTCATTGCGCGTAAGTGCCATGACTTCGCCAAGTGCTTCGATTTCAGTCAGGAAAGTCTCGATGCGCGGCGAGATGCGCGTGGCGCTAATGCCGCAATATGCAGCGACAAAATCAGCCTCGGAGATTTCCAGTTGTTGCGCGAGATCACGCTCACGCATTTTGGGATTGTCCAGTCTTGCCTGGCGGATCGCTTCAGGTGTTATTCTAACAGTCATCACTTCAGAAACCTTCTGTATCAAATCATTTATTCAGTATGAGTTTGCCTTGGCGCGTGATTTTCAAACGGTAGAGAGACCCGGCATGTTCAATGCCAACCTCACTTGATCCGTCAAATAAAATATCACTGCCAAACACTCGAATATCTGACTGTATGGGTCGGCGATAGTCTGCTCGGATTGGTGTCACGTTGGGAAGGCGAACCTGCAGATCGATGATTTGGCGTCGCGACATGGCAATGGCCTTTTCGTGCCTTTCTCAAAGGGTATCGGATATTCCAGTACCCCCTCATTTAAACTTGACTACAAGTATCATCTTTATTACTCAAAAGAAAGGAGAGTCAATGACTCCTGTTTCAAAATTGACAAAACTGTGATCAAGAAAACGGGTGCCATGGTGGGAATAACAGAGGGTAAATTCATGAACTTCATAGCACGCCATTCCGTTGGCTTGATCGCCGCAACTGCACTGCTGATTCTTGCCGCGGTAGACATTGCGCCCGCGCAGGAAGCTGCCTCTCCGCCGGCACTGACGCTGGAGTTGAATGCATTGCAGCCTTCGGAAAAGGGATGCCGCCTGACCTTCGTTGTGACGAATAATCTTGGTGCCGCCTTGGACAAGGTTGGCTTTGAGGTTGCATTGTTCAATCAGGCGCAGGTTGTCGACCGGATTACCTTGCTGGACTTCAAAGAACTGCCGCAGGGAAAGACAAAGGTGCGCCGTTTTGATCTCGGTGAACTCGATTGCACAAAGGTTACACGCGTTCTTGTGAACGATTCGACCGAGTGCGCCGGCGCTGGCGTTGATACCAAGGCGTGTATTCGACAACTTAATCCGATAACAAAGTCTGGTATCCAGTTCGGAAGCTGATCCAAAAAAGAAGGGCCCTTTGCGGGCCCTTCGAATTTCTGATTCAGACTGGATCAGAACGGCGAATCCGGGAAGTAGAATTCAGCCGCATTGTCCTTGGTGACAAGTGTTGCATCAAGGATATAGCTGCCACGTACCGGAACCTGATCGTAGAAGTTGGCTACTGTCAGTTCCATGGCTGTAGCGATCATTGATGGCGGATAGAGCACATTGATCGGTGTCATTGCATCGCCGTCTGCAACGCGCTTGATCATGTCCTTCATTCCTGCGCCGCCTATAACCAGCTTGATATCGGTACGCTTTGCCTGGCTGATGGCTTCCAGAACACCAACAGCCATATCGTCATCCTGACACCATACCGCATCGATCTTCGGGAACTTGGTCAGGTAGTCCTGCATGACCTTGAATGCATCATCGCGCGACCAGTTGCCGAACTGCTTGTCCAGAACCTTGATGTCGCTGCCGGCAATCGCATCGTCGAAGCCTTTTTGACGCTCTTCATCAATGACAATTGGCAGGCCGCGAATAACCACAACGTCGCCGGTCTTCAGCGCATCCTTTAGATATGTACCTGCAACGCGGCCGAGTTCCGGATTGTTACCGGCAACATAAAGGTCCTGAACGGTCGGGTCGGACAGTGCCCGATCCACGACCGTGACGAAAATGCCCTTTTCTTTGACCTGACGAAGCGGATCGGTCAGCTCATCGGAATTGTGTGGCAGCGTTACAAGCGCATCCATGCCCTGCGTGGTCAAATCTTCCAGTGCATTGGCCTGCGAGGCACCATCGGGTGAAGTCTTTACAGTGATCTTCAGGCCCGGATGAGCCTTCTCCAGCAACTTGGCAGCACGTTCAGCGTGATAGACAACACCGCCTGTCCAGCCATGATCCGCTGCCGGAATTGAAACGGCAATATTGACCTGTTTGTCCTGAGCATAGGCGAAGGTCATTGTCGAAGCGAGAGCCGCTCCCACCAGACCCATCATGAATTTACGCATTTGTTCTCTCCCAATTTTTCGTTCGGGCCTTGATTGCGGCTCGGTGGGTGGCCCCTTTTCCCCCGCCCCGTCTCAAGGGGCAGCCTCCCGCCCCTATTCCTTTTGTGACCGCCTCCGGTCACTTCTTCTTTTGCAGTGTCCGTTGGACAAGCATTGCAATAATGATGATCGTTCCCTGAACAGCTCCAATCAGGTATTCGCTTACGATATTCGACAGCACCATGATGTTGCCGACGATCTCGAGCATGAAGGCACCGCAGATCGTGCCCCATATGCGCCCGACACCGCCACGCAGCGCAGTACCGCCGATCACCACCGCAGTGATGGCCTGCAACTCCCACAGCATACCGGTTGTGGTTGTCGCTGCCCCAAGACGCGGGATATAAACAATGACAGCAATCGCGACGCAAATGCCTTGCAGCACGTAGGTCATTGCGCGCACGCGGTTGACATGGATGCCCGAATATTTCGCAACATCTTCGTTGGAGCCCACTGCGATCACATGCCTGCCAAAGGAAGTTTTGTAGAGAATGAAGGCTGCGAGAATCCCGACAACTGCGATGATCCAGACAGGAATGGGTAGCCCGACAAACGTTCCCGTATAAACCGGCCTGAACAGCGCGCGCATCGATGTTGATTTCATGGCTATGGAACCGCCGTCGGCAAGCCAGACGGTAACAGACCGGAAGATCGCCATGGTACCCAGCGTGACGATAAAGGGTTCAATTTTTCCAATCGTTATGATTGTGCCATTCAGCAACCCGGCAAGCGCCCCAACCCCGATCGCCACAACCACGCCAACGCAAAGCATCGCCATGTCGCCGTCAATCGCAGCTGAATTCAGGAATAGCAGCATGACGCCCGCGACCAGCGCCGCCATGGAACCGACTGACAGGTCCAGACCACCGGCCGAGATGACGAACGTGGCACCGACAGCGATAATCGCAATGAAAGAGGAACGTGTCAAAACGTTCAGCAGATTGTCTATCGACAGGAAGTTCGGATTGATGAACGCGCCAAGAACGAACAACGCTGCGAGCGCAAGGAATGGCGCGACAGCTGTCTTGTCGAGATCAGCCAGTTTGCGGACGAAACCCCGCGTGTCAGTATTTGTCGTTGTATCGCTCATGCGTTCCCCGCACTGTAAAGCTCTGCTTCATTGATTTTGACGCCTGTGGCGTGGACGACGATTTCTTCTTCGGTCATCGCGTCGCCGGTTACTTCGCCGACGATGCGGGACGAGCGCATGACAAGAATGCGGTGACAGATGCCGATCAGCTCCTGCATTTCCGATGAAATGACGATGACTGATTTTCCTGCCTTAGCGAGATCGGCAATGAACTTGTAAATCTGTTCCTTGGTGCCAATGTCGATACCGCGTGTCGGCTCATCGATGATGACGATGCTCGGCTCCAGCAGCATCATCTTTGCGAGTAGCAGCTTTTGCTGATTGCCGCCGGAAAGCTGCCCGGCCAGAAGATCGCGCCGTCGCGCCCGAATGTCGAAATCGGTAATCGCTTTGTCGAGGCTATTGTCTTCGCGCTTACGCTCGATCAGCGGACCTTTGGTGAATTTGTCAAGTGTCGCCAAGGTAAGGTTGGTACGCAAATCCTGGGCCAGCAGGAGCCCCTTACCTTTGCGGTCCTCACTGAGATAGACAATCCCGGCGGCCATGCTGTCGCGCACCGTGTTGAACTTGACAGGCTTGCCATGGAACGCAATCTGGCCATGACCGGTACGAAGCCCGACAACACCTTCAAGCAGTTCTGTACGGCCAGCGCCGATCAACCCGGCAAAGCCAAGGATCTCGCCCTTCCGCAAAGAAAAGGATGCATCGCGAGCATAGCCGGGCACATCGAAATTCTTGACATCAAGCACCGTCTGATGGGCGGCGGTGTCCTCACGCTCGGGATAGAGTTTTGACATATCCCGCCCAACCATCAGTCGCGCCATATCGACTGGTTGCAATTCAGACGCGTTTCGGGTTGCAATGAGCTTGCCATCACGCAGGACCGTGATGCGGTCCGCAATGGCGGCAACTTCCGGCAAGCGATGCGAAATGTAGAGAATGGCAACACCCTTGTCGCGCAGGTCGCGGATGACCTTGAGCAGTGCATCTGTCTCAATGGGTGTGAGCGAGGCGGTCGGTTCGTCGAAAATGACAACGCGATGCGGCACCTGCAATGCACGGGCAATCTGCACGAGCTGCCGCCGGGCTATCGAGAGCCTGGCTATTTGCGTGGTGGGATCGATGTCCGCGCCAAGGCTGCGGACAGCCTCCACCGATTGCCTGTTCATTTCGCGGTCGTTGACCATCAGGCCGCGTTTCAGTTCACGTCCCATGAAGATGTTCTGGGCAACTGTCAGATCGGGCGCCAACAGGATTTCCTGATGCACCAGAACCAGCCCGCGATGCTCCGCATCGACTGGCCCTGCAAAGCTGACAGGCTCATTGTCGATAGCGACTGTACCGCGTGTCGGCTTCAGATGGCCGCTGAGCAATTTCATCAGCGTGGACTTGCCGGCACCGTTTTCGCCGATAATCGCATGGACCTCGCCCGGCATGATTGTCAGGCTGATGTCGGTCAATACTTCTACCGGGCCAAATGCCTTGGCGATGCCGCGCGCTTCGAGCACCGGCACGTTGGAGGCATTCAAGGGTTGGTTTGTCTGCATCACACCTTCGTCCAAACGCCGCCAGCCTTTGAGGACTTGACCGCAGCCTCGATGAATTCCATACCCGCCAGACCATCCTGCACAGTTGGATAGATGACATCCTTGGATAGTTTCTTGCCAGTGCGGGCAGCGAGAATTGCCTGCGCGGCCTCGGTATAGATATTGGCGAAACCTTCGAGATAGCCCTCGGGATGTCCGCCGGGAACGCGCGTGACGCGGGCTGACTCTGGCGATGCACCGACACCGCCTCGAGTCAGCAATTGCTTTGGTTTGCCGAATGGCGTGTACCAGAGATAATTGGGATCAGCCTGCGTCCACTCAAGGCCGCCCTTTGTGCCATAGATGCGAAGCTTGAGGCCGTTCTCATTGCCCGGTGCAACCTGGCTTGCCCAGATCATGCCCTTGGCACCGCCATCGAAACGCATGAGAATCTGTACGTCATCGTCGAGAACACGACCTTCGCCAAAGCTCGTCAGCTCCGCGCAAAGCTGCTTGAGTTTCAGGCCGGATACGAAACAGGCGAGATTATAGGCATGTGTGCCAATGTCGCCGATGGCACCACCAGCACCCGAGCGCTTGGGATCAACACGCCATTCAGCCTGCTTGGAGCCGGAACTTTCGGTTTTTTCCGTCATCCAGTCTTGCGGATACTCCGCCTGCACCACGCGAATGGTTCCAAGCAAACCCTTTTCCACCATTGCCCGCGCCTGCCGCATCATGGGATAGCCGGTGTAATTATGAGTGACCACGAAGAGCTTTCCGGTCTTGTTGACCAGGGAAACAAGTTCCTTCGCTTCCTTGACAGTGGTCGTCAAAGGCTTGTCGCAGATCACATGAATGCCCGCTTTCAGAAACGCCTTTGCAGCCGGTGCGTGCATATGATTTGGCGTGACTATCGAGACGGCCTCAATGCCGTCCGGGCGCTTGGCCTCAGCCTTGGCCATTTCTTCAAAAGACGTATAGGCGCGGTCATCGGCAATGCCGATCTCGCGCGCCGATGCCTTGGCACGGTCGGGGTCGGATGAAAGCGCGCCTGCGACCAGTTCAAACTGGTCGTCCATACGCAGCGCAATGCGATGCACCGCACCGATAAATGCCCCCTGCCCGCCGCCGACCATGCCGATGCGGATACGCTTGCCCGCCGACTTTTCTTTGGATGCTCCAATGGCCATTGCTTCGTCCTCTTACTTCAGGCCAAGAATACGGCGATTGGCCGCGTCGTCAGTGCCAGCCCCGGCGAAATCGTCAAATGCCCGCTCTGTAACCCGGATCAGGTGGGCGTCGATGAACTGGGCACCTTCACGGGCACCGTCCTCTGGATGCTTGAGCGCGCATTCCCATTCCAGAACTGCCCAGCCATCAAAATCGTAGGCGGTCAGTTTGGAGAAAATCGCCCCGAAATCAACCTGTCCGTCACCCAGGGAACGGAAACGACCGACGCGGTTTACCCATGACTGGAAGCCACCATAGACACCTTGCCGTCCTGTCGGATTGAATTCGGCATCCTTCACATGAAATGCCTTGATGCGCTCATGATAGATATCGATGTAGTCGAGATAATCGAGCTGCTGCAGTACGAAATGAGACGGATCGTAAAGCAGATTGGCGCGTGAGTGATTGTTGACCCGCTCCAGAAACATCTCGTAGGTGATGCCGTCATGGAGATCTTCGCCAGGATGAATCTCATAGGCAGCGTCAACGCCCTGCTCGTCAAAGTAATTGAGGATTGGCGTCCAGCGCCTTGCCAGCTCGTCAAAAGCAGCTTCAACCAGGCCTGCCGGACGCTGCGGGAATGGATAGAGAAATGGCCATGCCAGAGCGCCGGAAAATGTCGGAACGGTCTTGAGGCCAAGATGCTTTGATGCCCGGGCTGCACGCTTTAGCTGATCGACGGCCCATTCCTGCCGTGCTGCCGGGTTCCCATGGACCTCGGGCGCGGCAAAACCATCCATGAGTTCATCATAGACCGGGTGAACGGCAACAAGCTGGCCTTGCAGATGAGTGGCAAGCTCGGTGATTGTCAGCCCATGCTTTGCTGCTGTCCCCGCGATCTCATCACAATAGTCTTTGGAGTCGGAAGCCTTTTTGATATCAATGAGGCGTCCATCCCACGCCGGAATCTGAATGCCCTTATAGCCGAGCCCTGCTGCCCATCCGCACATTGCATCCAATGTGTTGAACGGAGCTGCATCACCCGCAAACTGTGCGAGGAAAATGGCTGGTCCCTTGATCGTCTTCATATGCTTCCTCCAAATACCGGTTATAGCCGTCAGGGCATGTTGTCCCTGAGAAAGATGTCGATGCGGATGTGCTCCTGTCCCGAAACAATCGGACGGCCTTCCTTCAAAGCAGTGAGGATGCGGGCCGCGCTGCGGGCCATGTGCCCGACGTCCTGATTTATGATTGCGTCGATCGTGCCACGCACAAGGTGACGGCGCGTTGAAGCGGTCAGTTCGTGCGCCACAAAAATCATGTCAGATGCGCGATTGGCCGTTTCCAGCGCAGCGATTACGCCCGCCTGCCCGCCACCGGCATTATAGATGGCGACCGTATCGGGATGATCCTGAAGCAAAGATTTTGTGATGGCTTCCACCCGGGCATTTTCGTCCCGTGCCTCGCGGACGGGAAGAACTTCCAGATTTGGGTATTCGCGTGACAGAACCTGCTCGAACCCGAACTGCCGCTCAACGTGGTCGCGCAATGCGAGTGAACCGGCAATCATGCCGACCTTGCCCTTGCGCGGTCCTACAAAGCGGCCGATCAGCGATGCAGCGGTGCGGCCGGCCGCAAAATTATCAATCCCGACATAATGGGCTCGCCGCGAATTGGGGACATCGGACACAAGCGTAAGAACGACGGCGCCACTATCGGCCAGGGCGTTGATAGCTTCGGTAACAGCAGGATGGTCCAGTGCGACGACTGCCACACCATCAATGCCCGCGGGGAGCTTTTCCAGTGCGGCAGCGAGTGCTTCGCCATCGAACGTATCGACATATTGAATGTTCAGCCGCACCCTTTCCTGCAACTGGCGTTCGCGCGTGGCACGAAACTCTGCGGCAAGAGCCTGCATGAATTCATTGTCGCCGGTCGGTAGAATGATGCGGAAGTCATAATCGCGCCCTCGCGCCAGACGGGAGGCGTGCGGGTCCGGCAGAAAGCCAAGCTGTTTAATAGCCGCATTGACGCGCTGGATGGTGCGCGCGTGCACACCTATCCTCCCGTTTACCACGCGATCAACCGTTGCGAGACTGACACCGGCTTCTCGGGCGACGTCTTCCAGCGTCATTTTCACCACGAGAATTCTCCTCCGGCTGATATACTAGTTCAGCCAAATGAGGTGTGCAACTCTTTTTGAGCTCTTTTGATGGGAAATTTGACGGGAAATCATACCGTCATTATCAAGCGACACATAGTTAGGTCGAATCTACCCCATAGTGTGCCTCAATCGACTTAACAGTGTACCGCCGCCCGTTTCCACATAGTTACAGTTGCTTGGAATTCAGCTTCAACCGCCCCAGCAAACAGCTAGATGCTTTGCCCCGTCGATCACCTGCAAGACTGAGCTCAGATGTCGCTATTCAGTCGCCACGCGTTGCAAAGTTGATCGCATCACCCACAAACTCGTGCGTCGCTCGTTGCGACACATCTGCTAGTTGCCAAGGCCTGAATTTGTCCAACGACTGAGCAGGCAAGTATTTACAACTTAAGGAGATTGCTTGGGTCTGGGGCATTCCGAAAAGGAGGTTCCAGTAAATGGGGATAGTTAGTAGCTATATGGAAATTGCCCCAGGCTTCAATGAACCGCTGTGTTTCGAAATTATCTGCGTCTAGATTGGGCGGAGCCAAACCCAATCCCGCAGGAAAAGTAAACTCTTCGGAAAGGCTTGTCTGGTTCGCCAAAAAATAACGATAAGACAAATCGTAGGCTTGCTGAAAAAATTCCTTATGTCCTGACTAATTTGCGGTTTTAATTCATCCGAGACAAAACCAATTTTTTCAATCAAATTTTCTGCATCATCCACGTATCCTTCACAGCGCTCCAACACGGCAGCGTGGTCACGCAAATCAATTTCGGAATTCTCAAGATCATCGATCACAGGGCTTACCTCATCAAACGCGATGAGACCCATCTCAAGCCTGAAGATTAACGGCTTGTCACTTTCGGAAGAATTGCTCTCAATGTAGCCCTGATTCATAGGAAATCCCCCTCATCTGCGAGCGCCATTGATGCGGATATATTTACCGAGCGCCAGCCGGAGACACCAAACCCCATGTCATCGAGATTAAAGAATATGGATGGCCGGATCGCATTGCGGATACCGTTATGACCGGAACGTGGTTCAATGGTGGTTTCGCGGAATTCCGACCACGTAGCTGACAAGTGTTGCGCGGCAGCCCCATTCCATGAGGCGAATTCTGTCGAAATTTCTTCTAGATTGTTTTGAAGGCTATCGCTCCCCTGAGACCTTTTTATGAGACGCGAAGCGCGCTTCAGAACGCTAACGCTCTTTTTGACCTTAGTTAGAAAAACTACCAGTACAGCTAAAAGAGCGCGTCCTAGCTGCTAGGCTTTTAGGACATCAACGGCGGCGACCGATTGGAGTGTTCCCATCATCGCTTGGGCGGCTCTTCTTTCGTCTTGGCGCGGGCTCGGAAACAGCGAGGTTGTCGCGGGATGCGTCGTGATGTTTCGCCTGTTCAGGCTGAGGCCTGCGTCCATTTAGGATCAAATCAAGCTCACTGGTTCGTGCTCTGGATAGACCTGCTTCGTCCGCGAACATAGGCCAGCGATCGATAGCAGATCGGGTGAGTTCAATCACGTTCAACGCTTTCTGCTCGGAAATGGAAGCGCCATTAGCGACGGCAAGCAAATGCTGCCGCCCGGGGTTCAATCCTTCCCCTGCAATCGATGTACTATGCTGTCCTCCCGGGCCTGCCGAGAAGGTCAGGTCGTATGCCGGAGAGAGTTTCCACCGCCCATCCGATGCCATCAGGAAAGAATGGTTCTTCGAATGGTCGTCTCGGTTCCGTGCATACACATTGAAAACCATGTGACCGAACATGCGCAGGACCTCGGAGCTGTCTCTTGTCATCATGTATGTCAGTTTGTGAAGCGAGACGTAGTCAAGTGATGCTTGTCGATGGTCGGCATATAGAAGACCGCTTGCAGTATGCATATGCAGTCGCCCCTGCGATGTGCGGTCAAATCTCTTGGTCGCGAAAAGACGATTTCCTTTTTTTGTCTGCAGCACCCGCGTATCAGCCATCTCCAACCCGGCTGCACGGGCCATGAGCGCATAAGCGTGCTCCTCGACCCCGATATCTATTGGGTCGTCGGAGCTGCGTGATTTAACCATCCAGCGTTCTAGACCAAGCTTCAATTGACGGCCGTAATCGGTTACAAAGGTATTCTGATCCGGGTTCAAGCCGATCATGATCTTGGGACGCGCGCCTGCGGAGCCGCCCTGCGCTCCTTGCAGTGCGTCGATCTCAGCCGTGTCCATTTCCTTCTGAACAAGCTCAACCTGCTCAACGAACCAGTCCAAGTCGCCTCCACTATGCTTGTCATCGGTGAGTTCAGGGACGAAAGCCAATGCTCCCATTCCGGAAGTTCCTACCGCAGAAAGACGGTCCAAAGCCGTAAGCGTATGGTAGTCCACCCCCGATTTTTGAAGTCGACGATCCAGCAATAGGCGTCCCCATCCATCTGGAAGGCTGTCGTTAAAAAGCCCATGCAGCCCATTGAACGGTTCATGCTGAGCTGGAAGAAGACCTGCCTTCACACCGAGATGGAACGGTGAAATTAGCAGTGGTGTGGCTATGAAATCGGCTGCGTACTCAAAGTAAGCCCGGCGTTCCTCGGTACTCCAGGCAAGCGTTCCCAAATCCCGTTGAGACCCCTCGAGATCGAGAATCACCCTCATTTTTCTGACTGGCCTGAACTTCATTTCTTGCGAACTCTCATCCTGGCCGGATGTCCCAGGACGTCTTCAAGTGTCTTGGGAGGCCTTGAAGGAAACAAGAGCTCAAAATCAGCTTCTGCCTCCAAAGCGAATGCGAGCTTTACGACAGCTTCAAAGGATGCCCTGCCGGTCTCCTCAAAAACTCTCAGGGAGCCGTAGGAAACTCCCGCCTTGGAAGCTAGCTCTCGTTGGGTAAAATTGGCATCGATCCGCCGTCGCTTCATCCGTTTTGAGACATCTTCAATGATCTCCTTCGGTGAAGTCATGTTAAATGTGACCATTATAGCATTTAAACCCAAAATATTGATTTAAGAGTTATAATAATAGCAAATATTATAGTCGTCAAGGCCGCTGCTCGCGGGTGATCTTTTCCACTTATTAGCCCTTATGCGGGAAAAGGAGAGTTCTTTGAAAGCATCGAGGTTTTCGGAAGCGCAGATCGCATTCGTTTTGAAGCAGGCAGAGGATGGAACGCCGATTGGAGAGGTCTGTCGCAAGGCAGGTATTTCGGATGCCACGTTTTACAACTGGCGCAAGAAATATGCTGGCCTGATGCCATCTGAAATGAAGCGGCTACGGCAGCTCGAGGAGGAGAATGCCAAGCTGAAGCGGATCGTTGGCCGACGGTCCAACAACCGGATCAATGATGGAGTACGTGATCTGGCGCTGCAATTGGTGCGAGAACGCTGCGCGGACTTTGGGCCGACGCTGGCGGCTGAGAAGCTGGCCGAAGAGCACGGTTTTTCGGTTTCGCGCTGATGTTGCCGGGCGGCGCAGGGTCTGGATCAACTCAACACCAGGACGAGCCGTCCAGGAGGACGGGCGAAGAACGGCAAGCGCCTCAAGGCCAGTGCTGCGTTCGGCAAGTGAGGAACCCGGACATTCATTGCCGGCTTGCGCCATGATGCGCTGGCCGCCCTTGGGTCCAGGTGCAATGGACCGGGAGGCCTTCAATATCTATATCGAAACGCAACTGGCTCCGACGTTTGCTCCCGGCGATGTCGTCATTCTTGATAATCTCTCAGTTCACAAGAGCGCCAAGGCCGAAGCAGTTGTACGGCAACGCGGTGCATGGATGCTCTTCCTGCTGCAATATTCGCCCGACCTGAACCCGACAGAAATGGCCTTTTCAAAACTGAAAGACCATCTACGAAAGGCGGCCGCACGATGCTCTAGCCGCAATTGTCCACGGGCCGGGATCAAGCCTGCTCCTGCCGGCGTTGGGCCGCCTTCATGGAAAGCTTGAAGACAATGGCGATCAGCATTGTTCCGACAATGAAAACGAAGGCCGCGGCAGCTATCGCGGGGCTTATGTTTTCCCGGATCGTCGAAAACATCTGTCTTGCCAAGGTCCGCTGGTTGGGCCCTGCCACGAAAAGCGTCAGCACCACTTCGTCGAGGGAGGTGGCGAAGGCAAAGACGGCGCCCGATACGATTCCCGGAAGCGCAAGCGGCAGGGTTATCTTGCGGAAGACCACATGGGGAGCCGCACCCAGGCTTGCCGCCGCCTGTTCGAGGCGCCGGTCGCTCCCCTGCAGCACCGTCAGCACGTTGACGACGACGAAGGGCACACCCACGACGGTGTGGGCTATGATCACGCCGAGATAGCTGTTTGCCAGCCCGTAACGCGCAAACATCAGCTGCATGCCGACGCCCAGCACCACCGCCGGCACGACCATGGGCAGGAGAAAGATGGTCTTGATGAAAGCGAAGACCGGCGACAGCCGCGTGCCGCGCAGTCCGAGCGCCCCCACGGTCCCGAGAACGGTTGCCAGCACCGTCGTCCCGCATCCAATGATCAGGCTGTTGACGATCGACCTGCGCCAGACTTCGGCTGTCAGGAGTTCTTCGAACCAACGCGTCGAATAACCGGGAACGGGATAGTTGAGAAACACGCTGTCGGTGAAGGCGAGTGGCAGAATGGCAACGAGCGGCGCGAGCAGAAAGAAGACGGCGGCCGCCCCGAAGACGATCTTGCACCAGCGCAGCACATTCATGGCCGCAGTTCCCTCTCGGCCGAAAGCCGCAGGTAAACCACGTATAGGAGAAGCGTCGCTGTCAGAAGGACGAGGCCCAGCGCCCCGGCCATACCCCAATTTGCCGCGCCCGTGGCGTAATAGGCGATGACCGAACTGATCATCTGGTCCTTCGCGCCTCCGATCAGTGCGGGCGTGATATAGTAGCCGAGGGCACTCATGAAGACGAGAAGCGAGCCGGATATGACCCCGCGCAGGGATAGCGGCAGGAGCACGGTCAGGAAGGCTTGAACAGGATGGGCCCCGAGCGACGCGGCAGCGGGCATCAGGTTTTTCGGGATGCCCGCGAGCACGCTGAAAACAGGCAGGACCATGAAGGGCAAAAGCACGTGGGTCATGGCTATGATGACGCCGACGCGGTTGAAGATCAGCGCCAGCGGTTCCGTGGTCAGGCCGAGGAACATCAGCGTGGAATTGATCAGACCATTGTCCTGCAGCAGAATGAACCAGGCTGCTGTGCGCACGAGCAGCGACGTCCAGAGCGGCAGCAGCACCGCGCCCAACAGCAATTGGCGTTTCCACCCCTCGACGGACGCCGCGATCATGGCAAAGGGCAATCCGATGAGAACGCACGCCACCGTAACCGCCAGGGCCATCGAGAAAGTCCGCAGCAGAATGGCCCGATTGGCCGACGCGCCGGTCGGCAGCGCTGCAACCTCTCCCGAAGCGTCCCGGCCAAGATCGAGCGCAGCAAGGAGATTGCGGTCGGTGATCGTCGACGATGCGGCAACGCCTATGACCTGCCAGTAGCCATTGTCTGCCCAGCGCTTGTCGAGGGCAACGAGATCGAGCGGTTCCCCGGCCTCTTTCGCGGCGGTGCGCGTTTTGGGCATCAGCGTCCTGAAGCCGGACTTGGCGCTGTTCAACCGCCGGACCAGGTCGCCGAACAGCTGATCGTCTTCGATCTGCTTCAGGTCGGTGACAAAAGCGGCTTGCAGGGCCGCGCTCGGCGGACTTTCACGATCCCAGCCCGACAGCGCCGATGCCGTCGCCGGAAGCACATTGGCTGCGATCGGGTCCGATACGGCCGACTTCATCATCGTGAACAGCGGCAAAGCGAAGAAAACGATCAGGAACAGCAACAATGGTGCGACGAGCGCCAGGGACGTGACCTGGGTGCGGAACCGGCCCCGGTTCATGCGTCAATCACCCAGCAATCGGTCGGCAAGAACGAAATCATGATGTTGTCGCCCACCGAAGGAGGCCGGCGGCTGCGATCGGTCTTGATGATGAAGGACTGTTCGTTCCCCTGGACGAGCAGCCGCAAATGATCGCCATGATAGACCACGTCGGAAATCCGGGCGCTGAAACTATTGTCCGGCCCTGTGCCCAGCGTGACGCGTTCGGGCCTGATCGAGAGGCAGACATCCTTTCCCGCATGCAGCCGGCCACTGGCTTCGACGGACAGGGTTCCGCCATTCTCCAGCCGGATTCTGCCGGTGGTTCCCTCGACGGTTTCGACGGAGCCGCGGACGAGATTTGTCTCGCCAATGAATTCTGCGACAAAGCGCGTCGAGGGATGGTCGTAGATCTCCGCGGGCGAACCGGTCTGCTCGACCTTTCCGTGATTGAAGACGGCGATGCGGTCCGACATGGTCAGCGCCTCCGTCTGATCATGCGTCACGAAAACGACGGTCAGTCCCAGGCGCCGGTGCAGCGCGCGAATGTCCAGTTGCATCTGTTCGCGCAGCTGCTTGTCCAAGGCGCCGAGCGGCTCGTCCATCAGCACAACCTCCGGCTCGAAGATCAGGGCCCGTGCCAGGGCAACGCGCTGCTGCTGCCCTCCCGAAAGCTGCGACGGGCGGCGATCGGCAAAGGAGCCGAGTTGCACCATGTCGAGAGCCCGGGTGACGCGGTCCGCCGTCTCGGCGCGCCCGAGCCGGCGCATCCGCAAGGGAAAAGCGACGTTCTCCGACACGGTCATATGCGGAAACAGGGCATAGTTCTGAAACACCACGCCCATATTGCGTTTATGCGGTGGCAGGAGATCGATGCGCTTGCCCCTGGCCCATACCGCGCCGGTGGTGGGGCTCTCGAAGCCTGCAAGCATCATCAGAATCGTCGTCTTGCCTGAACCGGAAGGACCAAGAAGGCTGATGAATTCTCCCTGCTCGATATCCAGGTTCAGGCCCTCGACAACCGTCAACGCTCCGAAGGATTTGCTTACGTCTTTGAACCGAATGAATGAATCAGCCATCGTCCGATAACCTTGACAAACGGGGACAGTCTCAACAAGACCCAGCCGGAAAATTCAAGCGCGTCCTCGTCGAACATGAGAAATGGCGCAGGAGCATGGCGAACCATGCTCCTGCGGCCGAACCTACTGGGCAAGCCAGGCATTGAAGCGCTGGGTCAGCGCTTCGGAATTATCTGTCCAGAAGTCGATGTCGAGGGGAATGGCTCCTTTCAGATTGTCTGGCGCCGTCGGCAATTCCGCCTGGAATTTTTCCGGAACGAGTTTTCCCGCCTCGATGTTCGGAAGCCCGTAGGCAATATATTCCGGCAGCATGGACTGGTTTTCCGCCTTGCTGGTAAAGGCAATGAAGTCCATTGCCGCGTCCTTGTTCGGGCTGTCCTTAAGGATGACCCAGCTGTCGATCGCATAGATGCTGCCGGGAAAAATAAATCCGAAATGCTTGCCTTCCGACCGGTTCACGCCGCTTATGCGGCCATTATAGACGGTCGTCATCGCCACCTCGCCCGAAGAGAGCAGCTGCAGCGGCTGGGCGCCCGCTTCCCACCAGACGATGTCGGGCTTGAGCTCGTCGAGCTTCTTGAACGCGCGGTCGACACCCTCGGGCGTTGCAAGAACGGGATAGACCTGGTCGATGGCCACGCCATCGGCCATCAGGGCGAACTCAAGCGCATATTTTGCCCCCTTGCGCAGACCGCGCTTTCCGGGAAATTTTTTTGTATCCCAGAAATCGGTCCAGGAGGCCGGGGCCTGTTTCATCTTGTCGCCATCATAGGCAATACCGGTGGACCAGACGATCGCGCCCACGCCGCATTCGTCGACAGCTTCCGGCAGGAACTTGTCCTTGCCGCCCATCTTGTCCCAGTCGATTTTCTCGTAGATCCCGTCCGCGCAGCCAAGGGCGAGTTCCTCGGCTTCCACCTGGACGGCATCCCAGTTCGGGACGCCCGCCTTCACCTTTGCCTGGAGAACGCCATAGCCACCATCCCAGCTTTCATCGAGGAGTGGCTTGCCGGCTTCCTTCACAAAAGGTTCGAAATAGATCTTGCGCTGGGCATCCTGATAGTTGCCGCCCCAGGACACGACCGTCAGGTCGCGGGCCTCGGCGATCACAACCTGGGAGGCAAGAAGTGAGCATGCAAGCAAAGAAGCAGTCAGAATCTTCATTTTGTTCCCCTTTTTTAAGTCAAACAAACCGCAGTCTGCATCGGCGGCGTCGCCAATGCCGTCCTGGCATTTCCTGCGGCCGCCAACAAATTACCACCGTCCACCTCCTGAAGGAAATTTGCAAAGGCGGTTCATGGTACCCGCACCCAACATCAGGGTCCGACGGCCTCGTTTTCGAAGGAAGGCGCTTTCAGGCCCTTGAGCTGACGGATCAGCACCGGCACGATCATCCCACCTCCCAGCAACGATGAATAAAGCTCCGGCACTACCAGAAGAACGGCGGCGGCGACCAAGGTGACCTGTTCCCAGATGCGCATTCGCACCAGCATGAATCCCGAGAGCGCCGCGCCGAGACAGGTTATGCCCACGACGCAGCCGATGAAGGCAATGAAGAAATCGGCCCAGGAAAAATTGGCCGTAACCAGCAGCAGGGATGGCGAGAAAACGAAGACGAAAGGCACGAGCACCTTTCCGAGGCTGAGTCGAAACGCCGTATTGCCCGTCTTGAACGGATCGGCACCCGCCATGCCCGCGGCCGCATAGGCGGCAAGGGCGACCGGCGGCGTGATGTCCGCAAGCACGCCGTAATAGAACACGAAAAAATGCGCGACGATGGGCTCGACGCCGAGCATGCCGAGCGTCGGCGCCGCAATCGTCGCCATGATGATATAATTTGCTGTCGTTGGAATTCCGCATCCCATGAGGATGCACACGACGCCCGTCATGATCAGGGTGAACAGCAGGGTCAGCGATTGCGGCGCAAACATCATCGTCGGCAATATGGTGCCGAACCAGGTTGCCATCTCCACCGCCGTCGAGGTGACGATGAAGGAGATCTTGAAGCCGACCCCCGTCAGCGTGACGACGCCGACGACGATCCCGACTGTTGCGGCGGCAGCCCCGACGGCCAAGGCGTATTTCGCGCCGTCGCGCAGCCCTTCCAGGATATCCATGATGGACATGCGCCGGCGCGGATTGATCAGGCCGACGAGAATGCACAGTGTAATCCCCCAGAAGGCCGCAAGGTAGGGCGTATAGCCGGCAATCAGGATGCCGATCAGGGCAATCAGCGGTATGACCGTCGGCCAGTCGCGCCGGAACGCTTCCTTCAGGTCCGGCATCTCGTCGGGACGCAAGCCGCGCAGCCCGGTGCGCTTGGCCTCGAAATGGACCTGCACCAATACCCCGAAAAAATGCATGAAGGCCGGCACGATAGCCGCAAGAATGATGGTCGTATAGGGAAGATCGAGAAATTCGATCATGAGGAAGGCGGCTGCGCCCATGATCGGGGGCGTGATCTGCCCGCCGGTGGAGGATGCGGACTCGACCGCGGCGGCAAAGTGGCGCTTGTAGCCGAGACGGATCATGGCCGGAATCGTCAGCGACCCGACCGTGACTGTATTGGCAACGGACGAGCCAGAGATCATGCCGAAAAGCGCGGAACCGAAGATGGAGACCTTGGCCGGACCGCCGGCATAGCGCCCCGCCACCCAGGCGGCGCAATCGAGGAAAAGCTGGCCCAGGCCGATGCGCGTGGCGAACACACCGAACAGGACGAAATGGAAAACATAGGTGGCGACGACGCTGAGCGCGATGCCATAAATCCCCTGCGTCGTCAGATAGAGGTGGTCCACGAGCTGCGAAACGGTCGCGCCCGGATGAACCAGTATGCCCGGCATGGACCGGCCGTAAATGGCATAGCCCATAAACAGGAGCGCAATGATCGGCAAAGGCCAGCCCACGGAGCGCCGGGTTGCTTCCAGCAGAGCCAGGATGAGCAGGCCGCCGAGGACCACATCCGTCGGCGTGGGATTTCCCACGCGGAATGCGAGTTCGTCGAGCGGGATCAGGGGAACATGCAGAACCGCAGCAACGGCCGCAAAGGCAAGCAGCCAGTCGAACAGGGAAATGCCGAGCGGTCGCAGAAAGGAGGATACGGCCGGCTGGTCATAGCCCTTGCGCGAAAACGGGAAGACGAGGAACACCAGCCCCAGCACGAAGGACAGATGTATGCCGCGGTGGATCATTTCGGGCAGAAGGCCGAAACCGGCGGTGTAGTAGTGGAAGATCGACAGCACAACCAGCAGGGCCCCGACAATCCAGCCTGTTGCCGGCGAGAGCGGGCGAAACCGGATCTCGGAATCGAACTTTTCCTCCAGCTCGCGTGTCCTGGCCTCATCAAGCTCCATTGGCGCTATAGGGGATTGCTCGTCTGACGACATCGGCATCAGAGCTCCATCACATTGGTGTTGAATGGTTCAGCATAAGGGAAGCGGACGAACCGCCTCCCTTCTGCTGTTCTGGTTGGCTTCCACCTTGCTTGCTTATTTCAGCACGCCGGCTTCCTTGTAGAAGCGTTCCGCGCCCGGATGGAGCGGAATAGCGAGGCCCGTCGTCGCATTCTGCAAGGTGATCAGTTTTCCTTTTGCGTGACCGGCATCCAGCGCTGCCCGCGTGGCGTCGTTCCACATGGTCTTGGTAATGTTGTAGACCAGGTCATCCGGTTGCCTGGCACTCGTCACCCACTGCGCGGCAACGGAGATCGTGGGCGTCTCCCCCACATCCGTATAGGTTCCCGCCGGAACGGTATCCTTTGCAAAGAAGCTGTTTTGGGAAAGGAGCTTCTCCGCTTCCGGCCCCGCAATCGGTACGAGCGAAATGCCGCTCGATGTCGCAAGTTCCGATATGGCGCCAGTCGGATAGCCGCCGACGAAGAAATAGGCATCCAGCGCGCCGTCGCGTAGCCGGTCGCCGGCCGGGCCGGGCTTGAGGTATTCGGCCTTGATGTCCTTCTCGGTGATGCCGTAGGCGCCGAGCACGATCCGGGCATCGACGATGGTGCCGGAGCCGGGCTCGTCCAGCGACACGCGCTTGCCCTTGAGGTCCGCGACCGATTTGATGTCGGCGCCCTTGCGGGCAACGAGATGGATCGTTTCCGGATAAAGCGTCGCAATCAACCGGAGATTCTCGACCTTGCCCTTCCCCTCATAGAGGCCGGTTCCACTGTGCGCCCAATAGGCCACATCCGACTGGGTCAGGCCCGATTCCATCCCGCCGCTTTCAATCGCGTTGATGTTTGCCACCGAACCGTTGGAGGAAACGGCCGTTGCCACGAGCCCGGCAACCCCCTTGTCTCCCGCCCCCGATATCGCATTGGCGATAAGGCCGCCGATAGGATAGTAGGTCCCGGCCGTTCCGCCTGTGCCTATGCGAAAGAAGGCCGGCGTCTGTGCAACTGCCAGGGTCGCTCCGACAAAGACCACTCCGGCCACCACGGCCGCCAAAGGCCCGAATCTTTTCATGATAGTCATTTCATACCTCTTATGTTTTTGCGACGAAGGATCATGACCGAAAAGCCGATTGTCAACTGTTCTCGGTCACCTTGTGTGGAAAGAATGAATCAGCCGGCCAAATTGGAAGATTTGCGCGTTCACCCGTTGCGTCCACGACAGCCCTGTTGCGGCCAAATGGTGTGATGCCGATCGATGACGAAGGAATGGGCATGTCTGGTCCCGGAGGTTTTCGTGCCCTCCCTCCAATGGGGATGATCAGGCGCAAGCCCCTCATGGCCATGCTCGATCACATCGGGATCGGCTGCGGGCCATGCCAGCAGTGCCATTGCCGTGGAAAGCCCCGCGATCAGGCCGAGGACGATGAAGGTCAGCGACATGCCTCCGGATGCACCCAGCCATCCGGCCAGGAGATAGGCAATGAGCCAGCAGGCATGGGAAAGCGCGAATTGCGCCGCAAACAGGGCGGGCCTGTCTTCCGGATGGGCGGATTTCTTTAAAAGCCGGCCCGAGGGCGTCTGTGCCGCCGAATAGCCCATGCCAAGGATGAACCAGAGCGCCAGAAGCGCAAAATAGGAGTGCACCACCTCCCCGGCGATCAGACCGGCGACGAGCAGGATGGTTCCCGCCAGCATTGCCGTGCGATCCTTCACCGTCTCGAGCAGACGCGGCAGCAGGAGAGCGGCCAGCATCGACCCGGCACCGAAAGCGGCCAGCGCAAGAGCGGTCCAGCGTTGCGCCAGGCCGCAATGCGATTGAACGATCACGACCGTATTGACGATCACCATGGCGCCCGCGGCGGCAACCGCCATGTTGACCGCAAGCAGGCCGCGCAGTCTCGGCGTGGCGCAGTAAATGCGCAGGCCACGGGTGGTCCGGTCGGAGAACCCGCGGCGTTCCCCGGGCTTCGAAGCCGGAAGCGCAACCGAGACGACGAGCGCCGCCGAAGCCAGGAAACCGACGACCGTTCCGGCAAACAGGCTGTGGAAGCTGACGACCGTCAGAAGTGCGGCGGCAAGAACGGGGCTGACCAGGCTTTCCAGGTCATAGGCCAGCCGCGAGAGCGAAAGGGCGCGTATGTAATCCTTCTCGTCGGGCAGGACGTCCGGGATCGTTGCCTGGAAGGTCGGGGTAAAGGCAGCGGAAGCCGATTGCAGCACGAAAATCAACCCGTAGACCTGCCAGATTTCCGTCACGAACGGCAGGGCCAGCGCCACGAGCGCGCGGATGAGGTCGAGCGTGACCAGCATGGCGCGGCGCGGCAGACGTTCGGCAAAGGCCGCCGCAACCGGTGCGACGCCCACATAGGCGATCATCTTGATGGCAAGGGCCGTGCCGAGAACCGCGCCCGCATCCTCCCCCGCCAGATCATAGGCGAGCAGGCCGAGAGCGACCGTGGCGAGCCCCGTGCCGACGAGGGCGATGATCTGCGCCCCGAACAGATGGCGATAGGTCTTGTTGTGCAGGAGGGAAAGCATTCAAGCCTCCCTGACCGGCTCGCCGAGCGTGTGCATCAGCCGGTTCGCCCAACCGAATATCGCAACCGCATGAATGAGATCGAGGATTTCGAGATCGGTCAGTCCGATCTCCCTCAGATGGTAGAATTGATAGACCCCCACCCGGTCCGGATGGGCCGTCAGCTCGATGCCGAAATCGAAGATCGCCTGATATTTTTCCGGCAGGTCGGCCTTGATGCCGCGCGCATAGATTTCCTCTATGATCTCCGGTTGCTTTTCGAGTGCAATGAAGCGGTTTGCATGGACCGCGGCGCAATAGATGCAATGATTGACCAGCGAGGCTGCAAGCGCTCCAAGTTCTCTCTCGCCGCGGGAAAGCCCGCCCTTGGCATACATGATGTCGTTGAACAGCGGCGTCCGCTCTGTCAGCGTCTCCGGCTCATGGGCGAGCACCCGGACATAGGCCGAAACCTTGGTATTGGATGGCGTGACCTTCAGCGCGTTCAACTGCTCCGGCGTTGCCTCGGCAAGATCGACCGGGGTCACATAGGGGTCCCATTCGAGCGCATCAAGGGTGAAGCTGCGGACGATCTCTCTGGCCATTCAGTTGTCCCTCAGCATGCGCAGACCCGCCATGACGAGAATCTGATAGTTCACGAAAGCGATCAGACCGGCCAGCGTGACGATATCGCGGTCGTCAAGCCCGGCAGCGTAGAGAAGGCCGATATCGGATTTCTCGGCCTGTCTGGGCGTCAGGGTGACAAGATCCACATGCCGGATGATCGCCTTCAGCCTGTCCGTGGCGCCGTCAAGAGGGTTCTCCGGGTCGCTGATGCGCAGGCTGGCCGCGTCGCCGTCTTGCTTGTGCAACACGCCATCATAATGCGCGGCAAGTTCATGCGATTTCCACAGGCGCGCCATGCGCCCGGCAAGGGCCGCCCGTTCTGCATAGGAAAAGTTACGAGGCTCCCCTGGATGCAGCGCCGCTTCGTAGCTCGACTCGGTCAGACGTCTGATATCCGCCCGCTGGCCGCGCAGGGCCGCCAGGTCCGGGGAGCCGGTTAATCCCAGAATATGGTCCACCACGTCGATCGTCATCATTCGCCCTCTCGCGTCATGAGGTTTGAACCCTTTGGGAAAGCGGCGCTGGCGAGGCATCGGCATCCGTCCATTCCGAACCGTCCAGTTCCGGCTTCTCATAGGCGAGAAGTTCCTCCCAGTGCCTGTCGACGTCTTCGATGAAGAACCTTGCCGCCAGTCCCCGCGCAAGCCATTGCGCACCCTCGCTTATCGCAGGAATGTCGCCGCTCACCTTGCCGATGCTGAGCGTTGCCGCATAGTTGAAACAATGAATGTGCTTCAGCCAGGGAGCCCGTCCCTCCTGCTTCTCGGTGAAGGAAAAGTCGCTGCTCAGCCAGGGGAAGCGGGCAAGGTCGATATTCTCCTCGCCCGGCGAAGGCGTGTAGTGATCGGCCCAGACGGAGATTTCATTCGCATAGGGCTCGAGTTCCGGACGGCTGAACGTATCGACCGTGAACCCGGTACCGAGAATGATGTGATCCGTTCTGAACACCCGGCCGTTTTCCGTGCGGATCACCAGCTCGCCGCCATCGACCTCGACGGATTGGACAGCACAGTCGAAGTGGAAGAAGGCGTTGCCGTGGCGACTGACGCGCAGGGTGGAATTGTGGGGCGCGGGCGTCTGATGCTTCATGGAATAATCCATGATGCGCCAGCGCCATTCGGCGCTGATTTCGGCAAAACCGGCGGTGACGCCATAGGAGCCTATGCCCATCAGCTTGTTGACCGTCGGCATGGATTTGCGCCGGGCAAGCAATCGAACCTCGGCGGCGCCCCGTTCGAGGGCCTCGGCGGCATTGTCGACGGCCGAAGCCCCGACTCCGATGACGGTGACGCGCTTTTGCCGCAATGCGGCAAAATCAATCATGTCCGACGAATGCGACCAGCGCTCCTGCGGGAGCGTCAGCACGAAGCCGGGGATCGTCGGACGGCCGAGGCCCTCGCGGCCCATGGCAAGGACGACCTTGCGCGTCAGCACCGGTGCCTGCGTTCCGCCGGCCATCTCCAGCTCGAACAGGCCGCTGGCCAAGGGTTTCACCCGGCTTACGTCGACACCGTTTTCGACAGGCAGGGCCAGCACCTTGCGGTACCACCTCAGATACTCCATCCACATCGGCCGCGGAATGCGAAAGAGCCGGTCCCATTCGCGCTCGCCGAAGCGGGCCGTGAACCAGGCCCGGAAGGTCAATGAAGCCATGCCGTAGGCAGGCCCGACCAATTGCTTGGGCGACCGCAATGTTTCCATCCGGCCATAGGTCATCCAGGGTCCCTCGAACCCGTCCGGGCTCCGGTCGACAATCCTCAGATTGGAAATGCCGGCATTGTACAGCGCAAAGGCGGCCACCAGCCCGCACATGCCACCCCCGATGACAACCACGTCCGATACGGCGCGGCCGGATGTGTCCCGGGTTTCCGGCACCCAGTTTGCGGGTGGGTAGTTGAGAAAGGCGAGATCCTGCCGCACCCGCGCATCGAGTGCGTCCAACCGGCTTTCGCTCCCTTGCGCCATCAATGTCTATCCCTTCGCTCTGCGGTCAGTCTGCAAGGACAACGGCACGGTCTTTGCTCCAGCTTATCCAGACCCGGTCGTTCGAAAGCTGGCCGAGTGCCTGCGGGTCGGCCATGGCGTGGATGGATCGATTGTCCGGCAGGGCAATCGTCAGCGAGGTGTGATTGCCCTTGAAAATCCTGTGCGTGACGGTTCCCTCGATGGCGTTTCCCTTTGTGGACTTCCTCGCCGAACACAGGATTGCTTCGGGCCGAACCGCCACATTGGCGATCTCGCCGATCTCAACCCGATGGGAGCCGACCGTTGCACGCACCTCGGTGCCGCCCCATTGGAGAACGGCGATCCTGTCTTCGAGCGCCGTCACCCGGCCCTGGAGAAAATTGGTCTCGCCGATGAAATTGGCGACAAACCTGTTGTTCGGACGGGAATAAAGCGAATGCGGATCGCCCATCTGCTCGATGCGCCCCTTGTTCATGATCACGATCACATCCGACATGGTCAGCGCCTCCTCCTGATCATGGGTGACGAAAATGAACGTCTTGCCGGTCTTTTCCTGGATCGACTTGAGCTCGATCTGCATCTGCTGGCGAAGCTTGGCATCGAGCGCGCTCAACGGCTCGTCCAGCAACAGCACGTCGGGGTCCGGGGCCAATGCCCGCATCAGGGCGACGCGCTGCCGCTGGCCGCCCGAAAGCTGCGCCGGCATGCGGCCGGCAAAATCCTCGAGCTGAACGAGGCCGAGCAATTCCATGACCCGTTCATGGATGCGGGCCGACGCCAATCCCTTCAACTCGAGACCGAAGGCGATGTTCTTCGCCACGCTCATATGCGGAAACAGCGCATAATCCTGAAACACGATATTGACGTTGCGGCGGTTGGGCGGCAGGCGGGTCACATCCGCTCCACCGAGATAGATGGTTCCGGCATCGGGCATCTCGAACCCGCCGAGCATGCGCAGCGTGGTCGACTTGCCGCAACCCGACGGGCCGAGCAGGGTGATGAACCTGCCCGGCTCGACCTTCAGATTGAGGCGGTCGACGGCGGGCACCCCGCCATAGTTTTTGGTAACTTTGTCGAAATGGACGATAGGCGGCATCAGCGGGTCCTTGAGCGGCGCGTCAGGCGTTCGGCATAGAGTCCGACAGCCGCCGTAACGACGACGACAATCGTAGCCATGGCATTGATTTCCGGTGACATTCCGCTTTGAACCTTTGCGAAGATCAGCATGGGAAGCGTGGGGCGATAGCCGCCCAGAAAGAAGGTTCGCACGAAATCATCGATGCTGGTCAATGCGCAGAAGATCATCCCGCCGATGAGAGCGGGGGCGAGGAATGGCAGTGTCACCCGGCAAAAGGCGACGAAATTGTCCGCGCCGAGATCGCGGGCCGCATCGACGAGACTGTTCGGCATGGTGCGCAACCGGGTCAGCACCATGATCACGACGAAGGGAACCGCATGGAAGGTGTGCCCCATGATAATGGCTGCCGTGCCGGTCTGCATGTTGAGCACGCTGACGAAAATACGCAGTGAAATGGCCGATATCATCCCCGGCACGACGGCCGGAAGGCAGGCGAGCGCGAAAATGAGGGTTTTTCCCCAGATGCCTTCCGCTGAAATCAGCATGGCGATCCACACGCCGATGATCGTTGCGGCAACCGTGGTGACGAAGGCAATGAACAGTGAATAGAGGCATGCGGAAAGGAACTGCTGGTCGCCCATGACCTTGACATACCAGTCCAGCGTCCAGTTGCCGACGGGAAAAGCGATGAATGTGGCATCCTTGAAGCTCATGGCCATCATCAGCAGCAGCGGGCCGATGAGATAGACCACGAATATCCAGTAGGTTGCCGACAATGCCGTGCGGGATGCGTCTGCGAACAGGGTAGATCCTGACATCACATGAACCTCGTGGTGCGGGCGCCGCCGACGATGCGCATGAAGACGCCGGCGATCGCCAGCGCCACCACGAGCATGAGCATGGAAAAGGCCGCGCCGACCGGCCATTTGTCGCTCGCACCGTGAAAGAATGCGGAAATGATCTCCGGGAATATCACCGTGCCCGGCCCGCCGAGCAGAAGCGGCGAGGCAAAGACGCCGACACAGGTCAGGAACACGAGGCTGCAGCCGGACACGATGCCATCCTTGGAAAGCGGCAAAATGATCCGCCTGAAGCGCGTCAACGGACCGGCACCGAGATCGGCGGCGGCATCGATCAGGTGGGACGGAATCTTCTCGATGGCGGCATAGAGCGGCAGCAGCATGAACAGTGCGATCAGATAGATCACACCGAAGCTCAGGGAAAAGTAATTGTAGAGAAGCGGGACCGGCCGCTCGATCAGTCCGATTTCCCGCAGCAATACATTCACCGCGCCGCGATTTGCCAGAAGCATGATCACCGAAAAGGTGCGGATCAGTTCCCCTGCCCAGAAGGGCACGAGGAGGAGGAGGAGCGCCTTGGTGCGGTGGCCCGGGGCGATGACCTTGGCGACATAATAGGCCACCGGATAGACCACGACCAGAGCCACGGCAGTCACGCAGGCCGAAAAGACCAGGCTTCGTATGAAGGGAACGAAGTAAAGGCTGTCGCGGAAGAAAACCATGTAATTGGATAAGGTATAAGATCCGGTCTTTCCCGCAGGTATAGGAAATTGTTCCAGAAAGCTTATTCTCGCCAATTGGAAAATCGGCCCGATGTGAAAGAAGACGATCCACAGGAGAGGAACCGCCAGAAGCAGGACCAGCTGGCCGATCCTGCTTTGCGCCAAGGCACCGATGGTGAAGCGATAGACAGAGGAATTGACCAGCCGGCCGATCCAGCCGCTATATCGCCATGGCCCGCTGCCGGCCTGGCGACCCGGAATCGAATCGGCTTTGTCAATCATCTGTATGCGCCCCGGCAATCGTCAAAACGGTCAGGCTGCCTTTATCTCGGCAACGGCCCGGTCGATCATGTCGTTCTTCATGTAGCGGTTGACCGAACTGAAAAACTCGATCCGCGCGATCTGGTCCTCGGGCAGGGTCGAGGCCGCGCGCTCGCGATCGTCGAGCACCTTGTCGACGCCGGCGATCGTCGAGGTAAAGCCTGACTGCCGGGTCATCGCCGCGCCGATTTCCGGGGAGGCGAGAATGGCATCGAGGAATTTGTAGGCGCTTTCGGCGTTCGGCGCATTGTTGACGACGTTGAAGGAATAGAGGAACCCATATGTTCCCTCCTTCGGAATCGACAGTTCGATCGGATGGCCGTCCATGATCAGCTTGGACGTGGGCCCCGACCAGGTCTGGGCGAGGTAGATATCCTCGTTGACGAACATCTGCTGCATTTCCGAACCGGCGTCGTAATATTTGCGGACCATGTCCTTGTGCTTGATCAGGAAGTCCCTTGCCTGGTCGGTGGCTTTCTGCGCTTCCTCCTGCTTGCCTTCATAAGAGACATAGTCGCCATCCGTGCCGAGGAAGCGCATGGTGACGGAGAGGAAGTCGCTGATGATATAGGAGGTGTAGGACTTGTATTCCGGGTCGAACATGATCTCCCAGCTGTCCGAGGTCTTGGTGTAGTCGGTGTTGCGGGCCAGCCCCTCGAATCCGGCAAGGAGAGGAAGGCCCCACACTTTTCCGTCTATCGTAAGTTGTGGAGCATCCTTGTAGGCACTTGCAAGATTCTTCCAGTTTTTCAACCGGGACGTGTCGAGAGCGGCGAGCAGATTGGATTTGGTGAACTGGGTCAGGCGATGCCCGGTCACGGTGACGATGTCGGTGGAGGGATTGGCGCCTTCCGCCGTCAGCAGATTGTATTGCTTGCCCTGGTCGTCCGTGAGCCTGATCCTTATCTCGATACCCGTTTCCTTCTGGAAGGCATCGATAAAGTCCTGCGGGATGAATTTGTCGTAAGTCGTGATGTTCAGGACTTTTTCCTGGGCCCACGAGGGGCGCGGGCGTATCAGCATCGGCGTGGCAAGCAAGCCTGCACCGCCAAGCAATTTCAGCGTCGATCGGCGACTTGTCTTGATCTCGTTCATCTTTTTCTCCAGCTTCCCCGGTCTCATCGGCTTATTGTAATGCAACCATCTGTATCTGTCGAAAACCTGTCACAAAGACTGCATTGGCAGGATTGAACACAACTCCGCTCAAAAATACAAATGTAAATTTGTGGATTGACAATTGACCGCCCAGCCGGACGATAACGGTGTGACGGCAATGGGTGGAATCAGACAGGTATAGGGGTATGGCGATGCGGGTGGGTATTCTTGGCGCTGGTGCAATCGCCTATGGCTGTGCTGCCTATCTTGCCGATGCGGGTCATTCGCCGGTGCTCTGGTCCCCTTCCGGCAATCGCACCAGGCAATTGGCCGAAGGCGAAAAACTGGTTGCCACGAATGCGGTAGAAGGCGCCTTCACCATCGCGGTCGCGCAGAACTGCGCTGCGGCGTTGGACAAGGCGGACGTCGTCCTCATCGCTCTTCCGGCCTATGGGCACAAGGCCGTCATGGACGCGGCCGCCCCTCACCTTCGCCCCGGCCAACCGGTGATCATCAGTTCTCACACATCCTTCGGCGGGCTTTATCTTTCCCGGCTTCTTGCCGCCAGGGGCGTCGAGCTGCCCATCATCGTCTGGGGCACGACCCTTGTGACGGGACGCCAGCAGGATCCCACCAGCGTCAATGTCGCGACGGTCCGCCAGAAGGTCGATGTGGCCACAATTCCCGCAAGCGCGATCAATGAGGGCCATGCGCTGTGCACGGCGCTGTTCGGTGACCGCTTCGTCAGGCGGGATGGATTGATGGCGATCGCATTGAGCAATCTCAATCCGCAGAACCATCTCGGCATTGCCCTGCTCAATCTCACCCGCATGGAAAAAGGCGAGCGCTGGGGCCAGGGCGAGAATGTCACGCCGGCCGTGGGGCGCCTGATCGAAGCGCTCGACGAGGAACGCCTGGCGATCGCCGCCAGTTTCGGGCTCTCGGTGCGCACCGTGCGTGAGCATTTCTCCCTTTCCTTTCACGTGCCGATGGGCTCGGTCTGCGACATGAACCGGGAAATGCACCGCCAGGGGCGGGGCGGGTTCGGGCCGACCACGATCGAAAGCCGCTATATTCTGGAGGATGCGCCATTCGGCCTTTGGCCGACCGCCCTGCTGGGCAGGCTTGCCGGCCACCTGGCCGTTCTGCACGAATCGGGCATTGCGCTTTATTCGGCCGCCTATGGCCGCGATCTCATCGCCGACAATGACATCCTGCCGGTCCTTGGCCTCGAAAAGCTGACGCCGGAGCAATTGCAGGCATTGTGCAGGAACGGATATGCGCCGGCCTGACGAAGCACAACGGGTTCAACGCCATGCTTGAAAAAACCGGAGATATTGAATTCCGCCGCGCCCGGCCGGCAGACCTGCCCGCCCTGGTGGAACTTCTGGCCAATGATCCATTAGGACGGGAGCGGGAAGCACCCGAAACCCCGCTTCCGCTCACCTATCACGACGCTTTCAAAGCCATCGACGCCGATCCCAATCAGTTCCTCGTGGCCGTTGTCGAAGCGGGCCGGATCGTTGGAACGCTCCAGCTCACATTCATTCCCGGGCTTTCGCGCAAGGGGGCGTGGCGAGGGCAGATCGAGGCGGTTCGCATTGCCGGGGATCGCCGCCGCGCGGGCCTTGGCCAGCTTGTCTTCGAATGGGCCTTTGCCGAATGCCGCCGGAGAGGCTGTGAACTCGTCCAGCTCACGACGGACAAGGGCCGTCCGGATGCGCACCGCTTCTATGAGCGGCTCGGCTTCCACGCAAGCCATCTGGGCTACAAGCTGCAGATTTCCCGATAGCCGGTTCGATCCCGTGCCCGTTTGTCCCGGCCGAAATGGGCCGGGGTCTGTCGAGGCTCTGGCGGTATTGCTCGGCCTCCCGATTGGCAAGCTCCGCTTCCTGTGCCTCGCCCGGACAGGAAATCTGCGTACCGTGCGGTATCAACAGGTTCGGCACGGGCATGGCAATGACACCGGCCGTTCTTCGCGATAGTTCGATCAAGAGCCACATCGTCAATAATGGTGCTGTCGAAGCTATGCCTGCTGACGAAGAGCAAGAAAATGTAAATCTCGCAATACACACGATTGCGCATGAGTGCCACATGTAGAAATAAAGGCTGCACTCGATAAATGCTTTCCGGGCGAAATGCTCAGGAAATTTCATGACCACATACTCGATTCATGGCGGTGGGAGGTAATCAGTGCTTGCCGGGAGGAATATGCGGCCTGCAGATTGCAGGTGCCACGGAATATAATCCGCTCCCGGCACACGAAGAAATGTTTTTACTTGCACGGTCGGACCGAGGAAAAGATTAGATATCTCGTCCGAGATTTCACCGGAGACGGGGCAGACGCTCTTTTAGCTCCCGTGTTTGGCGCTTATGACACGATGATGAAGTTCGGTTGCTACATGCTCGGAGCCATGGCCGCGAGCGGGAAAAGATCTTTTACAGATTCGCCGCATGACAATCGGAGCTACGATGTAATTGTGTAGGTACCGCCGACAAAGTTGGCGGGCTGTGGAAGGTATGCGCGACTTTCTCGGGAGATTTCTCAAGTCCTCATAAGAGGAGAATGCGAGCAGATCGCTTTATGCGCTTTTATTTTTCGGGTTGAAAATATAATTGAGCTCATCGATCTGGGTCGCATTGAGCAACCGATGCGGCCGGTTTCCAACCAATAAAAGAAGCTTGGCTGTTTCTTCCAGTTCCTCGGCGGCAAAGACGGCACTGTGCAGATCAGGTCCGGAGACGACAGGGCCATGATTGGCGAGAAGAACGGCGGCTGCACGGCCACCAAGCGCGCGGATCATATCGCCCATGGCCGGATCACCGGGGCGCACATAAGCCAAGAGCTTCACCTGGCCGACCCGCATGACGACATAGGGCGTGAGCGGCGCGATACAGTCCTCCGGATCAAGATCCGAAAGACATGAGAGTGCCGTGGCATAGCTCGAGTGAAGATGCACGACCGCACCTGTTGCCTCGCGCGTTTCATAGAAAGCGCGGTGCAGAAAAACTTCCTTGGAGGGCTTGTCGCCGCTTACATGGTTACCATTGCTGTCGAGTTTCGAGATACGGGCCGGATCGAGAAAGCCGAGACAGGAATTTGTCGGCGTGATGAGAAGTCCGTCCTCGACCGCGACACTGATATTGCCGGCAGAACCCACCGAATAACCGCGCTCGAAGAGCGATTTCGCCAGTACGACCAGCTCTTCACGTTTCGCGGACTCGTTCATGCGGACATCCTCGTCAATTTCCGTTCTCCATCATCGCAAGCGCGCGCTCGAAGAAATCCTCCTGCCCGAAATTACCCGACTTCAAAGCCAACGCCAATGGCAGCGGACTGACAAGAACCGGAACGCCCGGCGCAATCTCCGGCCCAATGGTCATGGCCTCAAGCCCCAGTCCCGATACGACAGCGCCGGACGTCTCTCCGCCCGCGACCACCAGCCTGCGCACCCCACGCCCCACAAGCTGTTTCGCCGTTTCGGCGAAAAGACCATCAAGCCGGTGAGCGACTTCTTCCCTGCCATACTTTTTCTGGGCCGCATCAACATTTGCGGGCTTATTCGACGAATAGACAAGCGGCGACTTATTCCAGTTTTTCTCGACGAAGGCTACGAGCCGGGATGAATTCAGAGAGCCGGACATAACTTCATCGGTCGAAATCGCCATGGCAGGATGCGACTTGCTGTGGCAGGCAACCTGAGCCAGCGTTGCCTGCGAACAGCTCCCCGCGAGGATTGCGTCCGGCCCAGTGATACCGTCAATTCGTGCAGGCGTTTGGCCGCTACTGTTTCTGGCAGCAAAATTATTTGGCAGTCCAAGCGCAATGCCCGAACCGCCTGTGATGAGCGGAGCGCCCGCCACAGCCTTGCCTATCTCAAGCAGGTCTTCATTGCGGACAGCATCGACAACCACAAGCGTCTCGCCGCGCTTTGCCGTATCGTTCAGCGCCGTATGAATCGCACTGCCCCCCTGTTCGACAACGCTCCACGGGACAAACCCGACAGGGTCCCGGCTCTGCAGACGCAACCAGCGTCGAATATCGCTGTCGGTCATCGGGTTGAGCGGATGGTTGCGCAAGCTCGACTCATTGAGCGGAACGTCCCCAACAAAAAGATTACCTTGATAGATAGTCCTTCCCGCCCCCGGGAATGCGGGGCAAACAACGACGCCTTTGACACCCAGCGCATTGGCGAGGGCTTCGGCAACCGGACCGATATTGCCGGCCGCTGTCGAGTCGAAGGTCGAACAATATTTGAAGATGATCTGGCTGCAGCCCTGCTTTCTCAGCCAGGCCAGCGCCGCCAGCGATTGCGCGACTGCCTCGTCAGCCGGTATTGAACGGCTTTTCAGCGAAACCACTCCCGCCTCGCATTTTGCCGGCGCCTGACCTTTGGGAATGCCCATGAATTGCGTGGTCAGAAGGCCCGGCGTTCCCCCATTTCCCTTCGCCAATGTATTGGCGATATCGCTGGCCCCGGTAAAATCATCCGCAATCACGCCAATCAACATTATCAGTCTCCTTGCAAATTTCGTCCAGGGCCAGTTACGCCCGGATTAATTCGTCATGACAATAAATCCGCACGATTTCCTCAAAGGTCTTATCCGGTACAAAGCCGAGATCAAGCGCAAGCCTCGCGTCAAATGCCTTGGGCCAGGTGCTGACAATGGCATGGATCGTTGCATCCGGTTCTTCACGAATGAGGGCGACAGCTTCCTCGCCGCCAACACGGTGAAGCGCTTCGATCTCATCGGCAACAGTTGCTGAAACACCAGGCAGCGTCAGGCTGCGAATACCGCCAAGCGGCGCCGTATCGAGCTCTGCGGCATGCACCAGATAACCGATGGCGGCGCGCGGCGAAGCAAACCAATGCCGCATATCTTTTGATACAGGCAGCACCGATGGCACGCCGTTGAGCGGTTCGCGGATAATGCCGGAATAGAAGCTGGATGCGGCCTTGTTTGGCTTTCCTGGCCGTACGCAGATCGTCGGCAACCGGATGCTGATACCATCGATGATCCCGCGCCGGCTATAATCGGCAACCATGAGTTCGCCCATGGCTTTCTGCGCGCCATAGCTCGAAAGAGGCCGCAGAATAAAATCATCAGGGATCACATCCGGAAGCGGAGCACCGAATACGGCAAGCGACGAGGTAAATACGAAGCGCGGCCGATAATCTCCCCCAAGCTTTCGAACAGCTTCCAGAAGTGCCCGTGTGCCATCGAGATTAACCCGGTAACCCTTGTCGAGATCAGCTTCCGCCTCACCGGAAACAACGGCTGCCAGATGAAAGATGATATCCGGCTGTGAAGCAACGATTGCCTCGGCGGCTCCCGCTGCAGAAAAGTCAGAAACGAGCATTTCGGTTTTAATCGGGCCGTTCACTGCAGTTGGAGCCACAATATCATGCAGGACAAATCCAGATATCGGCTTACCTGCTACTGTTCCCGATTTCGACAGCCGATCGACAAGCTTGCGGCCGAGCATACCGGCAGCCCCTGAAACAGCAACGCGCATATTATACTCCTGCAAAAATCGTCTAATGAGACCGAGAACGGATGAACTTATCAATCCATGCGAGCCCGGCGCTTGTATCCCCCCGGGGCTTGTATTCAAGTCCGATCAATCCGTCATATCCAATCTCTTGGAGAACCTCAAAGACGTGGCCGGGATTGACCTCGCCTTCATCTGGTTCGGCGCGGCTTGGCACGGCGGCCAGCTGGACATGGCCGATAATCGGCGCATGGCGTCGAAGCCGCGTTGTCAAATCGCCCTCCATGATCTGGACGTGGTAGATATCGAAAAGCAGCTTCACGTTGGGAGCGCCGATCTCTTCAATGATTCCGGCAATGTCATCGGACCGGGTGACCAGGTATCCTGGCTTGTCCCGGACATTGAGCGGTTCCAAAAGCAGCTTGATGCCATGGGGCTCTGCCTTGTCTGCGGCTTTCCGCAAATTCCTGACATATGTCGCGCGCGCGCGTTCCCTCTCACCATCGGCAACGACGGCGGCCATGACGTGAATAACCCGGGCTTCCAGCGAGCGCGCATAATGCAGCGCCTGATCGAAATCCCGTTCAAACTCGGCCTCCCTGCCGGGTGCTGCCGCCATTCCCCATTCTCCCGCGGCAACATCGCCGGGAGCGGTGTTGAGCCCGGTCATCTCGACGCCAGCTCGCGAAAGCCGCTGTTGCAGCAATTCCACAGGAAAGTGATAAGGAAAATGACATTCCACCTTGTCGAAACCCGCAGCCTTTGCAGCATCGATCCGGTCCAGAAACGGCAGATCAGGAAAGAGGAATGCAATGTTCGCGGTCAACCGTTTGCGAAGAGATGTGGGGGAGTCTGCGCTCATTTGTCGACCCTCAGTGCATTCCTCAGCTTGCCTGCCGCGAGTAATACGTCCATATGTTTCAGCTCCTTCGCAACCGGGAGGCCATAAATTATGACCGCTTCAGTTCATACTTTTTGCGCGTGGGTGCAATTTCGGCTGTGCCGATAACGCCGTTTTTGATATGCTGCTCGACCTCCTCGTGCGAATAGCCAAGCTCGGCAAGGATATCCCGCGACTGTGCGCCGAGCGGTTGAGGCGCGAGACGTATCTCGGGGCTTCGACCATCATAGCGGATGGGATGTGAAAGAAGTTTCAACGTCGCATCGCTGGCGGCCGAGCCCACGCCGATAATGTGCTTGTTGTGCTGGACCTGCGGGTCTTCTTCCACAGCTTCATAGTCGTTCACAGGCATGTGCCAAACGTGTTTTGCCGTAAAGCGTTCCTTTAACTCGGCAATCGTAAACTTGCGGGTGCCGCGTTCCGTCAAGCTTGAAAGTTCTTCGCGGCGGGGGAAGTTATCTTCGTCC
This sequence comes from Phyllobacterium sp. SB3, assembly GCF_040009165.1. Taxonomy (NCBI): domain Bacteria; kingdom Pseudomonadati; phylum Pseudomonadota; class Alphaproteobacteria; order Hyphomicrobiales; family Phyllobacteriaceae; genus Phyllobacterium; species Phyllobacterium sp. SB3. Next base: position 126,789 of record NZ_JBDYKI010000006.1, on the reverse strand, counting down.
GAAATAGCGGAAAGTTCGGGCTCCTCTAGAGCTTCACCCAACTCCTGATTGGTACAGAGCGATATTGCAATACTTCCGTCACGGGCGGGATAAACACCATACGGACCCTGCATGCCCCATCCCGCGACATTACCGGGCTGGCGGATGTCAATTGGCCGCTTTCCATTAAGATAGGTGGTCAGGCTTTCCGTCTGCAGATCAAGCGCCGCTGCAAGAAGACTAACATCGACCCGGCATCCTTCACCGGTCTGGCGGGCGCGGAGCAATGCGGCCAATATCCCGACGGCAAGCAAAGCCGCGCCGTGATGATCGACAACCGACGCCCCAACGGCACGAGCGCCGTCGGGCTGACGTCCGGTGACGGCGACGAGGCCGGACAAAGCTTGCACCAGCAGATCCTGCCCCGGCTTTTCCCGATAGGGGCCGTCGGGGCCATATCCGCTGGCTGATGCATACACGATGTGCTTGTTGATTTCCCTGGCCTGCTCATAGCCGAGGCCAAGCCGTTCCATCACACCGGGACGAAAGTTTTCTGAGACGACGTCGGCCTCGGCAATCAATTTCCTGGCGATCTGCTTGCCTTCTTCGGAACGAAGATCAAGCGCCAGGCTTCTCTTGTTGCGGTTCGCGCAGGCGAACAAGAGAGACTCATCGCCAACATAGGTATCATTAGGGCTCCAGTTCCGCTGAAACGCACCACCCAGTGCTTCAATTGCGATAACATCAGCTCCAAGATCTCCAAGGATTTGCGCGCCGAGCGGGCCCATCAGAAAATGATTGAAACTAATTACTTTAACACCTTCCAGCATGCGCATTCCGTCACCCAATCCTAGTTCATCCATAAACCGCCGGTGACGTTGATCGCCTGCCCGGTCATATATCTTGCCTCGTTCGACAGGAGGAATGTGATGACGCCGGCCACATCGTCTGGTTCTCCCATTCGCCCCAAGGGAATAAATTTCACGCGTTCCCTGGCGGGCGCCAGGCCACGTTCGACCGACTGCCTGTCGGCCTCCGCGCGCATCTGTGTGTGGTCGATCGCACCGGGACATACCGCGTTCACCCGAATACCGAACTCTGCGACTTCCTTCGCGAAACTCTGCGTAAGTCCAATCATGCCGAACTTGGATGCCGCATAGGGACCGTGGCCGGCCATGCCCGCCTTCGCCAGCCAGGACGCCACGTTCACGATGCTACCCGAGCGTTGCCCAATCATGTGCTGGCCGACACTACGGCACATCAGAAATGTGCCGTCCAAATTGACCGAAAGAATCCGGCGCCAATCGGCATAGCTGCATTCCGTTATACGGTCCAAATGATCAATCCCGGCAGAGTTCACCAGAAAATCGATCGCGCCGCTTGCAGCAACGCGTCTCACCGCATCCTTAACGGCTTTCTCGCTCGCTATATCGACAATCAGACTCATAATTGGAGGGCTCGCCAATTCGCCCGCCAATATATCCAGTCCTGAAGCATCGCGATCGACCACCACCAGCCTGCAGCCCCGCTCGGCCAGTCTGATTGCTACCGCTTTTCCGATTCCAGACGCGGCACCTGTAACCACAGCCAGCTTGTCTTTGAAATAATCCACTTTGAATCCTAGCATAATGTAATCCATTACATAAATTGAGCTCAAAGAGTTGTCAATGATTGGCAGCACTGGAATTGGAAAATTACGAAAGCATTTGTTATTAACTGGCAGGTCTCAGTCGCGCGGAGCAGCCGTCGTCTTGCGAACGATCAAACTCGTTTCAAATGCGGGCGTGGATGGGATCGTCAGTCCCAAACAAATCTCGACGATACGCTCGCCTACCGCCTTACCCATCGACACGGAAGGTACGCTGACTGTAGTGAGCGGGGGTTCTATATGCGCAGCGATCTCAAGATCATCGAAACCGACAATCGAGATATCCTGCGGCACCTGTATATTTCTCGCTTTGCATTCCTGTAGCGCGCCGATTGCCAGCATATCGCTGCCACAAACGATGGCCGTCGGTTGGAGCGATTTGTCAAAAATCTCCTGCAGGGCAGTTCGGCCGCCGATAATGGTATATGGTGCCTGTGCAATCCATTCGTCCGAGGGCAGTTGGTGCGCATTCATCGCCGTGACATAGCCCTGAACCCGGGCGAGCGCACGATCATTACGGTTGGTAGTCAGTCCGGTAAGCATCGCGATCTTCCTATGACCGAGAGACACCAGATAATTGACAACCTCACTGACCGCGCGGGCATTGTCGAAGCCTATGGAACCAATGGTGTCTGTTGGATCGAAGACATAGGCGGTGACATAAGGAACACCGGACGTCGCAAGCAGCCTGCTGAGTTGCTTATCACGCAAACGCCCGACCAAAACCAGGCCTTGCGCGCCCTGACGGATCAGCTTCGCAGCCTGCTCAGCCTCAGACTGCAGATCATACTCGCTGGTGGTCAGAAGGGCGAAGAATCCCTTCTCCGCCAAGGTCTTTTGTAGCGATGCAAAAAAATCCGCATAAAGCGCGTAGCTTAACGTGGGAACAACAACACCGATAAGGCGAGTTTGATTTTGACGCAATGCTCGGGCGGAATCGTTGGGTATGTAGCCCAGCTTCTGGATCGCCATGGTCACGCGCTCCCGGACCTCCGGGCGTACCACATCGGGGCTGTTCAATGTTCGTGAAACGGTGGCTGTAGAAACCCCGGCAAGCTTCGCCACATCGTTGACTGTTGCGTTGTTCTGGGCGGGGTTTGTCTTGGTTGACCGACGTCGTCTTTCAACCTGTTGATCGCCCATCCGTTGTCCGCCTTATTTTTGAAAACTCACTATACTAGTCGCTGTACTCCAGTCCCGCGAAAAAACAACCATAGTTTTGAACCGCAAACATATAGTTGAAGCTCTCAGTGCTTCTCCAAACGCTTACCGGTCTCCCCATCAAAGAGGTGCACTTTTTCGACATCAGGTGAGACCCTGATGATATCACCGGCCTTGGCAGAGATACGGTCGCGAAGCACTGCCACTATATCGGCCTCGGCAAATTTCATCATGATCTGCGTCTCCGAACCGGTAGGCTCAATAACCTGAATCCGTGCTTCGGTACCGTTCTCATCAGGCCGGAGGTGTTCTGGACGGAACCCGTAAACCGCAGACCTTCCCGCTGCACCATGGAAAGCTTTTGGCAAGGGCATTTTCGTTCCATCTTCAGACTTGAAGTGCGGGTTTTCACCTTCGACCACAATGCCTTTCAAGAAGTTCATTGCCGGTGAACCGATGAAACCGGCAACAAAGAGATTTGCGGGATTGTCGTAGAGATCCAGCGGCGCCCCGATCTGTTCGACATTTCCGCCATTCAGCACAACGATCTTGTCGGCCATCGTCATCGCTTCGATCTGGTCATGCGTAACATAGATCATGGTTGTCTTGAGGCGCTGGTGCAAATCCTTGATTTCCGCGCGCATTGCCACCCGCAGCTTGGCATCGAGGTTTGATAGCGGCTCGTCGAACAGAAATACCCTTGGGTCACGAACGATAGCACGACCCATGGCGACGCGCTGCCGCTGCCCACCCGATAGCTGGCGCGGGTATCGATCAAGATAATCCTGCAGCCCAAGGATACCAGCGGCCTTGGCAACCCGTGCAGCAATATCGGCTTTCGACGATCGCTTCAGCTTGAGCGAGAATGCCATGTTGTTGGCAACCGTCATATGCGGATAGAGCGCATAGTTCTGGAACACCATCGCAATGTCGCGGCCCTTGGGCGGAGCATCATTGACGACGGTATCGCCAATTCTTACCTCGCCGGAGGTAATGCTTTCAAGGCCGGCAATCATGCGGAGCAAGGTCGACTTGCCACAACCCGAGGGGCCTACCAAGGTCACGAATTCGCCGTCCAGGATTTCAATGTCGACATCATGGATTACATCCATGGACCCGTAGGATTTAACGATATTCCTGATACTGACACTCGCCATCTGACGCTCTCCCTGAACTGCTTGTCACCAAACCGCGGCAGCCAACTTCTCCATGGAGCGCTCTTGCCCCGATGAAACCTGATCCCGGCTTTTCATTATCTCAAACCGTGCTGGGCACGGAAAACTTGCGTCCTGGGTTAACTTCTGGGAACCCATTTCAAAATGTGCTGGCCTACAGCCATTGTCTTTCCGTCATCATTGACCACGGTCACGTCGGCAACAGCACGGCGTTTTTCCAGATCGATCACGGCAATCTTGTAGGTGACGGTTATGGTATCCCCGATAAAGACCGGCGCGATAAATCGTATTCTGTCGTATCCGAGAGAGACCGGCGTTTCGGGAGCGTCGTCGCGGCCAGCGCGTTCTGCAACCATGGTCGAGGTTGTGGACATGAACCCTATAAGCATTGAGCCATGGGCCATTCGGCGGCCATAGACAGTTTTCCGCATTTCGGCTTCGTTCATATGGTTCGGGGAAAAATCCCCGGTCAGACCCGCATAGAGATAGATGTCGGATTCGCCAATCGTCTTGCTGAATTCAGCAGAATCACCAAGTTGGACGTAAAAATCGGTAGCCACGGTATGAAATTCTCCTGTTAGGCAACTTTGGCGTAAGCGGTTTCCGGCGTGAGGCGCGCCTCTTTCAGGAATTGGCTGATCCTCGCAATTTCTTCCGCATCGAGCTTTGCCAGAGGTGGGCGAACCACCGCACGTTCCATTCGGCCAAGCATGACAAGCGCATTTTTCATGCGCGTAAATTGATCGAGCATGGGCGAGTCATAAAAGGCCCGAACAGTTGGATAGATCCTGTCATTGATCACGCTTGCCTTTGCCAAGTCCCCGGACTTTATCGCAGTGAAGAGAGCGACCTGAAGGTTGGCGATAACGCTGCCGGCACCCGACAAAACCCCCTGGCACCCCATTGCCAGCGAACCCATCAGCCACGTGCTGTGCGTCGTCAGAACGCTCACAGGATTATCGAGAGCGCCAAGTTCGCGAATATGCCGCTCATGGATCTTGCCATCACCATATTGGTCCTTGATCGCGCGGATTTGCGGATAGCGATGGCAAAGATCCAGAAGCGTCTCAAGCGGATAGGCCAGTCGTGAGGTAGCCGGAAACTGGAAAACAATGATCGGCAAGCTGCATGCTTCGGTGATCCAACGGAAGTGCTCGACAATGCTTTCCGGACGCATGTGACCTTCAAGCGCGAGAATATCCGGCGGAAAGACAAGTAGCGCGTCGGCACCTTCATCCTGCGCCACGCGGGCGAGCCGGGCCGCTTCCATGCTCGAATTCGTAAACACACCGACGATGAGCGGGACGGTCGTTCCAAGTGTCTCCTTGGCGACGGCAGCAACCCGGCGCTGTTCATCGAAGGTCAACGAGGCTACTTCGCCGGCGTGACCGTTCGCGCAGATCGCGCTGACCCCGGCAACCGATGCAATATCCGTGAGATGACTGCGGAACGAAGCTTCATTGATCGAGAGATCTTCATTGAAGGGCGTGAGGCACGCAGGCATGACGCCGCGGGCAACGAAGCGAGAAGTTTCAACCATGATGAGGTCCTTTCAATTGTATCAACGCTGGACACCGGCCATCGAAATGCCGCTGATGACGTGACGTCTGAGAACTAGGAAGATGATGAGTGCCGGAAGCGTGGCCATGAACGATCCAGCCATCATGAGATCGTATTGAATGTCCGATGCAGCCACCAAGGTCTTCAATCCGATCGGCATCGTGCGCACGCCGGAACGTTGAAGTGCGACGAGAGACCAGAAGAATTCATTCCACGAGAAGACAAAGATAAAGATCGCCAGCGCACCGTATGCCGGAAGCGAGACGGGAATGATGATGTGCCAGAGTATGCGAAGATGTCCGCAGCCATCGATTCGCGCCGCGTCTTCCAGTTCCGTTGGGATGTTGATGAAGAACTGGCGCAACAGAAACAGGCTGACCGGCAAGGCTGAAAGCGGCAAAGCAACTGCCCAGAAGGTATTCAGCAATCCCAGATCCTTTACAATGAAGAACAACGGGATGGAATTGATCTCCCAGGGAATGAACATCGCTGATAGCAGGATCGCGAAGACAACATTACGTCCCCGCCATTTCATGCGGGCCAGCGAATAGGCTGCGAACGTCGTCACAACAATGGTGATTACCGTTGCCAGCAGCGAGACCTGAAACGAATTGGCAAGCCAGAGAAAGAACGGGCGCTTGTCCAGCAGATCTCTGAAATGCTCGAACGTGATCGCCGATGGCAACCAATTTGGCGTGAAGCTCATGACCTCAGGCGTTGGCTTTACGGCTGTGATCGCCATCCAGATAATGGGGATGATCCAGATCAGAGCCAGCCCGTAGTAGAACGTGTATTTAAGGATACTCTTGATCGGTCCAGACGCCGTACTCATCAACCCAACTCCGACTTGAGACCGAGGAATTTCACCAGCGCAATACTGATGACAAACACAATTGCGAAAAGCATGAACCCGATTGCGGCGGCTTGGCCGAAGTTGAAAGATTCAAAGGCTGTACGGTACATGAACAGTGCCAGAACCTCCGATGACGTGCCGGGGCCACCATTGGTCATGATCAGAACCTGGCCGAGCGTGCAGAGTCCCGCAACCAAAGTGAGGATGGCGGCAAAGAGGATTGAGGGCTTCATCAAGGGCAAGGTTATCGAGAAAAACTGCCTAATGGGTCCGGCGCCATCCAAGGCAGAGCTTTCATAAAGCTCGTCGGGAATTGCATTGAGGCCGGCACGAAACACGATCATGCGATAACCGCACAGCCACCACGCCGAAACAAAGGCAATCGTCGGCAGAACGTAGGCGGGGCTATTGAGGAAATCGGGCGGCGAAAACCCTATCGCCCTGATATAGTAGGGTAGAATACCGACATTGGGATCGAGCAGAAACGCCCAGAGAATACCAACGACCGACACGTTCAGGAGATACGGAAAGAACAGCGCTCCTTCGATAATGGCGACTGTGCTCATCTTCGCACTTTTCAAAAGAAGGGCAAAAGCAAGTCCCAGGGCAAGAATAAGCGGGATCGCCCAGGCCGCGTAGATAAAGGTGTTTTCCAGAGCGTTCCAGAACCGGTCATTGCTGAAAAGCTGCGTATAATTATCAAAGCCTACGAACGGAGATTGCCCGATAGGATTCCATTTATGCAGGCTGATATAAAAGCCGTAGCCTACAGGAGCGATGGCAAACAGGAGCCACAATATCAAATACGGTAGCAGGAATAACAAGCCGATTATTGTGTCGGCTTTGGTGTTTTCATTTTTTGATGTCATGCCTGTTCACCGTCGATCTCCGACCCCTGTTACGCTGTGGATTGCGACTTAAGCGCCGGCCAGAACCTTGTTCACATCCGCCTCTGCCCTGTTCAAAGCTTCCGCGACCGTGATTGTCCCGTTATAGGCCTCCTGCACATGCGGCTCGACCGCCAGATCGACATCCGTAATCTTCGGATGCCGCGGCTCTGCCTGCATAAGACCACTGGCGGCTGCTTGGGAGAACATGCCCAGGGTCTTCTTCCAGGTTTGAGTTTCTTTGAGCTTGGGATCGTTGATCGCAGCCTTGAAGAGAGGTACTGCGCCGCCCATTTCGCCCCATAGGGAATAGTACGGCAGGAAAGCCTTGAGGAATTTAGCCGTGGCCTGCAATTTGGCCACTGTTTCATCGCTATCCGGCTGCTTGGGCAGGACGATCAGATGATAACCACCCCAGGATACCTGACGATCAAAGAACTTTGGAGGCATAGAACAACCATAATCCAGCTTTGCCTTCTCGACGGTCAGATAGAACCATGTGCCGTTTTGCAGCATGCCCAGTTCGCCCGATAGAAACTGGTTGGTGCCATTTGTCCCTGGCCTGTTCCAGCCCTGCTTCTGGACCATATCGACAAGATATTGCAGACTCTGGCGGCCCTTGTCAGTATTAAACGCCGCCTTGTCGCCCTTGATATAATCCTCGTTCAAGCTCCAAAGCAGAGCGAGCCAAGCCCGGCGAATATAGCGAGGTTCTCCGCTCAAGGCCGGATGATAGGGAAGCTTGCCAATTTTCTTGATTGCCTCGCAGGCGCTTTCAAACTCTTCGCGCGTCTGCGGGAATTTTTCAGGATCGAGGCCGGCCTTCCGGAAGATATCCTTGTTGTAATAAATACCGAAACCGTTCTGATCGAGCGGAATGCCAAGTGCCTTGCCACCGACCAATGAGATATCCCACTGTGCAAAATCGTCGGTTTTGGCACCCATCAACTCGAGAATATTTCCGGCAGGAGTGTCTTGAACATCGTATAGGACCTCCGCAACGGACTCGTAGCGAAAGTCATCAACAATACCGATCTGCGGCGCGGACTCTGCAACGACAGAATTATAGAGCTGTGCGTAATATTCCGTCCATGCGCCTTGGGTAAGATCGATGTTCAGGTCCGGGTTACTGGCATGGATGTTCTTTACGATCGTTTCCATCGCATCGGCATCGCCACCGTGAAACAATGTGTTGAACCACATCTTCGTTTCGGCCGCCGACGCTGGCACCGAACCCAACGTGCCGGCCAAGGGCGCCAGGCCCAGGCAAGCCATCGCTTTCATAAAATCTCTGCGTTCCATCGCCGTCCCCTTCCTAGTTGTGCGTCAATTGTCAACTTTGCCGCTTCAATATGTAATGGATTACATTTATCGAATTACCTGTCAAGAATAAAGAGAAAAAGTGCCATCCATTTGATAAAAACTTGCGGGACCAAGCTGTCTGCGTATCGTTTATTCGTTCCGAGAGCGGGGCAATTTTGCGCATTATCCAACGGCTGCGTTGCCGATCCACGGCAATGCATTCAGTTCTCTCGAAGTTTGCTTGGCTAGCGCAGTGCGCCAACCAGTTTGAACCAGAGCATGGACTAGCTAGGCAGCGTTGCCCAGGAACTGGCGGAATTCCTTGGTTTGAGGTTCGGCGAAAATAGCATTCGACGAACCCGCTTCATGGACAAGTCCCTGATGCATGAAGACAGTCGTTGTGGCCACCTTACGGGCAAATTCCATTTCATGGGTTACGAGCAGCATTGTCATGCCATCAGCTGCAAGTCTTTCCATGACGACAAGCACTTCCTGGGTCAATTCAGGATCAAGCGATGACGTGACCTCGTCGAAGAGCATGACCTTGGGCTGCATTGCCAATGAGCGGGCAATGGCTACACGCTGTTGTTGTCCGCCCGAAAGCTGATCGGGATAAGCGCCCTGCTTTTCCAGCAGTCCAACCTTGCTAAGCATTTCCAAGGCAATGCCTTCAGCTTCGGATTTTTGTAGTCCCTTCGATAGTCTGGGCGCGAGCGCAACATTCTGAAGAACCGACATGTGCGGAAACAGATTGAAACTTTGAAATACAATACCGACATCCTTGCGCAGATCGCGCAGGGCAGCGGCGCTGTAACTCATCTTGTGTCCGGCAATCTCTATTCGTCCGCTTTTGATCTGCTCCAAGCCGTTCAGGCACCGCAAAAGCGTGCTTTTGCCTGAGCCGCTTCGACCAAGTAGCGCGACGACCTGACCGCGCTCAACCGTCAGAGAGACACCCTTCAAAACCTCAAGTGGGCCAAAACTCTTTCTTAAATCTTCAACTTGCACGATAGGCATTGAACTTGACCTCAAAATGTTTGCTTGCAACCGAGAGCGGATAACAAATGGCAAAATAAATCGTCGCAACGACGATGAAGACACGAAACGGCTGGAATGTTGCATTGTTGATAAGCTGGCCTGACCGAGCGAGTTCGACAACGCCGACGATCGACACAACCGAGGTATTCTTCACCAGCTGGACCAGAAATCCCACGGTGGGCGGCAGAGCAATTCGGATGGATTGCGGCAGGATAATATGGCGATATTGTTGACCCCGCGTTAGAGCAAGCGACGTCGAGGCCTCCCATTGCTGCAGAGGAACCGATTGGATCGCGCCGCGCCAGATATCGCCGAGATAACCGCTTGCATAGATCGAAAGCGAAATCGACGCCGCCACGATAGGGCTCAGATCATATCCGGCCTTTGAAAGCCCATAATATGACAGGAACAACAGGATGAGCGCGGGGATCCCCTGCACCACAGTGATATAGGCTGCGGCAGTCGCTCGCAGCCATGGAAACACCGAAACTCTTGCCAGAGCAACGATCAAGCCGAGGATGCCGCCGAGGATGCTGGCAGCTATTGTCAGCACCAAAGTCCAACGGGTCGCGGTTATCAGGAACCAGAACTCCTGCAATCCGAAATCACGTATCATGATTGTGCGTCCTTCAGAATTGGACTTGTCATGGCGCTGGCAGGCAATAGCGGCTTTCGGGTTCTTCGCCCGAAAATGTAAGAGCCAGCTGCAAAAAGTCCCACTTTCAATACGATAGCGAGTGCGAGGTACATGAGACCGGCAATGATATAGGTCTCGAAACTGCGGAAGGTGGCCGACTGAATGGTATTGGCCGCGCCGCTCAACTCTTCAACCGAAATAAAAGAGCATACGCTGGAGGTGAGCATGATCAGAACAAATTGACTGACCAGCGATGGCCAGACTTTTTGCACGGCGGGTTTCAGAACAATATGCCGGAAGATTTGCAGCGGGGTCAAAGCAAGTGCCTGCGCTGCCTCGATCTGTGAGCGATGGATGGAATCGATGCCGGCACGGAAAATCTCGGTCGAATATGCTCCAAGATTGATTGTCATCGCAAGAAGGCCAGCTTCCACGGCGGTGACTTTTACGCCGAAAGAGGGCAACCCGAAGAATATGATGTAGAGCTGCACGAGAAACGGTGTGTTGCGGATCAGTTCGACATAGATATTGGCTGGCCAGCGCAATTTCGGTGGCGCCATGCTGCGGAGCATCGCGACTATAAGGCCAAGGGAAGCGCCGCAAACAATGGCTATGAAGGACAGCTTGACAGTAAGCCAAAGACCCTGGAGAAGCGCCGGCAAGCTGGCGATAACGGGTGCGAATTGCAGATCAAACAATGATTGGCCCTCCCAGGCGAGGAAAAGCGAGCGGCCCGTGCTGCTCGCTTGTTCTTTAGAAGACAGGCATGGCAGGAAGCTTCTTTCCGGTCCATTTGGTAGATATATCGTCAAGTTCGCCGCTTTGCTTGATGAAAGACAAAGTGGTGTTAAGCCATTGCTTCAGTTCGAAAGCGTCTTTGCGCACTGCAATTGACATGAACTGGTTAAAGAGGGTGAATTTCGGCTCGAATGGCACATCCGGGCGAGCCTTCTTCAGCTCTCCATAAACCGTATCAGGAATGGCGATAGCATCGACCTGCTGAGAAATCAGCGACTGCATGGTCGTGGCATCATCCTCAAAACGGGTGATTGCAGCATCTTTGGGAGCAAGCCGATCTAGAGCTGCCTCCTGGGGAGTGCCTCGCGAAACACCGATCTTCTTTCCAGACAGATCTTCCAGTTTGCCGAGGGTGCTATCCTTGGGGGCAAGGACCACGAGCTGGAACGTGCTATAGGGCATCGTAAACATAACCGTTTGAGCACGTGCCGGGGTCGGCGACAAGGTCGCAACGACGATATCGACCTTTTTTGAATCCAGCGCCGGAATGCGGGCCGCGGTCGTATAGGGAACGATCTCAGCCTTCACGCCAAGATACTGGGCAATAAGATTTGCCGTATCGACATCGTATCCAACCGTTGCTCCGCTGGCATCGACCATGCTGAAGGGCGGCGCGCCCGCATTGACACCAATCCGCACTTTGCCGCTGGCAATGATTTCATTGACGGATTGGGCATGCGCGCCAAACGCTGCAAAGCAGCAGGCGATTCCTGCAATCAGTGAAAGTATTAACCTGTTCATAATTTTCCTCCCGAAAACACTAGGTTAGTGGCCCTGAGCCAGTCATTATCGACAGCGAAAGCCTCGCATCGCCGGCAAAACACAAAGCTCTCGAATTTCTTCTCTTGATCAATGTGTGAAATCGTTTTCTTAAGTTTTAGCTCGTTTGTCAAGGATTTTAATCGGATTTTCTGACCTGACTGTCTAAAATTAGATTTTCTGAGCAAACGATTTCTTTTGCGCGTTCCGGAGCGCCGCGACCCCCGTCGCGATTTACCTCCCCTTGAAATTTGGGGGCCGCTTTTCCTTGAAGGATCGCAGCCCTTCCATACGATCTTCCTTGGCAAAAGCCTCTATATTTAACTTTCTCTCATGCCTAATTCCTTGCTCAAGCGGCATCTCAAAGGCCGCGTTGACAGCGCGCTTGGCGAAAGGAGTGATTGCAACAGACATGGTGGCAATCGCCGACGCCAATTCCAAAGCCCGGGGAAGCAGTGTTTCAGCATCGACGGCTTCGGAAACTAGACCCTTACGCTCGGCAAGGTCGGCATCGATCATCATGCCGGTCAGGATCATTTGCATCGCAAAGGACTTCCCCACCGCACGCGGCAGGCGTTGCGTCCCGCCATCCCCCGGGAAAGACCCTATCTTGATCTCGGGTGTTCCAAATTGCGCGCCCTTTGCCGCCAGAACGATGTCACAGAGGAGAGCAAGCTCCAGCCCGCCTCCCAAGGCATATCCGTTTACTGCTGCTATGATTGGCTTGGGAAAGCGTTCAATCTGCGTCCAAACGGAGATACGTTCGGGGTCCGCATAGGAATCCACCCCGCGTTCGAGCATGTCGGTTATATCCGCGCCCGCGGCAAAGGATTTACCATGACCTGTCAATACAACGCATCCCACCGCATCATCGGTAGCAGCATTATTCAAATGAGCCAGCAGTTCAGCCAGTAATTGCTTGGACAGTGCATTCAACTTCGCGGGCCGGTTGAGGGTCAGAAGAAGAACTCCCGACACCGGGACATTGGCCAAAACAAGGCCTTGATCGACGATATCGGCGGTGCCGCGAATGTTCTGCATTCCAGAATTCTCCTTCAACCATCATGTTGATTTATGCAGCCTTATAGACCGTTTCCGCCGTGAGCCCGGCAAGCTTCAGCATTTCCTTGATTTTACCAATCTCTTGCGGCGTCGGCTTCATAAGCGGTGGACGCACATGCGCTTCCTTCATTCGACCCAACAAGACGAGCGCCTCTTTCATGCGGTTATGCATATCGAGCAGCGGCGCATCATAGAACGCCCGTACCGTTGGATAAATCCTGTCATTGATTAAACGCGCGGTTTTCAGATCGTCAGATTGTACGGCGTTGAACAATGCAACCTGCAAATCGGCGATGATACTGCCAGCACCGGAAAGGATTCCATCGCAGCCAAGGGCGAGTGAACCGAGCAGCCAGGCGCTATGTGTCGTCAAAACATTGACGGGCTTGTCGAGCGCATGAAGCACGCGGATCTGACGTTCATGCTGGTTTCCGTCGCCGATCTGATCCTTGACAGCGCGTATTGTCGGGAACTTCCGGCAAAGTTCAAGCAGCGTCTCGACGGGATAGGAGAGCTGCGATCCCAAAGGAAACTGGAAGAGAATGATGGGAAGATCGCTTGCCTCTGTAATGTGACGCAAATGCTCAAAAATCATTTCTGGACGCATATGCCCGCCGAGACTCATGAATGCCGGTGGGAACACCAGAAGGCCGTCCGCCCCCTCTTTTTGCGCATAGGCAGCCAGACGCCCTGCCTCAAGGCTTGATTCGGTGCAGATACCGACAATCGTTGCAACGCGGTTCTGCAGCGCGTCTTTGGTGACCACGACCGCCCGTTTCTGTTCGTCGATGGTAAGTGCGTGAACCTCTGCCGCATGACCGTTGATGGTAATGCCCGCAATCCCTGCAATCGAGACAATATCCGCGAGATGAGCGCGATAGGCGAGCTCATTGATGCCCATGTCAGCATCAAAGGGCATCAGGCACGCGGGGATTACCCCTTTTGGTTCAAACCTGTGAGCACTCATTTTGGTCTCCTTTTTTGGAATGGGAACTTGCTCTGTCTTATGTTGAACAGCGCCGAATATGGCAGGTAAGAAAACGATTTCTCAAGTGTCCAATCTAAAGGCGTGGAATATGCATCCCACCGCCAATGTTGTAAATGTCGCCCGTGCTGTAGGGTATTCCTCCGGTCGCAAGCGTTCCTATCGCGCCGGCGATATCGGAGGGTTGCCCCCAACTTTTAAGCGGGCATATCGCACCACTTTCAATGCTCGGCGAATAACGCTCATAGACATCGGCTGTCATATCCGTCTCTATCAAGCCAGGACGAATTTCATGGACCCGGATGCCTTCATCGGCCAGCCGCACGGCAAATGTCTGCATGGCCATCGATAAACCGGCTTTAGAAACGCAATAAGCACCCTTTTCCGGTGATACGAGGTGGGCGTTCGCGGAGGTGATGGTAATGATCGATCTCACCATTTCCGGACGTGCTTCAGCAATCATCGCGCGAGCAACTTCCCGCGTTAGAAAGAACGTTCCGCGCAGATTGACGCCGACAAGCCTGTCAAACTCGGCTTCGGTCGTATCGAGGAGATCTCCACGAATGGAAACCTGAATTCCGGCATTGTTGACGAGACACGAAATCGCACCGAGATCGCGCGTCACACGCTCAACCACGGCCGAATGTTGATCCGTACGGGAAATGTCCAAGGGAAAAAACGCAACGCGCTGCCCGGTGGCGGCGACAAGCGAAAGTGTCTCGTCAACCTTATCGTCATGGGCAAGATCGACAAAACCTATGTCGAATCCACGACCTGCCAACTCCAGACAGACAGCTCGACCAATTCCCCTGCGACCACCGGTGACCAGCGCTACACCGCGTGTATTGATCCCAGCTTTACGGTCCGTCGGAGAAACTTCGACCAGATTATGCATTATACGGTCTCATCCATTTCATTGGCCAAGCGAGAGGCTGCAATTGCTCCCGATGAAATCAACTTTTGAGTCTCACTCTGCGAATATCCAAGTTCGCTCATGATCTCACGTGTATGCTCGCCGATCTCCAGCGCAAGAACGCGAAGCTCCGGCACCTGCCCGTCATAACGGTTTGGGTGATTGACCAGATGTACCGTTCTGCCGCGAACGGATACTTTCCTGAAAATGTTCATATGTTCTATCTGCGGATCGTTCAGCAGATCGTCATAATTATTGACGGGGGAAAACCAAATGCCATGCTTGTCGAAGCATTCCGTCAGTTCCTTGACTGTGAAGTTCGCGGTTGCAGCGGCAACCGCCCGTGCAACCCGGTCGCGCTCGACGTACCGATCCACACCGATCAACTGGCGAAGTTCCTCGCTATCAAGTGCTTCTGCTAACGTCTCATCACTACAAAGCGAGATAACAACCTGACCATCTTTTGCCGGGTAAACACCATATGGCGCTGCATGGAACCACGTAGCAAGACTGGGTTCACGTTCCATACGGTCCTGCGTGATCCCTCCGGCATAGTAATTCACCAGAGCTTCACCCTGGAGATCAATGGCAGAGTTGATCAAGCTTGCTTCAACCCTTGTGCCCTTGCCTTCCCGCTGAAGGCGGAGCAAAGCACCCAGAATCCCCATGGCAAGCAATGCGCCTCCATGCTGATCCACAACGGCGGCCCCCACAGCCGCGTTACCTCGCGCCGGTGCCCCGGTCGCGCTGATCAGCCCCGAGGCAGCCTGCATCAAAATATCCTGCCCGGGCTTTCCCGCCATGGGTCCGCTCGAACCATATCCGCTGGCCGATGCGAAGATCAGGCGCGGATTGAGCCTTTTCAGTTCCTCATCGGTGAAGCCCAATCGTGCAAATACCCCCGGGCGAAAGTTTTCCATCACGACATCGGCCTCGGTGATGAGGCGTGACGCTATCGCGTGCCCCTCTTCCGATTTGAGATCGATACCGATAGAACGCTTGTTGCGGTTTGCGCAGAGATAAAATCCGCTCACACCTTCGATGAAAACGTCGGCGCCTGACCAGTGACGCTCATGCGCACCAAGTACGGGCTCGACTTTGATAACGTCAGCACCCATATCCGCAAGATACTGCGCTCCCGCAGGGCCCTGCAAAAAGTGGCAAAAGCTGACGACCTTAATCCCAGAAAGCAGCACAATTCTCTCCTGGCTGTTCACACGGCAAAACGGACTTGCCGCTAATCAATGTCTGAGAAATCGTTTTCTCACCCCGCCTGCTCGAAGTCAAGGGGAGGCTTGCGTTTCCGGGCCAAATTATTGATGAGGAAGACGCTGGCGGCTCTAGATTTGGGTGTGGCTCAGAAAACGATTGCTGAATGATCGAGAGCTTAAGAAACCATGTCGGAGGAATGCATCAGCGAGGGCGAGAACGACACGATTGCATTTCGTATATCATCCGGCCATGGACGCGATTTATAATCCTCTGTGTTAATATGCACCAAAGTCAATTTGGATTCGAACCGTAAGTTATCGCCTGGAGACGCGGTACTCAAAAGTTTAGCGCTGGAGTTTCCGAGGCGTGACACGGCCAGATCGAGATGCAACACTTCACCGAGCCTGCTGGGTGAATGGAAATCAATTGAAAGCGAAGCTACCGGGACCGCGCTATTCATCTTGCAGTGTATGTCAGCAAAGCTGATATCAACTAGCTCGGCGAACCAATCTTCAACGGTGGCATCTATCATCTCGACATAGCGCGGATAGAATACAATCCCCGCGGGATCGCAATGTTGAAACCGGACCAGCTCTTGCCTTCGAAACATGATTACCCCGCGGGCCCGGTACTGCCCCGAACAATCAGCCGCGTACGCAGCTCTGTCACCGTGTTGACTTCCTTTTTGGCATTGAGTTGGAGCAGCACTTCCGCTGCAGCCTCGCCCATTTCGCGTGCGGGCACATCGAGCGTGGTCAACTCAGGAGAAATTAGCTCGGCAATCTCAAGATTATCGAAACCCACGACCGAAATATCGTCCGGAATGCCGATATTTGCCGACCTGCAGTATTTTATACCACCCACGGCGAGGATATCGCTGCCGCAAAAGACTGCAGAGGGCCTTGGATGGGTTTGCATAAGCGACTGCATGGCGGCGCGGCCATGTTCAATCATATACGGTGCCTCGATCACCACGACACTTTGCCGGTCGATACCCGCTTCGGCAAGAGTATCGAGATAGCCTTCGCGACGCTGGGTTGCACGGTCATTGCCGCGGGTGATGCCAGCAATCATGCCAAACCGGCGATGCCCGAGACCGAGGAGAAAACTGGCTGCCGATGCGCCTGCAATCCTGTTATTAAACCCAACTGCCGCATCTCCATCACCGAAATCACAGGTATAGGTAAACAACTGACTTACCCCTGCACGGCGCAAATAGGCCAGCATTTCGGCATTGTGTTCAGAACCCACGAGAACAATCGCCTCGACGCCTCGACTGACAAGAAGCTTTGCCTGCTTGCTTTCACGTTCCAGGTCGTAACCCGAGGTATTAATGATCACCGAGGTGCCGCTCTGAGCAAGACGTTCCTGAAGAGCGTCTACCATCTTGGCGTAAATTGCGTGATCCAGGGTGGGGATAATAACACCCACCAGATGAGTGCTCTGTGACCGCAGGGCCCTGGCAGAAGTATTGGGTGTGTATCCAAGCTGAGCTGCAGCGGCGAGCACTCGCTCTTTTTCCGATTGGCCTACGGTCGGGTTTCCGTTCAACACCCGCGAAGCGGTAGCAATGGAGCATCCAGCACGGAGCGCCACATCTTTCAATTTTACGACTTTGGATTCGTTTACCGTTTGCCGGTCGGCATTACTCAAAGCATTCCTCCGAAACCGCTCGGCCCCAGCGCTTGGTTCAACAATCGCCACACCGATTCTCACGCCGAATTGTTCATTTACACGATTCAGCTGATTAAGAAAACGATTTCTTTCGCTTGCATACCGCCGGACCCATAGTATCTCCGAATCCTCCTCTCACGGCAAAAGACTTTCATACTGGGGCTTTCCAGATATGCGCCGATTTACGGATTGCGACCGGATGGATCGATGTTCGAGCTATGTTGACAGCATCATTGAGCGCGACGTCTCCGCAGTCCATTCCGTCCGCAAGCCAGACGCGGCGCGGCGGTTGATCTATCAAGCGGCTTCGAGAACTGGCCAAGAACTCAATGTCGGGAAGCTTGCGAGCGCTTTGGCCGTCCGACGTGAGACTGTAAGCGATTATCTTGACGCACTCACACGACTTGGCGTCGTCCTGCGTCTTGGTACTTGATCATCCGCAAAAGCGAAACGGGAAGTCAAGTCGCCGACTTCATATCAAGGATACCGGATTGGCCACTGCCCTTCGGGGGTGAGGACTCCAACAGCTTCGGCATCGACGCCGACCCGACGGCCTTCGGCTCCCTTTTCGAAACCTTCTTCTTCACCGAGCTGGAGAAAACTTTGCCATTTCTCTCCAAGCGCCGGTCATTGTGGCACTGGCGCGCCGATGTCCGTGAGATCGATATCGTTGCAGAAGCGCCGGGCCGCTTGATCGCGCTGTTCGAAATGAAGGCAACATCCAAGATTGATAAAGGTGATTTTCGCCACATCGATTGGTTTCTCTCGGAAGGTCCAGGAAAAGGCTATCGTGGCGTTGGATTTGTCGTCTACCTCGGAGAGCACCTATTGTCTTTCGGTCCAGGGCGGATCGCCTTGCCTGCGTCGATGCTGTGGTCAATCCAAGATCTACGACCGTCTTCTCGCGCTTAGGAAATGCCACTTTCCAAGTCAAGTCAGTCCGTTAATCTCAGGCTGGTGGCATTTGCTACCGAACGGCGAATTTGTCCAACGCCTGAACAGACAAGCATTTACAACTCGAGGAGATTGCTTGGGTCTGAGGCATCTCGAAAGGGAGGTTCCAGTAAATGAGGATAGTTGGCAGCCATATGGAAATTGACCCAGGCTTCAATGAACCACTGTGTTTCGAATCTGGCTGCGTCAAAATTTGGCTGAGTCAAATCAACCCCCCCAGGAAAACTAAACTCTTCGGAGAGGCTTGTCCGGTTCGCCAAAAATAACGATGACAAATCATAGTGGCGAAGCCCAACTCCAAGCGCTGAATCAGATAGTCTGATTTCGACGAATTCAGCCTATGAATGCCACCTAGCCAGCAGTCTGCTTTCCACTGTACGATGCCTTGCGGGGACGATTTTGTCGACCTCTTGCGTTGAGGTTGGAAAACTCCCTGCACGGTGTGCGTAGTGGTTTCTCTTGTGTGCGATCGCGGAAGTGAAAGACGTGGCCGTCGCGGCATTGAGACAGCCCCGCGTGCTTGGATGCAATGTCTTGAGTTATCTGGGCATCTTGCCAATACCATGCTCTGGAATGCCACCACTGTCCCTTGGCACCGATGCAAGACAGGGTGTCCAGTGCGCGGCTAGCGTGGATGACTGTTAGGAGTGCACTTGAAAGCGCACTGGCCAAACTGGCTCCATGCCGGCTGTTATGACTCTTGCTTGACTTAGCCTGTGCCATGCCGAGCTGGTGTTCAATGTTCGCGACAGCTTCCAGGATGTTTGTGATCGCAGGCCAGCTTCATGGCGATTGATGTTCACACCGCCGGAATTTATGTTTTGAGCCCGGGTAATTTCCGAACTCCTGCGTGGATTGGCAGGAGGACTTCAAAGGCGAACATGACTGCGGAAACACGACACGGTCTCCGCATTTGATCGGCAATGGTCGCTTGGGACTACAGCAACTTCAAGTCTAGCTGGCTATGTCCTCCAGCTTTCGTCCACGGGTCTCGATCATTTGCGAAGCCGCCAGTGCTCCGATAGCAGCGACGATAGCAAACATAACGAATACTGCGCCAATCCCCTCCCGGGAGACCATATAACCAACCAGAGCCGGACCGACCGCCGAGGCCAGCCGCAGCCATGATGTGGCAATCCCGGTACCGAGAGCGCGCATGCGCGTCGGGTATATCTCGGGAGTGTAGAGATAAAGGACAGCGTTGACGGACCCGACGATCCCGTAAGCGAGCGTCGCCAAAACAATTACCATTACAAGATTGTCCTTTGCACCAAACGCCAGCGCCGCAAGCAACAGTGCCCCAATGACGAAGGATGCTACGGCCCAGTTGCGGCGGCCAATCCTGTCAATACAGAAGGCGCAGACCAAAAGGATGATAACCTGAGCGACGTTGGTCATGGACGCTGCCCGAAGCGACGTGGCGAGATCGAGATTGTAAACTGTATGATAAAGCGTCGGCATCCAGTTGTTGAGGCTGTTGGCGACGAAAAATGCACAGGCCCACAATGCCCATGCTATTACGGTGCGCGCCCGGAAAACCGGAGAAAGCAATTCCATCCAGCGGCCTCTTTCTGATGGATTTGGCGTGTCCTTCAATGCCGAAGACTCTGGCACTACTGGTGTATAAGGTGCCTGAGGCTTGAAATCCGGGTATGTTTTTACTGCGCTCCTTTCAGCATTTGAGATGGCGGCATCTGCCTCCTCCAGCCTGCCTTTGGCAATCAACCAGCGTGGCGATTCTGGCAAGCGGAACAGAATGAAGGCCAGGATGAGGCCAGGAATTCCACCGATCAGGAACAGTGACTGCCAGCCGAACATGGGGACCAGAATAGTGCCCACCTGCCCGGTAACCATAAGCCCTACAGGGAAAATCATCTCATACAACATGAAGAATCGGCCCCGGCCCTCGGCCCGGGAAAGCTCACTGATATAAGCTGCAGCAACCGGCATCTCTCCGCCAACGCCGATACCCTGGATGAGGCGGCAGACAAACAGAAGCGGGAAACTTCCGGCGAAAACACAACCCAAACTCATTACCGACATGATCGCTGTTGCAGCTGCAGCACTGGGAACGCGGCCATAGGCTTCGGCAAGGCGGCTGAACAGTAAAGCTCCGACAAGCTGCCCGATATAGCTTGCGGCGATCAGCCAGCCGATGTCCGCAGGTGTCAGGCTCCAGAGTTTCACCAGAACGGGAAGGACGAAGGCGAGAGAAAGCGCGTCAAATGCGTCGAGGAATGTCGCGGTGCCCATGGTTATGCGCGCGCGCCTGTGCCAGCCAGAAAACGGGATACGTTCAAAACGGCTGATCAGGTCGTCGGTGCGCGTCGGATGATCAGCTGCGAGTAACCGGTCGGCCTTTGCGATATGAACGGGCGAGCTTGCGCCTAATATGATCTCGTTGCCCCGCATTTTTTCCTCCCAGATGTTTTGCGTATGGCTTCTCTCTGAATTTAAACAGAGCTTAATCCGTCGTGAATTTCTCCATCGGGAATGGTTAGGGGCTATGGGTTCCATATACCCGCCCGATCAAGTCCACTATTTTTGCTGCCACAGCATCCGGGCACTCTATTGGTGTCAAATGCCTTGCTCCGGGCAATACGGTCAGTGTGGCATCCTTGATTGCGTGCTGAAGCTCGCGAGCCGCATCGACTGGCGTAGCATAGTCCTCCTCGCCAACGATGACCGCGACAGGAGCCTTGATCTTTGGCAAAAATCGCCGCAAATCGGCATCGCCCAGCATCACGCAAGTCGCTGCATAGCAGTCGAGATCATTACCAGTGAAGACCTCCATTGCCGCCTTGACGCGATCGGGATTTTCCTTGCGAAAACGGTCTCCGAACCAGCGTGTCACCTGAAAATCGGCAAGGCCCCGAAGCCCCTCCGCCTGCGCTGTTGCGGCGCGCTTGCGCCAGGTAGCCGGCGCGCCCGTACCATACCATGCCGTTGTATCGATCAGTCCGAGACCACGCAGGCGCTGCGGATATTGTGCCGCGAAGGCCTGCGCCACGCAGCCGCCCATCGAGCAGCCGACGATGATAGCTTCATGCCACCCCGCATCGTCGAGCACGTCGGCGATATCATGCCCCATCATCTCAATGGAATAGGGTCCCGGGGCATGGTCGGAAAGACCATGCCCGCGGCAGTCGACAGCGATAATTTCTCCATGGGCGGTCAGTCTTGGGAGAACGTCGTCCCAGACACTTCTGTCGAGTGCCAAAGAATGAATGAGGACGATACGCGGAGAATTATCGATTGCCTTCGGGTATCTGGAATAGGCGGCCGAGACACCGTCTCTCATACGCGCCTTCCGATGCTCGACTGCCATGCCGGAACCACTATCCATGACGGGCCTGAACGCTGCGGTTGCCATATCAGCCTGCCAATGCCAGATCGTCGGCATCCACAAGCGGGACATTCCATGCATCATAGCCATAGAGCCACGATGTATCTTCGTTACCGCCGGACATCCAGGTATTGGCGCTCGATATCGCCTGGATACGCGAGGTACGCGGCTTTCGGTTGGCTTCGTAGCGTCGGAATGCAGCCTCGATATCGTCGTTATCGACGCCATCGAGGCAACGTGCGAGAACGGCGGCATCTTCGATAGAGGTGGCCGCACCCTGCGCCATATAGGGCGTCATCGGATGGCAGGCATCGCCAAGAAGGGCAACACGCCCGACGCTCCAGTGCGGCAGCGGTTCGCGCTCGAGGATCGCCCATTTATGACAATCGGGGCAAGCATTGAGAACCATCTGGACTTCCGGGTGGAAGCCCTCATAGGCAGCACGCAACTCGCGCACATCGCCCTTGGCAGACCAGGATTCCTTGGTCAGCCAGTCGGCAGGTTCCGGCACGCTGGTAACGAAATACAGTGAGCTGCGATCGGCGGCCGTATAGTAAATGACAATATGGCGATCGACACCCCACCACTTGGTGCGGGAGGGGCGAATTTCACCGCCATTCATCAGGCTTGCATCGAAGACCGCGCGGTAGGCAATGCGCCCACGATGAATGGGCTCGTCGGGGCCTACAATGATATCTCGCACCAGCGAGTGCACACCGTCAGCACCGATAACGGCATCGGCGCGCGCTTTGCTCCCGTCCGCGAAGGACATCGTGACGCCGCTGTCCGACTGGTCCAATCCAACCAGCTTCTTGCCGAGATGCACGATTTCCGGTGGCAATACCGAGTAAAGCGCATCATGAAGGTCGGCACGATGCATACAAAGGAATGGCGCACCGTAAAGGCTTTCAGGCATTGGCAGCTCGCGCTTGAGCTCCCCCGTATCCCACACACGATTCAAATGCGAGTAGGGTTCAAAGGCAATCGAACGAAGCTTCTGCTCAACGCCAATACCACGCAACACGCGTGACGAATTGGGCAGCATCTGGATGCCGGCGCCTATGCGGGCGAACTTCGGAGCCTGCTCATAGACATTTACGTCGATACCGATCTGGCGCAGGGTGGCTGCAGCGGCAAGGCCGCCCATACCGGCTCCGATAATTGCGATTGATGGCTTAGGTTTGGTCATGGCTGACATCCTCCTCATGCTTCATTGAGCCGGATATTTCCTATGCCACTCCAAAAAGTATGTAAAATATTTATATTATCTGTTTTTAAAACTTTGTATGTTTATAAAAATGATCTGGAGGTTTGCATGGAGCTGCGCCATTTAAGATATTTCGTTGCCGTTGCTGAGGAAGGGAGTATCACCAAAGCTGCAGAGCGGTTGCACATTCAACAACCGCCCCTCGGGCAACAGATCAGGCTTCTGGAAGAAGAACTTGGGGTTCAATTGTTCGATCGCCTGCCGAAGCGCATTATGCTCAATGCAGCCGGTGGAGTCTTTTTAGAAGAGGCTCGCGCAGTTCTGGCCCGCGCCAGGGAGGCAATGGAGCATGTTCGACGGTTTGATCGTGGTGAGCGAGGCCGGTTAATCGTTGGCTTTACCAGCTCGGCCTCGCTTCACAAGCTGACACCCAGGATATTGCGGACGTTCCGTGACGAATATCCTTTGGCGAAGATTGAGGTCGAGGAGCGCGAAACCTATGAGCTCATTCTCGCGTTGCAGGAAAAGCGCATCGATGCGGCATTGCTGCACATATCCTCGGAAGGTTTTGCCGATTTGGAAAGTACGGTATTGGCGCGAGAGAACATGGTGGCTGCTATTCCGCGCGACCATCCACTGGCAGCGAACGAGCCATCGGAGCCGGTGACGCTGGCGATGCTCGCGGGTCAGGATCTCGTCATTTATCGCAGAGCCGATGGACCGGGCATTTTCGACGCAATCACGCGCGCACTTGATGCCGAGCACATCAAAGTCAATATCGTCGATCAGGTCAGTCGCCTGATTGCGGCAATCAATCTCGTGGCAGCGGGCCGGGGTGTGACCTTGGTGCCAGCTTCGATCCAGGTGCTTCACCGGGAGGCTGTTATCTACCGGCCAGTGTGGCAACACTCGCTGCCGCCCCTGCCGCTCTATGCAATTTATCGGAAGAATAACAGGCTGGCCCTGGTAAATAACTTCATCGCCAAAACCATCGAATTGGCTGGTATTGAATCGACCCCTTGATTGAGAAGTTAGATACTTCATACCCTTCCTTTGAAAATACCGATAATGCATGAAATTCGAAAGCTGGTACCCATTTCAACGTTGATAGCTAACACGCGCTCCTTCATCAACAACAAGAAAACGATCTCATATCCGGGATCATAAGGTGTTGATTTCCGCTCGGAACTGACCCGGTATTGCAGTGCATACTCTCGATTGCACGGCGATGCGGGTCTTCGACTATGGTTGTTCCACAATTAATAAAACGATCCGGCGCACGACGGGCATCATTACAAGAAGGCTGGGAAAAGCGACGAGCCATGATGCACCCCACGCATTCGCCCAACCTATTGCAAATTCTGGACCGAAGCCGACACTCATGATCGTTGCCACCGCCGAAACTATCGCCGACATGAGTATTGAAAGGATGAATGGCGTTACAAAACGGGCGTAGCGCTGAGGAAGTTTCCGCTTTTGTTTGTCAGGCATTCCAATCACCCTTTATTGGCTTGTTTGGTTGAGGCGTTCACCAGGTCTCGAATGTATTCGCGCAGTGAGCGGGGATTTCGTCCGAGCGCAGCCTTGAGCGTCAAACTATTTCCGCCAAGGCCAAACGATCGATAGTGTTCGTGCACTTTCGAAAGCAGATGAATCTGGTGATCGCTGTAAGGAAGTCGCGCTTCCTTTACCCATTCACCAAAACTTGGTTCAAGCGGCTCTATTGGATATCCCAATTCATCAGAAAGTGCGGCTGCGATTTCAACACGATTGTACATTCCGGCGCTGAGTTCGAGTGTAGCAAACGCCAGTGTATCCTGCGTCAAAGCTATCGCGGCGATCTCTGCAACGTCCCGATAATCCACGCGAGCAATCTTGACGTCTGCAGGAAAGGGTTCACTGAAAGCGTGCCTGTCGAGTATAGACGTCCAGGCAAAGCTGATATTTTGCATAAAGTTTGCTGGATGCAAGATCGTATATTGTAGTTTGGACGAATAAATAGCGTCCTCTACGGGAACCTTGCTTGCATGATTTTTGAGGCGAGTGTTTGTCGGCTGGATAACGGATGAGAATACAAACTTTTTGACCCCCGCTTGTTCCGCCGCCTCAACCAGAGCAACGCCCAAAGCGGCCTCGTCCAAGGCAAAGGCGGGGCCGATATGAAATACTGCATCGACCCCGGTGACAGCCCGGAGAAGACTGTCGCGATTGCGAAGGTCACCTAACGCGATCTCAGAAGCTCCGATAGACCGGGCAATCATCGCGCGCTCATCGTCTCTGACGAGCGCCCGTACGGTCGCCTTGCGCTTTACCAGTTCGGGCACAACAAGGTTGGCAAACTTACCGGTAGCTCCGATGGCAAGAACCGTTGGTTTCGCGCATTCCATCTGATATTTCCTCTGGCTGAACTTGATAAAAATAATTTAGAATATCTCGACTAACGTAACAATCAGCACTGTAAGTGATAAAGTATCCTTTTTATCGAGATAATCATGACCCGGATTGTAGACCTTAAATCCTTTGTCGCTGTGGCAGAGTATGGCAGCCTTACACAGGCTGCCCGGGCGCTTAAGCGCCCGCTGCAAGCTGTCAGCCGGTCGCTGGCTGCATTGGAAGCAGAAGTTGGCATTGAACTTATTCACCGCACCACGCGGCAATCCACCCTCAGCGAAGCCGGACGGATATTCTTCTTGCAAATAAAACCCGCTCTTTCGGAAATTGAGAGCGCGAAATCAGAGGCAATGGATCGCCGCTCTGCACCGTCAGGGACACTGCGGATTGGCGCTCCCGTACTGTTCGGCCCGGATTATCTGGTTCCCGTGATCGCTGGCTTTATGCGCGAAAATCCGCAGATCGAGGTGGAACTTCAGTTAACAGATGCGTTCTCAGACCTTGCCGATGACAGACTTGACCTCGTCCTGCGCATTGCCGATCTGCCAGATTCCGGATTGCAGGGAAAACGACTTGGCGAATTGAGGCGCGTCGTTTTTGGATCGCCTGCCTACTTTGCTCAACATGGCCGGCCAGCTCACCCCTCTGAACTAAAGGGGCACTCCTGCATTGTCAGAACTATCAATGACCGGTCCGGGCAGTGGAAGTTTCGAGCTGAAGGCAAACCGCTCACAGTTTCTGTACGAGGGGCGTTTCGAACCAATACTATGACAGGAGTTTATTCTGCTGTTAGAAGCGGCATTGGACTTGGCTACTCACCGCTCTGGCAAATCAAACGGCTCGTTGAGAACGATGAGGTTCAGATTGTACTGGAGCGTTTTGAACCCGACCCCGTGCCGATTCATGCGCTGTGGCAGGAAAATAAATTTCCGCCTGCAAAGGTTCGAGCATTTGTTGATTATCTGGCGCGGCAGTTGCGACTGTAAACGCTTCTTTAGGGAAAAAGCATCAGCGCCTTGGCAGGTGGCCGGGCAGTCTTTCATCAATTTGATCAGTCTGCCCCTTCGTCATCCGATCCGCAGATGCGTCCGGACTTCTATAACTGGGAACATCGGCCATTCTGCATTGCCCTGATCGAGGATCTTTCGTGCGTGGATACGAAGCAGGGAGTCATCATCGACACTGCTCATTTCGTCAATCACGCGCTTGAGAGCTTGCAGCACCCCGCGCCGCTTGACGATGAGTGAGGGTCGCCAAAGGCCCACCGTCTGAATTGTGGCAGATTGTGCCAGGCGGCGAAGCGGAGTCTTCGTTACGTTCCGAAAAAAGGGGTCAGTTCCGGTACAGGACGAAATGACACCCTAGACTAGGGGTCGGTTTAGGTTGTGTGTTGAATCCTGCGTTTAGGCTTGGCCGGGCGGCCCGCCGGTGAGTTTACGCGACGACTGACAGCGCGTTGTCTGGCGGTTTAACCGTACAATGTCCTTGGGGAGGCATCTTGCAACGGCTGAGCACGAAGCCACTGCCGCTGCAGCGCCTTTGGATCGAATGGCCACCCTGTCAGTGATTGGGATTCATCAAGATTCAGCCCGGTCAGAACGTCACCCCAAACTTCGCACTGAACCCATGCTCCTGGGCGTCGCTTGCGATCTGCCCACTATAGGAAAGGCCGAGTGTGGCGCTTTCAGTGATGTCGAAGTCAAGACCGGCACGGATAAGCGCTGCATCTTCGGCAATCGGAACACCTGCCGTGGTAAAGCCATCTCCCGTGGCAAAGGCCAGTGTCGACAGCGGTGTGGTGTCGCCAAAGGCATGCTGCCAGCCAAGCGTGCCCTGCGCCCTTGCTTGCACACCACCCAGATTGAAATTGGTGGACGCATGCAGTCCCAACGTCGTGAAGGTGGTGTCAGTGGTCTCACCACGTGCCTGAAGCGCTGCAAGGCCGCCCTTCTCCGTAAACCCGTCCGTCTTGAGACTGACATGGGCAAGACCGGCGAAGGGTTCAAACGAAGCAAGCGTCGTGTCGATGCGATAGCCAGCCTCGCCAAAGGCCTGGAATGTGCCAGCATCATAGTCAGCCGCAAGCGTGTCCGCAAAACCCGGAAAAATCACCGAGCGATTGGTCTCGACACTGTGCCACGTATAGGCAAGGCCGCCGCTTAGCCGCAAGGCATTCCACTGACCACCGCCATAAAGTCCCAGATGGTAGTTCTCACTGGAGCCGGAAGCACTGCGGTCATCGACATGGAATGAGGAATGGCTGTAACCGGCCAGCAGACCAAGCCGCGTGTTGGCGCTGAGCGCACCGTCGATACCGGTCAGGAAACCACCGGTCGAACGATCAAGACCGGCAGCATTGCCATTGCCGTCAAACGAACCCCATGCACCAAAAGCCTGTCCCCAGCCAACCGGACCGATGCTGTTTGCTGCTGCGGTCGGGCTTACACCATCCGGGCCATAGGACAGAACAGGCATGGAAGATGTTGTTGACGTTGCAGTCGCCTCGTTAAAGGCCGAGCCAATACGTGCATTGACTGCATCGCGCACAAAATGGCTGTCCTCGATCAGTGCAGACTTGACTGAAGCGTGGATTTCTCCCGAAAGCGCATCGAGTGCGTAGCGGGCATTGTCTTCATCCGGAAGGGCGGCAAGCGCATCATAAAGAGCATTGCCAGCACCTGTGCTTTCCAGACCATTGCCCGCAGCACACTGATTACGCGTCCGGGCCACGTCGCAGAATGCCACTGCATTGCGGGTGGCGTCGATATAGACATGGTTGGCATCATAGGCGAGTGCCAGATTGACGAAGGGCATGTTCTGGGTGAGGGCGTCGAACGTGCCCGTAACCCCGCCATCGGCACCAAGGATGGTCCAGCGGCTGTCCGGTGTATAGACACCACCTGCCTTGATCGCATGGACCGTGCCGCCATCGATCGTCGCAGTACCGCTGACATCGATCAGATCGCTGGCGAGCGCCGGGGTGATCTCGGCTTCGTAGGTCGAGCCGGATGCAAAGGTGATGTCGCCGTCAACGGTCAGCGTGCCGATCGAATTGCCGGGCGCGATTATGGCACCGCTGGCAATTGTGGTCGTGCCCACCGTGCCGATGCCGTGGAGCCGACCGCCATTCAAAACATCAAGCGTGCCGCCCAATGTGCCGTTGATGGCGAGTGTTCCGCCCAATACGTTCGTTGTGCCAGTAAAGGCCGAGTTATCACCCGTTAAGATGGTGACACCGGCATAATGGTCGATTACGCCAAAGCCCTCCGCGGCGCTCTCGAGCGGCGAGCCAAATTGATAGTCCATTCCGGTGTGATTGAAGACAAGGTTTGCGCCTTGATAACCGAATCTGATCAGGTCGGCCTCAACGGAACCCGCTCCGACAGCCGCCGCCGGATTAGCAGGATCGTCCACTTCAGCCCCGACAGTCAGACGCGCAAGCGTCGTGTTCTTGTCGTCGCCGAGGACCAAAGCCGAGGCCGGGACGCCCGTCACCTGCAAGGCACCGCCGTTAGCGACCGTCAGGCGGCCGGTTGCCCCGGTCCCGCCATCGGCGACGCCGAGGAAAGTGGTCTGATAGAGTGAACCTGCGCCGGTGACAGAAAGCCGCCCCTTGCCGGCGCTGTCCCCGACAATGGTATAGCCGGTTGCCACACTGCCACCGTTGACGATGCTCAGGCCGGCGTCCGCTAACGGATCTGTCTGCGCAATGCCGACGGCAAAGACATAGTTGTTGCCACTGAACGGAATTGCCACACCATCAACGACTACATTTCCGCTGTTGACGGCGAGCGCATCGATATTCTTGGCGCCGGGGCCTGCAAGACGCAGCGTTCCTTCACCACGCTTGAAGAGAAAGGCGTCGTTGACGTCGACGTCGCCCGTCAGGCCTAGCACATGGCCGTCGGCCACTGAAATTGCTGCATCCCTATAATTGGCATTGCGGAATGCATTGTTGGTGTCAAAACTTCCGATGGCGCTCAAGCGCCCGCCCTCGAAGGTGATGGGCCCTTGCCCGAGTGCATCGCCACTATCAACCTCGACCGCGCCGACATGAAGGTTGAGACCGCCGGAGAAACTATTGGTCCCGGTCAGCGTCAGTGTACCAAATCCGGTCTTGGTGAGCGCCCCGGTGCCGGAGATGTCGCCATTGGCCGTCAGCTCGGTATCGACATCGGTATCGAAGGTGCCGCCACCCGCATCAAGTGCAATGTTGCGCGCCGTGGTGAGGGTTGCCGTGTTCTGCAGCGTGCCGCCATCCAGGGTCAGTCCGCCGCTTGAATCACCGAGACTATCATCCGATGAAATCGAGAGCGTACCGGCCTTGATCGCCCAGGGCGTCACCGCGGAGGTCGTTCCGGTCAGCGTCCAGGTGCTGGCCCCGGTCTTCTCGAATGCCTCAAAGCCACGATATTGTTGCGCATCGCCGATAGTAGAGACATCGAATGAGCCGCCATCCGCACCGCCCAAGGCAAATGTGTCGTTCGTTCCGGTGGCGGTAGCGTCGACATTGCCGGTGATGGTGGAACCGTTCCAAAGCTCCAGCCGGTTGCTTCCGCCGGTAAACTGGATCGCATTGGCGCGGATTACGCTGTCACCGGACAGACCGCCGGAAATCGTCCCCGAATTGGTGATCGTGAGATTGGAGCCGGCAATGCCCGCGCCGCCTGCGCCGTTGCCGCCACCATTGCCGCCGCTGACATGGCCCGATTGAATCAGACTTCCTGCATCGAAGATTAAGCCGACACCACCGTTCCCCCCATTGGCACTGCCGAAGGTGGTGTTCCCGGCATTCCCGCCCGCTCCGCCATTGAGGTTGCCCTCGACGATCAGGGACGTGCCTTGATAGGCCAGTCCGGCCCCACCATCACCGCCATTGCCGGGCCCATAGACAACAGAGTTACCGCCCGTTCCACCTTGCCCCCCGCTCAGACTGTCACCTGCTGATACATTGCCCGCTCCACCGCCGGTTACAACTGCACCGTAGCCGCCAGCTCCACCGCCTCCACCATCGCCGCCCGTAGTACCAACACCGGTTCCTGGTGCGTTTCCGCCTCTGCCGCCGTCTCCGCCAGTGACCGTACCCGAGGGGATCGTGTTACCAATATATCCATGTGCACCGCCGCCACCGCCACCGCCACCTGCAAAAGTGGTGTCGGTCACATCGCCGCCGGCCGCTCCATCGTCGCCCGCTACGGTTCCACCAATGCCGCCGGTCCCGGCACTTCCCGGTCCGGATTCGTACCTGCCATCGCCACCATTGGCTCCCGGTCCGCCGCCGCCGCCGCCCGCCGCCGAGCCCTGGCCATTTTGTCCCGGTTGCCCCATATGACTGGCATCAACGCCGCCGCCCGCTCCGCCATAGCCGCCGCCGCCGTTTCCGCCTCCCGCAACTGCGGAACCGGAAGCGAGCAATAAAGTGAGAACAGAGCCTGTTGCCAAAATGGAGGCAAAGGTGTTTGCTCGCCATAGAGCAGCGTGTTTGCCACGATCAATTGCGGACAGCGCGGTTGCCGCGCCAAGAGTACATTTCAGTTTGCTGAGGTAAGAACCCAAAATTCCACCTGTGCGGCGATACGCTGTCTTTCGTTCGACCATGTCGCAATTCCCCTCGTCACTGCGGCAAGCAAGCGCCACTCGGACCCCTCACCTAGCCGCTCCAGTTTGAACCATCTCCGATAAACAGGAATTCCGTCTCCGATCCGCCGAAGGGCGCACCGCCTGATCATGGACTTGATCGTAGTAGCAAGCCGGTCCCGGTTTGCAATAAAAATAATCTCAATCGACATGCAGGTTCGACAGATCGACATAGTCCTCCGGCTCGGTGCATATGTGCCCGCAAATCGTCGGTCAGACTGTTGCCGGAAGACTGTGTGGCGAATCAGATTCCAAGACGGCTGCGCAACTCCGCACGATACGCCCGCGCGACGGTCCAACGCTGCGGGACCGCTCGCACCTTGAGATCCCAGCGCTCGCCACTTGTCCCCGCGTGACGGTCGAGCGTTTCGACGTGCAACAGATTGACGATCGCGGTGCGATGGATGCGCAGAAATTGGCTCTGTGACAATAGTCCCGCCCACACCGTCAGTGACCGCAGGTCGAGGACGATCGATCCGTCCACCAGGAATACCTGGGTATAGTCCTTCGCCGAACGCAGCCCAAGCATCTCTTCGGTTGCGACACCCCGTACCGCGCCATGCAAGCGCAGATAGATGAGTGGCGTAAAGGGAGATGCCAAAGGCCGGCCACGCGATCGGTCGTCGCGCCCTGTTGTTGCGGAACGGGCGAACGAAAGCCCGATCAGGGTGGCGCAACGCGACAGCGCCCGCACATCGTCTTCTCCCCATCGGTGATGGGACCGGGTTGCATCAAAGCCGACACAGGCGACCAACCGGCCATCTGAGAACACCGGCACGCTGACGACGCTCTTGTCGTCCTGGCGCAGCATTTCAGCCTGCAGATCGCGGGCGGCGCGCGGTAAAGCGCTAACATCGTTGATCATCACCGCACGGTTCTCGACCAGGAACTGATGCAGCCAGGCGATCATTGTAACCGGAGCGTCCTGCAGGTCCTGCAGATATGACTTTATCGAACCGCGGCTCCATTCATGGGTATTGCGAAAGCGCAGCAGCGCTTCATCATATTTGAACAACCAGGCCCGGTCGGCATTGGCATCCTTCCCGATCTGCTCCAGCAGCGTCGAGATTGCTTCATCAACCGGCATCGACAACAGGGCCTGCGCAGCCAGATATGCCCAGCCTGCGCCATCGCGCCTGCCGTCGCCGTCGCGTGCGACATCTTCATTCAGGTCGGTGATCTCGTAGGCAGGTTTTGAAGCGGCTTTCATCATTCTAGTATCTGCCCGAAAACCGTCCATTAGTCGATGATGGCAACAGCCAGGCATTCGCCGAGAAAATGTGGTAAGGCAGCGCCCACCCGCAAACCGCAAAACCTATACGGGATCGGTTTGCGAGCGAATTTACCGGGCCACTCGCGAGACCAATCGCAGATTTCGATCTGCGGCGTAGAATGCATCGGATCAGTGCTCATTGTGAAAGCTGCTGGCGCTGGCGCTGCACGATGTCGCCGACGGTGTTCTTGCTGATGCCCAGATCACGAGCGATCCACCGATAGCTGCGGCCTTCTGCGACCGATGCCATCACTTTCGGGGCAAGTCGATCTGATTTCGGGCGCTGTCCGGTTTGGCGGCCGAGCCTCTTCCCGCGCGCCTTTGCGGCGGCAAGCCCGGATCTGACACGCTCGCTGATGAGATCACGTTCGAACTCGGCAATGCCAGAGAGAAACGTCGCCAGCATCCGTCCGTGCGGTGAGGAAAGGTCGAACACCATGCCGTTCATGGCGATGAGAGAAACCTTCCATCCTTCCAGCTCGCGCAATGTGTTGAGAAGATCAATTGTTGAGCGCCCCCATCTGGAGAGTTCCGTGACTATGATGGCATCGATTTGTCTTGCCTGCGCGAGTGTCATCACCTTCTTGCGCTCCACACGATCCATTTTCGTGCCGGAGCCTGTTTCCTTGAATATCGCGGAAACCTCATATCCGGCTCGGTCAGCGAATGCAGTCAGGTCGCGCTCTTGCCGCTCGCATGACTGATCGGCAGTCGAAACGCGGCAATAGATGGCGGCGCGCTGTCCCAATTGAACCCTCATGGATTTTGTTGTCGGAAGGCCTTGATTTGTAAGGCCCGATTGTTGTCCAAAACAGACTATACCTCAATAGGGACAATTCCGGTATGCCACGACGACATATTCTCACCGAACGACAGCGCTCGGCACTCTTCGATTTGCCAACCGACGAATTGTCGCTGCTCAGGCATTACACATTGGCCGACGACGATCTGGAACATATCCGTGAACGGCGTAGACCGGAAAATAGGCTCGGGTTCGCTTTACAGCTCTGCGCCCTTCGTTATCCCGGTCGTGCGCTGACACCTGGCGAGCTGATCCCGCAAGAAGTTTTGTCCTTCATCGGAGCGCAGCTCGGCGTTCCGGCTGATGCGCTTCTCACTTACGCCGCGCGCCGCCAGACTCGTCAGCAGCACATGGAAGCCTTGCGCGAGATTTACGGTTACAAGGCGTTCGCGGGCCGCGGCGCTCGCGATTTGCGAGATTGGCTTTTCGATCAGGCCGAAGATGCCAGGTCCAATGAAGATATGGCACGGCGTTTTGTCTCGCAATGCAGGAAAACGGCGACGATCCTGCCAGCTGTGTCCACGATAGAGCGCCTGTGTGCCGATGCTCTCGTTGCTGCCGAGCGACGCATCGAGACACGAATTGCCGACCAGCTCGACCTTGAGGCGCGTGAGCGGTTGGACGGACTTCTAACCGAAATGGTGAACGGAAACATTAGCCGTTTCATTTGGCTGCGTCAGTTCGAGGTTGGCAGCAATTCGGCATCGGCGAACCGCTTACTTGATCGGCTGGAATTCCTTCGCGGTCTGGAAATCGATCCGCAGATTCTCTTCAGCATCCCGCCACACCGTATCGCCCGCCTGCTTCGACAAGGCGAGCGCTACTTCACTGATGGCTTGCGCGACATCAGCTCGGATCGAAGGTGGGCGGTTCTCGCCGTTTGCGCCGTCGAATGGGAAGCCGCGATTGCTGACGCCATCGTCGAGACCCACGACCGTATCGTCGGGAAAACTTGGCGAGAAGCCAAACGGCTCCATGACGAGCGGATTGCCAGTTCCAAAGGGGCCGTTACCGATACGCTTCGCGCTTTCACGGCATTGGGAGCCACATTGCTGGAGGCCCGCGACGACGGCGTTCCGCTGGAAAATGTATTGGCGCAATCAGTTGAAAGGCATCAGCTTGAACAATTGGTTGCAGCAGGGACACAGCTTACCAACAGGTGGGCAGACGACCCACTAGCCCATGTTGGACAAGGATATCATCGCTTCCGTCGATACGCGCCAAGGATGTTACGATGCTTGAAGCTGAAGGCCGCGCCGGTAGCCGAGCCATTGATTGTCGCTGCGAAAGCCATCGGTGGAACCCGTGCGCCGACACCCACTGATGTGTCGTTCCTGCGACCAAATTCGAAATGGCATCGTCATCTCCGCGCGCAAGATGGGAGCGACAATCGTTTATGGGACGTTGCGGTCCTCTTCCATCTTCGCGATGCTTTCCGATCGGGTGACATATGGCTCGATCATTCCCGCCGATACGGTGATCTCAAGCAAGTCCTTGTGCCGTTGAGCTCGGCGCAGGCAAACGCCAAGCTGGCAGTTCCTCTTGATCCTCACGCCTGGCTGGCAGATCGCAAAGTCCGTCTTGCGGACGGTTTGAAACGGCTAGCGCGTGCCGCTCGCGACGGAACCATTCCCCATAGCAGCATTCAAGATGGAACGTTGCGGATCGACCGGCTCACCGCAGACGTTCCCGAAAACGCAGAGGAACTGGTTCTCGATCTCTATCGCCGAATGCCGCCGGTGCGGATCACAGACATCTTGCTGGAAGTCGATGAAGCGGTCGGCTTCTCCGACGCCTTCTCTCATTTGAGAACCGGAGCCCCGTGCAGCGACCGGGTCGGCTTGTTGAACGTCCTGCTTGCGGAGGGACTGAACCTCGGCCTTCGTAAAATGGCGGAAGCTTCGAATACGCATGATTACTGGCAGCTCTCACGCCTCGCCCGCTGGCATGTCGAGAGCGAAGCGATGGACCAGGCGCTGGCAATGGTGGTCGCAGCGCAGGGGAAACTGCCGATGTCCCGATTCTGGGGCATGGGAACCACAGCGTCAAGCGATGGCCAGTTCTTCCCTTCGGCACGTCAAGGCGAGGCAATGAACATGGTCAACGCGAAGTATGGCAACGAGCCCGGTCTGAAAGCCTACACCCATGTCAATGACCAGTTCGCGCCCTTCGCGTCGCAGACCATTCCCGCAACGGTCAGCGAAGCCCCGTACATCCTTGACGGATTGCTGATGAATGAGGCAGGTCGGCGGGTTGGGGAACAATACGCTGATACAGCGGGCTTTACCGATCACTTGTTTGGGACCAGTGCAATGCTCGGCTACCGGCTCATCCTGCGCATCCGCAATCTGCCGTCGAAACGCCTCTATGTGTTCAACCCCGCAGCAACGCCGAAGGATTTACGCGGCCTGGTCGGCGGCAAAATCCGCGAAGAACTGATTATGGCAAACTGGCCTGATCTGTTCCGGTGCGCTGCCACCATGACAGCCGGCAAGATAAGGCCGAGCCAGTTGCTCCGGAAACTTGCCTCCTATCCCCGGCAGAACGATCTGGCCACAGCACTTCGGGAAGTCGGGCGTGTTGAGCGCACTCTCTTTATAATAGAGTGGATTCTCGACAGCGATATGCAGCGCCGGGCCCAGATCGGCCTTAATAAAGGCGAGGCTCACCACGCACTCAAGAATGCCTTGCGGATTGGCCGCCAAGGTGAAATCCGCGATCGGACCACAGAAGGTCAGCATTACCGGATCGCTGGACTGAACCTGCTCACGTCGATCATCATCTACTGGAATACTGTCCATCCCGGCCATGCAGTCGCCGAACGACGAAATGCCGGTCTTGATGCCTCGCCAGAACTTCTAGCCCACATCTCTCCTTTGGGCTGGGCGCACATCCTGCTGACCGGTGAATATCTCTGGGCCATGGAAGTAAGTCCTTAGGGTGTCATTTCGCCCCCTGCCGGAATCGACCCCAAAAAGTCCGTTTCACTCAACCAGTACTCCGCCAGCGCGCAGCATCGCTTCTGCGGTATCGATGTCGTTGTCAGCAGCGGTGCCTATCTCAACATGGACTACGTCGACAAGACCGGATTCCACCAAGTGGCGCGCGCCGGTATCGCCGGTCAGTTTACGTATCTCGGGAAAAAGCGTGCGTGGCAGCAAGACCGGATTTCCTCGCTTGCCGCCATGCGTCGCGCGAACCACCGCCCGGCCTTCGCGCTTATGAAAGCTTGCGATCAGTCGATCGATGTCGGCCGCCGACACGCTCGGCATGTCGGCCAGCATAATTACCACGCCGTCTGCATCCTCAGGCAGCGCGGCAAGTCCGGCCTTGATCGAACTGGCAAGCCCATCGGCATAATGCGGATTTTCAACAAGCTCCATGTCCACGCCTTCAAGTGCCTGTCGCACCCTTTCCGACATATGACCAACAACGCCGAAAACACGCGAAACCTTGCTTGCACATACCAGCGACGCCGTGCGGCGGACCAGGGGAACACCGTCGAAATCCGCGAGCAGCTTGTTCTTGGCTCCCATGCGGATCGACCGGCCCGCCGCAAGCAGGATTGCGTAGACTTTTCCTTGCCGCGACGGCGGCGCCGGTTCGCGGGGCTGCGGTCGCGCCGGGATTTCCATGAGAAGACCCCCGACACCCATGCCGGCGAGCATGTCATTGTCGACGTCGATGCCAGCGATCAGCCGATCGAGCACCCAGTCGAAGCCGTTGAGCTTGGGGCTTCGCGCGCATCCGGGTGCGCCAAGCACCGGCTTTTCGCCGAGCCGACCGGTGACGATGAGATTTCCGGGATCTACGGGCATGCCCGCACGATGCACTTCGCCGCCGGCCGCTCGGATGGCCGCAGGAATGATATCGTCGAAATCGCACATCGCGGAAGCCCCGAATACGATGAGCATGTCACTATGGTGCGAGAGGTTCCCGATCGCTTCCGCCACCGCGTGGCTGTTATGCGGCACGCGCTTCTCGACAACAATACGGCTCGCCGAGCGCGCAAGTCGCTCCTGGGTTATCTGCGCCGTCTTATCGAGCACGCTATCCTTCGTGCCCGGCAGCACGGTCTGTACAAGTGCGACCTTCTTAGGCTGAAACGCATGGACGGCGAATGCTTCACGGCCTCGTAGTTGCGACCGCGTCTTTCGGATCAATGGCGCCGAAACCGCGAAGGGAATGATCTTCACCGTCGCGACCATCCGGCCGCTTTCGACCGCGGTATAGTCGGCCAGCGTAGCGATGGTGATCGCAGGATCTATCCGGTTGAGCGCGTCGATCAGCGTCTTGTCGACGGTGAAGACTCCGTCTCGACTGGCATGCAGATTGACGCGACCGGTAGCCACGGGTTTTGCCTCAACGCCCGCAGCTTCCAGCCCCGAGACGATGGCCGACGCTGCGGTGTCTTCGTCGAGATCATCTCGATCGAGTACTGCTGCGATGACCTCTTCCACTCCGGCTTCGCCGAGCATAGCGATATCGCGGGCCGTAAGGCGATGTGCCTTGCGTAGACGGATTGTGCCGGCGACCGTTGCATGAGCCAGGATCGCACCCTCCGCGTCTCTGACGCAAACCGGGCCGAACCTCACGCCGCTTTCTCCGTTTCCCGGTCGCTTCCACGCAAATGAAACGCCTTGATCACCTGTGCGAGCACCGCAACCGCGATCTGGGCTGGGCTCGCAGCTCCAATATCGAGCCCGATCGGTGCGTGGATCCGCCTCACCTGATCGGATGTCGCACCGAGCGCTCGCAGACGCTCAACGCGCTTGACATGGGTCTTGCTGCTTCCCAGCGCACCGATGTAGAAACAGCCCGCATCCAGTGCCGCCATCAGCGGTAGATCATCTATCTTGGGATCATGCGTCAACGCCGCGACTGCGGTAAAGGCGTCCAATGGCTGGTTCTTCAGAACGTTCTCTGGCCATTCGGTGTGTAAAGGAACATCAGGAAAGCGATCCGGCGTGGCGAAAGCCGTGCGTGGATCGATGATCTCCACATCGTAGCCCGCGATTTTTGCAATCGAAGCCAAAGCCTGGCTGATATGCACTGCGCCGATAACAACGAGGCGGGTTGGCGGGACATGAACGTTGACGAAGTACGTGCAACTATAAACGTCAACCACGCAGGACTTTCCGGTCCGAAAGGCGGTTTCGATGGTGTTGCTCAACACGGCGCAGGCAACGATCTCGCCCTCGCAAAACAGGCGATTGCGCCCATCCTTGAGATCAGTCAGAAGAATCACCGCCCGGCGGTGGCGACGTTCTCGATTTAGACGTTCGAGGACAAGCGGGTCCATGTCGTTTAGCCCAATGGCTCGACGTACACTTTGATCCGGCCTCCGCAGGATAATCCGACCTGCCAAGCCGTCTCATCGGTCACTCCGAATGCCATCATGCGTGGCTTGCCGCTGGCGATAACGTCGCCCGCCTCGAAAACTACTGTGCCCTCGACGCAACCGCCTGAAACCGAACCTTGAAAATTGCCATCGACATCGATCACGAGATGACTGCCGACAGGACGCGGCGCGGAACCCCACGTTTCGACAACCGTCGCAATGGCAACGTTCCGGCCCTCCTTCATCCAAACTTCCGCGACCATCAGCGGATCGGCGATTTCATTGACCGTTCGGGTCTTTCCCATGCAAATCTCTCCCTACCAGTCCGGCGCAGATCTGAACCGTTGCCAGAGTCAGCTTGCCGATGCGTTATCAATTTTCCTGCGCCAAGGCTGGTAAACGGACCTTTTCGCCAAATTTGGAAAAGAACTGCGTGGCCAGCTTGCGCGCGGTGGAATCGATCAGCCGACTGCCGAGTTGGGCAATCTTGCCACCAACGTCGGCCTTGACCGTATAAGACAGGATCGTGGCATCCGGCCCATCTGGCCGCAGTTCGACATCCGCTCCCCCCTTGGCAAAGCCGACGACGCCACCCTTGCCCTCGCCCTTGATCGTATAGCTGTGAGGAGGTTGAAGATTGACAAGTTCCACTGCTCCCTCAAACCTTGCTTTGATCGGTCCGATCTTCAACGTCACCGTCGCAGTCATTTCGGTGTCGGAGAGCTTCTCCAGCGTCTCGCACCCCGGTATGGCCTGACGGAGAATTTCCGCATCGTTCAGGGCGAGCCATACTGTTTCTAGCGGAGCATCGATACGCTCCTCTCCAGTCATGTCCATGATCAGTTACCGTTTCTCTTGGGCGGTTCTGCCTTCTGCACGCGCTGCCCTCGGCGACGCGCAAGCGTGATTTCAGCAAGAATCGAGAGTGCAATCTCTTCAGGGTCAATGGCACCGAGATCCAGCCCTGCAGGTGCTTTGATAAAGTCAATCGTCGCTGCCGCGATACCTTCATCAAGAAGCTTTTGGCGCAATGCTGCCATCTTTCGCCGACTGCCTACGAAACCATAATAGTCGGCCTCGAATGCCAGGCCTGCCTTCAGCGCAGCTTCATCGCCCTTGCCTTGAGTGGATATGACGACGAAGAGGCGTGCTGCTTGCGGAGTGTCGAATGCGAAACCATCGATCAGTCGGTCAACTTCGGGAGTATCCATCAAATCGGCCAAGGGTGCGGCAAGCGTTACGTTGAAACCAAGCGGCCTGGCCTGTTCGGCCAGCGCAAGCGCAACGGGACTTGCGCCCAGGACGATGAGAACAGGTCGTGGCAGCACCGGCTCGACGAAGATATCCATGGTTCCTTGGCTCGGGCACATATTCTTGGCGAACTTCACGCCATCGCGGTCATCACCTGCCTTGACCCCAAGTTCTTCGAGCAGATTTTCCGGCTGGATGGACACCAGCCGGGACTGACCGTCGGCAAGGGCTTCGCACGCAGCCTTCAGGGTCGCACCGCGCGCGCAACCGCCGCCGATCCAGCCGGCCTCGATACTGCCGTCCGGGCGAATGATTGCCTTGGCGCCCGCCTTGGCGGCGGTGACAGAAACCGTCCGCACGACGGTTGCGAGGACAAAGGGTTCATCTGCGTCCTTTAGGCGGGAAACCAGATCAAGCACATCGACATGGGCGTTCACAGTCACCTCCGTTACAATTTTGCAAGATAGGGTTCGAGGGCCGCGAGGCTCTTCAACGTATGGGCGGGGGCACAGAGGTCGACATGCGGCAGGGCCGCCTTGATCCCCGCCGCTTCCGGCGAGTAGTCGTCCCAGCCCATCATCGGGTTGAGCCAGACAATGCGACGGCAGCGGCGCCGGAGCGCTTCCATTTCGCGGCCGAGAAGGGTCGCGTCACCCGTCTCGTAGCCGTCGGAGACAATCATCACACAGGTGCGCGAATGGACTGTTCGTGCCGCGTGCCAGCGGTTGAAGGTAGCAAGGCTCTCGCCAATTTTCGTGCCGCCGCCAGCGCCCTGCGCCATCATCGACAACCGGTCGAGCGCACGCTGCGCATCGCGTTCCTTCATCGCGTTGGAGACATGAACGAGACGTGTATGGAACAGGAATGCTTCAGACTCGCGAAACTCATCCAGCACGCCGTGGACAAAACGAAGGAAGATGCCCGTATACATATTCATGGAACCGGATGCGTCCAGCAGGACGACGAGGCGAAGTGGCTTTTGCTTGCGCTGTCGTTTCACCAGAGCGATCGGCACACCGCCATGACTGATGTTGCGGTGGATGGTGCGCCGTAAATCCAGCCGGTAGCCGCAGCGGCGAGAGAGATCGCGGCGTGTCAATCGCGTACGCATCGCCTTCGCCAGTTTGGCTGCGACGGCGTGCGCTTCCTCGACCTGAACGCGGTCGGCGATCTTACGGAAATCCATTTCTGCAAGATTTTCGGCGCAGGAGGCGCCCTCGGCGCAGCTCTCTCCGGATGGTTCGCTTTCATTTGCACCGTCGTGCGGAGACAGCTGGTCGAACACAGCAGGCCCGTTTGCATTGGCAGCCCTACCCTGCCGGTTATTGACAGTCGGCTCGCCTACCACTTTCGATGAGTTGGCCGATGACGAGCGCGAACGGACGTGTTTGCCCAACCAGAAGGCATCGAATAAACCGTCAAACTTATCCCAATCGTTCTTTCTGGTCGAGAACAAGTGCTTGAATGCAGAGCGCAAAAGTCCCGGCTTTTGCGCGTAACCGCACGCCATCAACTCCGCGGCATCCAGGCCTTCATGGAGCCCCACTGTGAAAGCGTTGTCACGCAAGGTTTTCAGGAATGCGGCAAGCTTGTGCGAAACGAGATGCGAAACTGTATCCATCTCATCAAGAAGCGAAGGCGTGCGACAGCCATTCATGCGACCTTCCCCAATAGTCGTTCGGCAACTTCCGGTTTGAAGTGCATCTTGTCTTCACGGGTTTTCAGAAGGCACATCATCGTTTCGAGCACGATCTCAGGCCGGTCATGTAGATCTGTGACGTCGAGGCCAACAAGTGCTGCGGCCCAGTCAAGCGTCTCGGCGACGCCCGGGATCTTGCGCAAGTCTTCCTTACGGATATTTTCGACCATTCGGGCAATCTGCAATGACAGCGAGGCTGTTGCACCAGGAATCCGAGCCAGAATGATGCGCGCCTCACGGTCAACGTCGGGATAATCGATGTAGTGATAAAGGCAGCGACGTCTCAGCGCGTCCGACAGTTCGCGAGTACCGTTCGACGTCAGGACCACATGCGGCACAGTGGAGGCTCTTATCGTACCGAGTTCGGGAATGGATACCTGCCACTCGGACAGTAATTCCAGCAAAAAGGCCTCGAATTCATCGTCCGCACGGTCGACTTCATCGATCAGCAGCACAGGCGGCGTCTTACGGCGGATCGCGGCCAGGAGCGGGCGTTCCAGGAGATACCTTTCGGAAAAGATTTTCTCCTCGATCCCGACCCTTTCCGGATCTCCCGGACTGGCCTTGTGCACCTGGATCGCGAGCAACTGCCGCTGATAATTCCATTCGTAAAGCGCAGTCGACTGGTCAAGTCCCTCATAGCATTGCAGACGGATGAGCTCGGTCGCGTGCACGAGGCCCAGCGCCTTCGCCACCTCCGTTTTCCCCACGCCTGCTTCGCCTTCGAGGAGCAGTGGGCGTTTTAGCAATTGCATGATCGACACGGCAGTCGCCAGCTCCTGGTCGGCGATGTAGCCGGCACCTGCGAGACGGGCAACAATCTCGTCGCGGGAAAGTGCCGTCATCTACCGCTCCTTCCCAACGACGCCGAGCGCCTTGGCCGCCTGCCAATTACGCCAGAAGTCGTGCGGCATCTGAATATGGGTCGAGCCCAGGAAGGAAAAGGCATCATTGACGGCGTTGGAAAAACAGGGCACGCCACCGACATTCGGGCTTTCGCCGACACCCTTGGCGCCGATCGGATGATGTGGCGAAGGGGTGACGGTGAAGTCCGTCTCCCAACGCGGTGTCTCCACCGCCGTCGGGATGAAGAAGTCCATGAATGAGCCAGTCATCACATTGCCGGTGTCGTCATAACGTATCTCTTGCCCCATCGCGATGGCGAAGGCCTCCGTCAGCCCTCCGTGCACCTGGCCTTCGATGATCATCGGGTTGATGCGGGTTCCGCAATCGTCGAGCGCATAGAAACGGCGGATCTTGTAAACGCCGGTATCGACGTCGATTTCCATGACACAGAGATAAGCGCCGAATGGATAGGTCATGTTGGGAGGATCGTAGTAGCTGACGGCCTCGAGCCCTGGTTCCATGCCGGGCGGCGGAGCATTATACGCCACCCAGCAAATGTCCTTCATTGAAAGTGTCTTTTCTGGGAGCCCTTTGACGCGGAAGCCATCAATGTCCCACTCGAGGTCATCCTCGTGTACTTCAAGCTTATAGGCGGCGATCATTTGCGCCTTGGCCTTGATCTTGCGGGCCGCCATGGCGATAGCAGCGCCTGCGACAGGCGTTGACCGCGATCCATAAGTGCCAAGACCGTAGGGTGCAGTGTCGGTGTTGCCTTCCTCGACCATGATGTCGTCGGCCGGGATGCCGATCTCGGTGGCTATGATCTGCGCCCAGGTCGTTTCGTGGCCCTGGCCCTGGCTCTTGGTCCCAACCCGGGCAATGCCGGCGCCGGTCGGG
The DNA here is from genome assembly GCF_040009165.1 of Phyllobacterium sp. SB3. Classification (NCBI taxonomy): domain Bacteria; kingdom Pseudomonadati; phylum Pseudomonadota; class Alphaproteobacteria; order Hyphomicrobiales; family Phyllobacteriaceae; genus Phyllobacterium; species Phyllobacterium sp. SB3. The sequence continues at coordinate 83,502 of NZ_JBDYKI010000006.1, read as the reverse complement.
TGCAGCCTGATCTCGCAGCTGTCAAACATGGCGATGCCGAGGATATCACAGTTTTTCGACGGGCCAGCACCGACGATTTCAGTGAAGAAGGAGACGCCCAGCCCCATGATCTCGCGCGTCTCCCCGCGCTTGAAGGCTTCGCGCTTCGCCGCCTGCTCCTTGCGCAAACCAGCGTAGTCCACCTTCTCCATCATCTGCTTCATGGCGGTGTGATAATCGCCGGAATCGTATTCCCAGCCGAGCGCGGACTGGTAAGGGAACTGCTCAGGCCTGATGAAGTTCTTCAGGCGTAGTTCCGCCGGATCCATGCCAAGCTTCTGGGCGAGGATATCCATGGCGCGCTCAATGCAATAGGCTGCTTCCGTTACTCGGAACGAGCAGCGATAGGCGACGCCACCCGGCGCCTTATTGGTGTAGACCCCGTCAACCGCGAGATGCGCGACAGGGAAATCGTAAGAACCGGTGACGATGTTAAAGAAACCGGCAGGCCATTTCGAAGGATCGGCACAGGCGTCGAAGGCTCCGTGGTCGGCGAGTACATGGACACGCAGGCCAGTGACCCTGCCTTCCTTGGTCGCCGCGATTTCCGTGGTCATGTGATAGTCGCGTGCAAACGATGTCGATGTCAGATTCTCAATACGGTCTTCAACCCATTTCACAGGTTTTCCGGTCACGATCGAGGCTACCGCCGCGCAGATATAGCCGGGATAGACCCCGACCTTATTACCGAAGCCACCGCCAATATCCGGGGCAATGACATGGATCTTATGCTCGGGGATCTTGGCGATCAGCGCCACCACGGTGCGAACGACATGCGGCGCCTGGAAGGTTCCGTAGATCGTCAGTTCCCCCTTTACCCTGTCAAAGGAACAGAGGCACTGGCACGTTTCCAGCGGCGAGGGATGGGTGCGATGGTAGGAGATTGTTTCCTTGATCGTAACTTCCGCCTTGCTGAAAGCGGCCTCGGTGAGATCTTTGTCACCGACTGTCCATTCAAACACATGGTTATGATGCTTGCGCGGCCCGTGTGCGCCGGAAGTCTTGCCGGCAAGGTCTTCGCGCAGAACAGGTGCCCCGGGATCCATTGCCGTGAACGGGTCGATCTGTGGCTCCAGCTGTTCGTACTCGACTTCGACAGCGTTGATGCCGTCGTCGGCAGTATAGCGGTCGGTGGCGACGACGAATGCAACCTCCTGGTTCTGAAACAGCACCTTGCCGTCGGCCAGCACCATCTGCACGTCGCCCGCGAGCGTGGGCATCCAGGCGAGATTCACGCCCTTCAGGTCCTGTGCGGTCAGGACGGCGAGCACGCCCGGCACCTTTAGCGCCTTCTCTGTGTTGATCGACTTCACACGCGCATGGGCATAGGGAGAGCGCACGAAGTCGCCATGCAGCATACCCGGCAGCTTCACATCGTCGACATACTGCCCCTTGCCTTGCGTGAAGCGGATATCCTCGACACGCTTTCGCTTGCAACCCATACCTTCCAGTTTCGCTTCGCGTTGTTCGCGCGTGGGAGCCATGTCGTTCATTCCGCAGCCTCCTGAAAGTCGACGCCATTGATCTTGGCGGCGGCATATTGGATCGCCCTGACAATGTTCTGGTAGCCGGTGCAACGACAAAGATTGCCGGCAATACCGAAGCGGATTTCCTCCTCGGTCGGATTGGGGTTTTCCTGAAGCAACCGGTGGCCTCGCATGATCATGCCTGGTGTACAAAAGCCACATTGTAGCCCATGCATCTGCCGAAATCCTTCCTGAAGGGCAGAAAGGGTGCCGTCGGCGTTAGCCATGCCTTCGACAGTGGTAATTTCCGAATCGTCGGCCTGTACGGCGAAGATGGTGCAACTCTTCACTGACAATCCATTGAGGTCGATGGTGCAGGCACCGCAGTGCGTCGTCTCGCAGCCGATATGTGTTCCGGTGAGTGACAGGTTCTCGCGGATGAAATGGACAAGCAGCGTGCGCGGCTCGACGAAACCTTCAACTGGTTCGCCGTTCACTGTCATGCTCACCTGGGTTTTTTTAGCCTGGGTTGCCATTGGTTCTTCTCCTCATCCAACCCTCGCAGCGGCTCGCTTCAACGCGCGCATGACCATGATGCCGCCAACGCTTTTTCGATATTCGATCGGGCCACGCCCATCGGCGGCCGGCAACATAATTTCTTCAGCCAGTGCCGCTGCATTTCTGAGTGCTGCCTCATCGAGGCTGGTGCCAATCACCGCCTCTGCGGCCTTTTCGGCAAGCAAAGGCGTTTCCGAAAGATTGGTAAGACCGATCGCGCAGGTCACGACCTTGCAGCTCTCCATTGTCAGAATCACGGCCGCTGCCGCCGTCGCATAGTCCCCAATCTTGCGCTTCAATTTCTCGTAAGCGTAGCCGTGACCCGTCGCTGGTACGGGCACCGAGACGGCAGTCAGGATTTCACCAGGCTCCAGTGACGTGAAATAGGCACCCTGGTAGAAGTCGGTTGCTGCTTCGTTTCGAACGCCGTCAGGTCCTTCGAGCCGGTAGCTTGCGCCAAGCATCATCATCAGGGCTGGCATGTCATTGCCGGGATCGCCGTTTGCAACATTACCACCGATCGTACCTCGATAACGAATTTGCGGATCGGCAATCAGAAGCGCGGTTTCGCGCAGGACGGGCAGCCAGCTGGCAATGACTTCGGAGGCAAGTAGATCGTGCTGCGTGGTCATCGCGCCGATTACGATATTATCGTCTTCGCGGGTGATGCCTTTCAGTCCGTCAACGCCTTGAAGGTCGATCAAATGTTCGGGTGTTGCCAGCCGGAGCTTCATCATCGGAATGAGGCTGTGGCCGCCGGCAAGCGGCCGCGCTTCATCCCCAAGGTCGACCAGCAGTTTGATGGCGTCGGACACCGAAGATGGGCGATGATAGGTAAAAGGACCGGGTATCATGGTTCCTCCTTCATCCTTTTTCCTACGTGCAGGCATGGATGTTGGATGGAGGCTGTCCAGGCCAGGCGCATTGTGCAAGCGGACCGCTCAACAAGTCTCACAAAAGTCAGATTCGTGCACAAAAGGCGGGTTTCTGAACACGAACTGTGTCAGCAATCCTGACCTGGCAGCAGTCAGCTTTGTTGGGCGCGTCGGCGCGTGAGACCGAGACGGGCCCTGAGTTCCGCGGACTTGGCACGGCTCACAGGGACCAGGTGCGGCGCTGACCCATCCAGTTCAACAACGGCTCCCTCACCTTCTTTACGCACGAAGGCGACATGTGAAATCGCGATAATGTGGCTGCGATGGACGCGTAGGAAGAACGCCGGATCAAGGTGGGATTCTGCTTCGGAGATCGACCACGGTGACATCCGCTCGCGGGTTCCATCGTGCACCATGGTATAATGTGCGTCGGCGTTTATGCTTCTAACATCGGCCGTTTCGACGAAATGCACGCCATCAGCGCCTTCGACCGGAATGCGCAGGGCGGGCCCCGGACGCGGTTGACCCAGTCCAGCAAGTGGCAGCGGCCTTTGACCTTTGATCGAGATCGCTCCCGGTACGATGTCGACCTCCTCTGCCGCTAGAGTTGGACCGAACATCCGGGCCACGGCAGCTTCAGGAAGCGCGGGGCGAATGTGCGTCCTCGTTTCAGGAACCAGGAAAAGCAGGAAACCGGCGATTATGAGAAAACAAAGGAGAGACACGATCAGTGCGAGCGCCTGCGGGGAAGCCGAGAGCCCATCCGCCGAATGGTGAGGCAAACCCGTAACAGACCGGAAGCGCATGCCGTACATGGCTGTATAGTGCATGCCCGACACCGCGACCCCGAAGGCAACCGCGCTGAGCGCCAGACGCGAACCGACGTGTTGTGCAAGAAAGATTTTCAAGCCCCCATAAGCGGTACCAACTGCGACAAGAGATGCAAGCCATATGATGGCCGGCTTGTGCTCTATGTGAAAGTCACCTGCCAGTCCGTGCATGCCGACATAATGCATCGACACGATCCCAACGCCCAAAAGCAGCGCCGAAGCTGTCACACGCACTTCTGACGGCTCACCTATGCTGACAAAGAACAGGGATATGCCGACAACCAACGCGCAGATAAGGAACGAAATGATCGTTGGAAGAACGAGATAGGTAGCGCCATCAGGAATTGGCGCCGCCAGCATGCCAATGAAATGCATCGTCCAGATGCCGATCGCGAGGAAGCCAGCTGCCCAGGCAAGCAGTTTGCGTCGATTGATACTCTGCGTGCCGCGGAGCCTGGTGGCGATGCCAAAGCCTGTATAGCCGCCGAGAATAGCTACGGCCACCGACAGCACAACGAGATATGGATTATGTCCTGCGAACATCTGAAGTATGGGCACGCCTATTTCCTCCCGGACGCGCCTTCTCCCTGCGGCGCATTTTACATGCACTTGACGGGTCTTGACAACGCATGGTCTGGAAAGACTGAGATTGTTGCAGTCTTCTGGACAAACGTTACTCAAAAGCGGTGCCCTTTCGTGCATCCTGTGAGCGTCGGAATCACAAGGCTTGGAATACTTTGATGTGAAGATGCTGTGAACGGCGATGCTTTCCTGTTGCAATCGGGCGGTCCACCCAGACATGAAAGCATCCATGAGGATTGTGTGGTGTGCATTTTTATAATTCAATACCTTGACCGGGCCGAGCACCTGCTCGCGGAACCAGGCACTGTTACCGGTCGCCTCTACGGCGATTTCATCGTCCGGTGACAGGCTCGCGCGGAAATGGTCAAGGTCAACTTCCGCCAACTGATAAGTTGCCAAGGTTTCCGCACCATCCGGATCGAGACGGCAGGCGGCAAAACTGTTGCTATGAAGATCGACACCGGGGCCCAAGATGGTCGTTCGGAAACAGGCGACGGGTAATCTCCTCGACAGGGTCAACAGCCCTGAAATGCAGATGCAACCTGAAACCTGTCCGCCTTACCCAATACTATAACAGTATCAGGCCCCTTGGCCGCTCACCCACCATTCATGCCATCTCCTCGATCATACTGCCGAGAAAATTCTACTTTGAATCCGATTAATTCGCGCGGGATTACCGTGAGCAGGACTCCCTCAGGCGAGGTCAAACCCGTTCGATATGCTTTTGCCTCATCGATTGAAGGTATTCCATCTTGCCGACACCATGGGAGGCGAATGAATGGAACAATGTCCTCGATGTGGCGAGCCTATGCGACCTTGCCCACCATGTTGGTCATAAGAGCGTACGATTTCGAGCAGTTCTTGTTCTTGCCTGGCTACGAGCGAGAAGTCCGACTACGTGGAAGACGGCAACGTTCTGAGTTCAACAGCGGGCAACTCTGATGGCCCGTTCGCTTCGCCGAAACGAAAGTGCCGAGCCACCGCCAACAACGAGGAACTAATGGTCGTTTTGATTTGAGCGGGCTCCGTTGGTTACTCTCAGGCTCAATACGATGAAGAGAGACATGTTGAAGCTTGCTTGATCATTAATCGGAAATCGATCAAATCCTTAAATGGAGAGAGGCGTCGAGTCGGTTTGAGGCTTGCGAAGCGCGCGGGAGCATCTACTCACGCTGGCTTTCCAAGGATACAGGTCGTTGCGCTCAATAGTGCCGTACATATCCTAAAGTTGGAGTTCGTTTGAAGCATTTGTTTTTAATAAGCTTTTTTCAAAAACATCCATTGTCTACATGATAAATTTATTAGATTGTCTTTACATTGTCCATACATGAGACTATCTACAGAGCCTGTAGAAGGAATGATCCCTTTCAAATTGAGATAGATTTGATTGGTGGAGGTGTAAAATGTCAGCTTTGAAAAAGACCGAGAAAATTAATCTGCGCATGGATGCAGATGCTCATGATACGATCAGTAGAGCGGCCGAAATCTGTGGCAAATCGCTCACTGCGTTTATGACTGAGGCTGCCGTCTATTCTGCGCAAAAGGAACTGCTCGATCAACGTTTTATTGGCGTCGATGCGAGGGTTTTTGACAATGTTAACGAACTTCTTTCCAAAGACGGTAAACCCAACAAAGAGTTGGTCAAGCTCTTCAAGAGTAATATCGGTTGGATTGACTAAACGTGCCATATCGCAAGCCTGCGCCCTTAGCTGAAGACCACATGTTAGATGGCTTTTCAAGCGGGAAACCGATGCTGGATGATTGGTTGCGTGACATGGCTCTTTACAACCAACAGCAAGGTTATTCACGAACGTTTGTGATCGCCGACGAAAATAATGAGGTCGTCGGCTATCACTCTCTTTGTGCGGGAATGATAAGCCGAAACGACACTCCCCGGCAAGTAAAGGGGAAACAAGCACCAGCCCAGATTCCCGTAGCTCTTCTGGCGCGACTTGCGGTCGATGAAAAGCATCAAGGCCAAGGTTTGGGGGCGGCGCTTCTCAAAAATGCGCTTTTGAGCGTTGTTTCAGCTGCCCAAGCAGTAGCATTCAGAGCTGTGATGGTACATGCCCTTGATAAGGAATCAGAGACTTTCTACCGGAAATTTGGTTTTTTGGACGCCAAGGGAATCGAAGGAACGCTCCTTCTGCCGACACAAGGAATAATGGCATCGATGCGGGAAGCGATGCCGTCCGAAGACAAAATAGCGTAATGAACATACGAGGCGAGTAACGCGACGTTGGTGCACGAATGCCTTTTCGGGTTTAATAATCTTATAGAATTGGTTTGTAAGCTGCGGGCTTGTTCTGATTTTGGATCACGGCCATGCCTTTCAAATACAATGCAGCTCGTCGTCACCGGATACCCAGGCAGAAGTTCAAAGTCACAAATTGGGCAGAGTATGAAGCAGGCTTGCGTCGGCGTGGCAGCATCACCTTCTGGATCAGCGATGTAGCGATTTCTGGCTGGTCTGCACCACGACGCAAGACGCGTGGGGCCAACGGCGTTATTCCGATCCGGCCATCGAAACGACCCTGATATGCGGTATCGTTCTCAATCAGCCTTTGCGCCAGACCGAAGGTTTGATGACGTCGTTGTTGAAGTTACTCAACATTGATCTGCCTGTGCCTGATCATACGACACTAAGCCGACGCTGTACTAAACTCGTGGTTTGCGAGGCAACGCGTCATGACAAGGTGAACGCAGACAATGAGCCCCTTCATGTTATCGTTGATAGCACTGGAATGAAGATTTACGGCGTTGGCCAATGGCAAGGATCAACCGGTGAAACCGCCGGTTTGCCTCCTACCAGGAGCGCACGTCGCGCGATTTGTCCCCGGCAACAGTTGCCTCTTCAGCCGCGTCAAGAATTGAGGACGTCAGATGTAGGGCAGCGTGGCGAAGCGCAAGTCCCTCCTTCAGATCAAAGGAAGCGACGCGCACACCGCGGCGGAATTCGCTGACCGCCAGTCCCTATGCTTCCAGTTTGCGGAACGCTTTACGGACCGGCACGTGGCTTGCGCCAAATTCCTCCGCGATGTGATCCTGCCGCAGTTTCGTAGCACCAGCCAATGCGTTGAACACTTCCCCCGTCTTGAGCATGCTATGCATGATAACGGCGAGTTTTCGGGCGACTGCCACTGCGGCGTGCTTGAAGCCCAGCCGCTAACGCAGTTTAAGTCCCCAGCTCCTGAGACTGTTTTCGTTTCTGGCACTGGTTCTTGTAAGGAGTACCGTCGCTGCTTCATAAAGCAAGCCCCGCAGATGGTTGTCGCCTCTGCGTGAGATGTGGCCGTCATAATCGACTTCGCCGGACTGGTACCGCCGCGTTGTCAGCCCTGGCCAAGCGCCAACCGAGCGCGACGTTTTGAAGTTTTCCGGATCTTCGATCGCTGCGACATACGAGATGGCGGTGACGGCGCCGATCCCCGGGATCGTCATCAAAAGCTTCGTCTCCTGGCTCTCCCGCGCCGCTGCGAGCAACTGCCGATCAAGATCGTCGGCGCGCCTGCGTGTGTCGCGCCATGCCTCGAGCAGAGGCAATATGATCTTTCCCAGACCGCAGCAATTGCCTGATGTTCCCATCAAATATCCGACCTTTCCCTTTCGGGACAATAAGACCGAATGTCTTCATCAGGCCCCGGATTTGATTGCTGAGCTGGGTCGAGATAGTCAAAAGCTGATTGCGAGCCGCCACCAGTGTGCGCGTCAGTATGCTATCGAAAGCCTTCACCCGGACGGCCTTGCAGAACCCAGCTTCGGCTGAATGGGCCAAGCCATCCGCGTCATTGGCGTCGGTCTTGTCGAGCGTCTCGTCCAGGAACCTTTTGCGGGTGCCGCGCTTCGATGCAGATTGCTGGAACCCCTTCGGCTGTTAGCGCAGAACCATGTCGACAACGGCCCTGTCTCGAATACAACGCGCTTGGCGTGCGGGGCGTGTTTGCGGATCATCTGCGCCAAAATTTCTGGCTCAGAGGGGCACTTGCCGCGCCAGATCCGCCTCCCGTCCTTTCGGATCGAGATGGCGGTCTCTTTCAATGAAACATCAAGCCCTATATATTCGACATGGTTGCCTAAAATGAAAGAATACAAGGGGTAAAACACCAGCATTTGCGGGCTTTTCCTTGGGTTCAGTTGTTATTTGACCGGCATTTTGGCCGATCGGTTAAACGTCTCACTTCCGCAGGACAAAGATGTCCTTCGGTTCTCGAACCATTCTCCAGTTCGTGATCCTGATGCCTCTCGGCTTCGGTCACAGAGTGGCGTTCGGCTCCCGGCTTCCCCATTCTCCCTTGGAGCGCAGCCCGGTCCTGCCGGGCTCGCCAGACAACCATCAGGACAACCGGGATATCGTCGACGCGCCTTCCGTGGTGCTGGTGTCGCGCGGCTCATAAGCGCGCTGGTCACGCAGGATCTGGAAGGCAATCGTCAAAAGCTTGCGCGTGATGGCAACCCGCGCCTTGTTTGTTCCTCTGATCTTCAGTTGGTCGTATTGAGCTCGAAGCTGCGGATCGGTAGCGATGGCCGGCGCGACAGCTTCCACGAAAGCCCAGCGCAGCCACTTGTTGCCTTGCTTGATGATCTTGCCATGCCAGGACTTGCCGCCGGAGGAATAAGTCGAGGGCACAAGCCCGGCATAGGCGGCAAGCTTTTTTGCATTGCGGAAGCGGCTGACGTCGTTAATCTCCGCATCGATCAATCGGGCGACGAACTTGCCGATGCCGGGGATCGTCTTCAACCGCTTCACATTGGTGTTGGCTTTTGTCATCGCCCGGATCGTTGATTCCGACTGCTTGATCCATTCATTGATGTCGCCGATGAACTCGAGGCCGCGATCGATCTGGATACGGTCAATGTCCGAGACGTTCACTTCGGCAAGCTGGATGCGGCCGGCCTTGCCGAACAGATCGCCGAGATTCTTCAACTGTGCTGTCTGCTCCGGATAACGATCAAACACCGTGACGATCCGGTTCTTCGTCATCGTGCGCAACCGCACGTAAAACATCCGCTCACGCAGCGCGACGCGAAGGTCTCGCGACCTCTCGGTTGGTGCCCGGGCTTCCGGCACCAGATCAGCCCGCAGCAGATGCGCCAGCACCGTGGCATCGATCTTGTCGGTCTTGATCCTGGCGTCGGCGATCGCCTTGACCTTCAACGGATGGGCGAGAACGACATCATCACAAATGTCGTCGAGCCAGTCGTACATCACCATCCAGTTGCGCGTTGCCTCGACAACAGAATGCGAGTTCTCGCGATACCGTTCCAGGAACCCGCCCAGCGACTGGCGGTCGTTCTTCACCCGGCCGGATCGGAGCGTCTTGCCGCTGCTGTCCTGAATCACCAGGTGGCTGTAAGATTTGTGGTAGTCGACGCCGATATGGTAATCATAACAGGCAGTCATGCTTCCAACTCCCTTGTTGAGATCTGCAAAACCCCAACAGGATAAGCCGAAGCTGGAGGTGTGGCTGTCCCTCGATCATGATTTGCATCTCAGTAATCCGTTCTCTCAACGGGCGCCGCCTCTTTCATGCCATCTCCGTTTGATGTTTGGGCCCGGTGCTAATCGTGAGCCCGTATTTCCATCTTATCGGGGGCAACCACCATTACCAGCCATCATTGCATAACTGACCTGGGACGATCGCGCCGCGATTACCCATGTTTGAAAATGCCGATAATGGCCGATTTTCTATCAATTCAGATTGTAGCCTGAATGTCTACAATGCCTCAAACCACGACGGCACAAGCGTTGGCGTCAGACTCAACTACGCTACACCGGCATGTCTAGAGGCAGACTGTTTATGACGCTTTCCGCCTACGCACTCACGAATGCAAGCAGCGGTTCGTAATTGCCCGCGTCAGCAGCTCTTAGTGCTGCGATATAGGCATTGCGGCGATCGTTGGTGTGTTGAAGATCGTGACCAGCCGTCCAGTCGATTGGTGCATGTTCAAAACGGTCCGCTATGTAAGTGTCGGCGGCAATCCGGGCATGCCGACCATTTCCGTTTGCAAAAGGGTGGATCTGGACTAGCCGATGGTGAAAGCGAGCACTTGCTTCCAGGGGCGCAAATGTGTGATTGTCAGCCCAATAACGAGCATCATCAAGCAGCATCTTAAGCTGTACTGCGATCTGAACTGGATCAATCCCGATATTTTTTTCGGTTTGGCGAAACTGGCCCGCCCATTTCCATACGTCACCGAACATCTGACGGTGAAGCGTTCGCATGAACTGCTCCGTCAGCATGTCCGTCTTGCGGCGTCGGTTGAGCCAGGCAAGACCGCTTTCGATATTGACCTGTTCCAGTTCGTCCAATTCACCCCGCGTTGTGATGTGCTTGAATCTTAGTCCGTCCAACTCATCTGGATGAAGTGGCGTTGCGCGGTCGGGTTCGTCTGCGACGACAATCATTTACTAGTCCAGAAATCGGCCGACATGGTGCGGACAAGGTCATCGGTGATCCTCTCCACCTCGGCCCTGTTTTTCTCCTCCGGCAAGGACTGGAGTTCCAGCGCCATATGGCCGCTTGCCTTCCCGACGAGAGCTTGAGCTTTTTTGCGGGCCTGCGCCACGATTATGTCCTCGATGCGCCCGTCAATTGGCACAATCGCATAGACAAAGCGGCATCCCATTGCCTGTGCGGTCGCGTGCATCGTCTTTAGCGTCACGCCCCCGGAAAGTTCCGCCTGTTCGGCTTGCGAAATGCGAGAGCGCGTGACACCAAGCCGGCGCGCGAGTTGCGCAGCAGACATGCCGAGTGCTTTGCGAGCAGTTGCAATCCACCCCTCACCTGGCAGGTTTGCCTGCTTCCCGATCGATACGGCGGCGCGATCGACGATCGCTCGATATTGCCTGGCTGCAGTTGCTTTTACGTTCATTATGTAAACCAATATATTGACAATATTGTCTTATAGTCAATATTTTTCTATACAAAATATCGCTTAATGTCAATATATTGGTTTACTGCTCCGGTTTTTTGTCAATAGGTACATTGACGCTGCTCCGGCATGGGCGATATCTGCAAGTGAGACTCACATAGTGCAGAACTGGAACTCCAGTTGCTATGCTTTCGAGCCGGAAGGCTTGTTGTCATTCCGAGCGTCGATCAAAAACACATCCTTGCAGTCAGTCAATTTCAGAGTTCGCAGAATTGCGCCGACGCAAAGCTACACAATATACCTCCGAAGACTGGTTGCTTATGCACGAAGCACACATGCTGGTATCGCACTCGCTTAGACGCCATCACAAGAATCACGAACACAGCGACCGGCTTGCACGAACAGTCATGACTTTCTTCGACCAGGGTATCCGCGATGTTGGAATCCTGGCCGCGATTGCTGTCACGCGGGAACGCAGCATAGACAGGCATAAATCCTCGGGCCAGACAACCGGAGCTCAGTTTGGGCCGGACAAAACACGCAATAAGTTCGAAGGGGCATCCGTGACAAGCGCTGAAAGCGACCCTTCCCGAAACTGATTGCCAGCTTGTGAGATAATAAACTCAGCGTTTTTACGACCCCAATCGACTTAAAAAGGCGTATGCAATACGAACATCCGATCTTCTCAGCTTCAGTTCTTTCCGCGCGTTCAAAGAAATAGTTTAAAAAAGCTGAATGTCGCGCGAATGAAGCAATGGCCCGCTGTTTCTGCTGTTCGTCAAATGCATTCGTGTTGTAACGTGCTGAATGGTTTGTAGTTACGCGTTGAAAATAAGGTCACAGCATTTCCAGCGGTAAAATACGATCGGGAGGCTCGAACGCGTTGTTCAGCGCATCCAGCTGGCTTGATGTCAATTTAATATCTGCGGCGTTCCGGTTGTGGCGAATGTGGTCCGGGTTACTGGATTTTGGAATGGCGATGACGCCCTTTTGGTTTAACACCCATGCAAGCGCCACGGACGCTGCAGTTGTTTCCAGCTCCCGCGCTATGCTCGCTAACGCCGGGGAGTTCAACAATCTCCCCTGCTCGATTGGCGAGTAAGCCATTATGGGAATATTTCGCGCTGAGCACCATGGCATCAATGCCAGCTCGGGGCCCCGCCGTTTCAGGTTGTAGAGAACTTGGTTGACGCCAACAGCGGAACCTCCTGCGACGGTCGCCAGTTCTTCCATGTCATCAACATCGAAGTTACTTACGCCCCAGCTGCGGATTTTGCCCGCTTTGATCAACGCTTCAAAGGCAGCGACTGTTTCATCCAGGGGATAGCCGCCGCGCCAATGCAAAAGATAGAGATCAATGACATCGGTCTGCAACCGGCGAAGGCTTTCCTCGCAGGCTTTTATGGTGCCATCGGTCGAGGCATTGGATGGTAAAACCTTGCTGACTAAAAAGACATTGTTGCGCTGTCCTTGTATTGCTTGCGCCACGACTTCTTCAGCGCCGCCGCTCGCATACATTTCTGCCGTGTCGATAAGGCTCATTCCGAGATCAATTCCAACTCTCAAAGCGTCTGCTTCCGCGCGTCGGTCCCGGGCATCTTCGCCCATATACCATGTACCCTGTCCGAGGTTGGGTACATTGAACCCGGAGGACAGCTTGATTGTGGGTATATTTTTCATAATGCATCACTCTTGCCAGAAAGACACGATCCTACAGCAATCTTTGATCCATATCACCTCGCCGTTGAACCAAACAGAACAACTCGATGATTGCGGCAGCGACACAGTTCAGATTGTATTGCGTTCCAGTATTGAATTGCCCGGTAATCATTCTCAACGCCGGGTTACAATCAGTCAGCCAGCGACGGGCGGACGGGAGAAGGAATTTTCCGGACGTGCCAGCTCCGGACGGTCACGTAGCGTGCCCGATTCGTACTCTGCCCTGAACAGCCCACGCCTCTGAAATTCCGGAACCACCTTGTCAATGAAATTCAACCGGTCTTTAGGAAGCAGCGGAAACATCAGATTGTACCCATAAGGCCCTTCATGAAGAACTGAAGGGCCCTTGGCACTGAACGGGGCCGTATCCGGTTCAGGCTGCTATCCGTTTTGATGCAGCTTCCGGGCGTTGGAGGTCATAATGATCTCGCAATGTTGATCCTTCGTATTCTCGACGGAACAGGCCACGTTTCTGCAAGATCGGAATGACCTCGTCCACGAAGTCCTCAAGTCCTCCGGGAAGATATGCAGGCATAAAGTTGAAACCATCCGCGGCACGGTGATTGAACCAGTTTTCAATTCGATCCGCTACCTGCTCCGCACTGCCAACAATTGTTTGATGACCCCTGGCGCCAGCCAAACGTTGCAGAACGCCCCGAAGGGTCAGATTCTCGCGACGAGCCAACTCAAGCACCAAAGCAGATCGGCTGCGGTGTCCTTCAATGGTCGTCACATCCGGGAAAGCGCCAAATGGAAAGGGTCCGTCGAGGGGAAACGAAGTCAAATCGACACCGCTAACATTGGCCAGTTGCCTCAGTCCGTATTCCGGATTGAGGAGTTCATCGAGTTCCTGGGCCAGTCGTTTGGCCTCCGCTTCGGTGCTGCCGATTACAGGGCTGAGTCCAACGACTATTTTCACCTCTTCAGGATCACGGCCATTCTCGGCAATTTTCTTTTTCAACTTGTTGTAAAAGGCCTGCCCCTCCTGAAGGGTTCGTTGCGCAGTGAACACAATCTCGGCATGGCGCGCAGCGAAGTCGACCCCGGTATCAGATGAGCCAGCCTGAATAAGCACAGGGCGTCCTTGCGGTGATGGCGGTACGTTAAGCGGTCCCTGCACCTTGAAGAATTCCCCATCGTGCAGGATCTTGTGGATTTTCTCAGGATCGACATAAATGCCTTTGTCGCGGTCGTGCAGAATGGCATCCTCTTCCCATGATCCCCACAGCTTTTTGACCACCTGCACGAATTCCTCGGCTCGACGGTAACGCTCCTGGTGCGCGGTTACATCGTCAAGTCCAAAGTTGCGTGCGGCATCAGCACTGCTGGTTGTCACTATATTCCAGCCCACACGGCCACCGCTCAGCCGGTCGAGCGAAGCAATCTTTCGAGCGACATTGTAGGGCTCGTTGAAGGAAGTGGACACTGTTGCGGCCAGGCCAATATGAGTTGTCACGGCACTGAGTGCGCCGTGCAAGGCAATGGGGTCGAATTGTTCTACCGGCCGCAGCTTGACATTTGAAGACAGCGACGGCGAGTCTCCGTAAAATACCGCGTCAAGCTTTCCCCGTTCAGCGATAGCTGCAACTTTCTTTTGATAGGCAAGCGTTGTCAGTTCAACCTTGTCGGATTTGGGATGTCGCCACGCTCCCTCATGATTGCCTCCGGTCGATACATGAGCATTGAAATGCAGCTGTCTTGGACGCTTGGCCATTTTCATTCCTTTCTGGGTTGAGGATGTCGTTGATTAGCCGGAAACGGGAATCCGCCAGCGCGATAACCGACGCTCGGACCAGACCAGCAGGTAGTTTATTGCCAGACCCAGGCAAGCGATCGTCAATATCCCTGCGTACATTTTGGGGATTAGAAAGTTAAACTGGGCGTAGTTTATTAAATAGCCGAGGCCCCGGGTTGCCCCGACCATTTCGGCTGCAATCAGAACCAGAATTGAACTTTGGGCCGCGAGCCGAAAGCCTGTAAAGACAGACGGAACCGATGATGGCAAAACAATCTTCAAAAATATTTTGTGCGCTGGAAGATTGAGGGATCTCGCCGATTTGATGAGAAGAGGGTCTACCGTGACAACACCGCTAATCGTGTTAAGCAGGATAGGAAAGAAGCAAGCGAACATGACAATTCCGATTTTGGATGACTCTCCTATTCCGAGGAACAGGATGAAGACCGGAAGCAGTGCCAGCGCCGAGGTGTTTCTGAAGAACTCGAGTGCGGGAGTTAGAAATGACCGCACATGCGGATACCAGCCAATGGAGAGACCAAGCGGAACAGCAAGGAGAACAGCCAGCGCAAAACCTGTCACGGAGCGGGACAGGCTCCCGAGAATATGGCTTTGCAGCTCTCCGCTGAGAAGCATTTGCCATATCACTGCAATCACCTGGCTCAACGGTGGGAACCAGACTTGATCGACGAGCCCGAAGCGCGGCAGAAACTCCCATGTAGCGAATACTGCAACAAGCGATGCAGATCGCCAGACAGAAGATAAAACGCTCTTGCCGAGTTTGCTTTGCCGCAATGCGTTGTCCAGCCTGGGTAACGAGCGTACGGATTTACCTGTTTTCAAAGCAGATCGCGTTGTTCGCGCGTGATCGTAGGTACCAACGGACATTATTGGGTTCCCTTTCCTTCGGCAGAATAGGGATTGAACTGGTTAGTGTAGATTTTGGACAGGTCTATGGATTTTGCATCCACTTCACCACGAGAGTCCAACCAGGCAACCCACATTTCGAAATCGCTCTTTTTTATCCAGCCGCCTTCCGTGGCGATGCCAAGGCTTTGCCAGTACTTCAGCGGCGCTGCCTGCCCCCCGCGGCCTTCGCGCTCAAGATATTTGGTGTAGACGTCAATGACTTCTTCACGCCTGTTCTTTTCGCGCTCCTGCGTCCAGGCTATCGCCTTCGCGATACCGGCAACGAGATGTCGGGTTGCGTTTGGATTCTTCGCTACGAAGTCATTGCGCATTACCCCGGTATTGTCGCTATAGACACCGATGAGATCGACGTTTCGGGTAAGAGCCTTGATGCCTCCGCGCGCCAAAGCGGCGTCGCGAAATGTGAAGCCCAAACTGGCAGCGCTTATCTGCTTGTTGCGCAGCGACTGCTCAACGTTGGGCGTAGGCAGCGGTACAAAGGTAACCTGTTTTATTTCGTCTTGAGTCAAGCCACCTTTGGCAAGATATATATCGGCTACCGCCTCCTGGTTTGCCCCCAGTGTATTGACGCCGATTTTCTTGCCTATGAGATCCCGGGCGGAGTTGATCTCTCCGTTATCAAGGGCATACAGACCCGGAGTAGTCAGTTCGTTCGTCCCCCGCCAACTGACCACTGCAGTAAGCGGCGCTCCCGCCGCCACGATATTTAGAACAGCGCCATTGAACGCTGCGGCAATATCACTTTGTCCGGTAGCCGTTGCCTGAAGGGCAGCCGGACCTCCCTGAACGTCCCCTACCCGCTCCAATTTCAGGGGCTTCAAATAGCCCAGGGCGTCTGCCAACTCCAATGGGCTGATGTCAGAACCCGTACTTGACTGATAGCGAATGGATTCGACCTCCAATCCAATCTGGTTCTCAGCCAGAACGGGATAAGTCGCGATGGTGGTTATCAGTATCAGTGCACAATAACCGATAAGTCGCTGCAAGATCATTGGATGAAACTCCTCGTCGATTGAGACACGGACTGACGCCGCATCGGGATTGGATTTCGTACGTGTTCAGATTTCGCATCGTCAGTACGCAGCAGCGACCAGATGTCATTCCGGTACTTCGAAAAACTTGGGTGAGCACGGACTTCATTGCCTGAAACGATTTGCGGCAAATCGATATCAATGACTGTCTCGATGCTACCTGGTTTGGAACGCATGACTGCGACACGCTCTCCGAGCCGCACTGCCTCGTCGATAGAATGAGTTATGAATACAATGGTCTTGCCTGTGCGCTTCCACAGGTCCACCAACTCATCTTGCAAGAGTTCTCTTGTTTGGGCATCGAGTGCACCAAACGGCTCATCCATCAGTAAAATGTCGGGCTCGTAAACAAGACTGCGGGCGATAGCAACGCGCTGCTTCATGCCGCCAGACAATTCATGCGGATACCGTGTTTCAAAGCCATCCAACCCGACCAGGGAAAGGCAAGCAAGCGCTCGGCTTTGCCGTTCGCTTCGGCTCAATCCGCCTTTGGCTTCAAGGGAAAATTCTACGTTAGCCAAGGCTGTTCGCCACGGCAGGAGTGCATACTGCTGAAATACGATACCGCGTGAGAGGCTGGGGCCCCTGGATTTGACGCCATCGATACTAACGTAGCCGTCAGTAACTGTGGAAAGTCCAGCCATGATATCCAGCAGCGTTGTTTTACCACAACCACTAGGGCCAACGATGGTCAGGAACTCGCCTGCCTGAACTTTCAGATGCAGGTCCTGTATCGCGGTGAACTCCTCAATTAACCCGGATTTGGAGTTTCTGACGGGAAAACTGTGCTGCCCAATCCGAACTTCGATCTTGGGAACATGTCGGGCAACCGCTTCCAAAGGCATCTTCTGCGCTCCACTTTCCACAAGTATTTGACGGGATGTATACTCGACCCATTCTGTAGGGTTTGGATAGCATGTTGGTTCTAAATTTCATCTTGAATGAAGAAATACTGCTCGCCTGGAAGGGGGTAGCGGGCATTCAATATTGCGTCGTGCTTAAGCCAGGACGCCAGGATGAGTGATGTTGGCCGGTCACCCTGACCAACAGGTTATCGTGATGGGGATATTTTTGTTCCGGCATCGGGTGCCAATCGAAGGAATTATAAAACTGCAAGCAGTCCGATAGCGCTGACTGCAATGAAAGCAGCCCTCGGGGGCCTGAAAAACTGCATGTCTCCGCGACGGCTTTGGGATAGCTGGATAACCATCTCCGGCCGGGCAACACCAGACAGCATGAAAATACTCGACAGCCTGATCGGGCGAGGAAAGGCCCGATCGCAAACTGCCCGCTAAAACGGCTTATGATAGCTGTAAACTGTTCCGGAAGCCGGTTCTCTAATTACACTGACGGCGCGGTCCGTTTGTTGGCTGATATGTGTTGTCTGAAGCTCGATATGAACGATAACGGTCATAGCAATTTTGCACGTGGGAGTTATTTGAATTTGCTTGCGAGCTCAAAACTCCTCCAATAATCGCGCCTGCTGCCAGCCCGCCAATAATTGCGCCGGCATTATTACGGTGACGCCGGTCACGTCCATATCGCCGGTGATCTCGATCGCCTCTCCATCTCTTGTGATGACGGTCTGCACGCCGATTATTATTGCGACGGAATTCGCGACGATCACGTATTTCGAACAGATTGGTTGACTTTTGATTTTGAAGGCCCGAACCGTTCATGGGAAGAGCAAGCGCCGGTGTATAACTTGAGAATGCTGTCGTTATCGAAAGCAGAATGATGGCGAGAAATTTCATCGTATTTCCTTTTGAAAGTGCGTCAGTCATTGAACATCGTACCGCCGTATTCGTTCCTGCGCTTGCCATCACAAAGACGTGCTGAACCCAAGCTCCTCTCCACCACGACCAGGTACGATCACATGTGCCTGGCTTGATCGATGAGGCCGGCTGACACAGAGCTAGATGTCCAGTCGCTCGAATGCTTCCGGAGGGGCTTCATTTGCCCTCATCAGCTTTTGCATGTGGCGGATCATGTCCCGTTCTGTTACGAGGTCTTTCAACGGTGTATTCTGGCCCGGATCAATGTGCAGGTCATAGAGACGGTTCTCTTTTTCCAGCAGCGCTCCTGGACCATAGTTTGCGTACATAGGGGAGCGCTTCGTAACCGGTACTTTCAAGAGCGGAGCGCTTTTCGTCCAGCCGAACGGAGGGGACAACGTCGACGCAGCAAGCTCCTCAGGGGTAAACGGTTGCGTTATGTGGGCAGGCATCAGCGTGTACTGAAAAATTTCCTGCGTTTCGATGTCAATCGGGAACCTGTGATACGTAAAGTGTCCGTCCGTCACATTCACGGCACCTCCAAAATATCCGAACAACAGTGCTTCCGTGTCTTGTTGAAGAAGCAGGGAGCTACCCTGTATTTCTGACGGTGGCTCAACTCCATAAAGGTCGAGGAAAGTCGGAGCCACATCGATCGCCTGGGTCAGGCGCGTTATCCGGCGTGCACCGGGGTTACGGGGATCGTGGACGAAAAGCGGAATATGCACGATCTCCTCGTACATGTTCATGCGGTTCTTGGCCCAAAAATCATGCTCTCCAAGCAGGAACCCGTGATCCGTCGTGACAACGAGTGCGGTATCCTTCCAAAGATTATTTTCATCAAAATAATCAAGCAGCTGGCCCAACAGGAAATCGCAAAGAGAGACAATCGCGTAATAGTTCGCACGCAGCTCATCCGCTTCCTCCGGCAATTCATCCAGGCGGCCATATCTCGGCCAGTCACGGATGGGACCATTCCACGCGGTCTTGAAGGGTTCCTTGAACCGCTCCGGCGCGAAAAAAGGCTCATGCGGATCGAAGGTTTCAATCTGCAGTAACCAATTATCGGCGTCTCGATTGAGATCAAGGAACTCTAGTCCGCGTGCAAAGCACTGGACCGACGGGAAGTCCTCTTCCCTTTTGATGAATTCGCGATTGATCATGTAAGGGTTGTATTTGCTGATCGGACCGCTGGCTGTCTGATTGTGATGATACTTTTCACGTAGTCGTTCCCAATGCGGTTGTACCATCGCCTTCCAGGGATCGCTTTCCTGGCCGCGAATAAAGTCGAACGTGCTGTAGCGGTTGTGGTATGTCGCGCCGCCATCCTCCCAATAGTGGTAATGGTCGGTAATGAGGTGCGAGTGCACTCCCTTTGTCTTCAGCAATTCCGGAAAGGCGTTGTCGAACGGTTCGAGGGGACCCCAGCTGCGGTGCAGGAATGTGAGGCGACCGGTCAGGAGATCACGCCTTGCAGGCATGCAAGGCAGCGAACCGACGTAGTGTTTCTCATAGACACTTGTGCGAGCGGCCAACCTGTCAAAATTGGGTGTTGGTATCCGGGTACCGCCATAGGCCCCAAGCATGTGCCGGTTGAGGGAGTCAAAGAGAACGAATACGGTTTTCAAAGCATACCTGCCAATTCTTTCCGACAAAGACCAGGACTATTTGACTGCCCCGGCGGTGAGACCTCGCACGATGAAGCGTTGTCCGAAGAACATCATGACCAAAGCCGGAACAGTCGACAGGATGGAGGCCGCGGCCATCTGGCCATACTGTACTTCATACTGCTGGGCGAACCGGGAAATTGCCACCGGAACAGTAGCCGTGTGACGACCTGTCAGCGTAAGGGCGACCGCAAACTCATTCCAGGAAAAGACGAAGGCCAGTACACCCGCGGCGATCAAACCTGGCACGGCCAGCGGCAAGGCTATTCTCAGGAAGATGTCGTGCCTTCGGCAGCCATCGATGAGCGCAGCCTCTTCGATCTCCCGGGGAATCTCCCTGAAATAGACCATCATCATCCAGATCGTCATCGGAAGATTAAGGGCGATATGCGTAAGGACAACAGCGCTCAGTGTTTCGGAAAGTCCAACGTTTCTGAAAATCAGATACCATGGGCCAACCAGCGTCAGCGGCGGGATCATGTTGAAGATCAAAGTCCATCCAAGGAAGATCCTTGTGATCAGCGCCCTCGATTTGAAATGTACGAGTGAATATGCTGCGAGTGTGCCAATCAGGAGCACGCCCATGGTCGATGCCGTTGCAACGACCAGACTGTTCCACAGATTGGAGGGAAAGTCCGAACGCCTGGAATAAAGAACATCGGAGTAGTTGAAGGCCGTCGGTTCAAAGACCCACGACCCCTGCAATATGTTGATCTCGTATTTGAGAGACTGAAGGAAAACCCAAAAGAACGGAAAGATAATTATGAACACACCCAGGCCCAAAAAAGCGAACCCGATCACCTTGTTTGAACCTCGAAGATCCAGCATCAGCGTGCTTCCAGCATACGGCTGGCGCGATGGCTTACCCATAAAAAGGAAACCGTAGCGGCGATAATGGCGAGAGATAACATCGACCCGTAACCGAGTTCATTCTGCTGGAAATAGACTTTGTAAAGGTGAAGACTGACCACTTCCGTTGATGTCCCCGGACCACCGGAGGTTAAAAGGAATATCTGGTCGAACACCTTGAATGCCAGGATCGCACGGAAGAAGAGCGCAACGATTATCGTCGGCCACACCAAAGGGATGATAATCCGGAAAACAACAGACCGATTGCGTGCACCGTCCATGCGTGCAGCTTCCATAATATCCGCAGGGATTGCTTCGACGGCGGCAAACAGGATCAGGAAAACGAACGGCGTCCAGTGCCAGATATCTACGATAATGACCGATATCAGCGCGAGCGATGTCGATCCCAGCCAGTTGACCGGTGCCAGACCAAGCGCAGTGATGGCCTGGTTCAAGACCCCGAAGTCCAGACTGTACATCAGTTTCCACATCGAGCCGATTGCGACGGGAGGCATAAGGATCGGTATTATGAGTATTGTGCGCAGAATGCCTTTCAGTCTTCCTACCGAAGATACCAGGATAGCAAGGGCCAGCCCTAATACGACTTCAGCAATAACGCCTGCCACCGCAAACCTGACCGTATTCCACAAGGCAATCCTGAAAAGATCATCATCGACCAGCTCGCGAAAATTCGCCAAAGGGGTGAATTGCCAAATCTCGGCAGCACGATCAAAGGTGATCGTCGAAAGTGACATCCAGACAAGACTGACAAACGGGTAAACAGTGAGCGCGATCAGGAAAAGTGCTGCCGGAGCAAGCGCAAGCCAAAGAAAGTGGCGGTCGATAAAATCCGAAACCGGCCGCTGACGATTTGTGGACGGAACTGGCGTAGCCATCAATGTCGGGCTATTCGGCGAGCGGGGGTAATGAGCCTGTCTTACGCCCGCTTTTGCCGAAGAGCGCCTCGATATCCTTCGCGGCCCGGTTGAGCGCGGCTGCGGAACTCAACTCACCGATCAAAGCCTGGTTCAGACGCAATCCGAGCACCTGATTGACCGCTGGACCTTCCGCATAACCGAGCATCTGCTGACCGTATTTGATTTCCTCCTGGTAAGCAGGCATCCAGCGGAACTCCGGTCTATCCTTAAGATCGGATGAAAACACATCTTCGCGGACAGGAATACCACCAGCTTCTGCGTAAGCGTATTGCGCCTTGTAGGTCAGGAACCATTTGGAGAATGCGAGCGCGCCCTTTTTACCGGAATCAGACGCATTCCCGGGTACTGATAAAACCCAGTTGCCGATGGCCACCCCGGGCCTGGCTTCAGCATTTGCCTTGGGCAACACCGCAGCATTGATCTTACCCACCACCGCTGATTTCTGCGGGTTATCGAAGTTCGGAAAAGCAGCCACGACTGCATGGGCCTGCTGGCCTTTGCCGGTCTGCATCAATTGAATGAGATCTCCCTGGCCCAGTGAGGCGTAATTCTCCGGACCACAGGCTTTGGCAACCTCGATGTACTTGTCGAGTGCTGCTTTTGCTTCCGGGCTGTTGATGGTCACGGTGTAATCGCCGTTCGCTGCATCGGCCTCGATCCTGCCACCGTAACCCAGAAGATAGGCCATCCAATCGTAATAGATGCCATCGCCCTTTTCGCCTCGCTGCAGGTACCCATAGGTTTGGGGGGGGTCTTGAAGAACCTTGCAGTTTGCAAGCACGTCATCGAATGTTGCAGGTACTTTCAACCCCTTCTCCTGAAAAACATCCGCGCGATAATAATAAAGCTGCACATTGCCATTGGGTGAGAACCCCATGAGCTTGCCTGAGGCGCAAGTCCGGAACTTCCTGGCGTCGTCCCAGCAGCCGCTATCGCCATAGGCATAGACTTCGCTCGGCACTTTGAATTCCGGATCGATCTCATTCAACGGCTGCAGAAAGCCACCCTGGTAAAATTCCACGGTGGAGCTACCGTTGATGTTCACAAGGTCATAGGGGCTTGCGCCACTTCCACGTACTGCCGAACGGGTTTTTTCGAGCATTCCATCGAAAGGGGTCACTTCAAGCTCAACTTTGTTGCCTGTCTGCTCTTCGTAAAGCGCGACAACACTCTCGAAACCTTTATACCATGGCGATGCATTGATCAGGATCGTGATGGGCTCTTGTTCACCCACGTCCAGGAAGCTTTCCTGGGCACTCGCCTGAGATGCGCAGATCATTCCTGCGCTGACCGCCAGACCAAGGCTAAATTGCTTCAGGCTCATCGCTTCCTCCACATGGAATTGTTTCCGGCAGAGTAAATGGACAAAACGGTCATCTTGAAAGAAAAACTTTTCTATTACCGAGCAATGAAAGGAAACGCATGTCGCTTGTCAGCCTCAAACTGCATGCTATCTCTCTTTTCCTATAACCTGGAGGAATATCGTGGAGAAAAACCTGATTGTTTTCCTGGCGGTCGCCGAAGAGGGCAATCTGACATCCGCTGCCAGCCGTGTGGGCCTGACCCAGCCCGCTTTGACGAAAATCATCCGCCGCCTTGAAAGAGAGTACGGCACCCCCTTCTTCCAGCGAACGTCGCGCGGCATGGTGCTGACACGCGCAGGCGCAAAGCTCCAGGAACGTGCGAGAAGCATTGACCTGCACTACCGCCAGTCGCGCGAAGAGATTCGTTCTATGGTGACTGGCTCGGTGTCTCGGTTTTCCATTGGCGCGGGCGCGGCATTTCATATGGAAATCGCGCCGGACCTTACCAGGCATTTAAGCAAAGAGTTTCCGGAAACAAAGCTGCGCCTCGATTTCAATGTAGCAGGGCTCACGCTTCCCCGCCTTGTTGCCGGGAAGGTTGATTTGATGCTCGGTGCACTGCATGACCGGCCACCCGAAGGCATCGAAACCGCCGAAATTATGAATGTGGAGATTGTACCCTATTGCTGGCGGCACGATCCATTGGCGCGGTCAGATGGTATCCACCCCTTCGACCTGGCCAACCGAAGATGGGTCATTTATCGCCGCGATGCCATGATTGTATCGAGACTATCGACATATCTCAGCGATAGCTGTCTCGCACCGCCGGAAATCGCCATGGAAGTCGAGGCGCTGGCCGCGAGCTTCCGGATCGTCAGCGGAACTGATTATCTTACCGCTGCGCCTCTTTCCTTGACGAAGGTCGCCTCGCAATTCGATCTCGTGCCTTTGCGTCTGGCATCGCCTATCTGGTCGTTTCCATCCGGCGCGTGGTATCGACAATCTTCCCGGGAGTTCCCGATTATGCGTCGTGCGCTTGATCTGCTGCCGGAACTGGCGAGCTATGCGTCTCCCGGTATTCCGGAAGGTAATGACAAAGCGGCCCGAAAGTCATTTCCCTGAACGGACTGAAGTTTCTATGGTTCTGCCAAAATTGAAAGTGATACACTCATGCGCAAGCCAAATGTCATCGTATTTTTTACCGATCAGCAACGCCACGACACAACGGGTGTTCACGGCAACCCGATGGGACTCACCCCCAATTTCGATCGCCTTGCCCTATCCGGAACACACCTTTACCACTCCTTTACCAGCCAACCGCTTTGTGGGCCGGCCCGCTCCTCGATGCAGACGGGGCAGTTCGCGACACAAACCGGCGTATTCCGCAACGGCATCCCGCTGGCGGACAATGCCGAGACGATGGCCAGGGTTTTCGCTCGAAACGGCTACAAAACCGGTTACATCGGCAAGTGGCACCTGGGTGGGTCTGATCCGGTGCCCAGGGAAGAGCGCGGCGGCTATCAGAGCTGGCTGGCCGCAAACCTTCTGGAGTTTACTTCAGACGCGTACGACACTGTTGTTTACGACGTCGACGACCGAAAGAAGAAGCTGCCGGGCTACAGGGTTGACGCGCTGACTGACGCTGCAATTCGGTACTGCGACGAAAATTCGGATGATCCATTCTTTCTTTTTGTCTCCTTCCTGGAGCCGCACCACCAAAATCACACTGATGCCTACCCTGCTCCTGACGGATATCGTGAAGCTATGGATGCCAATTTGTGGACTCCACCAGATCTTGCAACGCTCAAAGGCACGAGCACGTGGCATCTCGGCGGTTATTACGGGATGGTGAAACGGCTCGATGAAGCGTTCGGCCGGCTTGTCGACGCATTGAAAAGTCTGGATCTGCTTGATGACACCATCGTCATGTTTACGTCCGATCACGCATGTCATTTCAAGACGCGTAACAGCGAATACAAGCGTTCCTGTCACGAAAGCGCCGTACGCGTTCCGACGATGATTACGGGTCCCGGATTTATGGGCGGAGGCCAGGTGCGTGCGCTGTTTTCAACAGTTGACGTTGCACCGACTCTCATTGACGCCGCCGGTCTTGAGATACCTGGAGTTATGACCGGCAAGTCGGTTATTCCGGTTATTCGCGATCACAGAGCTCCCTGGCGTGACGATGTTTTCTTCCAGATATCGGAAACCGAAACAGGCAGGGCATTGCGAACGCAACGCTGGAAATATGGGGTCACCTCCGAATATGACAAGGACCAGCCGCGTTCAGATATTTACCGGGAGCATTATCTCTACGATCTCGATAACGACCCGTACGAGATGGTTAATCTTGTCGGGTTGACCTCCTTTCGCGAAGTTGCAGATGATTTGAAAAATCGGCTGCTGCGATGGATTGGTGAAATCGAAGACGGGCACGTTCCTGAAATCCGGGATGCCAGGCCACGCTTTCCCAGACAATATCGTTTGAATGCCACCGATCTGATTGATGCCGTCGATCGCGAGCGAGAAATAGACCCCTTGGAATAGTTGGCAGTCGCCACTGAAGATCAAGTTCTTCTACCGGCTTGCCGCGCCGATGTCATTTTTCAGGCAGGGGTTTGATCTACGATTGATTCTGCCGTGGCTCCTCTACCTCGGCAAGCCAAAGCACCGCATGCTTTGCAACCTGGAGAGCATTGTCGGCCAGCCGCTGACGAGGTCCGCGAGTTGTACATACAACGCTGTCTGAAATGCCGCATCGTGCCGAAGTTCTCGCGCATGGGAACATCGGTTTCAGGTTCAGGGACCAGCATAAACTGCGCCAGGTCTGTTTAGTAGTGAGCTTTGTATTATGTTTTCATCGGGTCGGTATGGAAGCGCCAAACCGTCGGTCAATGCCGCTTTTGCGAAATCAATCGGCTGCCATCGAGCTCTGATGTTAACCCGCATCAATGAAAGTAAAGTATTGCTTGATTGACGAAGCGCGGAGGTGCTCCTCGGATTGGCCTCCTTGCCCGCTTGGTCTCGAAAACTCCTTCACGCGCTGCCAGCTATTTCAACTATTCTCCTTGAATTGGACTATGCGACCATAACTTGTACGAATACAAGAAAATCATTCCTCCCAATTCTCTACCGGTTGAGTAGTGTATTGCAACGCTGGCTCGCATTCGAGCCCCGTCAGCAATTTTCACATTCAACTGGGAGGCTTGCATGCCTAAAACAGAATCGAACCGGATCGTGCTTGGGACACAAGCAGCTGATTTCAAACTGCCTGACTCCAAAGGCCACATTGTCGAGCTCTCCAGCTTTGCGCAGAAGCCGGCACTTCTTGTCGCCTTCATTTCAAACCGATGCCCATTCGTTGTTCTCATCCGTGACGCACTGGCACAGTTTGGACGCGATTACGCACCGCAAGGACTGCAGATCATTGCCATAAACAGCAATGACGCTGACAATCATCCAGAGGAATCCGTCGCGCGCATTGGCGAGGAAGTGGCAAATTTTGGCTATTCCTTCCCTTATCTGAAAGACGGGTCACAGGAGGTTGCGAAAGCTTATGGGGCGGCATGCACCCCAGACCTCTTTCTCTTCGATGCGGACCGTCGTCTGGTTTATCATGGTCAGTTCGATGATGCCCGCCCGGGAAATGGCAAGCCCGTAACGGGCGCGGATCTGAGAGCGGCAGCAGACGCAGTCCTGTCAGGAAAAGCACCTTTGCCGAACCAGGTTGCATCAATCGGCTGCAACATCAAATGGATCGAAGGCAACCAGCCCTCCTCGCTTTCGAATGCCGCCTGAGCGCTGTCTGGCATGACGCGGCAGGATTGGCGACCAGGCAAGGCTGGCCGCGTCAAATTATTGGAATTCTCATGTCACCCAATCTGGTAAAATCGGCGAGCAGCGATCCGCTGCAGCTGCAGGCTGATGTGCTGGTGCTGGGCGGTGGACCATCCGGCGCCTGGGCTGCGCTGGCGGCAGCCGAGGACGGCGCACGTGTAATCCTTGCCGATAAGGGATACCTTGGGACAAGCGGTGCAACCGCTCCATCCAATACAGGAACATGGTGTGTGCCGCCTGGTGAGAACCGCGGTCAGGCCGTCGAGCGTCGCTGGCAGCGAACCGGCGGTCTGGCAGATCAACGCTGGATGCTTCGCTGTGTTGATCAGGCCTATGACAATCTGTTGAAGTTGTCCGAATGGGGTTATCTCTTTCCGCATGAAGATGATGGTCAGCTTTACATCGCCAATCTTCGTGGTCCAGATTACATGCGTTTCATGCGCAGGAGGGTATTGAAGGCTGGCGTCACTGTCCTTGATCACCACCCGGCGCTTGAGCTCCTGTCAGACGGAGATGCCGTCACAGGAGCAAGCGGTGTTGACCGGCAACGCAACCGCAATTGGAGTGTCGAGGCCAAGGCAGTCGTTCTTGCGACAGGAGGCTGCGCCTTCCACGAACGCATTCTTGGGGCGACCGGCTTGACCGGCGATGGCTATCTCATGGCCGCGGAGGCCGGCGCAAATCTTTCCGGCATGGAATTCACGGGCAAATACACGCTTGCCCCGTTTGAAACATCGCTTAACAAGGGACTTCCCTATCGATGGGCTACCTTCTATCGGGAAGACGGGTCGCCGCTGCTGGATGCCAATGGCGACCAGGTCTCCAATGGAATTGGAGAACGAGAAAAAGATATAGCGAAAGCCCTGATCGAAGGCCCTGTATATGCCCGTCTGGATCAAGCTGAGTCCGCTCTGCAGGACTGGCTACGCCGCGGCCAGCCCAATTGTTTCGTGCCCCACGACCGAGCTGGCATCGATCCGTTCAAGGATTTGTTTCGCATAACGCTACGGGCAGAAGGCACAGTGCGTGGCACGGGGGGCATCATGCTTGCCACATCTGATTGTGGTACAGGAGTACCGGGGCTTTACGTTGCCGGAGATGCAGCAAGCCGGGAGAACATGACAGGCGCGGTTTCAGGCGGAGGTGCGGTCAATTCTTCATGGGCGATTGCCAGTGGCTGGTGGTCCGGAAAAGGCGCAGCCACTCATTCACGCAAATCCGCCCGGAAAGCTTTTCGTTCCGTATCAAAACCATTGGGGGAAGCCGGATTGCGACCTTCCGGCAATGCGCGCCGTGATCTGCGGAGCGCTGATATTATCGATGCTGTTCGCGCCGAAGTCATTCCGCTTGAGAAGAATTATTTTAGACAAGGTACAACTTTGCAAACCAGTGGCGAGCGTCTGGAAAACCTTTGGCAGGATGTCCGCCAGCACCTTTACGCAGATGGCCCGGAGCGCGTGCGCAGTCGGGAAGCAGCATCGATCGCAGCCTCTGCGCGGTGGTCGGTTGCCTCTGCTCTTGCCCGGGATGAAAGCCGCGGCATGCACAGGCGCCTGGACCGTCCGGGTAATGATTTATCATTTGCACGCCGGATCATTGTTGGAGGCGTGGACAATCTCAGCATCAGTCGGTCCGAACCGGGGCGCGAGGGGATCGCGTCATGATCGAGATCATCTCTGAAACCCGCTGCATTGAGTGCGATATATGCGTGAAAATCTGTCCGGCTAACGTGTTCGACGCTGTCTCGGATTCCGCACCGATCATCGCCCGGCAGGATGATTGCCAGACCTGCTATCTGTGCGAAATCTATTGCCCTGCCGATGCACTGTATGTCGCGCATCGGGCAGACGGACCACTTTCGATCACCGAGGCGGAAGTTGAGCAGCGCAATTTATTTGGAAGCTATGCACGGGCGCTGGGGTGGAAGCGCGGCAAGGCCGGTGGAACCGAAAATGATCCGACACACCGCATACGTGTCGCGGCCGTCTGAAGGAGAAAGACATGGACCGTATCGTTGTTTCAGACATCAGGAAGACATTCCAGCTCAAGCCGGGTCAATATGTTGCTGTCGATGGACTAGAGACTGACCGGGTTACCGTTCTTGACGGTGTCGATCTGAACATCCGCAAGGGCGAGTTCATTACACTCGTCGGCCCGAGCGGCAGTGGCAAGTCAGTGTTGCTCGATATTATTGGCGGACTGACGCAAGCAACAAAGGGCGTTGTGCAACTGGATGGTACCACCATCACCAAGCCCGATCCAAAGACGGGCTATGTTTTCCAGCAGTACGCGCTCTTCCCGTGGCGCACAGCGCTGTCGAATATCGAATATGCGTTGGAAGTAAAAGGCGTGTCCAAGCGTGAACGCACCGATCGCGCCCGTTACTTTTTGGCCTTGTTTGGTCTTTCAGGTTTTGAGGATCGCTACCCCAACCAGCTCTCTGGTGGAATGCAGCAGCGCGTGGCAATCGCGCGCGCTCTGGCGAGTAATCCCGAAGTACTGCTCATGGATGAACCGTTTGCGGCTCTCGATGCGCAGACTCGAGAGATACTGCAGAGCGAACTTTTGAAGATCTGGGAAAAGATCAATACCACCGTGATCTTTGTTACCCACTCCATCGACGAGGCAATCTATCTGGCAGATCGCATCGTTGTGATGACGGCACGGCCTGGCACGGTGAAAGAGATCATTGACATCGATCTGCCAAGGCCCCGCGACGGCGATATCCGGTCAAGCGCTGAATTCAATGCGCATCGTGCCCGGGTTTGGGAAGCGTTGAAGGACGAAGTCAACAAGGCACAAAAGGACTGGGCGTTGTCACCGGCCTATGCCAGTTAATGAACGAGGGAACAGGAAAAAATGGCCTACATCAGCGAAAAACCTGGCATCGGCATCAGGCTTGCACCCGAAAAACGGCCCCCCTCTGCTCCGGTGCGAACTGTCAGAAAGCAGAAAATTTCGCGCGGAGACGGCACTTTCAGCTATGGACTACCCTTGCTTGCGCTGTTCTTCCTGCTTTGGGAAATTGCGCCACGACTTGGCTGGCTGAACCCGATATTCTTTCCGCCGCTCAGCGATGTTTGCCGCTCCTGGATAGGATTGGCCGAAAGCGGCGTCCTGGCAAAACATATCGGCATCAGTCTTCAACGGGCAGCAATCGGCTTTGGGCTGGCAACGATTGTGGCCGTTCCGCTGGGTTTTTTGATGGGGCGATATTCGCTCTTCGAGAAAGTATCCGATCTGCTGGTGCAGACCCTTCGCAACACTTCACAATTTGCACTGCTGCCAGTTTTTATTCTCTTGCTTGGCATAGGCGAGGCCTCCAAGATCGCAATCACATTCTACTCTTCCGTGTTCTTCCTTCTGGTGAATACGATCAGCGGCGTCAAAGCTGTTGATCCCCTGCTCTTGAAAGCCGCACGCTCGATGGGCACGTCCGACTTCGATCTGTTCAGGAAAGTGATCCTCCCGGCAAGCATTCCATCCATCGTCGCGGGCGCACGGTTGGCTGTGAAATCATCCATCTTTGCAGTCATTGGCGCTGAGATGCTGGCCGCAAAATCCGGCCTTGGCTTTCTCATCCAGCAATCACAGCTGATGATGGAAACCGGCGACATGTATGCGGGCATTCTCACCATGACCCTGATCGGCTTGATCGTGAACTATCTCCTTGTGTGGTTCGAACGCTGGGCGACCGCCTGGAAAGGCCAATCCGACACATCAACCCACTGATTTTTATTTCTTTAACACGCCAACGAAGGAACCATCATGACAAACTCAATCAATGGCGTTCTGCGCCGAACTCTCATCAGGGCCATTGCGGCTTCCGCGGTGGGATTGGCGAGTTTGACTTTTCCTGCCATTGCACAGGATAAGCCCGACGTAATCCGTATCGGCAGCACGGCCCCCGGACATTTGAAATTCATTCTGGCCCAGCATGACGGCTGGCTGGAGAAAGAATTTGCCAGGGACGGCATCAAAATCGATCTGGTCACCTTTACCGGTGGCGGCTCCGAAGCAACAACTGCCCTCGCAACGGGTGCAATTGAATTTACCTACACCGGCAACAACCCGGCCCTGCGGGTCGCGGCCTCCGGCGCTGACGTAAAGCTCATCGGTCTTTCCAGTTTTGTCAAAAGTGGCGGATCGGCCATTATTGTTCCAACGAATTCACCTCTGAAGACCGTTGGGGATCTCAAAGGCAAAAAGGTTGCGTACCTCGCCGGGACAGTCCGCCATTCGAACTTCAGCAAAGCCCTGAAGGCCGCAGGTCTGAAGACAGACGACGTCGAGTCTTTGAACCTCCCCTTCGAGGCATCTGGTCCCGCGTTGCTTCGTGGAGACATCGACGCAATCGTAGAGACAGACAGTACGGCGGCCAAATTGGTAGATACGGGTCAGGCGCGCATTTTACTGGATGGATCCGAACATCCTGAATGGGCCGTTCCAAACGTCATTTCGGTAAATGGACCCTTTGCTGCAAAATATCCTGATCTCGTCCAGCGTCTGTTGAAGGTTGATATCCAGATTTCACGTTGGGCAGATGCGCATCCTGACGAAACAATCAAGATTTTTGTCGACGAGACCAAATCATCTGAGAAATCCGTGCGAAAGACCTATCAGGACGGCTTGTTCTATCAGGATCCAAAAATTACGGACGAAGCGCTGAATTCGCTGAAGGAAGAAGAAAAATTTATGGCGGAGGCAAAGCTGCTGAAAGGTACCATCGACTACAGCAAATGGGTCAATACGAGCTATCTTGATGCCGCCTATAAAGAAGCCGACGCAAACCAATAGACCGTTATGAATTGACAAAACAATTCCCGGGCCCGAGTTACGGGCCCGACATACTTTCATGGGCCACGTAAATTCATGGCCATGCAGCACGGATGCATTGAGGCTATGAAATGACAACGACACTTTCGGAGGGCGCAAACACCGCCGCAACGCGACAACCTCGCCTTGTTGCCCTCGTCGTTGCGGTAGCGTTTTTCATGCAGATGCTTGATGGGACGATAATTACGACTTCCTTGCCCCAAATGGCGCTGTCGTTTGGCGTGGAACCAGTAGCGATGAGTGTCGGCATCACGATTTATATGCTGTCGATGGCGGTGTTCATTCCCTTGTCAGGTTGGCTTGGCGATCGTTACGGCTCGCGCAATGTGTTTATTACAGCGATCGGCATTTTCACGATAGCTTCGCTTGCGTGCGGCCTGTCGGACAACCTATGGCAATTCGTCGGCGCACGGGCAGTTCAGGGTATCGGCAGCGCCCTCATGACTCCGGTTGGCCGCATGATTGTACTTCGCAACGCTGAAAAATCCGAGCTCGTATCCGCCATCGCCCTGATTACCTGGCCAGCGCTCTTCGCACCTGTCATTGGCCCGGTTCTTGGGAGTTTCATCACTACGTGGTTCAGCTGGCACTGGAACTTTTTCATCAACATTCCGCTTGGCGTAATTGGTATTTTGCTGATGTTGAAGTTCGTGCCGGACTATCGGGATGCGTCTGCCACAAAGTTTGACCGGAAAGGTTTTGCGCTCTCGGCGGCAGGGCTGGCTCTGCTCCTTTCCAGTCTGGAGTCCTTTGCTCATGGTATGCGCGAACCATACATCGCCAGTGTCATGCTGGTTGCAGGTGGAACGCTATCGGTGTTAGCGGCACGACACTTGCTTGGGACGAGATACCCACTGCTTGACCTGTCGGTTTTTGGTATCCGGACATTCGCTCTCGCTACCGCCACGGCTGGAACAGCAGGTCGAGTGTCGATAAACTCCGCCCCATTTTTGCTGCCTCTGCTGTTTCAGGTAGGATTTGGCTTCAGTGCCATCAAGACGGGAACTTTCATCCTCGTATATTTCGCTGGCAATCTCGGCATGAAAGTCGTTACCACGCCGCTCTTGCGTCGTTTTGGCTTCCGCTCCATCCTCTGCTTCAACGGGCTGATAGCATCCCTGTCGCTCGCTGCATGTTCGTTATTGTCTGCAACCACACCTGAGTTTGCAACGTTTGGACTTTTGCTTGTCGCCGGTCTATCGCGGTCGATGCAGTTTACTGCGCTGAACACATTGACCTTCGCTGACATCAATGCCGGGCTGCGCAGTTCGGCTTCAACGCTTTCAAGCATGCTGCAGCAGATGTCGATGCTGCTGGGGGTCGCCCTCTCCGCTTTCGTTCTGAACCTGTCGCAGGTTGTTCATGGCAATCTCACGACGTCCCTGACAGATTTCCGGACGGCCTTTTTCATTATGGGTTTTATCGGCGTGGTATCTGCACTGAGGTTCCTCAGACTGGAAAGCAACGCCGGCGCAGAGGTTTCCGGGCATGTACTCAAGGTTTGATCAATCAAAAGCCCCAAAATTCAGTGCTGAACTTAAAGCCCGTGAGTTTTATCCAACGCTTCGGCAGGCCTGTTGCCGCTCGCGTCCTCTCCAGGCGCTTGGAAAACCGTACTTCATATGATCCAATGCGCCATGGGTTACTCGGTTGGAACTCCAATGCACGCCCACTTTGATCCAAAGACAGCGCTCCGGGTAGTTGTTCGTCCGGTTCAGCGATCGCGATACCACCTTCAACCCGCACACTATCCATTACACGGTCGAAGTTGATCGTCATATCGCCCCCATGCTTCCAGGGCAGGCTTCTCTGTTTGCCAGTCGCATTCATCGAGAGGAGTGTGGATGGCATCTTCGAATGTGAATGTTCTGGTGAGACAATTTTTGCCCCCATTGACTACCAAGTGATAACTTTGGTCCGGGGCAAGACCCTAACCATAAAGAACAGGCGGGTCATGTATGGATGCCCAGTTCATGCAAGGACTTTTTTGACGGCGTGAACGAATGATCGGGTGGGTACACGTTTGAGACCTCCAGGGTGCAGCCACAACATGGCGGGGGCCGGTATGGTGATACGCGGATTGGACTCCACATCATGTCCACAAGCCTGCCGAAAGGGGCTCGGAGCAGAACTGGCGCAAGAGCTTCTCGAACCGTTCCTCTTCAAAAGGCGACCTGACTGCACGGTTTCCGGAGTGCGCTCAGAGCCCAATATCGGCAACACGAAGTACGGCGGGATGTCCATCTGCGATCATGTCCGGTTGATCACAGTGACCTCAGAAAATGCCGCACGACGGGAGGCTTTCCGCCTCTATGGAATTTATGAAGTGTTTGCTGATCGAGCTGATCAGCATGTGTTACCCTTGCATGTTGGCGCTGATGCTCGATCCAGCTCTCGACGACAAAGCTTTCGATAACTCGACCCGGCTCAGCGACATCCTCCCATACATCCCAACGGATGGCGCCATCGCGATATCGTTGGGAACGGAAGAGCCGCAGGGCTTTCACAAATTCCGCAAGCCTTGCAGGCTCGACTTCATATTCGATCTCGATGAGGACCGGACCACGGTCGTCCGCCGGCTGAACCGACACGACGGGTTCCGCCCAGTGGTTTGATGGCGCCAGATCGGTCGACAAGTCCTGCGGCAAACGCCATCGCAAAGCGAGGATCAAAGCCGCGGCCTGTCCGATGGCTGCGACCGTCAGTGCGGTTTTGACGCTTGTGCTGCTGGCAAGGGTGCCCCATAGAAGGCTGCCACCGGTCATTCCACCTTGCATGACAAGCAGGTATACGGCAAGCGCCCGCGCTTTCACCCATCCCGGTGAGGCCATTTGGGCCGCGACGTTCAGTGAGGTCAACATCCCAATCCATGCGAGGCCCGCCAGGAACATGACCGATCCGGCAATCCAGATACTGGGAACGAGGGCAAGTGCCAGTGTGGCCAGCGCAAAGAGCAAGGTCGCGCCGATGGATATTGCGTTGGCGGAAATCCTCTTCCGCAACTGCTTTAGCAGGATTGCGCCAAGCACCGCTCCCACTCCCATAGATCCGAGAAGGGCTCCGTAGCCGGCTGCGTCAAGTCCAAGCCCGCGCCGACCGACCAGCGGCAGCATCCCCCAGAGCGCGCTTCCGAACAGGAAGAAGCCTACTGCCCGGATGAGAACGAGACGCATTGCAGGGGAATGGCGGGTATAACGGTAGCCTGCCTTCAACGCACCGAAGAAATGCTCTGGCGGTAGGCTGTGAGTGGTTTGAGGGCGCTTCCAGAAGAACAGCACTGCCAGCACTGCCACAACAGAAATCGCGTTCAAAGCGAAGACGGCCGGTGTTCCGGCAAAAGCGACGATGATACCACCGAGCGCTGGCCCGATTGCCCGGGAAATGTTTACCCCAAGACTGTTCAATGCGATAGCGTCCGGCAGAGCCTGTTTGTCCACCAGTTCTGGTACGATCGCTTGAAACACGGGAGAGCTGAGTGCCGCAGCGACGCCGAGCACAAAGGTCGAGGCCAGCAGAACTTCCGGCGTTGTAAGCCCCTGCAGGGTCAGGATCGCGAGTGCGGCAGCAGCAAGCAAGCCAAGTACTTGAGCTGCAAGCAACATTTTGCGCCGGTCAACGATGTCTGCCAGCGCGCCGGCAGGAAGGGCAAGCAGGAACATCGGCAGCGTCGTTGCCGTCTGAACGAGTGCTACGAGCAGCGGGCTTGGCGACAGCGAGGTCATCAGCCAGCCCGCTCCGACGTCATGCATCCACGTGCCGACATTGGACACGATTGTCGCGATCCATAACGCCCGGAAGACCCGGAAGCTCAGCGGGCCCCGTGTGTTGTTTATATTCTCCTGTCGTGCCTCGGTCACGATACTCCTTTCGTCCACCCCTGGCAGACAAAGTTCTAAAGGGTTTTATGGCGCGTCGCAGGCCAGTCGGCGCGCATCATGTTGTGTCTTTAAACGGTCAGTGTCAGACCGCCCAGCAGCCGCATCCAAGCGCCCCCCAGAATGTGCGCGTATCGGAAGCCGGTACTTGCGCTCCAACAGCCGCGGCATGGTCATGCCCATGCACCGCGCAGTTGTTGGCACAACCGCAATTGAGCGTCAGCTTTGCACGAGCCTCCCTGGTCTTGTAATAACCGCCGACGGTTGCGACCGGCGACCAGTCCGGCATCGCCGCGGGAAGGTTTGGCGCGAGCGGTGAGTAGTCGCCTTCGCCATGCACGACCTTGCCTCCGAGAACAGTGAGGACGGACCGCAGGTGGACGATGTCGCTTTCCGGCACTGAGAAATAGTCGTCGGAAAGCACGGCAAGATCGGCAAGTTGCCCTGCCTTGACCTGTCCCTTCTTCCCCTGTTCATTAGAGAACCAGGTATTGGCTTCAGTCCATAACCGCAATGCTGTCTCGCGGTCGAGGCGCGCATGCTGCGGATAAAGCGTAAGACCTCCAATGGTCTTCGAGGTGACCAGCCAGGAGAGCGAAACCCAAGGATTGTAGCTAGCCACGCGGGTTGCGTCGGTCCCGGCACCCACGGGCACGCCGGCTTCCATCATGCGGCGGATCGGCGGTGTACGTTCGGCGGCTTTCGCGCCATATCGGTCAACAAAATACTCACCCTGAAACGCCATGCGATGCTGTACGGCTATGCCGCCGCCGAGCGCGGCGATCCGATCAATATTGCGGTCGCTGATTGTCTCGGCGTGGTCGAAGAACCAGTTGATGCCCTGCAGCGGGACGTCGCGGTTGACCTTCTCGAACACGTCCAGCGCGCGATCGATTGTTTCGTTGTAGGTGGCGTGCAGTCGCCATGGCCAGCGATTCTCCGCCAGGAGGCGGACAACCGGTTCGAGATCAGCTTCCATATTCGACGGCATCTCGGGTCGTTCGACGCGGAAATCCTCGAAATCGGCGGCAGAATAAACCAACATCTCGCCGGCGCCGTTATGACGGTAGATGTCGTCACCCTGGCCCGGGGAAACCTGCTTCACCCATGAGGAGAAATCCGCAAGCTCTTCCTTGGGCTTCTGGGTGAACAGGTTATAGCTGATGCGCACCGTCATCTCGCCATCGGCATGCAGCTTCTCGATGATCTGGTAATCGTCTGGATAGTTCTGGAAGCCGCCGCCAGCGTCGACCACGCTTGTCACGCCGAGCGCGTTGAGCTCACGCATGAAGTGTCGCGTCGAATTGATCTGGTACTCGGGGGGCAGCGATGGCCCTTTGGCCAACGTCGAGTAAAGAATCGAGGCGTTTGGCTGCGCCAGGAGGAGGCCGGCAGGATTGCCGGCGGCGTCGCGAACGATCTCGCCACCGGGCGGATTGGGAGTGTCCTTCGTGTAGCCGACAACACGTAGCGCTGCCGCGTTGAGCAATGCACGGTCGTAAAGATGCATAATAAAAACGGGCGTGTCGGGCGCTATAACATTGATTTCATCCAGGGTCGGCAGGCGTTTTTCCGCGAATTGGTGCTCGGTGAAGCCGCCCACAACGCGCACCCATTGCGGCGCGGGCGTGCGGTCGACCTGAGCCTTGAGCATCGTCATGGCGTCGGAAAGGCTCGGCACACCGTCCCAGCGCAGCTCCATATTATAGTTCAGCCCGCCACGAATGATGTGGGTGTGGCTGTCGATGAGACCTGGAATGATACGGCGTCCTTTGACATCGATAATCTTCGCATCCGGCGCAGCGGCACGGACCTCGGGCTCGTTGCCTACGATCAGGAATCGCCCGTCCCGAATAGCGATTGCCTCTGCGGACGGGTTCTGCTGGTCAAGGGTCGTCACCCTGGCGTTGACGATGATCAGATCGTTAACAGGCACTGCATTCTCCTTTGCGCGCGACCGGCTTGATGAAAAGAGGGTTGCTGCTGCTGCACCTACGATGATTTGTCGGCGGGTGGTCTGGGCCATGGTGCCTCCTATATGACCGCACTGCGCGGAGCCTGGAAAGGCTGGTGAACTGTGGGCTTCAAACTACGAGTGACCCGTCGGATCTGCGTCATGCCATCTCCTTTGGTTTTGCTTGACGGTGTGAGACGTTTTTTCAGTCAGGTCGAGCCAGGCGATGAGTATGAAACCACCAACCAGACCGAGATGTTCGAAGAAGGAATTGGCGGCCATGAATCTCTCGTGTCCGGCGGGCATTTCCCAGAACCGTAATGCGATTAGCGTTGCAAGGAGAGTGAAGCCGCCAAGGGCAAGTGCTGCGAGCCAACGCAAAAATCCGGTGAGGATCATCACGGAAGCTACAATCTCAAAGACAATAACCAGAACGGCAAACAGTGGGGGTGGCGTCAAGCCGAAATGCGTCATCTCAGCGATAGCGCCAGGAAAATCGCTGAGCTTGACCAGGCCACCTTGCAGGTAAGCCGCACAAAGGCCAAGATATGCGACAAAGCGCATTATCTTTGAAGCAGGGCTATGCTTTTCAATTTTCAGTAACATTGAACCAGTTCCCTAAGTCAAGAGCACCCGGACTTCTGCTCAACCATCGCGCAGGTCTGACGGCTGGTCCGATATCATCGCCGAATCAGCCATCCCGTGGTGGAGGTCAGATTGCAGGTTTGGGGGCGAGGACGGGGCCATGCGTTACGCGCTCGGAAGCCTTATGCACCATGGTGTATGCATAATCGGCACCCATGCCATAGGCACCGGAATGCTCCTTCACGATTTGCAGAACGGCGTCGTATGTGTCGCGTCGTGACCAGTCACGCTGCCATTCCAGAAGAACCTGCTGCCAGGTCATGGGAACAACGCCCACCTGTACCATACGGTCCATGGCGTATTTATGCGCATCGGCCGAGGTGCCGCCGGAAGCATCGGCCACCATGTAGATCTCGTAATCGGTGTCGGCCAGGCAGGAAAGAGCAAAAGTATTGTTGCACACCTCGGTCCAGAGGCCCGAGACGACGATTTTCTTGCGTCCCTCAGTTGCGTTGACGGCCAGAGCCTCTCGCACTTTGAGATCATCCCAGGAGTTCATCGAGGTACGTTCGAGCAGGGGAGCCTCGGGAAACACCGCGAGTAACTCGGGAAAAGTGTGGCCGGAAAAGCTTTCCGTTTCCACAGTGGTGATGGTTGTTGGTATATTGAACACTTTCGCCGCCTTGGCGAGTCCTACGACATTGTTCTTCAAGACCTGCCGATCGATCGACTGAACGCCGAATGCCATCTGCGGCTGCTGATCGATGAAGATGAGCTGGCTGTTTTGGGGGGTTAGTACTCCAAGTTTACCGGACATTGGGATTCTCCTGCAGGGTTTTTAGAAAAGCAAATGATGTGCCTCAGGCCGCATCGCTTTTACTGGATGTCTTGTCAGAGGCACTCAGTGCGAAGGATTTTTCATGCAGACACGCCTGCACAATGTTCGTATGGCCTTTCAGCCACTGGACCGTGGCTTCGCCTGCGAGCATGCCGAGAAGTCCGAGCAAAGCGATGATCGGAGGTGCCGGCGACCGGACTGAAACAAAGCCATAGATCACACCGATGCCGAGGCCGACGACAAGTGAGATGATATAGGGTTGAAGCTGGGTCATGGTTTGGTCTCTCGTAGAAATTCCTGAAGACGTTCAAGCTTCGCAGGCTAGAATTTATGGACCGGGTCGTTTGGGCCCGAGCTGTGAGAATCGGCAAATCCTCAAGAACGGGGTGGCACTCATCCGTCCCGATTGAGGTTTCGGGGTGCGAGCCTTTGGTCTGACTGGGCAATGGAATTAATTTTCCATAGCCCAGGCGGCCGCCTGACGTTTCTCACCGCCCCTATATATCGCAGGTTATAATTATTGATAATTGCATAAAGTGTTTATACTGAATTGTGAAATTCGTAATTATGGCAAGCGATTGATTGTTTGGGGGTAGTTTCGGCTAAGCGAAATACTGATCCTCATTGTGTTCAACACGCCCGCTGGACTGTTGCGTTCACTGGATGGGAAATTGATAGCTTCGATGAGCTGCTCCTATGAGAATGCTGTTGCCCTCCAGGGGTCAAAGGTTATAATTGTCAATAATTGCGTGAAACCTCTGATGTCTATTGCGAGGGTTGTAATTATGGCGTTGAGTGAACTCAGAGCCCTCAGGACCTTCTTGCTCGCGACAGAAAAACGCAACTTCGCGCAGGTCGCGCGCGAACTTGACATGACACCTGCTGCAGTCACACGGATCATTGCTGCGCTGGAAAGCGAACTCGGAGTGCAGCTCTTTGTCAGGACTACCCGACAGGTTTCGCCTACATCCGATGGTGCCGTCTTCGCGGCAAGGATTGAGCCGGCTATGCAAGCACTTGAGAGTGCTCTTACAGAGCTGAACAATGCGCACAAGGCTGATGAGGGAAGGTTGCGCATTAATGCGCCAATGTCGTTCGGCCAACGTGTATTACCGCAAATTATGGGCAGTTTTCGCGAGTCTTATCCGAAGATTGATATCGAGATTTCGCTGACCGACCAGCTGCTCGACATGGTTGGTGAAGAATTCGATCTTGCGATCCGAATTTCTGAGCCGCCATCAAACAAATTTACAATCTGGAGGAAAATCTGTCAGATCAACCGTATCCTCGTCGCGGCTCCGGGGAGCGCCTGTGCTTCCGTCAATCATCCGAACAAATTACCTGCTGATGCCTGCCTTGGCTATAATTTTGAGAGTCGCCGTGAAAGTTGGCAGCTTTCGGATGGACATGTCAGCGTCAACATACTTGCTGGCCGGGCTGTCAGCTCGAACAATGGTGATGTTCTGGCCAATATGGCAGCCGATGGCTTGGGGGTAGCGCTGCTGCCGGAGTTCATTGTTGCTGAATGTTTGAGGAGCGGCCGACTGGTACCTGTCTTGTCCGAATGGAAGCCGCCCCAATTGTGGCTGACGCTTTACTATCCGCCCTATCAGAAGCTGCCGCCACGAATTGCAGCCTTCTCGAATTTTTTTGAGCGTGAAATTCCAAGGCTTGTTACTGCGCTGGTTTAGCGCTTGAGGCCAGGCTCGAGCGAGAATCCAGTTCTGACTCATGGCTTTGAGGCAGCTTTGAATGAGCCGATTGATGGGCGAGATGCGGTTCTGGCCGGCCCGCTTCTGCCTGCCTGCTGCCATCAATCGACGGTCATGATGGCATTCCCGGTAAATTCCCGCCTCTGTAACTCGTGGGCTGTTGCATCGATTCCTGGTCCACTGTGCGGTTCTTGCTATAAGGTGCATCTTCGGGTTTTCAGGAGCATACGCAAATGAAGGCTTTACAGTAAACGATAGGGTTGTTGAGTGCCGCAATCAACAGGAATGCTGAACCCACCATGGGCCCGGATTGCGTTGGCGTTCATCGCCATTTTGCTTGGCTCCCGAATTCCTGTACCCGGCATCGACCTCCATGTCCTGTCTAAACAAATTTCCTATTCGCCAAATCAAGCCATGGCGCGGTTCTCGATCTTTGCGCTGGGAGCATTTCCCCTTTTTACCATTCTTGCCTATATGGAGATCGCAAAACTCATCGTTCCCTCCTTAGCAAAATGGCAAGCGTCCTTTGCGGGCTCTTCAAGGATGAGCCTCATTGTCAAAATACTCGTGCTTACTCTTACCGCCATTCAAGGGTACGGCATGATAAGGGCACTAACCTCGATGGCGATCTTGGATGGCTCTGCAAGCGTGTTGGTCGCAGGGATTGCATCGTTTATCGGCGCTTCCGCAGTGATGATCTGGCTGGCTGATATCGTGCGCCTTCCCGGTATGGGAAATGGTGTCTGGTTGCTCTTGACCATACCAATGCTTGGAGCACTACCGCATGAAGTGGTTACATTGGTTGAACTGATGCGTTCCGGCGCAATCTCCGTTTTGGAATCGCTGGTTGTTTGCGTTTCAGTTACGGTTGCAATTGCCATGACTGTTCTTGCATGTATGTTGCTTTCGCGAAGCTATAGTCCTCGTAAGTCAGACCTGCAGATATCATCGGCGGTTTTGCTGTGGCCGCCGTTTCTGGCCAATATTATCGGAAGCTATCTCGTCGCTGTATTTTTTGTCCTCGCTCCCGAACTGTTCTCCAACGCACCATGGTTCATGGATGCAGCAGCCCTTGTACTGAGCACCCTACTCATTCCGCTTTTCGTGCTTGGCTATTATCGGCTGTTCGCCCTCGATCGGATTGAGGCAGTGCGACGAGGCGACATCAAATCAATTCTGCTGGCGGTGGCTGGAGTTCAGGCGGTCGTCTGCCTGGGGATGGGCGTTTTGAATCGGGTTCTCCCTTTGTCAGGAATCCCGGATGGTGGAACGCTTATCGCCTGTGTTGTGGTGATGCTGGCGCTCCGAAACACGCTGGCACGAGGGCGAGTGCTACCGGAGACGGTGGCAATGTAGTAACCGGTTGCTGGACTGCATCCGCTATCAGGACGTTACGATTGAGATTCAGGGCCTGGTCGATCCGCAAATCTTTTTGGATCGTCCATAAACAGAAAAGCTTCATGGCAAGATTTATCGTCATTGCGTTGCGTATTGACGGTGTTCATGATCCAACAATCGCATGGAGCGACCCGCCTATGAATTGGCCATTGGATTTTTTAACAGCATTGTAAAGAAGCTCGAAATTCTCGTCTTGATACACATTCAGGTCATCGAAAGATTGAGGGGTTGGTGTCTGGCATCGACAATCCTGGACTCATGACCGTAATCACGAAGCAATTGATCAGCTTGCTCCGCAAGCAAATGGTACGGTTGTTTTCTCTCGGACCTGTACGACAGGATTGTGAACTTCACTGGGGGCTTCAAACACTATTCTTGCGCAGCAGCTTCGAGCAACAGGACTGACGTGTCCATCGGTCCCGTCAGCATGTTCGCGTATCCGGTTGCAATCTGACGATAAGTCCCGTTCTGACTTTGCCGTGTCCGCTCGCCGTGTCTTTACGATTGCCTGGCCGCAACTCATTCGCCATCCGGATCCGTCGGA
This sequence comes from Phyllobacterium sp. SB3, assembly GCF_040009165.1. Taxonomy (NCBI): domain Bacteria; kingdom Pseudomonadati; phylum Pseudomonadota; class Alphaproteobacteria; order Hyphomicrobiales; family Phyllobacteriaceae; genus Phyllobacterium; species Phyllobacterium sp. SB3. Next base: position 40,752 of record NZ_JBDYKI010000006.1, on the reverse strand, counting down.
ATCGAACTTGTCTGGCACATACTTGCCGGGTTTGACGGCGCCTTCGCCGAGGCCGGCGATCCTGTCTGGTCTGCGTCTGCTCATAAAACCTCTACTCGGGTCTCCATTCCAGGCGCTGGCCACTCGGCATTCCGTGTATTGAAGATTCAAATCCGGTTCGCGATCACCTGTCTCCGGAATATCGACGCCCGAGCTCAAGAGCGCTTTAGCCTCAGATACCCGCGTACCACTCGTATCCGCGGTCTTCCCAGAAGCCACCGTTTCCACCCCACAACCCGGTAAAGTCGTCGACGATCTCAATCCGCATGATGTATTTGGCCTGCTTGTAACCGAGCTGCCGTTCGACCCTGAGCCGCAGAGGGGCGCCGTGACCGACGCCGAGATCCTGTCCGTTCAACTGATACGCAAGGATAGTTTGCGGGTGAAACGCATCGATCAGATCGATGCTTTCGTAGTAGCGGCCGCTCCCGTCGAGCGTCTTTTCCAGTTCATCAGCACAGTGAAAGACCGCAAACCTGGCTGTCGGCCGAAGCCCGACGGCTTTGAGGAGCGTCCCCAGGGGCACACCCGTCCACTTGCCGATCGCACTCCACCCTTCGACGCAGTCATGGCGGGTGATCTGCGTCCGCGCCGACAGCTTCCTGATGTCCGCAAGCGATATCTGGAGTGGTCGGTCGACAAGACCGTCAATCTTCAGCTGCCAGCTCGCGAACTTGCCCTCGACAAGTTCAGCATATTCTTCACTGTCAGGAGCACTTGTACCGTTGACCCGAAAAGACGGCGAGATATCCGCTTCGGAAAACTCACGCGCCAGGGCATCTCGCCCTTGAAGCAAACGCTGAGCCTTCATCGTCAGTTTCTCTGCCGAGTGAATAACCTTGGTAACGTCGGGATTCTGATCAAGCACATCACAACCGGCAAGGGTAAAGGCACTGGCGCCGAGCGTGCTGCCGATCAAAAACCGGCGACGGGTGAGAAAGCGGCTCATGAATTCGATCCCGTTTCTTTGACGGCATAGCGGCCGGTGATCATTGACCGGATATTGTTCCAGGTCCCTGACAGCACGACCATTGCTATATGAATGATGACGAAGAGCACGAGGAGCGATGCTGTTATGAAGTGGATCGTTCGTGCTGATTGCCGTCCGCCGAAGACATCGACCAGCCAGGGAAAGACAGCATCGATCCCGGGTGACATTGTCAGGCCGGTCACGACCATCAGCGGCAGGAGAACACCGATGACAGCAAGATATGTCAGCTTTTGCAAAGCATTGTAGCGTTTGGCCTTTTCGCCTTCGGGAAACCGGAGGCGTGCATGATCAATGATTTCATGCCAAAGGTGGCGCGGTGAAAGCTCCTCGACCTTTGGCGCCAGGTCTCTTTTTAGGTGGCCGCTAATTACACTGAAGCCAAAATAAAGAAGACCATTGAGGACAAACAACCAGGCAAAAAAGAAATGCCAGCGACGCCCTGCCGCGAGATCCTGAAATGAAGGAATGGTCGCCCAGGCGGGAAAGGCCCGCGCAGTCGCCTGACCATCGATTTCCGAAACGCCAAGCACGCCGGTCGTTTCGAATTCGACACCAGCAACACGCACGAAGCCAAGCGTCCCGCCTGCTCGTCCCTCAGAGCCAATCGTCAAGATGGCAGGATCGCCGTCTGCGCCATAATGCCCCCAATAGAGCTCGGGATGGGCGTTGAATATCTGCAGCCCGCTCAGCAGAAGGAAGCTCAGGCAAAGCGCGTTTAGCCAGTGGGTGAGCCGCGCCACCAGGGAGTGACGCCGTATGAATATCGTCCGGGAATATCGAACATCGTTATCGCTTGCATGCTCATTCATCACGGCATCCTTCGTCCTGTCATCCATCAGCTTCACGTCGGCAGCTTTTTCAAGTAGTCGCCGGTCGGTCGGAGGGGGTACCCGAATCCGACCGGCACAACGTGGTCACATGGGCGGAACCACGCCATTTTTCCCGACAAGAACCTGTCGGGCAACGGGGCCGGTCGCAGTTTTCTCGGCGGGGATGAAGACGACGGCCTCAGGAAGCAGATCGTCCTTGATCGCCGGGGCAAGGGTCACGACGGGCGTGCCATCGGGAATGGAAATCTTCTTTTCCTTGCCATGATAGGAGACTGTAACGGTCCGGCCGTCGACATCCTTGACCGCGTCCGCGACTGTCGCATTGGTCATGCTGCTGTCCGGCTTGAGGTCCCAGCTGTAGTTGCCCTCACCCGCGCCCTTCAAAGCCGGCGGCAAGATAAGCACTTCAAGCGCACCGTCACCGCCACCTTCCTTAGGCAGGGACGCAATGCCGACAAAGTCACCGGGTTTGATATCCGTCACTTGTGCCTTTGCAACGCTGGAGACCTGCCAGCCGTCAGCAAGGCTGATATCGAGGGTCTCGCCTTCACGGGTTTTCACCTTGAGTGTAGATCCGCTGTAATTGACGATGCTGCCCCTGACATTGATCCGTTCGCCCCTGACCTCTTCGGCGTGAGCCGGTGCCGCAATCACGACCGCAGAGGAAATGCCGGAGACCCCGATAAGCAGTGCAAAGAGAATATTCTTCATCATGTCTTCCTACTAGTTGGTAGTTACTGAACGAATGTTTATGCCTTCGGGACCGTTGGTTCGGCCCCAAAGGCGTTATTGAGCGACGGTTGGAGACAGCCGTTGCAAGGTGGGCGCCAGGATGGTGCCGAATACTTCAGGGGTTCCGTAGGCCCGCGCCGAAAGCATCGCTCCATGCACCGATGCCATGAATGCGTCAGCCTCGACGGCAGGTTCGCTTGAAAGGCTTAAGGAGCCTTCCCTGGCACCGCGCTCCATGACGGAGGTCAGCCACGTCGACAGGAAGCGGAAAAAAGCTTTCACCTCTACCGCGACCTCCGGTGCCAACGCTGGGGTTTCACTCGCAAGCATAGCACAGACGCAAAACGGCCTGCTTGCATCCTCAATACAGCTCGCCCAATGACCCGCATAAACTTTAAGAACCTCGAAAGGGTCCTGCACGTTCTCACCCAGAACGGCGACCGTCGCTTCGGCGTCTTCCCGGTAACGCGTTACGAGCGTACGGACCAGATCGGTCTTGGTCGGGAAATGATGATGAATGCTGGCCTTGCGAATCTTGACGACGTTCGCAATATCGGCGTAGCTAAAGCCATTGTATCCACCGTTCATGATCAGTGTTCGGGCACAGGCCAGGATTTCGTCGGATTTCGTCAAAAGATTGCCCATACACGTATCTACCTTCCAGTAGGGAGATTGTCAAGCTGAATTTGTCGAACGTATCGCGTTGGGTTTTGCCGAAGGCATCGGTGCTCCGGTGGATGCTACACGCGCCATGCAATATGAGGTAACATGAAGAAGGGTATAGTGCGGGATATTTGCGGCAGCGAGCACCTTGAAAGCAGGCCCATGAAAACAATCGGAATCCTTGGAGGCATGTCCGCCGCTTCTACACAAATTTACTATCGCGAGCATTGCAACCGGACCCCGGAGCGTCCGGGTGGGTTGCATTCTCCTGAACTGCTCATTCGCTCTCTTGATTTTGCGGAAATCGAAGCCTTGCAGGTGGCGGGCAAGTGGGAACGGGTCGGCGAGATTCTGAACCGGGAGGCAAGAGCTCTTGAACGCGGGAAAGCAGATTTCATGATCCTCGCGACGAACACAATGCACAAACTCGCCGATCAGATGATGCAGGGCGTTTCCATTCCATTGTTGCACATTGCCGACGCCACCGTCGCCCGCATCCATCAGCAAGGCTTGCGCTCGCAGGGGCTCATGGCAACTGCCTTCACGATGGAGCAATCTTTCTAAATTGAGCGGCTCGTGGCCGCCGGCCCTACGCCGATCATACCGGAAACAACCGACCGGGCCGAAACGCATCGTATTATCTACGAGGAACTTTGCTGCGATGTTGTCACCAGGGAGAGCGAGGCTGCCTTTGTCGCCATCGCCCAACGCCTTGTTGACCGCGGCGCGGATTGCCTGATTCTCGGCTGCACGGAGGTCGGGATGTTGCTCAATCAGAGGAAGGCAAAAACCTTCTCCGCGCACAGGACTCAAAACACGTCGGTGGACTTGATGTGGAATGGGTGGTTTCTAACGAGAAAAGAGGTTTCGCACGATGGAAGGCCGGCATTGGTGCGTATGGCTGTGCATCTGCTACCATGAGTATTTCAATTCCGCTCGAACATAGTTGCTGTCACGGCCTCCGGCGTCGCGAAGCGCCGAGCCGACCTGGTAATGAACAGCCTCCAGCGACCCCGTGAGATTGGGATTGAAGCGGTAGTCCGCCCTGACCTGCAAATAGCCTCCGGTCCATGTCGTCCCCTTACCCGCCGTGCCAGCGACGGGTATGCTTGGCAGGGTGTAGACCGCGTCCTGTGTTGTCTGCCGCCAAAGCAATCCGCCCCCGGCCAATAGGGTCAGGTCTTCTGTCGGCTGGACGGTAATCGACGGCTTGAGGTGAATGAGGTTCGCATATCCGGTATGGCCGCCAAGCGAGAAATAGAAGCCGTTCGGAAACAGTGGGTTGAAGGTGCCAAGCGTGCCATCACTTGCGTCCCGGTCGCCGGACGCCAGGTCGAACTGCATACCGATCCGCGGCAACCAGGTGAGCTTCTCGAAGGTGTAACCAGTCCTCGCACCGACGGCCCAAGCCAAAATGTTGGCTGAGCCGACCTTGCCAACCTGTCCCATCGCTTCCGCATCCCAGTCGAAACCCGCATATTTGCCGGCCGTCCGGATATTGAGGATATGCCTGTCCTCCTCACCCGACGCGGAGAGAAAAGTGGCGTCCTTGCGCTGATAAAGCGCGTAATAGGTGGAGGCCTCGATCGTCGGCGAAAGTTGCCGCTCCACGCGGGCCCCGCTGAACATTGCATCGCCGGTCGATCGATCATCGAAAGGGCGGTCATCGCGATACTGAACAGGCCGGCTAACAAGACCATAGAAGCGCCATGCATCCGTCTCCCACCCTGCCCAGACAGCATCGAACGACTGGCGGACATTCGGCCCATCGCGAGTCGAAACGAACCGCTCCAGGTCAAACGCAAAGTCTTGGCGGCCGACCCTTGCCCTGAACGTTCCGGCCTCAGTCTCCTGCGTATAGCCGATGAATGCTTGCCGAAGATCAAACCGGTTTGCGTCGTTAGGGCCGACCACTGTCTTGTCGAACGCACGCACATCCTCGAACTGCGTGAACAATTGCCAATTTTCATTCAGGTGGGCATCAATATGGAACTGCGCGCGCTGTAACCAGTAGGAGTCTCTGGGGTTCGCACGCACGGTTCCAAAAGCCGGCGCATCACTGACTTCGAAGATTTCGCGTAGATTGAGCCCGAGCGAGATGTAGCTGTTGGGATTGGAGGAAAACAACGGAATGTATTTGAGACTGTCCAGCGGTTCAGTCTTCAATTTCGGATCCGCGAGAAGCGACCAGTCCTCCCGCGACCGGTCGGCCTCTATCGACGGCCTCTCCTGCTTCAAGCGAAAATCATCTGCCAGGGCTGGTCGGTAGTCCCATTGAGCAAAGACAAGGGCGACAAGCGAAAGCAGGAGTGCCCGGGCCTTGGATGCGGACTGAAGACTAAGCGCTATTGAACGACGCGAGGCGGCACATCCCTGTCGGTCAATCATCTTACCTTTCAGCCTTCGGCCCATGCCCACATCCTGCGTCAGCTTTCCAAGAGTGATCGCAGCCATCTGTCGCTGGTACGGCGAAGTATGAGGGCGTTTGAGACGAGATGACGAGGCTGGACACAGCGTGACTTTTCGAGACGCCTCTTCCAAGACCTCATCAACTCTACTTCTGAACATCAAGAGTTTTTGGCCACCGGCCCTCGCAACTCGATCAACTGCTGATTCTACATTCAGGTGATGGTGCTCCCGCCGCAGCAGGATACGGCCATGCGGCGGATGCGGAGTCCAACATGCTTCTTCAACGAAACTATTGGGGAAAGCGGAGAAAACCTTTCCGCCGGGTTCATTTTTCCCCATGATAGCTGCCGAAGTATTTTACGGGTGACCAAGCCGGAAGGATCTCGGGCAGTCTTGGCGATAGAGCGCTATAGTCCTGCGCACCAAGCACTACCTTTCCGTCCATGACAGTGAGCACAGAAGAGATGGATTTGATCTGATCTTCCGGCACGGCGAAGTAATCCCTGTCGAGAACGGCGAAGTCTGCCAGATTTCCGGGGGCGATTATGCCCAGCTCGGCTTCTGCATTCATGAACCAGGCTGCCCCACTGGTGAACAGTTTCAGCGCCTCAGCGCGGGAGATGAGTCTGCGGCTGCGAGCATCAATAATCTCGGTTTTGGAATCCTTCAGACCGAGAATGTCCACATCAGAACCGACGGAATAAATGCGGCCTTGCTTGACCGCCAAAGCCGAAGCTTCGGGTTGAGCTTGGCTGGCGGTGAAGATTTTTGCGTTGAAAACGATTAGATCAGCGCCGGACTGTTCCTGCGTCGTTTGTGCCTGAACTGCAGAGAAAGAAAAACTTGTCACAAACGCGATGAATATTTTTCTGATCATTTTACCCTCGTTCGAATGATTTTTACGAATTGCGGTCATGCGCAAGCCGGCGCCTTACGGATGCATACAATGGACGAGGAAATGAGTTGAAGCTGTTGGAAAGATTATGGAATACATCCTATATTGGCGGTTCGTGAGGCAGGTTGCAAGGATGCCCTCATGGGAGAGTCAGCCGCAGCGAAGTTGTCATTCTCTTCTTTGCCTTGGTAGTCCTCTGTCGTGTGAAGCCGTGTTGCAAAATAAGGAACGCTTTGTGGAACTTGAGGATCTAAGAATATTTGTCGAAGTTGCTGATGCGGGCGGAGTATCGTCTGCTGCGCTGCGACTGGGCATCTCCAAGTCGATGGTCAGTCGGCGGATCACCAGGCTTGAGGCGAAACTCGGCGCACAGCTATTTGCAAGGACGACCCGTGGTATAGCGCTCACGGAAGCAGGTTGTATTTTCAGAGATTACGCAGCACGGGTTTCTGCTGACTTGGATGTGGTGCGCGAATCGATGCTGCCCGCCGGAGAGCTTCGAGGCCGCTTGCGTGTAGCCGCGCCACTGTCATTTGGTCCGACCTATTTTGCTCCCGTCCTCTCCCGGATGGCTAGCCGACACCCGCAACTACAAATCCTTTCGTCCTATACTGATCGCTTCGTAGATCTCGTGGGAGAGGGTTTTGATTGCGCAATTTGGCTGGGGCATCTGTCGGACTCGAACCTCGTCGCAAGACGTATCGGACCAATCTTTGGCAAGCTGGTTGCGAGTCCTGCCTACATCGAGGCTCACGGTGCCCCCGAAACACCGGACGAAATTGTGAATCACCAAGTCGTTATGCGGGACGCAGAGAAGTGGCAATTCATGGATGGCGACGAGATTGTCACGGTGCGTCCCCAGGGGCGCTTCATAGCTGATAACGCAATGTCCCTCGTAGCGGCCGCTCTGGATGGAGTCGCCTATCTGCCAGAACCGCTTGTCGCGGACCATATTTATTCGGGTGCACTGGTGCCAATCATGACGCGCCATCCGATTCCGCCAGCCGGCATTTTCGTCGTGAGACCGCCCGGCCGGTATCCCTCTCGAAAAGTGCGAACCCTCACCGAGATGCTTATCGAAAGATTTGGAACTCGTTAATCACGGCCAGAAGATGACCGAAGCTGCGATGCAGATTGCCGAGAAGAAGGTGCGGGCAAATCGGCATAGCGTGTTGCGATGCGCCTCCAATCCTTAGGGTTGGTGAATAGGTTCTTGACCTGTGGTCTGCGACGATGGAAAGCTTTGTCATAGACGTATAGTTTCTTCCGGCGGCTCGATTTCCCTGGCGACGAGCTCTTCGCGGAATCAGGTGCTGTCGTTGTGGTCGCTCATCTGGCCTTCGGAGAGCAGCATGATGATCGGTCGGCCGTCACCATCGCAGACGGCATGATGTTCGAGTTCAGCCCGTCCCTGGTTCGGCCCATACGACGGAGAATATCCTTTTTTAGAAGGCTGGCTGCGGTGCGGTGACCTTCAGATGTGTTGCATCTATCATGATGCATTCGGGCTGGTGGCCTTCGCTGGCCAAAGCGGCGAAATCCTGTCGAACATGCCGAGTCGGCTCCGGCGAATAAAGCGGTTGTAGAGTGTCTTATGGGCCTCATACTGCGAAGGTGCATCCCAACACTGCAGGCCATTGCGGATTGCATAGACGATGTCACTGACGACGCGCCGGTCGTCCACTTGCGCAACTCCATGAGAAAAGCGGAAAATGCGGAGATATTCGAGCCATCTGGCGCTCGCTGGGCAGGAATAAATCACCCGTCAGAATCTCCTTCAACGGAGGCTCTGAATCACATCTTAAACGAAATTAACAGTCCTGGCCCCAGACAATGTCCCCCGTGGACGCTTGCGGCCCATCGATCATCTTGACCAGGTGATCGTAAGCTATCCGGCATTTCCAGATTGGTTCACCCAGGAACAGGCAACGAAATCCACCGTCCGTCCGGACGGGCAACGCTTTTCAAAAAGGCAGTGCCCCCCTTCCGGTCTCTGGTCACGAACAGCTTAACGAAGGCGTCTCGTTCACCGCCTCGCCATCCACAACGGTGTCTTCTCCCAAATGATCGTCCGCTTCCGTCCGGGCGAGGTCGAGGCAAAACGACGACGCCTGCCGGCGCCATAAGGCTCTGTGTGCTTAGGTGCGCGCGACAGCGCGGTCTCGCGATGCGGACAGGTTGAGAATCGAAACCAGCAGTGCGACCACGCCGAAGACCAGCAGCTGATTGCTAACGAGAGGCCACCCGCCGACACGCCAGGCCCAGACACCGCAGTAGGATCCAATCGCGCCGCCGATGAAAAAAATGACCATGAAGACTGTGTTGATGCGGCTGTGGGCGGTCTCGTCGAGTTTGTAGATCTGCGCAAGATTGTTGACCTGGGTTGCCTGCACGCCGATGTCCAGAAGAAGGGTTGCGGCAACAAGGGCGATAGTGGAGTGCTGCCACCACTTGCCGCACAAGACACCAAGAATGATGATGAGAATCGTCAGTGTCTGCATGCGTTCAGGACTAGTGCGATCCGCCAGCCGTCCGAAGATGGGAGCAACAAGGGTTCCTGCGATCGCAACGAAGCCAAACAGACCAATCTGGCTGCTATTAAACGAGAACGGCGCTGTGCTGAGATGAAACGTCAGGGTCGTCCAGAATGAGCAGAAGGCGCCGAATACGAGCGCCCCCAGGAAGGAGAGCCGTCGAAGCTTTGCGAAGCGGGAAAACTGGGAGAGCGTCGAAACCATAAGGGCGCCGTAGCTGCCCTTGTGTTTGCCGGGCTGGCTTGGAAAGACCGCGTGGATGAGCAGAGTGACAAGTAGTGCGAGCGCTGCCGACGAGCCATAGACCCCGCGCCAGCCGAGCCAATCGGCGAGATATCCGCTGACGATCCGCGACAGGAGAATGCCGGTCAAGGTCCCTGTGAAGATGGTTCCGACGACCTTCCCTTTTGTTTCGGGTGTCGCCATCGAGGCTGCCATCGGTACGACGATCTGCACCGCTACCGCGAATATGCCAATCGCGAAGCTCGCGACATAGATGGCGGTCAGATTGCTGGAGACTGACATGCCGATCAACGCCAGTATGAGAAAAAGCTCAAGGCAGATCACCAGCTTCTTTCTGTCGATCATGTCACCCAAAGGCGCCAGGAAAAGGAGGCCAAGACCGACGCCCACCTGGGTCAACACCGGAAGGTTGCCGATTTGTGCATCGGTGAGCAGAAGGGAGTCGCGGATCTGCGACAGGATCGGTTGGCAGTAATAGACATTCGCAATCGTCACGCCCGTGGTTACGGCCATGGCCAGCACTTGCCATCAGGACGTATTTGACCTCGACATATTCCTCGATGCCATGATAGCTACCCTCGCGGCCGAAGCCGGAGTGCTTGACACCGCCAAACGGCACGGAAGCGGTTCCGACGGATGGAGAGTTCAGGATGACCATGCCGGCCTCGATATTGCGCGACAGACGGAAGGCCCGGGCAAGGTCTTTGGTGTAGGCATAAGCCACAAGGCCGTACTCGGAGCTGTTGGCACGACGAACCACTTCGTCTTCGCTTTCGAAGCGATAGATCGGGAAGACCGGTCCAAAGATTTCCGTCTGCGCCACCTTCATCTCGTCCGTGACTTCAGCCAGGATCGTCGGCTCGTAGAACAGGCCGCCCTTCCCGTGGGCCTTGCCGCCAAGCACAACACGTGCACCTGCAGCCTTTGCCTCTTCCACCAGGCCAGCGACCTTGTCGAAGCCGATCTTGTTGACGAGCGGTCCGACAACGAACTCATCCTGCAGGCCCTGGTCAACGCGGATCCTGGTAACCCGTTCCGTGACCGCTGCAACAAACCTGTCGTAGATGCTGTCGTGGACGTAGATACGGTTCGGCGAAATGCACACCTGCCCCGAGTTTCTCAGCTTGGCGGCAACGACGCCGGCAACAGCATCGTCGAAGTGCGCATCGTCAAAGACGATGAACGGCGCGTTGCCGCCCAGTTCGAGCGTCATCTTCTTCAGGTGCTTGCCACTGGCTTCTGCCAGCAGCTTGCCGACGGCGGTAGAGCCGGTGAACGAGATCTTGCGGATGCGATCGTCGCCCGTGAACAGCGGTCCGATTTCGCGCGGGTCGCCGGTGACCATCTCGAAGACACCTTCCGGAATACCGGCCTTGCGAGCGTATTCAAGCAGTTTGTAGGCGGTAAGCGGGGTTTCTTCGGACGGCTTGATGATCATCGTGCACCCGGCCGCCAGTGCGGTTGCGATCTTGCGGGCAATCATCATGAACGGGAAATTCCACGGTGTGATCGACGCAGTCGGACCAGCCGGCTCCTTTACCACCAGCACCGCCGCGTTGCTCGCATGTGAGGGGATCGTGTCGCCGTACACGCGCTTGGCTTCCTCGGCATACCATTCGATGAAGCCGAGGCCGTAGTCGATCTCGCCCATGGCTTCCGGGAGGCATTTGCCGTTCTCCTTGACCATGATTTCTGCGAACCCACGCTTGTCGTCTCGCACCAGTTCGAACCAGCGACGCAGCAGGTCACCGCGTTCCTTTGCAAGCTTGCGAGACCATGCCGGGAAAGCCTCGCAGGTGCGGTCGATTGCAGCTTTTACTTCGTCAACGGAATGATGAGGAACTTCGCCAACAAGGCTGCCGTCCGCAGGGTTATATACCTTGATCATTATAATCTCTCTTTCTGGAGTTGACCCGAAGCATCGGCCGACCTCCGGTCCGCATATTGCCTCGGGTTTAAGGGTGAGCTGAAGCCAGCTCGACGGGTTTGGAGCCGGTATTACTCGCGGTGAAATCGCATTCCGACATGGTGCAGGACGTCATCGACAAACTCGCCGTCTGCCGTGAAGCCGGTATCGTCCCAGTATTCGATGTGATTGCCGGTGATTTCGTAACGCCCTTGGTAAGCGTTCTTCTTGCTGCCGCGTGCTTCGTCGTAGCGTCCGTTGGGCAGCAATTCCTGGCGGATGTAGCCATCCTCCGTAACCCACATACCGACAAAAGGATGTGAGGCTTTGCTATCTGTCGTGTGCATGTCCAATCCTTTCTGTTGACCGGAATATGCGCCTCGATCTAAAACACTTCCAATATATCGTATGTTTATTGTGATATCCCTTATGTATCAGTTAGGAGGAGATGCTCGATGGAGCTGAGGCACCTGCGCTACTTCATTGCCGTGGCGGAGGAAGGTAATTTCCGCCGGGCGGCCGAGAGGGTCGGAATTGCCCAACCTCCGCTCAGCAGCCAGATAAAGGACCTGGAAGAAGACGTCGGCGCGCAGCTTTTTCGCCGGCTGCCACGAGGCGCCGCGCTGACCGAGGCGGGCGAGGCATTCCTGTCCGAGGTGCAGGTTGTCTTCGGACAAATCGAATATGCGAAGAAGATGGCGCTGCGGGGGGCCGCCGGCGAATCCGGGCGGTTGAGGGTAGGGTTTACGGGATCAGCGGCATTCAACGACGCGGTCCCCAAAATCATACGATCGTTTCGACGCGCTTATCCAAGGGTCGAACTGACGCTTGTTGAACTCAACACGGTGCAGTTGCTGGAACAGTTGAGGCATCGCTCGATCGACGCCATCTTCATCCGTCCAGGACCCAAGGCGCCGGAAGGACTGACTGTTACTTCCCTGCCAGAGGACGCGATGATGGTGGTGGTCCCCTCTGGGCACAGACTCGCGAGCGAATACGCGATCCCCCTCAACGCGTTGAAGGATGAGCCTCTGGTCCTGCATTCCCGCGCGCTCGGACCTGATCTATATGACGAGATCATTGACGCTTGTCGACGGGTCGGTTTCGACCCGATCATCGGACAGGTCTCGCCGCAGATCACCTCGATTGCAAACCTGGTCGCGGTCGAGCTCGGCGTTTCCATCGTCCCTGCCCCCTTGTCCAACGTCAACGTACCGGGAGTAGTCTTCCTGCCGCTCGTCGGGGACGCGCCACGTGCCCGGCTCGCCCTTGCGACTCATCCCGACGATCATTCCGTCGTCACGCGAAATTTTAGAGAGCAGGTACGGGCAAACATCAGGAGCAAGTCAATGCAAAACGATCGATGATGCTTGTTGGCGGCGGAGCTGGAGCCACAGTCAGCCTGTTGGCTTTGGGCAACGCGCCGTCATTGACGAAGCATTCGCTCAGCAATCGCTCACGCGGGCAGTGGTGGTTGAGGTAGCCGATCTGACCACGGTTCCAGACTATGTCGCCCACGGCCTCGGCGTGACCTTGTTGCCTCCCGAGCTGATCAGGAGAAATGAGCGGGACCTTGGGCTTGTTCCTGTTTCAGATGCCAATATTTCCTGGACGCTCAGCGTCATTGCCAAAGCGGTCAACCCGCCTGCCCGGCAATTGAATGCCTTCCTCGACCTGATCCCACGCCATATTCGCCCAGCGGCCGGTTTCTACCGAAAAGCCTTGAGGTCCCGGGCGTTGATCCACGCGCGCCGATAGTGCAAGGCCGATACCGACGGCCTCTGTGATGGTATGCATCCTGCCTGGCGGCCATCGACGATCTGCCATCAGGGCCGGCGCCAGGTTTTTGCAAGCATCAAGCGGTTGGGGCTGGCCCACCCCAGGCGCTGACGTGCTGGCCGCCGAACAGTCGGCTCGTAGGCAGATTGAAAATGAAATAGGGGTTGAGCAATGGCAAGGCCGTTGCGCGTTCCAATGCCGTCTGCTGCGCCTCGGTGAGTCGGATGTCCAGCGAAGCAACGTTTTGCGTGAGCTGTTCAACCCGGCTTGCGCCAATCAGCACGGACGAAACGCCGGGGCGATTGGCGACCCAGGCAAGGGCCACCTCAGCCGGCGAACGCCCGACCTCGGCAGCAACCTGCTTCAGTGCATCGACAACATCGAAATTTCGCTCGGTAAACAGCATTCCGCCGTACGGATTGTCGCCGTTCAACCGTCCGCCGCCAGCGCCGTCGCCCACCTCGGAGCCTTTGTCCGGCAGACCGGTCGCACGGCCGGCATCGGACAATTTTTCCCGTCCATACTTGCCGGTCAGCAAGCCGGCAGCGAGCGGCCCCCACGGCACGAGCCCGAGGCCGAATTCCTGTCCGGCAGGAACAAGGTCGAGTTCAACGCCACGGTCGATCAGTGAATAGGCATATTGAAGTCCGATTGGTCCAGGCAAACCGTGAACTGCGGCCAGTGTCGCAATCTTTGCTACATACCATGCCGGCGTATTGGAAAAGCCATAGTGCAGAATCTTTCCGGCCCGCACCGCATCCGTCAGCGTCTGGAGAACCTCTTCCGCCGGCGTCGTACGATCCCAGACATGCATCCAGTACATGTCGATATAGTCGGTCTTCAGCCGCTGAAGCGATCTTTCGATGGCGAGCCGGATGTTCTTTGCTCCGTTCCCTCCCGACAACGGTATTCCCTGTTCGCGTGGAAAGCCGGCCTTCGTGGCAACTACCAGGCGGTCACGCGACTTGCTGTCAGCGAGGAAAGTCCCGAGCATCCGCTCGCTCTCGCCACCCGAATAGATATCCGCAGTGTCGATGAAATTGCCTCCCATGTCGACATAGGCATCAAACAACGCACGCGACGTCTGTTCGTTCGCACCCCAACGACCCGCGCCAAAGGTCATGGTGCCGAGCGCGAGGGGACTGACAATGAGGCCTGATTTTCCAAGTGTCCGATAGGCTGTGAAAGTCATGGGCTTTTCCTTCCTTTGTGGCGGCTGTCCTCGCCCTGATGTAGCAACGCTCTGGCGCAGGAATAATGCTTGCACGCTGCATGCAGTTGTGAGCACGATGCAGCAATGGAGCGCAGCGATCTGAACGATCTTCTTGCATTTGCCACAGTGGCCCGGGAGCGCAGCTTTACGCGCGCTGCCGCCGTCCTCGGCATGTCGCCGTCCGGGCTGAGTCATGCGATGCGGGGGCTCGAGGAGCGGCTTGGAGTGCGGCTTTTGGCGCGCACGACGCGCAGCGTCGCCCCCACCGAGCCTGGCGAGCGTTTGCTGCAATCACTCAACCCTGCCTTATCGGGCATCGAGGGAGGCCTTGAGGCGCTTGCCGAATGGCGCAACAATCCATCCGGCACTGTCCGTATCACAACCTTTGCCTATGCTGCACGAAAGGTCCTCCTGCCAAAGCTGCCAGCCTTTCTGCTCGCTCACCCGGACGTTCAGGTCGAAGTCAATATCGACGATCGCCTGACCGATATCGTCGCTGCCGGTTTCGATGGCGGAATAAGGCTCGGGGATACTGTCAGCAAAGACATGATCGCTATCAAGCTCGGCCCCGACCTCAGGACAGTCGTCGTCGGCGCACCATCTTACTTCGAGCGGCATCCAAAGCCCCGGACCCCACACGACCTCGACCATCATGCTTGCATAGGCTATCGGCTGACAACATCGGGCGGCCTCTTGCCGTGGGAATTCGAAAAGGACGGCAAGGAGATCAAGATCAGGACGCGAGGCCCGCTGATCGTCAACGATGGCGAGTTGCCAGCTGCCGCTGTGCGAGCCGGTGTTGGGCTCGGCTACATGATGGAGCAGGATGTTGCGGGGGAAATCGCCACCGGAGCGTTGGTGCAGGTTTTAGCGGATTGGTGTCCAGCGTTCCCAGGTTTTCACCTGTACCACCCAAGCAGACGGCAATCGCCGCCTGCCCTGCGAGCACTCATCGCTGCCCTTCGCATCAGATAACCAGGCAATCCGCCCTCGCCTTCGCGAAACGTCCATTGCACCTACAGCATTGCGGAACGCGATGAAAAGAGTGTCGAGTTCGCGATAGACTCTCGTCTCTCAGCCTCCATATTTTCGCTTCTTTCCGAGCTATCGCCATCAAAGAAGCGGTGGCGGCGCTCTGCCTTGTGTGGCGTGAAATCAGCGCGCAGCGGCGATCCGAAACTAGCTGGCATGATGCTGTTCCCGTGCATTGAGGACTTCATGTTTGACAGAAATGGACGCCTGCGCGCCAGCCTTCAGACATGCGATGCTGGCCGCTGTTACGGCAATTTCAGTAGCCTCACGAAGCGATCCGCCACGATCCAGCTCCGCTGCCAAATATCCACAGAAAGTGTCGACCGCGCCGACCGTATCTATTGGCTGGATGGTTGGTGCAGCGACTTCGAAATATTCCGATGGCGAGGCTACGGCGACGCCGCCTGCCCCTTTTGTCACGACGATTGTCTGTCGATGACGGCGGCTCCATTCCTGCATTGCAGCACAAGTCTCGGCGCCACCGCTCAGTTGTGACCATTCGTGCTGGTTCGCAATCACGATATCGGCGAGCCGCGACAATTCAGCAGACGTTTTGTCAAAAGGAGAGACGTTGAGAATTGTCCTCGTGCCACTTGCCCGCGCACGTTTCAGGGCGTGGTGCGTCGTGGCAAACGGTATTTCCTGTTGCAAGACCAGAAATCCGTCGCTTGCCCTTTTTACCGCCGCCGCCACCGCGTCGGCGCCGACAAGTCCGTTCGCTCCTGCCACCACGACGATGCAGTTTTCTCCGTGCCGATCGACATAGATGTTTGCTGATCCGGTTTCCTCCTGGACGACTGCGATGTCCGAAATCGGGATACCGGCTTCGACAATGTCGCAAAGCGCCTCCTCGGCGTGGCGGTCGGACCCTACGGCGCCGAAGAATGCAACCTCGGCACCCCCACGCTTTGCCGCGAGAACCTGGTTGGCACCCTTGCCCCCGCCGGAGTAACCCCGGTCGCGAGCATGGATGGTTTCGCCAGCACGCGGGAGGCTTTCGACCTCAAGGCAAATGTCGATGTTAACCGACCCGAGCACGACGATCATGCAACCCACCTATAGACGACCCGTGACCTGGCGCGTCATGAATTGACCAAATCCCTTTGTGACGGCTGGCTGACCATCATCGAAGATGATCTGTCCCCGCAAGATTGTCGTCACAGGCCAGCCGGTCACCTCGATACCTTCATACGGCGTATGGTCGCTGCCGTGATACATGAGCGACTGCGTCAGGGTCACCTTCCGCTCCGGATCCCATAGCGTGAGATCGGCATCCGACCCGATCGCGATGGTACCCTTCTCCGGGACATGAACGATCATGACGGGCACATCGGCCAGTTCGGCATGGGCGGTGGCGCGGTGTGTCGCCTCCCGCTCCACGAGCTGCGGCCGCGATTCGGCATGATAATAGGGCGCGGTCTTGCCGGCCTACTCCAACTTGTCGGTGAGGAACTTGATCTGGTCGTGGATGGAGTTCGAATGCGGTAAAACGCAAGAAGCGAAGTTTGCGCGAGCTATTGATAGAATCCAGCCCTTGATCTCTAACCTTCTTAACCGGGGTGGCACCTGGATCGAGAGCGGCATCACTGAAGAAATTGTTGTTCAACGATATGGTGCGCCAATCTCAACCGCTTTTCCTGAACTATGGCCAGAGATTCTGCATTGGGTTCGGTGGCATTTCGGAGAAGGTAAATCAGCGCGCATCGAATGATTTTGCCGGCTGGTAACGCATAACCGCCGCAATCGATAACAGCGATCTTCTGGCGATCGGCGCAGCCATTGCCGACCACAAGCTGGTCACAGGCGGCTCCGGTATCGCCCGGGGCTTGCCAGCAAATTTCCGGGCTCACGGTAGACTTGCGGCCAAGGCTGTCCCGCTGCCCGTTGCGCAGGGTCACGCCATAGTGTTGAGCGGTTCCTGCTCCACTGCCTCCAGCCGATCTCTCGCTCGCCATTAACCCGGGCAATCTGATGGCTGACAAGATGAACGTCGAGCGCGCCACCGCATGGATCCGCAACCAGCGGCCAAGTGCCGATCATCTGTTCGACCACGGAACCACAGGCCCGTTTCGAAGGCACACACGCGTTTCGGCCGAGAGGCCGAAACTGCCAGGATCGAGCAATCTTCGCCGGGATCGCCGACAATCTTGCCAACACCGGCACCAAGCGCCTCGTCGTTGGCGGCAGTGAAACTTTGGGCGCGATTGTCGAAGCGCTGAAGATCGCAAGCATGCAGGTGGGACTGGAAATCGATCCTGGCGTAGCCTTGGCCTTACCGTCACGGAACTCGTCATTAACGCGCTCAAACAGGCATTTCCCGGACACCGAGACGGCAATATTACGGTCGCTATCGCTCCGAAAATGCGACATGGGCAATGTCAGTGAGTGACAATGGTGTCGGTTTTCCAACCGATGCCAAACACAGGAAACCGTGCCTCGGAACTGGATTGTTGATGCCATGCAAAACAGCTCGATGCGAAGTGCACAGTCGTGGCAGATTGTCCAGGCACGAAAGTACCCATCGTTCACACATAGGGTCTGATTTGTTCGGTCAGCATAACCGTGAACTTTGCCAACGTCCTCACCAGGCTACGCAGCACTGTAGTCGATAGTAATACCGGCCTCTTTGTGAGTCCAGGGCCCTTGCAAAGTCCGAAATGATTTCAATGTATTAACACAATATTCTAAACCATTCGCGACCGTCAGAATGCCACCCCTAGTTTCGCGTTGAAGCCATGTTGCCGGGTATTGTTGCCGATCTGCCCCTGATAGGAAACACCGAGCTTGGTCGCACTGCTGATATTCCAGTCAAACCCGGCTTCGACAAGCGTGTGTCTTCATCGATCGGAGTTCCTGTAACCGCAAAGGCGTTGGAGCCATTGAACGCATGCGTTGCAAGCGGTTCGGTATCACCAAAAGCATGCCGCCAGCCGAGCATCCCGTTCAGGGAGCCGGTCATGCTGCCGAGTTCAACTGCGGTGGAAGCACGAAGACCGAGTGTTGTGTAAGTTACGTCGGTGGTATTGCCATCGCCGTGAAGTCCGGCAATTCCGTCTTCGTCATAACCATCAGTGCGAAGGTTGATATACGCAATCCCGGCGAAGGGTTCGAGGGTAGTTCTTCCGGTGTGGACAGTGTAGCTGGCTTCGCCGAAAACCTGCACTGATCGCGCATCATAAGATGACGAAACATGATCGGCAAAGCCGGCAAATTCGATGTTTCTTGAGATGTCGATACGATGCCAGCTATGAGCAGCACCGAAACGCAGGCCAATATCACTCACCTTGGCACCGGCATAGGCCGCCACCGTGTAGTTGTCTATATCGGCAGATGATGAACGTCCGTCGGCGTCAAACGACGAGTTGCCATAGCCAGCCAAAACGCCAATTCGCCATATATCGCCGACAGGTGCATCCCCGCCGATAAAGAAACCACCTGCATCGCGCTCAAGCTTTACAATGTTGCTATTACCATCACTGGATCCCCACGCCCCGTATGCTCTGCCCCATGCGGCAAACCGATCCGTATCGGCCGGAGCTGTTTGTGCGCCGTCCGGCCCATAGGCGAGAACCGGGAAGGATGGAGATCCGGCATCGCCGAAAGCCGAGCGAATGCGGTCATTGACAGCATCGCGCGTAAAATGGCTTTCGTCGGTCAGCGCGCCTTTCAAGGAGGCATGAATTTCCCCCGATAGCGCATCATAAGCAATGCGCGAATCGGCCTCGCCGAGAACCAGCAGCTTGTTGTACAAAGCAAGCGAAGGACCGGATTGTGCAAGTGTATCAAGCGCCCTTGCTGTTGCAATCTGGTTATCCGAAATCGCTGTTGTCTCAAAAACAACCGGCGTTTCCGGTTCCGGCTCAACCACCGGGGGTTCGGGCTCTGGCTCTGGTTCAACGACCGGCAGTTCCGGTTCCATCCCCTTGAGGCCGATCTTCAGTTTAACGTCTTTTTCGCTGTGGAGCAGATCAAGATCTAGAAAAGCTGATTGCGTTATCGCGCTGGTGAACGCACCGTTGACGCCACCTTGTGCTGTCAGGATTGTATAGTTTTTACCATTTTGATAACTGGTTTCCGGATCAAGGGCAGCAACAGCCACATCACCGCCGTTGATGTTTGCAACACCGCTGACATTGGCAATATCGCTTGTGCCATTGCCGGCAATTTCCAACGCATAGACGGAACCGCTGTCAATCGTCAGATTGCCATTGATGTTCAAGGTTCCTATCGAGTTACCCGGCGACAGGATTGCACCAGCACGAACCGTCAGACCGCCAAGCGTGCCTATACCGCCAAGTGTAGTGCCCTCGTCAAGTGTGACAGCACCTGCAAGGCTGGCTTCCGGATGATCGCTGTCACCAACGATCAAGGTGCCTTCCTTAACCAGTGTTGCGCCGCTGAAGCGGTTCTGTCCATTGAGAACGAGACCACCGGCACCGAATTTTGTCAGGCCGCCGGTTCCCTTGACAGCACCATCATAGCGCGTGTTGACACTCTGGTTTACCGTAAGCGTTCCTTTACCAAGCTGCACAGTGCCGCCCTTGCCGGAAAGTACCGAGGCCGTCAGATCAAATCCGTTCAGGTCGAGCGTGCCACCGTCGACCGAATAGATGGTATTGTCGACAAAGCCGCCCGCAACTGCCGTTCGGAGCACGCCTGCATCGACAAATGTTCCCCCGGCGTAGTTATTGGCAGCCGAAAAGACCAGCGTACCGGCACCTTTCTTGGTCAGGCTGCCCGCTCCAGTCACGCCCTGATAAGCCGATACAGTGCTGCCGGACCCGGCGACATCGATCCATCCCGCCTGATCGAGCATGACTTTCCGGTCGAGGCTGCCCATGGCCAGCCCCTCGACCTTCAGTCCACCATTGGCAAGCCGCAGCGCGGCTGCGCTTCCACCCAGGGCCGCATCCTCGTCGACAATGATTGTGCCGCCATCTGTAACGAGTGTTTCACCGATGAACGAATGATCATCGATGCAGTAATCCTTGATTGCCTGCTGAAACCGGCCGTCGCTGCTCTTGCAATCGAGGAGTGTTTTCTTTTCCTCAAGCGTCAGGCCCGCCAGTGTGGGATTGCCATCCGTGTCGGCTATCTGGCCGAGATACAGATCGTTGCGATTGTTGTTGCGCGTCAGGTGGAATTCCTTGTTGTGCTCGTCGAAGTTGTGGGCATCCCTGCCCCATATGAGCCGCGTCTTTTCCGTGTCGCCATCCGCATATGTCTGGAGTTGAGGTCCGACCCAGCGAAAGTCATGGGCTACGGGCTCATGGTCGGATATTGGTGCCTTCGTTCCATCCGGCGTCGTCACGTAGACATCTTTGATAACGCCCGTATAGGGATTGTCCGGGTCGTCAACGATCGTGTACCATTTTCCGAACGGACGCGAGACGAGGAAGTGGTCAATCTTCGCGCGATCCCAGCTTGGCCAGGTATTGGTGGCGTCTTCACCTGCTGACGGTCATGTTCCACTGCCATCATTCAGATCGTGCGGCTTGAAACTTTCACGGCCGGCATCGGTCTGGAGCATCATGTACTGCTTCTTCAGCACATTCATCGTATTCGGGATGTTATTGGCGACCGGATAGGTTTCTTCCTTCAGTCCGACGTCCTTACCTGCCTTGCGGGCCGCGTCGAGCGCATCACCCCATTCCTTCCAGGACAGATCATCGATATTTCGCCCGGGATAGGCGTCCTGAATAACCGACCGTAAAGTGGCTTCGTTGCCATCACGAATATAGTCCCACGCAAGATCACGGTAAAAACTATTGCCGCTGACATTCTGAATAAGTCTGATCTGGGCTTCGATATGGTGCAGGCCCCGTTCGGAAACATCGCCGGCATTGAAATCGCCGAGAAGAATAACCGGCTGCTTGATGGAGCCAGCCCAATTATTGAGCGCCTTGGCCTCCTTGACGCGCTGCGTCGCGGCATCGCCATAGTCAAGGTGAACGGTGCCAATCAAGGTTCCGGGACGGGAAGCCTTGGCATCAACTTGTGTATAGCTGACATAGCGACCCTGGGTTGTAATTCCTCCACCCAGATTGATGGTCCCGTAGGTGCCGGGCAAGCGGGAAATGATACCGACATCGCCAACCTGTATGTTTCCATAGGTGCCACGCCCTGCCTGGCTGAGAAATCCCGGTATATCGGTAACATACCGGCTGCCGTTGATTTCCTGCATCCCGAGCACATCGAAATTGGCAGCGGCCATGAAGTCAGCTGTCACTTCCGGGTTCTGTTTGAACTTGTTCCAGATGTTGAGCGTCATGATGCGCAAGTCATCTCTATCGGCAGCTCGGCCCGGCGCCACCACCGATCCTGCAAGTGCCACCCCACACAATAAACGGCTGCTCAAACCTAGAATTCGTCTTCCGCTGCGATTGGTGTTTCCTGACGCCATCTGTCGACTCTTCTCTGCAAAATGTTGGAGGTAGCGATGCAGGTAGCGAAATGATGCAGACGTTCCTTATCGGACTGCCTTCACATCCGCTCCCCTTATGGTTTGGATTATGGGAGATTAGGGGCATTAAATGTAAGTAATATGACATTTAGTGCGCAGCTTTAAATTCATGTCAACAAAATTAGACCGTATGTTCGTGGAAGAAGGTGGCCCGCCCCCGCGGTAAGCTGAATTCGGGGGTTGCTCTGGATAGGCCGGAGCCGAGCCCCACGCTTAGCGAGGGCGAACCATGAAAGAAGATAGCGTAATTTTCATCGGCTTGGATACGTCCAAGCTGAAGATTTCGGTGGCGGTTGCGGATGGACTGCGCAATGGCGAGGTGCGGTTTTTCGGTGACATCTCCTCTGATCCGGCGTCGGTGGCATCGATGGTCAACAAACTTTCAAAGCGCGGAGCCAAGCTTCACTTTTGCTACGAGGCCGGTCCGACGGGTTACGGTCTTTATCGCCAGATTGTCGAACTGGGGCATGAATGCGTGGTCGTGGCACCGTCGCTGGTTCCCAAGCGTGCGGGCGACCGAGTGAAGACAAACCGCCGGGATGCCGTAAGCCTGGCGCGCCTGCATCGCGCGGGCGAGCTGACCGCGGTCTGGGTTCCGGATGAAGGCCATGAGGCGATCCGCGATCTGGTGCGGGCTCGCGAGGCTGCCAACGACGCCTTGAAACAGGCACGTCAGCAACTTCAGTCTTTTCTACTGCGACACGGTCGGATCTATACCGGGCGCACGCCATGGTCGCGCGCCCATACAAGATGGCTGGCATGCCAGGCATTCGATCATCCCACCCATCAAATCCTGTTGGCGGAATATTGTCAGGCCATCGAGGATGCCGGCATGCGTTTGGATAGGCTGACCAAGTTGGTGGTGGAGACCGCGGCAACTTGGTCGATGGCCCCGGTCGTGGCCGCCTATCAAGCAATGCGCGGCGTTGCGTTCATGACAGCAGTCACGTTCGTGGTCGAGATCGGTGATGTCAGGCGCTTTGATAATCCTGGTCAGTTGATGGCGTATCTCGGTCTGGTGCCATCGGAAAGCTCAACGGGCGAACGGGTCAAACGTTCAGGGATCACCAAGGCAGGCAACGCAAGGGCCAGAAGAGTGCTCATCGAAGGTGCTTGGACATATCGCTTTCCGGCGCGTGTAAGTCCGACGATCCAGACGCGGCTGGAGGGCCTGCCGAGGACTGTGCGCGAGATTGCCTGGAAAGGACAGATACGGCTTTGCGCGCGCTATCGAAAGTTGATGGCAGCGGGCAAGCCGAAGGTCGTCACGGTCACCGCCATTGCTCGGGAAATGGCAGCATTCCTGTGGGCAATCGGACAGGAGGTCGCGCCCACAGCAAAAAGCTAACCCTAACATGCACTTGGAAAGAGCCGCATAACCCGAACATCGAAACATCTGCTGTTGGACAAAGATGGAGGCAGGGCTCCGGTGGGGAATCCTCGACATTACTATGTGGCGGAGAAATCCATGCCCGATTTTAGACAGAGGCAGACCCAGACGAACATACGGAAATGCGGTAACCAACCCGCGCATAAGAGTGTGCCAACCGTCGTCAAAATGCCCTGTCTCCTCCTTTGTTCAACGGCTTCACGTATGTGCTTTCGTCCTCAAGGCCGGAAAGGAAAGAGTCTCGACTAAAGAGCTTGCAAACGAACATAAGAGTAATAGCGCTAAAGGATTGGGAATTTGCTCCCGATATGCAGACGTGAGAAAATGCAAGAATCGAGAAACGAAGGCCTGATGGAACATGCACGACATTGCAGATGGCAAGAAGGAGCGGCGGCAGAGAGACCTCCTGCGACGTCTCGAGGCAAACTCCTATTTGTCACTTGAGGACATCGTCGAGCTTTACGGTGTGAATGCGCAGACTGCGCGTCGTGACATTATTGCACTCGAACAAGGCGGCCATGCGCGCCGCCTGCATGGAGGCATGACGATTGCCCGGTCCATCTCATTGTCTACGCTGCAGCAGAGACGCGTTGACAATGCGCTTGCCAAAGAGAAAATCGCTCAGGTCACGGCAAGGCTCATTCCCGAGGATGCTTCCCTGTTTCTGGATACCGGGACGACTTGTGAAGCGGTTGCTGCAGCTCTTTCCGGCCACGCGAGACTGCGGGTTTTGACCTATAGCCTGCGATCAGCAAATATTCTTTGCAATAATGCTGATTTCGTTGTTGCCATTCCGGGCGGGTTTGTCCGTCCTGGCGATAGCGGTGTGTATGGCGAGAATACGCCCGACTTCATCAAACGTTTCAAATTCGATTATGCAATCGTCTCGGTCAGCGGCGTGGACACTGACGGCAATATGGGCGATGATGAACCCGGAGAAGTTTCGACCGTTCGGGCTGCGATGGCACAATCGGCAAAGACTATTCTTGCTGTCGACCACTCCAAGTTCGGCCACACAGGCATGGTGCAGCTGGGTTCTGTCAAGGACGTCGATATGATTGTGTGTGAGCGCATGCCACCTGAAGAATTCCACCCAATTTTCAGTAAAAATGACCTGGACGTCCATATTCCGACTGGATGATTTCCATCAAACAACCTGAAAAAAATGAACTGAATTATA
Organism: Phyllobacterium sp. SB3; assembly: GCF_040009165.1. Lineage (NCBI taxonomy): Bacteria > Pseudomonadati > Pseudomonadota > Alphaproteobacteria > Hyphomicrobiales > Phyllobacteriaceae > Phyllobacterium > Phyllobacterium sp. SB3. The sequence goes on along the minus strand of NZ_JBDYKI010000006.1, from coordinate 16,453 downwards.
CCGCGCCATTGGTAGATGAGCCATCGATCCGCATTTCATGGGATAGGCCCTGTCTGCATTATCGAGAGATATTGTTCGCTTTCGCTTCAGCCGAATTACTTGGTAATATTGACCTCGTACAAAATGTTTCTGCACCATAATAGTAGCGTGGGAATATCAAACCATCTGAAACGCGTTAATTCCTCGCGTGTACTTATCCGTTCAGTCCGCGGAATATAAGCAGGATCGCGGCCCAATCTTCATACTCACGGCGCATTCGAATCACGATCCCATTCCTGTGCATTAGACAAGAGAAGAGTTGGCCGGTTGAGACCGCGAGCCGCTCAACTTTTCAGAAACCCCGGTTGGACAACCAGCGGAAGGTAACGCAAGAACCTGCGCTCAGGAAACCAGAAACTCAAACAGCCTTGTCTTCGATCTCCCCAAGTATCTATCAACCTTCGGGTCGCCAATTGCCTGGCAAAGAAGCGCGGGTGAAGAAGAATGCTGCGGCAGTTAGCGGGCTCTTTTATTTAACTGCCAAGTCATAAGCTCGGCGATGCTTCTCGACACGGGGCAAGTTGTCCCTGATCCAAAAATTTAGGCCCTCAAGGGCACGCAACATGTCTGCACCCATCTCCGTCACTTCATATTCGACCCGCGGCGGCACCTCGGGAAAGTAATGACGCACTACGAGACCATCCCGTTCCAGATTTCGCAACGTAAGCGTCAGCATGCGCTGGGTAATCCCATCAATCTCGCCCTTGAGCGCCGAAAAGCGAAGACGGCGTTCATTTGCGAGCGAGAGACGCCAGAGGACCTGGACAGTCCATTTATCGCCAAGCCGGGCGCAAATGCCATTTGATGGAGACGGTTTGAATTGGCGGCCGGCCGTGGTTTCTTCATTGTTGGATTGGCGATTTATCAGTTTGTCCAAGGGTATCATCCTTGTGCCTGAGGCTGGAAAATGTGCTGTCTTCCGGCAGCATGCAGATCATTATATATGGATAACCCTTGTTCAACACGAGGGTAATCCAATGTCCAATGATAAACTTCCGATACTGGTCTTCGGCGCTACCGGACAACAGGGTGGATCTGTTGTCAACGCACTGCTGCGTGCGCAGTGGCCAGTGCGCGCGCTGGTGCGTGATCCTGCTACATCAAAGTCCAATACCCTCCGCAATGCGGGCGTCGAGCTTGTGCGAGGCTCGTTCGCAGACATGGACGTAATCCGTGCCGCCATGAAGGGTACCCATGGCGTCTTCAGCGTTCTGCCCGGCAGTTTAGCCGAAGAAGAAGAAGTATGCCTCGGGTGTATGATCGCAGATCTGGCCACCGAAACTGGCATAGAACATTTCGTGTATTCCTCAGGTGCCAGCGCCGGGGAGAAGCCGACTGGCGTTGCACGCTTCGACGCCAAGTCCCGCATTGAGGCGTACGTCCGGAGTTTGCCCGTGACTGCCACTATTGTCAGGCCGATGATCTTTATGGAGATGCTGGTGAGACCCGGATTTGGTCTAGAAGAGGATCGGTACACATTTTTTCTAAAACTGGACCAGTCGATGCAGCTCGTTGCTGTCGAGGATATTGGAAAGTTTGTTGCAGCAATCTTTGCCGATAAGAAGCGGTTCGGTGGTCAGACCTTGAAGATCGCGAGCGATACAGTGACCGGTCGCGAACTGGAAGTCATCTTCTCCGAAGCCGCTGGTCGTCCTATCACTTATATGCGCTTTCCGGATGAGCTTTTGGCGTCCAATCCTGATCTCGGGCAACTGGCTGCCAGCCTGGACCAGGGTCCGCTTGCGAAACATGTCGATCTGAATGCCATGCGTGAAATCAACCCGGAGATCGTTTCATTCAGGTCCTGGCTTGCTGCAAGCGGATGCAGCGCTCTTTACTGGTGAAGAACCGCGTAGAGTTTCGAAGTAACAACCTGCAGCCGGGTCGATGAAAAATCTTCATCAAGTGGTGCATCATTCAACAGAATCGGCAGAGCTTTGATCGGCCGTGCAGCATGCCCGTAGTGCGAGGATATTTTCGGCCATTGTCGATCGTATGGTGGCCATCTTCTTTCTCCACTCGCGAAAGATCCAGGATCGGCACCACATCGAAGCCTAGCCTCATCCAAAGACTTGTAAACCGCGGCCAAATCCGCAGCATGCACATTGGTGCAACCACCAGCCGGACGCCAGACCAAACTTCTATCTGAACCGGCACCATAGTTTGCGCATGTCGGTTATAACAGCACTTTGTGAAATGTAAGGTAAGCAGTCGACAAACTAAAGTCAGATATCTTTCGCAATCCTCAGGCCCTCATAGATAGCGGCATGCGTATTGCGTGCAGCCACCGCATCGCCAATGCGGAACAGTTGAAACTTGCCTTCCGGGTTCCGAGTAACTGATTGAGGTTTGCCGGAGAGAAGCTGGTCGTGCGATATCTCCCCGAGGTTTCTGGCGAGCGGCTTGAGCATAAAATAGATGTCGTCCAGCGGGATCGTTCCATGATTAACAACGATCTGGTCGACCATCCGCTGCTTGTTGACGCCACCGTAATCACTCCCGACATGAGCGACAATTTGATTACCCCTCTTCTCTGCCGACTCCAGCCGGTAGGTGACAGTAAAAGTCACGTCGAGCTTTTGCAGGGAACGCATATAAGGTACAAGGTTCATTGCCATAACCTCCGGCGCGAACGATCGATCCGGCGTCATGATCTCGACCTTGGCTCCGGCCCTGGCTAAAAATTCCGCAGCCTGGAGACCGGCATGATCGCCAGCATCGTCAAAAACAAGAACATTCGTACCAGGTTTCACGTCGCCGGAAATAATGTCCCAAGCCGCGACGACCAGTTCGTTACCTTTTGAAAGAACCTCGGTATGCGGTATGCCGCCTGTAGCAATAATGACGACGTCGGGGTATTCGGCACGCACTTGGTCTGCTTCTGCCCAAGTGTTGAAATTGAACGTCACTCCCAGCTTCTCGCACTGGCTCATTCGCCAGTCAATAATACTGATCATTTCACGGCGGCGATCACTTTGCGCGGTTAGCCTGATCTGGCCGCCAGGATGCCCCGCCGCCTCGAACACCACGATTTCGTGGCCCCGTTCACCTGCCACTCGCGCAGCTTCAAGACCCGCAGGACCCGCTCCTACGATGACGACTTTTTTGCGAACCTTCGCCTTTTTGACGATATGCGGCATGGTCAGTTCGCGACCTGTTGCTGCGTTATGAATACAGTACGCTGCTCCTCCTTGGTAGATGCGATCGAGACAATAGTTCGCGCCAACGCAAGGTCGGATGTCGTCTTCACGTTTTTCAATGATTTTTCGAACGAGATGCGGATCCGCCAAGTGCGCGCGTGTCATTCCGACCATGTCGACCTTTCCGGTTGCGATCGCATGGCGGGCGGTTGCAACGTCCGGAATCTTCGCCGCGTGGAAAACCGGAAAGTTTGTGGATGCGCGTATCTCGCCCGCAAAATCAAGATGTGGCGCATTTGCCATACCCTGGATCGGGATCACGTCAGTCAGACCCGCATCTGTGTCAATATGGCCGCGGATTACATTCAAATAGTCAATCAGGCCGCTTTCCTTGAGTCGCATCGATATTTCGATGCCTTCTGCCTTACCAGTTCCACCTGACAGACGCTCATCGGCTGTATAGCGCACACCCAAGATGAAATCGTCGCCGACCCGCTGCCGCATTGCCTTGAACACGTCGAAACAGAAACGCATGCGGTTCTCAAGTGAGCCTCCATATGGCCCATCCAGTTCATTTGTGAGCGGAGAGGTGAACTGGTCGATGAGATGACCATAAGCCTCTAGCTCGACACCATCCACACCACCAGCCTTCATGCGCTCCGCGGCGTCGGCAAAGTCCTTGATAATGCGCTCGATATCCCAGTCTTCAATCTTCTTTGGAAATGCGCGATGTGAAGCCTCGCGATGATGCGACGGAGCAACCACGGGAAGCCAATCAGCCTTATCCCAGCGCGTACGTCGCCCTAGATGGGTCAGCTGGATCATGATCGCTGCACCTTCGTCGTGAACCGCATCAGTCATCTTCCTGATCCATGGAACGATTTCATCTTTGTAGGCAAGGAGGTTGTTGAAAACCGGGGGGCTATCCCTCGATACCGCCGCGGACCCTGCTGTCATGGTGAGGGCAACGCCACCTTTTGCCCGCTCGACGGTATAGGCAAGGTACCGTTCCTTAGGCATCCCGTCTTCCGGATAAGCCGGCTCGTGGGAAGTTACGATAATTCGATTGCGGAGCTTCAGGTGCTTGAGTTGGTAGGGCTGAAGAAGGGGATCGTTCGACATATGCCTGCCTCGGGATTAGAAACATCAATACAAATGCCAAATGTACACATATGTCAATAAAAAGAACATTACTGTTTTTCTCATTGACATATGTGTACATTTTAGTTGTGCAGCTCCTTGCTTTTTGTTAGGAGATATTTCATGGATCAGACTGTTAACGATACCGGCTGGCGTGGCTCACAGGAAGGTTGGCTGGAGGCGGCCTACTATTCCTTGCTGGAATCAGGCGTGGATTCAGTAAAAATTCTATCGCTTGCGAAAAAGCTTGGTCTATCGCGCACGAGTTTCTACTGGTTCTTTCGGGATCGTGAGGAATTGCTCGCCGTTCTCGTTGCGAGATGGCGTAAGAAGAACACGGGAAATATTGTCAAGCAATCGCAAGCTTATGCAGAAACCTTGGCAGAAGCTATGCTGAATGTTTTTGATTGCTGGCTGAACAAGGACCTCTTCGATGCCAAATTCGAATTTGCAGTACGCAGTTGGGCCCTGCAGTCACCTGAAATTCTCGATGAGGTTCAATTGGCTGATCAGGTGCGCCTTGAAGCGCTAAAACAGATGAACATGCGTTTCGGCCATTCGGAAATGACCGCCGATGTGCGCGCGCGAACGGCCTATTTGGTGCAGATCGGTTATATCTCCATGCAGTCCGACGAAGATCTCGCCACACGGATGAAGCGTATCCCCGAGTACATCGCAGTTTACACCGGCGAGGTTCCCCAGCAAAGAGAACTTGATCGCTTCTTTTCAAGGCACAGCTATAAACCGTTGCACAGGCCAGTGAAATGAAAGGACCACTGCGGATTGGCATTGTTGGCGGAGCTGGATGGCTCGGTGGAGCTATCGCTGAATCGATTCTCGAAGCCGGCCTGACCACTTCTTCATCTCTCTCGTTGTCGTATCGTAGTCAGCAATCAGGACAGTTTCCGGATGCTTTTTGGACGAGCGACAATCAAGCACTTGTTGAGCGTGCCGATGTGGTCGTGCTGTGTGTGCGCCCGCAAGATTGGACTGCCCTTTCAGTCCACACCAAGGGAAAGCTTGTTATTTCGGTGATGGCGGGAATACGATTGTCTGCGCTGTCCGAGCGACACAAGACAGATCGAGTGGTGCGAACTCTGCCAAACGCTGCAGCCAAAGTCAGAAGGTCCTATACGCCCTGGATCGGTTCAGTTGGTGTCGGCGAGGGAGATCGCGCGATCGTCCGGGCGATCTTCAATGCATGCGGAACGCAAGACGAGGTCGAGCGTGAGAATGATATCGACTATCTTACGGGACTAACGGGTTCTGGCCCTGCATTCCCGGCTTTATTGGCAGCAGCAATGATGAAGGACGCCGTCGCCCATGGATTGCCGAACGATATCGCCCGACGTGGCGTCACCACCGTACTGCTGGGCGCTGGACGGCTTCTTGAGCACGGAGATCAATGCCCCAACGAAATTGTGGAAGCATTTCTAAGTTACCGCGGTACGACCGCAGCGGCCATCGAGCATATGCGCACTGCAGGTTTCGATGACGCGATCGCAGAGGGATTGCAGGCAGCGTTCAGAAAATCGGTGAGCATGGGAGAGACTCCCTGAAAGACGGCGAGCGGGTGTCCGCGGCACCCCCCGCTCGATATTTGGAGACCGCAAAAAAGGGAACGAGAATGAAGAAAATATTAATTGCGTCCACAAGCCTGATGCTCGGCCTGCTGGGAGGAGCATCATTCGCCAGCGCCGCGGAATGCGGTACAGTTACCATCGCAAACATGAACTGGGCCTCAGCCGAAGCCTTGGCCAATCTCGATAAAATTGTTCTTGGGGAAGGTTATGGCTGCGATGCAGAATTGGTCGCTGGCGATACAGTACCAACCTTCACGTCAATGATCGAGAAGGGCCAGCCTGACATTGCACCGGAAGGCTGGCTCAACACTGTTCGCGAGCCTCTCGAAAAGGCAGTGAAGGAAGGCAAGCTGGTTTATGCAGCCCCGGCCATTACTGAGGGCGGCACTGAAAGCTGGTGGGTGCCCAAGTATTTTGCCGAGGCTCATCCGGAGATCAAAACCGTTGCTGATGCAATGAAACACCCTGAACTTTTCCCGTCACCGGAAGACCCGAAAAAAGGCGCTGTTTACAATTGCCCGTCGGGCTGGGCTTGCCAGATTACGACGACCAACTTCTACAAGGCCTATGAAGGCGACAAGAATGGCTTCACGCTTGTCGATACAGGCTCCGCCGCTGGTCTAGATGGTTCAATCGCCAAAGCCTACGAACGCAAGGAGCCTTGGCTCGGTTACTACTGGGGGCCGACAGCAATTCTCGGCAAATACCCAATGGTCAAGCTTGATAACGGCGTTGCATGGGACGAAAAGGAATGGAACCGTTGCAACGTCATTGCCGATTGCCCGGATCCGAAGCCTAACGCATGGTCCAAATCTGATATTTTTACCGTTGTCACCAAGAAATTTGCTGACAGCGCGGGCCCGGCGCTGGATTATTTAAACAAGCGGCAGCTTTCAACCGAGGAATTCAACAAACTGCTTGCTTGGATGGTCGACAATCAGGCAACCGGCGAAGATGGTGCCAAGTACTACCTGAAGAACAACGAGGCAACCTGGACCAAGTGGGTTTCTCCGGAGGCCGCCGAAAAGGTAAAAGCCGCCATCCAATAATTGGCACATACGGCGAAACAGCGTTTCGCCGTATTCCACTTCGTTTGTTGACTGCCTGGATCATTCAAGAACTCTGCCCTTGGAATAACTTTAGAAGGGGGTACCAACGCATGGATTGGTTCTACTCATTCCCGAATATGAATGATGAGACGCTACGCAACCTTAAGAAAGCCATGGACGAAGGCTTCAAGGCTTTCACGCGAGAATATGGCGACATCATTGAATCATTCTTTCAGCCCTTGCAGTACTTTCTGATTCAGGCAGAGAGGTTCATGACAGGCACGCCATGGCCCATTATGGTTCTTCTTATTGCCGGGATCGCCTGGATTGCCAGCCGCAACTGGAAAATCGTTGCCGGCACCATAGTTACACTACTCCTGATCGGTTATTTCGACATGTGGAGTGACGCGATGAAAACCATCGCGATGATCTTTGTCGGCACGGTAGTCTCGATTGTTGTCGGCATTCCCATCGGCATTATCATGGCCCGCTCGGATGGATTTCAGCGGATTGTCAATCCAATCCTTGACGTGATGCAGACGATGCCAAGCTTTGTTTATCTCATCCCGGTTGTCATGCTGCTGGGCATTGGCAAGGTACCGGGTCTTATTGCCGTCGTTATATACGCTATTCCACCGATGATACGTCTGACCAACCTGGGTATCCGGCTAGTCGACAAGGACGTCCTTGAAGCAGCCGATGCGTTCGGCTCATCCAGCTGGCAACGATTGAAAAATGTCCAGATTCCCCTCGCCCTTCCAACGATTATGGCGGGCATCAATCAGACGATCATGATGGCATTGGCAATGGTAGTTATCGCCTCCATGATCGGCGTACAGGGACTGGGGCAACCGGTGCTCCGTTCAGTCAATGGTCAGTTCTTCTCCCTTGGTCTCTTCAACGGCCTTGCCATCGTTGGCATCGCCATAATTTTCGACCGCGTTAGTCAGGCCTATGGCAAGCGTCTTCAAAAGCATCAGGAGGTCGTCCATGGCTGATCAAAACGTTCAAGGCGCAGGCATCAAGATCAAGAATCTTTACAAGATTTTTGGCCAGCGCGGATCTGCTTACGTCGAAGCAGTGAAGAAAGGTATGACCAAGACCGAGCTCAATGAAAAGCATCACCATGTGCTTGGTCTACGTGATATCAATATTGATATGCCCGCGGGTGGAATTCAGGTTGTCATGGGGCTATCGGGTTCTGGTAAATCTACCCTCATCCGGCATATCAACCGCCTGATTGATCCGACGGCAGGCGAAGTCATCATTGACGGCACCGATGTCTGCCAGATGAACGAGAGTGACTTGCGCCAGTTTCGTCGGCACAAGACTGCAATGGTCTTCCAGAAGTTTGCACTCCTGCCTCACCGAACAGTGCTCGACAACACGGTCTATGGCCTGGAAATTCAGGGGCTTTCCCGCGAAAAGCAGGAAGAGCAAGCACGCCGCTGGATTGAACGTGTTGGCCTCAAGGGCTTCGAAGATAACTATCCGAATCAGCTCTCAGGCGGCATGCAACAGCGTGTTGGACTTGCTCGTGCACTAACAAACGATGCGCCGATCCTTCTTATGGATGAAGCATTCTCAGCGCTCGATCCCTTGATCCGCATGGATATGCAGACCGTGCTTCTTGATCTCCAAAAGGAAATCAAAAAGACAGTTGTTTTTATTACACATGATCTCGATGAAGCACTGCGCCTTGGTGATCGGATCGCAATTCTCCGCGACGGCGAGGTTGTCCAGCAGGGAACCGGACAGGATATCGTCCTGCAGCCCGCTGATGAATATATCTCGAGCTTCGTAAAAGAAGTGAACCGTGGACGCGTCATCATGGTTGATACCATTGCGACAAAATCCGGTGCACCAGCAGATGCGGGAAATGTAACGGTTGCCAGCGGCACCACCCTTGAAGAAGCCGCCAAAACAATGACTGACGCCAATCAGCAATATGCTACAGTCGTCGACGAGAATGGGAAATCGGTCGGCGTGCTGAGCATGAACAATCTCATTCAAGCTATGGTTACTCCGATCAGTCATCTGACCGCTGCAGCCGCCGAATAAATCATACGACACATGAGAGCGCTTCCATTAGTCGTGCGGTTTGGTATCCATTGCAACGGAGTCTTACAACAAGCTGCTTGTGCGCAACATTTCTACAGTGTTTGAAATGCCGCGTTTTCCCGAGCGCTGGACACATTCAACGATGATTGACCTGTTTGCATCATCTCGAATGGCACACGTCACTCTGCCCGTTTTGGCAAAATACCTCATGCGGAGCATCTCGCATGGATTAAGGGAAATTATTATTATGGAAAGAACCGAGGCTCTGCAACTCTTTCTGGACGCGACGTTCGTGGCGTTCGACCGTTTTGCGAAAGATCTACGCTCGCGTGATTCAATCTTGCGTATTTTCGCTTTACTGGAAGTTGCCGGAGCAAGGGGAACAAGGTCCGGCAAACGCCTTCCGGTTTGCACCCGATACCTTGATGACGCTCTGGCCGTGGAAACCGAACACACAGTACTCCGGTCCGTCGTTACGCGGTTCCGGGCGATCGAACCGTCACTACACTGGAACTGGCGTTCCACGTACGACAATTCCGCGAGTAAGAACTTCCTTATGGGACACGCCAACGCGATGATTGCAGGACCCGACGGTGTCGAAGACCGCGGCGACCTTTGGCTCGGTGTCAGCCTGTTGGCACCGCATGTGCGTTATCCCGATCACGACCACGCCCCGGAAGAAACCTATCTTGCCTTATCCGAAGGAGAATTCATGCAAGAAGAAATTTGGTTTTCCCCGGGCATTGGGGGATCGTTCTATAATCCAGCCGGCATAAAGCACGCCATGCGGTCGGGCGATAAGCCTCTGTTTACCTTATGGGCACTTCTTCCTGATCAGGCTCAACATCGAGAAAGGCGCGACTGGGGCGAACAACGTTATCTCGTGCTGACAAATGTAAGCTAGCGTTCGATGACCAGATCGCTTAACGGTTTGGAGCAGCACGGCAGGAAGAAACCGGCGTCAATCTCCCTTTGCCTGATCCCTCCCTCGTGTTTCATGTCGACTGCTCCACTCAGGAGCCTGGACTTGCAGGTTCCGCAGATGCCGTTGGCACAGGAAGAAGGGATTCTGACACTTGATTTTTTAGCGCAGGAAAGAACAGTCTGATCCGCGCGAACTTCGACAGATTTTCCCTGTTTTGAAAACTCCACGCGGAACGATTTCGTTTCGATAGCTTCGGAAAGTGGCATTGCAAACTCATCGACGAGTGCGGCATCGAAGCTTTCTTCGTAGTAGTTGGATAGCGAGACACCCAGTTCGGCGCTGATATTTCTCGCGACTGCCATGAAAGGTGCAGGTCCGCAGCACATGACAATGCGATCAGCGATATCCGGTGCTGCCAGGGACAGAAACTCCCTGGATATCCGGCCAGATATACCTGGCCAACAAAGCTCGTTTTCTATGTCTTCCGGAAGCAGTACAAGTCTGAAACCTCTCGTGCGTCGAGCGAGTTCTGCAGCCTCATCGCGGAATATGAGGTCTTTCGGACTTCTTCCCGCATGCACGAAGACAACATCTGTCGACGCTACTGTGTCAGCAAGTTCCCGAGCCATGGACATGACTGGCGTTATTCCGGAGCCACCCGACAGAAACAGAAACTTTTGGGCTACCGGCCGGATGAAGCGTCCCAGCGGTCCCGATGCACGAACCACCATATTGGGGATCAGATTGTCGTGCAGCCAGTTCGACACCTTTCCACCCGGAACACGCTTTACCGTGATGGTGATCGCATTCTTGCGCAGCGGAGAGGACGATATACTGTAGCACCGCCCGTCGTCTTCATTGTCGAGGCCTGGCTCGAATTTGAAATATTGTCCGGCGCGAAAGTCAAATTGTTTCCGCGCGGGCGAAACGAAGGTAAAACTTTTCACGTCGGGCGTTTCATCATGGACGTCAACACAAAGGAGCTCCTCGTCAGTTTCCGGGTCCCAAAACCCAGCCGCCGTCGGCATCGCTTCGACGAGCAGATCAATACCCATGGGCACGCATCCGATCAACGTACCAGCTCGCAAAGTCATCGAGAGCGCCTTCGCTGAACTTTGAGTATACACCAGGCTCATAAGCAGAATCCTGAACGCCGGCGTGAGCACGGGCAACAAGTTCAGCGTCCTGATTTGTCGTTTCTACCCATACGTGTGTGAGCTTTCCGAGATCATAATCAACGCCTTCGACCGCGTCTTTATGGACAAGCCACTTCGTGCGAACCAATGTCGCATCCGCAGACAGAGGTATTACAATTGCTGTCACAGCGTGGTCACCCATGAAGTGGTTCCAACTGTTGTGTCCCCAAAGATGAATGTCTCCCAGATCACTTCGCGTGACCTGTCCAAGAAATCGGGACGATGCGGCGGTTGCATCTTCGGTCTGAGATTCGCCCGCCCCTGCAATGATGAGACGCTGGGTGCGAAAATTGGTATTACAGTTTTTTACCTGTTCGATGGCGGATGATGGAAACCCATCGGCTTCCCAACTTTTGATACGCTCGCTATACATTGCAACATGCGCTTCCGCCTCGTCCCGATCCTCCGGACTTAGACTTTCGGGATCGTAACCGAAATCAAGATCGACAAACGATACACACAACTCAGGGTGGTTTGCCGAGCAGTGGTAGCACTCTCGATTGTTTTCTATCGTGAGTTTCCAGTTGCCCTTCTCGATGACGTCCACTTGATGTGCGACCTTGGCGTTACGGATGTCATAGGGTGCGAGGCGCTCCTCCATAATTTCCTTAAGCCGTTCTATGTCTGGAGGAGCGTTCTCGGCAAGACAAACATAGATCAGACCGCCAATCGACTTGAAATTTACAGCCTTGAGGCTTCGGCAGCTTTTATCAAAATCCTTGCCCATATGTGGGGCGTAGCTCAGTTCCCCCGAAAGCTCGTAAGTCCATTGATGATAGGAACAAACCAGTTTGGATACCACAGTTGGCCCTGCGTCCAGCAGCCGTGCGCCGCGATGTCGGCATACGTTGCGAACGACCCGAATTTCATCGTCATCATCCCTCAGCAGGATCAGGCTGGTGGTGCCTACATCAATGACTACAGCATCGCCGGCCTCCGGAACATCGCACTCCAGTCCAACGTAGATCCATTGATTGGCAAAGAAAACATCCAGATCCGCGTGAAATACGTCTTCGCGCGTGTAAAGCCCGGCTGGAAGAGAGTGTCCCTTGATGCGAGCGTCGAGCAGGGACGAGATTGATGATTGTAGCCTGTTTAGCATAATCCTGCCTCATGATGGTTGTCTAAAGAATTGCAGTTCCTGGCAATATGACAACTGCACAAATGTGCACACTTGACATTACTGCAAGTAATGCAAAGATCGCGCCGTTGATCTGCCGGTTTGCGACCTGGAGAGACCGTGAAAAGCTTGAGAAGACAGCTACCCCCATTGACGGCACTTACGGTATTCGAAGCCGCGTCACGGTTACTAAGCTTTACGCGAGCTGCTGAGGAAATCGGCGTCACCCAAGCCGCCGTCAGTCGTCAGATACACCTCCTTGAGCAGGACCTCGGCTGCCCTCTTTTTACGCGGCTGCACCGACGGGTGGCATTAACGGAAAAAGGCAAAGCGCTTTCCGCGGCCACCAGCGACGCATTCAACCTTGTCGCTGAAACCATTGCAGATCTCCGCAAGGACGGGGCGAGCACCGAATTGACGATCTCCGCGACAGTCGCATTTACACATTTCTGGCTTGTGCCGAGAATCTCACAGTTTTCGCGATCCCATCCCCATATCAATCTGCGCATCGTTACGCAGGACGATATGCCAAACCTTAAACGGGGAGAGGTGGATGTCGCGATCAGATTCGGCAACGGCATGTGGCCGGATGGACATGCAGAAGCGCTGTTTGAAGACGAAGTATTCCCCGTATGTAGCCCTGAGTACGCACGAACGGCCGGTCGTATTAACATGCCTGCAGATCTGGTGTCATGCCCCCTTATCTCCAACGAGACTGACGATCCAATGTGGACTGGCTGGAACGAGTGGCTGTCAGCCTTTTCCGTCGTGGTTCCCAAAAAGACGCCGGGATTCCGTTGCAGCTTTTACACCGAAGCTATTTATGCCGCACTGAACGGTCAGGGAATCGCGCTGGGCTGGACACATCTTGTAGAAGATTTGTTAAAGCAAGGGCGGCTGGTTCGTCTGACAAACGCTGCAATCAAACCCCGCGGGGCTTACTTCGTTGTCGTTCCGACGAGACAACATAACAAGGAAGCCGCAAGATTATTTCTTGAATGGCTGAATATTGCATCGCAGCAAACGACTGCAAGATCATCTGGATAATGGGAAAGAGGTTAGAAAACGCACTGGCGAACCGTCAGGTAGCCACTATTCTTAGTCTCGACAGGGCAAAAATCACTTGTCTCCCCGTATCGGGCGGTCTTTCCGGTCATAGAACCATTCATGGTGGAAGCGCTGCCGCAGGTTGCAACCAAGGTGCACACACGGTAGGGATGGTGGATGTGCTGGGGCTTCACACGGATTGAATATGACGTAACTCCTTCACAGGCGAAGCATTGGTGACTTAGCTGGGTGGTGAAGGATGATCTCCACAGCCCACCTAAAGGCGTCCCTACCCCTTACGGAAAACCGATGCCGATGTCCCATGTGTATGGGCATTTAGTACCCTTGCGGCCGGAGTGCGAGGGCAAATTTGCCTCAAACTTTCATTCCGACAGCGTCTTTGAAACATTCCAGTAAAGAAATTGCTCCGAAGCTCCAGTTTGAGCGCATATCACGCGACACAGGGAAGTGAATTCAGAAATTCGGTCAAAGCAGTTACCGGGGAAATTAAACTGAGGCAAAGCCCAACATTACGAATTTTTCGTGGTCGTCGGCCTCAAGTTTGATATCGTTGTTAAATGCCACTAATCATTTCCCGGGTATCGTGAGTCGGCGTACTGACCTTGGCGATACAATAATGCCACCAAAACAATCATCGATATCAAGGACATCAAATGCGAATTATCGTCTTTGGACTGGGAGCAATTGGCGGTGTTGTCGCTGCTCAACTAAGCTTGGCGGGACATTCAATCATTGGCATCGCCCGAGGCGCACAATTCGAAGCCGTACGTCGATCTGGCCTCGTCCTGCTCAGACCGGATGGAAGGAAGACAGCGACTTTCCCAGTACACGCCGATCCAGCGGAAATTACTTTCAACGGCGGCGACATCGTACTTTTGGCGATGAAAGGCCAGGATACAGCGCAGGCGCTATCTCAGCTCAAGTCCGCCGGCGTTGTCGATCAGCCCATATTTTGTTTTCAGAACGGCGTAGCCAATGAACCCGCTGCACTTCGTTTTTTTAAGAATGTCTATGGGGTCACAGTTATGCTGCCGGCTGATTTCGAAAGGCCCGGTGAAGTCGCAGCCTATTGTGTTCCCAAAACCGGAATCTTTGATATTGGACGTTTCCCCGGAGGCATTGATGTAGCGGTGGAAAGTTTGTGTCACGTTCTCAATTCCTCTGGCTTCGTGGCAAATGCCAGAAGCAACGTGATGAAAAGCAAGTATCGAAAACTGCTCGCCAATCTACACAACATTATTGACGCAGCATTTGATACGCCAACAGAAACACAATTCTACGCGAAGGTACGCGCTGAAGCCGAAGGCGTTCTGTTGGCTGCCGGCATAGAATGGGATGCCTCTGATGCATCGGCCCGCAGCGAGATGAACATGACCACAATTCCTGGGCAGGAACGAATAGGCTCCTCCACGCTGCAGAGTTTAGTTCGTGGAACCGGTTCTCTCGAAACAAACTATCTCAATGGAGAGATCGTCCTTTTGGGGCGTCTTCATAATATTGATACCCCCTACAACTCCGCGCTTTGCACCATGTCTGAAAAACTTGCCAATGGTCAATTGAGCCCGAAGTCCGCAAAGAATATGCAGGTACTCGAAGAACTTTGCCAAAAGTAGGACAAAAGTTGCAGCCGAATGTGCGGTGATAAACCTCGAAATTGGTTGCCGGTATCCATCCACGGGTTTCCCCCAAACCGGCCACGAATAAGGGGGTCCGCGACTGCGGTTGCAGGATCCTGCGCAAAGTAAAGCAGCCGAAATCTATCTTTCGGGCTCGAAAAACGGGTTCCGCCACAGCCCATTCGTAATGGGTTTCCCGCGTGCATGCAACTCGCCTGAGAACCGGAGCGGCACCCTCCGCGCCTTAATTCAAACAAGGTGATAGCCCTGATTCACAAACTGGAGGGCTGAGAATTTCCTTGCTCCCCGGTATAGTGTCGTGCGTCCTTCCAATCTAGTTGCAGCGACGTCTTGCCGATTCCCGGGTTGAAGGAATTGGTTGGATCGAGTTTGCGATAGAAATTCTTCAGGCTGTCGACAGCCTCGTACTGATGGCCGACATTGTGCTCGGCCGGATACTCCGCGCCGCGCGCCTTGAGAAGAGACAGGATTGCGTCCTTCACGGTGTCACAATTCTCGCCCTTTTTGACCAGATATTCCTGGTACATGACATGGCAAAAGAAATGTCCGCAATACATCGTGAAGTCAATTTTCTGGGCAATGTCGGACGGTAGACTTTCGAACCAGTCGATGGTATTGCGCGGTAGAGCGACGTCAAGCGCAACGATGTCCTCAACCGTCTTCGGGTGGATCGAGCGATAGCGCACGATCGAGCCGCCGACCGCGAAGCGATTGAGGAAAGCCGCCTTGCCTTCCTTTTTTGTACATTCGAAATAGCCGCCATACTGCGATGGAAAACGGGATGCGAGATAGGTGCGCGCTTCCTCGATACCATCATTACCCGTTTTGAGTCGGTGTTGGTCAAACCAAAACGGGCTGATAAACGTTCCTTTGAAAATGCCGGTAATGGCGGACTTTCCATCGAATCCAATCGGTTCCTGGAATTCTACAATCCTTTTTACGGCATTTCGGCACCGTCGCCGAGAAGGGCAAGGGCAGACCTAAAAGAAAACCCGGCGCAGGGCCGGGCTTCCAAATCTCTTTGGAGGACAGAGAAACAGTATTAGAAACTACGTTCGCATTCTGGTTTCGTAGTGTTCTGCAGCTTCCTGAAGTGTTTCTTCCGCCCATTGATTTAGGCTCTTGCCGGAAAGCTCAGCAGCAACAGCTGCGCGGCGATGTGTTTCCGGGCGGACACGAAACATCATTTTGCCCGAGTATGGCTTCTGAGGTTCTTTGCCAATCTCGGCACAAGTTGCAATGTAATCATCAACGGCCTCATGAAAAGCCTGCTTGAGTTCTACAACGCTTTGTCCATGAAAACCGATCATATCGGAAATAGCCGCAATCCGACCGAAGAACATTAACCTTTATATGCCATCATGCTCATTATCAGCCACAGATACACCTGAAATCCGGACGGATATTCGCAGTGGAAGCGCTGGTGCGTTGGCAACATCCAGTGCTTGGGCTCGTTCTTCCGAACGAGTTTATCCCCTTGGCCGAAGAAACCGGA
>NZ_JBDYKI010000005.1:0-410713 GCF_040009165.1 Phyllobacterium sp. SB3 | reverse complement strand
ATAGACTGCGCCGGTCCAAATCAGAGATTTGAGAGCAGAAGCAGCAGGCACCGAGCCAGCCGGTGCATCGGAGAAGATTGGCCTCTCCGACCTTGGCAAAGGCCTTGCTCTCAAAACTGGAGGTGAATCTATGTGGTACAAGCCATTTAGCTTCACTCTTACAATAAAGAAAACCCGGACGAGCTGGTCATGGACCGTCCGGGTCAATTTCTTCAAGTAAGGAAAACGGGGGCGGACGAAAGTTCGTCCCCACTCCAGAAACATTTATATCATTATTTGCGATTTTTCCAAGCCACACATGACCGCTCCGTGTCGATTCAACTATGCGTTTCTTGCAGGTTGTAGAGTTTCCACGAATAGACTGCGCAGGTCCAAATCAGAGATTTGAGAGCAGAAGCAGCAGGCACCGAGCCAGCCGGTGCATCGGAGAAGATTGGCCTCTCCGACCTTGGCAAAGGCCTTGCTCTCAAAACTGGAGGTGAACCTATGTGGTACAAGCCATTTAGTTTCACTCTTACAATAAAGAAAACCCGGAGCAGCTGGTCACTGACTTTCCGGGTAAACTTTATCAGGTGAGAAAAGGGGGCGAACGAAAGTTCGTCCCCGCTCCAGAAACAGTTATATCATTATTCTGGAGATTTCCAAGGCCTCGGCTAAATCCAACCGCCGCCATAGGTGCGATAAAAGATGTGCTGGCCGATCTTGTCGATGCGCTTCATCGTATGCGCCCAGTTCGCCCGCACATAGGTTGCATGATAATGCGTTGCAGAACCGATTTCCGGCAGGAATATGCGGCCCGCAGTGACGGCTAGCGCGATTTCCTGCGCCACTTTCCACTGTTTTGGTTCAGTCACCCGGAGCTTGCGACCTTCGCAGGCAAAGGAGAACTGGCAGCGATTGATCCAGTCATTATTTTGATAGACCACATTGCATATGGTTTTCGGATAGGCGGGATTCCGCACGCGGTTGAGGATGACCTGAGCAACCGCAGCCTGACCTTTGATACTTTCGCTTCTCGCCTCAAAATAAATGCCCGTCGCCAGGCATTTTTGTTCCGCAGCAGTGAATACGACCGGAGGCAAGGGTGTAGCCAGCCAGTCATGATCGCCTTTTCCGAGCTGCGGTATGAAACGCCCGGCTTGTTTGGGCTCGGCGAGGATGGAATCGAACGGCGATGTTTTTGAATAATCCGGAGCAACAGGAGCATAACCAAGGGCCAGCACGTCAGGCTGGTCATTATTGATCAGGCCCGCAAGCATGGTAGCGTCCGGCTCGATTTTTTCCGGTACACGATTGTGGAACGCCATGGCGATCTGGATTTCCTTGCCTGCGATCTTCGGTTTGGCAAAAGCCATATCGACTTCAATGCCCCGGGTCGGCCGGATTATCATGCTTTGACGCTGCAATATTGAGCCGGCGCTGAAAGCTTTCGGCGGTGCCTTCTTGCTTATGGAAACGATACGGCCCTGCTTTTCCGCGCGGTTGATACGCGCTTCGTCAGGTGTAGCACCCGGTGCTTTTTTGGAACCATTGATAGCAACCGCACCTATCCCCGGCGCATTGGTGCCGCTGGCAGGTATCGAGCCGGTCGCGATCCTGTCGACAAAGGACATGTTGGCTTTTTGTACCGAGCCTGCCGGAGATTTTTCAAGATAGGAAGACCAGCGGCCCTGACCCGATTCAGAGCCCGAAAGCAGGCTCGCCATGTCCTGATATGCAACGACCGTTGGAGACAGGAGGTATATTGCTGCGCCGATCAGGATTGGACCGATATATTTGCGATTTGCCTGTTTGAGATAAGGCTGGCCTTTGCGGCGGGAATTTGTATCCCGCAAAACCTGATAGAAACGCACGCCGATACCCCACACTCACGACCGAACACTATGGCCATAAAAATGAAGCATTAACCTTGATGGAGAGTTAACGGCGAGCGACAGAAATGATCTGCATTAAAGTTTTGCGTGGCTCGAAGTCCTGTCGCGCCACGCAAAACTCACGTCATTTAACGCTTCTTCTTTGCGCGGCCCGCGAAAGGATTGTCCGAGGTGCGCAGTACAAGCCGGATAGGCACGCCGTGAATATCGAAAGTTTCACGGATACCATTGGCCAGATACCGGACATAGGAGGTCGGGAAGGCATCCGGGCGCGAGCAGGAAATAACGAAACCCGGTGGGCGCGTCTTGACCTGCGTGATGTATTTGATCTTCAGGCGGCGACCCGCAACGGCAGGGGGCGGATGATGCGCAAGAACACCTTCCAGCCAGCGATTGAGGCGGCCGGTGGAAATACGGCGATTCCAGATTTCATCTGTAGAGGCGACCGCGGCCATGAGCTTGTCGATGCCCTGATTGCGCTCGCCCGAAATCGGCACGGCGCGGATACCGCGAACCTGTGGCAGCAACCGTTCGGTCTTCTCGCGCAGATCGGCCAGAACCATCTGGCGGTTTTCGACCAGATCCCACTTGTTGAAAGCGATGATCGGTGCACGCCCCTCGCGAATGATCAGGTCGGCGATCTGCAAATCCTGCTTTTCGAAAGGAATGGTAGCGTCGAGAACAATAATGACGACTTCGGCAAAACGGATCGCGCGCAGCGCATCACCGACCGAAAGTTTTTCCAGCTTGCCCTGAACGCGCGACTTGCGGCGCAGACCCGCCGTATCGAAAAGCTTGATCTTGCGGCCATTCCATTCCCAGTCAACGGAGATGGAATCACGCGTGATGCCAGCTTCCGGACCAGTCAGCAGACGGTCCTCGCCAAGCATCGTGTTGACCAGTGTTGACTTGCCTGCATTCGGGCGGCCGACGATAGCGATACGCAGCGGCTTTGACGAATCATAGGATGGGATATCTTCAGCGTCAGGATCATCGATATCATCACCGATCAGATCATCCATGCCGCGAGGTGCAGCCGGTATGGTCACGGTAACGGAATCGTCCGCATCAGGATTTGCCGGCAGGTATTCGTCCGGGAAAACCCGCTCTTCACCCATGGTTTCGACAATGGCGTCGCGCAGATCAGGAAATCCCTGACCATGCTCGGCAGAAATCGGGCAAGGCTCGCCAAGGCCCAGCTGATAACTGTCATACATGCCGGATTCGGCACCGCGTGCTTCGGCCTTGTTGGCAACCAGAATCACCGGCTTCCCGGAGCGGCGCACCAGATCGGCAAAGGTGACATCGGTCGGCGTCACGCCTGCTTTCGCATCGACAAGGAAAAGGATGAGATCGGCTTCACCAATGGCAAGCTCGGTCTGGGCGCGCATGCGGCCTTCGAGCGAATCGGACGCAACCTCTTCAAGACCAGCCGTGTCAATAACATCGAACTTCAGATCATAGAGCTTGGCAGCATTGACGCGCCGGTCGCGGGTAACACCGGGAAGATCGTCGACAAGCGCAATCTTCCGGCCAACCAGCCGGTTGAACAGCGTCGACTTTCCGACATTCGGACGGCCGATAATTGCGAGGGTAAAGCTCATCGGCTTTAAATTCCTAATCTATATTTAGCCAGCAGCCGCTGCAGGAGTGGCGCCGGTGCTTCTGAGCATGTCCAGCATTGTATCGGAAAACTGACGGATATTGGCAGGTGCTGCCTGATCGTCGGAAATCTGCTTGAATAGTTTCGTCGCGTCTGCACCGCGACCGGCTTTCCATGCGGCCAGACCAAGGGCTTCACGGGCCGAATGGCGCATTGGATTGCCGTCTGAGGACAAAGCTTCAACGCGGCTTGCAACATCATCATAGGAGCCCGTATCAACCAGAATCAGTGCGGCACGCAGTTTTGCCAGATCGCGGATCGACTGCGGCACGGACGTATCGGCGGAAACTTTGTCGAAGGCTGCAACGGCACCGGCAAGATCACCCTTTTGCGCAATCACACCGGCAGCGCGCATGCGGGCCAGCACGGGATAGGCTCCGTAACCATCTTTCTCAAGCTGATCGAGAGTCTTCAGGGCTTCGTCATTCTTGCCGTCGCGGACAAGGTTGAGCGCAGCCAGAAACTGATCACCGGACTTGGAAGCTTCTTTTTCTGTCCAGTATTCATAGAATGCAAAAGCTGCAGTACCTATGACAATTGCAACCACGCCGCCAATCAGCAATGTGCTGTAGCGTGCCCAGAACGCCCGCATCTTGTCGGAGCGCAGTTCCTCATTTACCTCACGGAAAAAGCCGTCGTCAGTCATGGTGCCTCATGAATAGTTATCGCGTGACGGCCAAAGGCAGTCACGCACGGAGTTCAGGGGCTTTTAGTCGGAAACTGCGCGCGATGTAAGGGCCTACTTAAAATTAGCCGTCACATTGGTGAAACGCCGATCAAAACTGCGTGCAACTTCCAGATAAACAGGCCGTAAAGCACAAGGCCGATAACCACTGCGATCACATCATTGGTCACAGGACCCGGCGTAATTGCGGTCGGCGCAAGCCCCGCCCGCGCCTGTCGCTTGAGTGCTATACGGTCGAACACCGCCCAGGCGAGGAAAGACAGAAACAATATCAGCGAGGCAAGATCGCCATTGGCAAGCAGGTGCGCCAGTGCCCAGGTCTTGATCGCAATAAGCATGGGGTGCTTGAGAGCAGGTTTCATGCGGCCGGGCGGAGCAATGAAAACGCCAAGGAAAATGAACGCAAACAGCATCAAAAGCAGCGTGATATGCTTCATCCAGACAGGCGGTTCGTAAAGGATGGGTGCTTCCAGCCGGGCCATGCCGAAGCCCCAGATCAGCAGCGCTAGGCCGACAATGGAAACGACCGAATAGAGACCCTTCCACTTGCCCTCACCCCACTCTTCCATTTTGGCAAGCCGCCAGCGCGGCGCGACGATGCGCACCGAATGTATTCCCAGAAAAACGACGATTCCGATAATCATGACCAGCATGGCATGCTCCCCCTAGTTGGCCGCACTCTACAGCTTGATTAGAATGCTTCCAACGTAAAGCATTGCGGTGGATCGCCGCGTCCGATCATCGCCACAATTGACCTGTAGCGACATTGCTTCCTCTGGAGCTGCCCTGACATTATGCACATCGTTACCCGGATTTTGGCCGCGACGGCCGCTTTCGCAATGGCTTCCCCTGTCTATGCAGATGGTGTCCATGGACTGCGCGGCACCATCGGCGTAAAGCCGCAATATGTGCTGATCTCGTTCGATAATGCCGGTAACAATACGCTTTGGGATCGCGCGCATAATCTTGCGCAGCGATCCAACGCCAAGTTCACCTATTTCCTGTCCTGCGTATTCCTCATTGACCATGCCGACCGCAAGACCTATCAGGCGCCGGGCAAAGCGCCGGGGCGTTCCAATATCGGGTTCGCGACATCGAAAGACGATATCGCCAAGCGTCTCGACAATATCTGGCGCGCGCGCAATGAAGGGCATGAGGTCGCCAGCCATGCCTGCGGTCATTTCGATGGCAAAAACTGGTCGAAAGCCGAGTGGGAAAGCGAGCTTGTCACCTACCGCAAGGTACTCAGCAATGCTTGGGCAAAGTACGGCACCGACCCCGAACCGGAAGGGTGGAAGAATTTCGTAGCGAAGGAGATTCGGGGCTTTCGCGCGCCCTATCTCTCGGAAAGCCCTGCCCTGCTCGCCGCATTGAAAGACCAGGGTTTCATCTTTGATGGCAGTGGCGTTTCAAAGGGACCTGCCGTGCCGCTTCATGCGGGTGGAATTTATCAGTTCGGCCTGCCGACAATCGCCGAAGGTCCGCAAAACCGGCCTGTCATTGCCATGGACTACAACATGTTTGTCCGCCATTCCGGCGGTTTCGAGCGCACCGACCATATGGGCGAGTTCGAAAACCGCGCCTATGAAGCATTCAAGGGTGCATTCGAACGGCAATATCAGGGCAAGCGCATTCCCTTCCAGATCGGGCTGCATTTCACGCTCATGAACGGCGATGCCTATTGGCGGGCACTTGAACGCTTTACCGCCGAGGTCTGCACAAAGTCAGATGTACGCTGCACGACATACAGCGATTATCTGAAAGAAACAGGCGGCGTGGAAGCCGCCGCTGCACCAGACCTGACACAACCGCAAACTGGCGGCGGTATCTGACACCCACTTTTTTATGCAGCATCCAGAATCGTGATCAGTATTTTCTTGCCGAGCACTGCTAATGCAGCCTCAAGAAGAGGCAACTTGGTTGGGTGATCAGGATCAAGAATACGTCTTGCCTCCGTTTCGGCCTTGCCTAGACGTCGCGCCAGTTCGGACTTCGATAATCCTTCAGCTTTGAACGCAATTATCACCGCAAGTTTTAAAGCGTCGTGGGCCTCAACCGGAATATCGACAAACCCTTTACGCTGCTTAATGGATGGCATTGGTATATCCTTGCCAATGGCAAGATATCCTCGAAGCGCCAGACCGAGAGCTTCAACGGCATGTACTCTCGCTTCATCTTTGTCTTCCCCATGCGTGTTCGCTTCAGGAACATCGGGGAATGTCACAAGAAAACCACCGTCAGAATCCGGCTCAATTTGAGCGCAGTAGGAATAATGCATAGTGCGGCCCATTTCCTGTTTAAATGACATCCTGTTGTTTCTTTATCAGCCTGACATAGCCCGGAGTAAGTTCACCTGATTCTATGGTGGTAAATCTTTCGCCTAGTCTCACGCGGTAATGTGAACCCTTTCCACGATTAACGGTGATCTCGAAGTCGACTCCGGAAAGTCTTGCAAACTCACGCAGCAGTGCTTCTCTTTTCAATACGCGTCTCCGCAGTAAATTCGCACATTTTTGTTCGAATTCAAGGAGATTATTTTTACGCGTTTGAATGGATGATATCTATGCGACAATGGTCTAAGTCGTGGGCGGCACGAATGCCGCCCACTCAGATCACGCCTCCTGTTGTGTTCGCAAATAATGCTCATCGATTGCGGGTAAAGGCTCGTCATAGATGACGGCTTCAAATGCGCGGAGACGCTTGTAGATCGAAATCAGTTCTACGATTACGGTCCATGAATTGACGAGATACTGAAACGAGCCGCTCACTTGCCCAAAAACGTTTTGGATTTGCGTCATCAATCCAAGACTGAGCTTACCTGCCGCGATAGATGGAATGAGAATAAGGGTGAAAACGATGTTATCCGCTTGCAGATAAAAAATGCGGGCAACGTTGAAATAGAGATAATGAAAGTACAGGCGGAAATAGTTTTTCCGGACATTTGAAAAAAGCTCGGCAACAGTTGGCGGTTGCGCGCGATCAGCATGATCCTCGCCGTAAACCAGTTCCTTGCGATAAGCCGCCTCAACACGCTGATTTTTGAACTCCAGACCAGGCAGTTTATATCCCGCAACAGCCAGAAAGATTGTTCCAAAAAGTGACCATCCTACAGCTGCTACGACAAGGGCGTACGGTATTTCGCCAATGATCGGCAACTCCGTCACCTCTTTAGAGAGCGCAAAGAGAATGGGTAAGAACGCAATCAAAGTCATGACCGCTCTAACCAAGCTGACTCCAAGACTTTCCACTGTCGTAGAGAACCGCATTGTATCGTCTTGAACGCGTTGTGATGCGCCTTCGATGTGCCGTAGCTGGTCCCAATGCTCCATGTAGAAGCGGTTCATCGCTGTTCGCCATCGAAATATGTAGTGGCTGATAAAGAAAGCATTTATCGCGCCGATCGTGATAGCTACAAACGCAATACCGGAGATGTCGATCAGTCCCAGATAAAGCTGTTCAGCACTGACTGGCGCTGTCTTTGCAAGGGCGGTCTGGATGAGATCGTAATAAGGCCCGTACCAACTGTTGAATGCCACCCCGACCTGAACGGAAAAGTAGGTTGCGAATATAATTACCGACGAACCCAAAACCGACCAGTTTTGCCATTCGTGAGGGCTATAGATTGCCCAGAATCCATAAAACGCCAGCGCTGTGATCGCGTAATAAATATAAAACCAGAGAAACGGTTTCGACCAGAAAAGCGAGACGCCGATCACTGTTGGTATATTGGGGTCAGCTGGAGGCATACCTAAGACAGCACCAAACTGCTCCCCTCCAAAATACCAAACTAAAATTGCAAAAAGCGCCCAGAGAACGGCGGATGTAAAGAAAAGCTTGGGCTTGGGAAAAAATGAAACGAACACGGTAATGGCCCTCGAATAAAGTTTGCACGACGCAATTGATACGAGTTGCATAACTTTATCACCGCGAATAGGCCTTGAAGCATGGAGGCGTAATTAAATTACCGTAATGATGGACGCTTATACTTACCCCTGAACCTATCATTGTGCGTGGTTCGACGGGGCTCACCATGAGGAAGGTTAGTGACTCCAAGGGAGCCCATACTTGAGACGCTGGTGGTTATCTTGCAATTAGCCCACTTTCCTCATGGTGAGCCCCGTCGAACCACGCACTATAGAAGTGCAGTTTGGATCAGCCGTCCACTTTCCGTCCCGCTGAAAACGCGAAGAACGCTCCAACCACAAGCCCGGCGGCTGCAAGAAGCGTCGAGGATGTGAAATTGCCGCTGATATCGGCGAGATAACCGGCAATCAACGGTCCAACAATCTGCCCGATGCCGAATGCCGCCGTGGTGATTGCCATCATGCGGCGCGGTGATTGCGGCACAAGCTCCCTTCCCGCCTGAAAGACGAAAGCCGTAATGACCATGATGGTCAGCCCCAGCAGCAGGCCGCCGATCAGTGGCCCGGTGGGCGACGGCAGGATGACGCTGGCAGCAACGCCGCCAGCCAGAGCAAGAAGGCTGAACGCCAATGACGTGAATGGACCGGCGCGGCGAAGCACGGGGTTCCATATCCAGACCGAGAATATGCCGGCAAGGCCGGTACAGAGCCATACGAACGCTTCTGTCGACGCGCTGCCCTCACTGGCGCGGACAATCGCCATGATGAAGGTGGCAGTGATGACATAGCCAATGCCAAACAAGGCATAGGCGATATTGAGTTTGATAAAGCCCGAAGTCCAGGCGATAGCCGGTTCCTTGATATCCGCCCCGGTGCGAAGCGGCCCTTCGCGGATCAATACGGCAACTGCAATCAGGCCAAGCGTGGAAAGAATTGCAGCGCCCACCCAATCGGCGCGCCAGCCATAATCTGTCAGCGAGACAAGCGCCACGAGCAAAGCAGATAGTGCAATACCCGTGCCGACGCCGCCAAAATGCACAGCCTGCAAATCCAGCCTGCGCGCGGCGCCAAGGTGACTGAAGACAATCGTAGCAGCAAAGACCAGCATCAGGGCGCTGGCCATGCCCGCCAGAAACCGGATGACTGAAAACGCAAACACATTTTCCGTAAGGCTCATGGCGAGGCACAAAGCAGCACTTGCGGCGAGCGACACGAGCATGACCTTACGTTCCATACCCGCTGCCCAGCCATAACCGGCAACAATGGCACCGACGAGATAGCCGAGGAAATTTGCAGACGCGATAATACCGGCATCACCGGCAGAGAGGCCGAGATCGCCCATCATGCCCGGAAGAATGGGGGTATAGACGAAACGCCCGATCCCCATACCGATAGCCATGGCAACAAGTCCGCCAAAGGCGAAGCGGAGCGGAGATGCAACGTCTGATTTCATGCGCGGACATTATCCCCGCTTCCCGCCGTTACAAGACAATAAATTTGATAGCTGCATCGACGGCGATTGATGGTTGCTTGCAGCAACCAGTTGAAACGGGCCGGAGGGCAGTTTCAACTCGGATTTGACAATACTTAGGATTTAACCTAAGTATTTCTCACGGCAAGATTGATAAGGACGATACTGACATGATACCTACCCCTTCGATTGCCACGCCGCCTATCCCTATTGATGTTGTTTTCCGCGCATTGGCCGATCCGACGAGGCGCCGCGTGCTTGAACGTCTTGTCAGCAGTCCGGCTTCTGTCAGCGAACTGGCGGAGCCTTTTGACATGGCACTGCCGTCATTCGTCGAGCATTTGCGGGTGCTTGAAGGCAGCGGTCTCGTCAACTCGCAGAAAAAGGGCCGGATCAGAACCTATCGTCTCGAAACCGAACCGATGAAACTTGCCGAAAACTGGCTCTCCAAACAACGGACGCTCTGGGAGCGCCGTCTCGACCAACTCGATGATTATATGCTTACACTCATGGAGGAGAACAAATGACATATGAGTTGAAAGCCGATCCCAAGCTTGACCTCGTGCTCGAACGTACAATTGATGTCCCGCGCGAACTGGTCTGGAAATGCTGGACGATGCCGGAGCATGTCAGCAAATGGTTTACGCCGAAGCCATGGTATATTTCTGACTGCGAAATCGATTTGCGCCCGGGAGGAATTTTCCGCACGGTGATGAACGGGCCCGATGGAGAACAGGCAATCAATTACGGCTGCTATCTGGATATCGTACCCAATGAACGACTTATCTGGACCGATGCCCTCCGGCCAGGATACCGCCCTTCGGAGAACCCGTTTTTAACAGCAGTTCTTTTATTGAAGGATGAGGGCAAAGGCACACGTTACACTGCCATGGCAATCCACCGGGACGAAGAAACGCGTAACCGCCATGAGGAAATGGGTTTTTACGATGGTTGGGGCACTGTGCTGGACCAGATGATCGACTATTCCAAGACGATCTGATCAGGATGGCAATTCACTGCACAGGTGCAACAGCGCCTGTGCCAATGCCCGGCCCGCCGGTCCGAGCGGCTCATCGACGCGGTGGGCGAGATAGGCCTCGGACATAACTTGGCTGTCACGGCCAAGCGATCTCGTAGCCAATCTGACAAGCCGCTTTTCTCGTAAGTCCCGTTCGACCTGCCAGAGCGGCAGGCGACCCCAGCCGAGCCCGGCAAGGATCAGCGCATGTTTCATGTCCTGATTGCTGACCCGGCATGTCTGGGGCGAGATGACGCCGAAATCGCGCCCCTCGGTCAGTGGTGACGGGTCCGACTGTACAATCTGCAAATGATCGGCAAGGTCGGCCACATCCAATGTCTTCTCCCGCTTTCCCAAGGGATGCTGAGCAGAAACGACCGCCACCATGGCGATTGATGACAAGGCCTCCAGCGTTATGCGCGGATCGCGAAAATGCTCGCCGACCGTGATGCTTATTTTGCAACGCTTTTCCAGCAACGCATTGATCGGCTCTCCCAATGGCTGGGCAGCCACACGAATGGCGACCGAAGGATATTGCGAGCGCATTTCCGACAACGCCTTCCCGAGGATGGTCGTGGGAAACAGCGTATCCACAACCAGCGGCAATTCCAGTTCGACGCCCTCACCCATGCCTCGCGCACGGGCACGCATGGCATCAACACGCAAGAGAATATCCCGCACATTGGTGAGCAGGGTCTGACCCTCGGCAGTCAACACAGGACGATGGCCGGAACGGTCAAAAAGGAGCACCCCAAGCTGCCCCTCCAGATTTGCAATGGAATGGCTGACGGCTGACTGGACACGCAACAATTTGGCTGCACCGGCACGAAAGCTTCCAGTTTCGGCGATGGCAACGAATGTGCGCATCTGGTCAAGGGTCAAAGCATCCAGCATGATTACTCCATTCGATCATTCCAGCAAAACCTAAGCCGGTCCGATAGATCGGTCAAACGGAGCAATCATTGCCTGCCGCTCAGGCTTTCCAAGCTGAATTGCGGATAACGCTGCAGAAACTGCCGCGATGGAAGTGCGGCGTGCGCGGAAAGGCTTTGACAACCGCCTCGCGCTCCGCATCGCTGTACTGCTTATAGGTCGGGCGGAGCCCGCGGCTTGCGGCTTTGCCGATGCAGATACGTTGAGGCGAGCATTCATGCGCCAGATCGGCGTCACGCCTGCGGCATATCGACGGCGTTATCTCTAGCGTCGTGTTTTACTTCAGTCTTGTCGTTCAACGGATTGACCTTGGCAATGGCGTGCCTATATTCAAGGTGCACGTTCTCAGGGCGGGGTGTAATTCCCCACCGGCGGTAGCAGTCAGAAATGCCTGAAGCCCGCGAGCGCTTCCAGCTTCTGCTGGAAGGTCAGCAGATCCGGTCAGATTCCGGAGCCGACGGTATAGTCCGGATGAAAGAGAGCAAGCATCGGCAAGACCTCGCACCCTGCGGGGTGGAGTCTGTGCGTGTTCGCCCAAAGGGATCATTGAAAAATGGCAAAACCCTGAAAGGCCTGATAAATGACTATCGTTTCCCACCCTTCTACAAAAATCGCCATCATCCGCGCGCGCTGGCATGCGGAAATCGTCGACCAGTGCGTCAACTCATTCGTTGACCAATGGGCAGCACTTGGCGGGGATCGTTCCGACGTCGAAATCTTCGATGTTCCGGGCGCTCTCGAAATTCCACTGCACGCGCAGACCCTTGCTTCAACTGGACGCTATTCTGCGATCCTTGGCACCGCTTTCGTGGTTGATGGCGGTATCTACCGGCATGATTTCGTTGCCGGCACAGTGCTCGACGCCATGATGCGCGTTCAACTCGATAGCGGTATTCCCGTCCTCTCCGCGGTTCTCACCCCGCACAACTTCCAGGAGTCGGCACCACATATTGCCTTCTTCAAGGAACATTTCGTCGTCAAGGGTGTGGAAGCTGCCAATGCCTGCTCGCAGGTATTGCAGGCCCGCGCTAAGCTTGCCATGATCAACGCCTGATAAGGCGCATACGCATCTGGGAGGATCGACGTGAAGACCAAGAAGATCATCAATGACGGCGCCAATGCTGTCGACGAAATGCTGGAAGGGGTGCTTGCCGCCCATTCCGCCAAGGTCTTTGCGCTCGATCATTCTCCCCGCTCGATTATTGCCCGGGACGGCCCCCGTCCCGGCAAGGTCGGCATGG
Organism: Phyllobacterium sp. SB3; assembly: GCF_040009165.1. Lineage (NCBI taxonomy): Bacteria > Pseudomonadati > Pseudomonadota > Alphaproteobacteria > Hyphomicrobiales > Phyllobacteriaceae > Phyllobacterium > Phyllobacterium sp. SB3. The sequence goes on along the minus strand of NZ_JBDYKI010000005.1, from coordinate 397,965 downwards.
TCATAGGCGGCGGTTCGGGACATGAGCCGTCATTCCTCGGATTTGTTGGCAAGGGATTGGCGGATGCAGCGGCTATCGGCAATGTCTTCGCCTCCCCTCCACCAGACCCGATCATCGAATGCACCAAGGCAGTCAGTAACGGCGCCGGAGTGCTCTATATGTATGGCAATTATGCCGGTGACGTAATGAACTTCGACATGGCCTCCGAGATGGTCGCCATGGACGATATCGAAGTTCGCACCGTGCTAACCACGGATGACGTTGCTTCCGCTCCCGCCGATCAGCGCGAGAAACGGCGCGGCGTTGCAGGCAACGTATTCGTGTTCAAGGCGGCCGGTGCAGCCTGTGACAAGATGCTATCTATCGATGAATGTGAACGCATTGCCCGTAGGGCCAATGACCGCACATTCACATTTGGCGTGGCACTTGCCCCCTGCTCGCTTCCTCAGACACTAAAGCCCAACTTCACACTGGGCGAAGACGAAATGGAAGTCGGCATGGGCATCCATGGCGAGCCCGGAATTTCACGCGAGCAGCTGAAACCCGCCGACGCCATCACCGATGAATTGATGGACAAGATACTGGATGAAATGGCTGCGCCCAAAGGCGACCGCGTGGCAGTGATCGTTAATTCGCTCGGATCAACGCCGCTGATGGAGCTTTACATCATGATGCGGCAAGTCAAAAAGCGGCTGGATCAAGCCGGGCTGGAACTGCACCTGAGTCTTGTTGGCAATTACTGCACATCGCTGGAGATGGCAGGCGCTTCCATTACGGTTATGCATCTTGATGATGAATTGCAGGAAATGATCGACCATCCCTGCGATTGCGCCATGTTCCGGGCGGGCTGAACCATGAGCGAAATTACCTCCGCCAATCTCATTGCCATGTTTGCCGAGATAGCCAAATCCATGGCTGACGCAAAGGCGCATCTTTGTGAACTCGACGGCGTTATCGGCGATGCGGATCATGGCATTGCCATGGATTTGGGTTTTTCAACCGTTGCCACCAATCTCGGTGCACTGGACGCTGCCGCCACCGATCCGGCAATGGTTTTCAATACAGCTGCAAAGTCTTTCCTCAATGCCGTAGGCGCTTCTTCCGGCCCGCTTTATGCGACGGCGTTCATGCGCGCCGGAGCGAGCGTAAAGGGCAAGAACGTATTGAGCGATGCTGATTTTGCGGACGCATTCATTGCCATGGCCAAGGGTATTCAGGATCGAGGCAAAGCGGAAATTGGCGACAAGACCATGATCGATGCATGGGCACCTGCTGCCAGTGCCGTTGAGGCTGCGAAAGCGCGCAGTGCCTCTTTGGCCGAAATACTGGACGAAGCTGGTAAAGCTGCAGAAAAAGGTGCTGAAGCGACAAAAGCGATGATCGCCTCAAAGGGCCGCTCTGCACGGCTTGGTGAACGCGCCATTGGCCATATCGATCCCGGCGCTGCCTCCGCAGCTATACTCATTAGAGCGATTGGTAGAGGATTGGATTGAAACACGCACCTCGCTTTATCTCTCCCCTTGTGGGAGAGAAAGCGATTTCAGCATCTTAGCTTCTTGGCTAAGTGCTAGAAATCGCAAGAGAGGGGATTTGCTGTATTAAACTACCCCCTCTCTTGAGTTTTCCAAGAATTTAGCGAAGAGGCTAAATTCAGGAAAACTCTTTCTCCCCCACAAGGGGGGAGATAAGCAGAGCATTACTTCCCCGCATCCAATCTATCAATTGCTTCGACATTTCCCGCTGATGCGCCATTGGGATCGAACTCGGACTCCAGCCATTTATCAACAATAGCCTTGGCAAGTTCCGGTCCGATGACCCGCGCACCCATGGTGATGATCTGTGCGTTGTTGGATTTGGCGGCGCGTTCAGCGGAATAGGTGTCGTGTGTGAGCGCAGCGCGAATGCCCGGCACCTTGTTTGCTGAAATGCTGACGCCAATGCCCGTGCCGCAAATCAGAATGCCGCGCTCATTTGTCCCGTCAACAATCGTCTGTGCCAGCTTTTGTGAGAGGTCCGCATAGAATCCTGACTGGCTGAGATCGCTGACTTCATGCTCCGATTTCGTTGCGAGATGTGTGGCAATCACATCGAGCAGAGGCTTTCCTGCGCTATCGGCTCCAATTGCTATTTTCATGAACTTTCCTTTTTAAATCGCGCGTGAAACGCGTTGCAAAATATCGAGATAGCCCTCAATCGCCCATGCGGAACGGCCAATGAACAAGCCATCAATGTTGCGACAGGTAATCAGTTCGGCACAGTTTTCAGGGTTGACGCTGCCGCCATAAAGCACCGGCACAGGGACGCCGAGTACCGACTTTGCCACTGCTGCGATCTTCGCATGGCGCTCGTCGGCATATTCGGATGTTGCGGGAATACCGTTTACCCCAATGGCCCAAATGGGCTCGTAAGCGAGGAGAATTGGGCTGGCTTTGGCGTTGCCTTCGAGCAAGCCCAACGCGCCTTGCACCTGCGCAGCGAGGACATCATCCGCCTCTCCCGCCTCGCGTTGAGCGAGGCTTTCACCAATGCAGATCAGCGGCGTCAAACCATGACGCACTGCCGCCGCGACCTTGAGGCCAACGGTGCGATCCGTCTCGCCAAAAAACTCACGCCGTTCGGAATGGCCAAGCTCGACGAGATCAAGATTGCAGTCCTTGAGCATCAAGGGCGATATTTCACCTGTCCAAGCACCGGCATCATCCCAATGCATATTCTGCGCACCGACTTTGACGCTGGTGTCTTTCAACACGGCCTTGACGTCGCGTACCGCCGTGAAAGGTGGAATGACAAAACGTTGAAAGCGCTCGTCGCGGCTTTCATCACTGGCCGCAAGCGCTCCGGCAAAAGCCAGCGCCTCGCCTAATGTCTTGTTCATCTTGAAGCTCGTACCGACCCAGAAACTCGTCATATTTGGTTCAATCCCGTATCGATGTAAGGCTCCCAGAACTCCACGGACTCGCGGATCATATCGACCACCAGATGGTCGGTTGGCTCGCGTTCGCGGAACGATAGTTCAAGGCAGATTTCATTATCCGTGCCGCCGCCGCGCCGGACTGTATCGAGGAATTTCTCCGGCGTTATCCGGCCATCCTTGTTATGCGCGGCAATGAAGGGCCAGTGGCCACCCTTGTTCATTGAGGACTGCTTGATGTGGATGATGGGCGATTCTTTCGGGAAAGCCTCCGCCCAAGCATAGGGATCAATGTCAGCAGGGTTGCTTGATGTTACATCGCCATGATCGATATCGACCATCATCAGAAGCGGTATTGCAAGGTGCGACGACTGCAAACGATCATGAAGCTCGCGGCAGGCAGCAATTGTATGGCCAAACTCGCGTCCTACCGACATTGGCTCCCAGAAGAGATAGGTCAGCCCGGCTGCCTTGGCGTGTTCAGCAACGTCCCGCCAGCAATCAATGGCGATTTTCATCAGCTCTTCACGGCGGTCCGGATCGTCGTAATCCTTGTGTGTGAAGATCGCGAACTGCGTGCCGAGCGAGGTAGCGCCGAGGTCGGCGGAAATATCAGCGAATGTCTTGAACCAGTCGACATAATATTGCCGGACATCGGCATCCGGGTGACCGAAATGATTGAGACGTCCATAGGGACCGGTCATGCCGGACGTGACTTTGACACCTGTTCGGGTCAGCGCTTTCTGGAACTGCTTCACATGCTTGGAGATTGTCGCTTGCGGCCAGGATGGATTGATGAATTCATGCGTTAGCTGCACATAACCAATGCGGATTTTCTCGGCGATTGTATCAATCAGATCGTCGGCTTCGGCGAAGCGGTTCACCAGTGGATTGGTATTGAGCGAGAGGGTGAAAGCCATATTCTCCTACCAGATAAAACGGTCAATTGTGTAATCGGGTATTGCGCCATGTTCGGCGAAAAGCGTCTGTAGCTGCTGTGGGCTTGAACCGGCCAATATGCCGGTCTTGACCAGCATGGACTTGAGGCCAGCGCCCGCTGCACCAGCAATGTCGTGCTCGATACTGTCGCCAATGCAGCAGACACGAGCGGGGTCAGGATTACCGAGAAAATCCAGCGCCGAAACGTAGATATCGGCGAAAGGCTTGCCGATCCATCGCACTTCGCCGCCCAATTCCTGATAAAGCTCGGCAATACGCCCTGCACCAAATGCCGTGCCTTCGGTGGTCAGCATGATCTTGTCCGGGTTTGTGCACAGGCATGGAACGCCACGTTTGGCCGCCGGTTCCAGCAACTGCCGGTAATGATCCAGATCGTGGATATCGCCCTCGCTGGCGGCGATCAGCACTATATCCGCATCATCGCCGCTTTGGGTGCGTTCAAGTTCAAGACCGTCGAGCGGCGATGTATCGCCATCGCGGCTGATGAGCAGGCAGCGGGTAGTTTGTTTCTCAGCCTTTGCGGATTCAGCAGCCAGTATTTGCCAGGCAACTTCGCCAGATGTGAGAAACCAGTCCCAGCTTGCCGGATCGAAACCCAGCTTCGCCAGACGCCGATCGTTTTCGGCAGAACGCTTGCCGGAATTGGACAGGATGATAATGCGTGCGCCGGTCTGCTTGAGAGCGGCAAGGGTCGCCGCAGCCTCGGGGTAAGGCCCGCGACCATCACGGAGTACCCCGAACTGGTCGATGAGGAAGGCATCAAAACGCCCTTGCAGATCGCGCAGGCCGGATATGTGCTTTGGAACTGTCATAACAGTCCCGCCGCTCTTCCGCCCATGATCGCAAGCCGCGCTGTACCGGATGCGGCTTCTTCGGAAAGCACCGGCGGCATGGCAACGCCAAGTTTGCGCGCACGAATGGCAGACCAGACCCTGTTCTTCGCGCCGCCGCCGACACTTCTCACCGAACGCAGCTTTGGCGCGCCGAGTTCTGCCAGACGGCCATAGGCCAATTGCTCGACATTGGCGATACCTTCAAAGATTGCCTTCAGGAATTGCGCATCATCATCGGGGCGCGGCTCCATGCGCGGCTTCATGGCCGGATCGTTGATAGGAAAGCGCTCGCCATCCTTGATCAGAGGATAGTAATTCAGACCAGTTTCCGTCATTGGATCAATGGCGTTGGAAAGCTGCCCGATCCGGCCATTGTCGAAATAGTGGGCGAGTACATTGCCGCCCGTATTTGATGCACCACCTGCAAGCCACATGTCGCCGATGCGGTGACTGTAGAGCCCGAATTCAGGGGCAAATAGCGGTCGATCCGAGAGCATCTTGACGGTCAGCGTGGTGCCGAGCGCACTGACGCCATCGCCGGGCTTGTCAGCACCTGTAGCTAGAAATGACGCGCAGCCATCCGTCGTCCCGGCGACGATGATAACCGATGACGGCAGATCAAAAGCAGCGGCGGCCTTCGGAGAGATAGTCGCAATCGGCGAGCCCGCTGGAAGGACATGCGGCAGCATTTCCATATGCGCGCCGGTATTGCCGATCCATACGGGCCAGTTCCGCGCAACAGGATCATAGCCGGTTTTCAGCGCATTGTTTTCATCGGAAACATCATAGAGGCCGGTGAAGTGTCCGGCCAGCCAGTCTGCCTGATGGATTATGCGCGAGACATTGCCGATACATTGGAAATGCAGAAGCTTGGCAAGGCCGGATGTGGCTCCGTGAGCGGCACTGGTGGCTGGCGCATGGGCGGTAATTGCATCAAGAATTGTCTGGTCCTGCACCGGATCATTATACATCAGCGGTTCAGCCAAAGGCTCGCCAGAGGAACTAACTGGCAGGACGGTCCCGGAGGTGCCGTCTATGCTGATGGCCCGAACCTGCTTGCGGTCAATCTGCTCCAGCACCTGTGACAGGGCCGATTGCACCGCTGACCACCAGCCTGCTGGATCACGATGATTGGCTGAGAAGGCATCCAGCCGTGCGGAGCCGCTCGCAACAATGTCAAACGAAGCCGCCATGGCCACTGCGCGAACGCCTGACGTGCCAATATCAATGCCGATGCAGAGCGCTTGGCCTGTCATTGCAGCGCCTGCCCGGCACGATTAAGCGTTTGCCGGTATTTCTCGGCGTCCCAGCCAAGCAATTCGACATTTTCTTCGTCGGTCAGATAATTCAGGCGCGTGCCTTGCGGAATGCGGGAGGTGACGTCCGCAAGGCAGCGCGCCATGGCAAGTGCACCTGATGTTGCTTCTTTCAACACCAAAACGCCTTTGCCGGGGAACAGGATGGCGGGCGGTAACGCCGTACCCTCTTCCAGTTTTCCTTCGATTGTCAGGGCAGTATCCAACGGCCCGGCAATGACAGAGCCTTTGCCGAGGAAAATGACATGATCCGGATAGAGACTGCCGCCGGCCGCGATGCGACAACTGGCAAGATCGGTTGCCGCCCGATGGATCGCTGCATCCTCGGGAAGCCTGTATTGGCTATTGACCGCAAGTCGCTGTAGCGAGGCGATATCCGTGACCGGCGCCTGACGCGGGGCGGCAGACAGAAGACGCGAGACCTGAGCCAGCAGGGCCTCTGCTTCATCGACAGTTTCCGCCGCGACGGCAAGTCCATGATTTCCCAAAATGAGCACGGAAGTATCGTCTTCCAAACGTTCGGCTATGGCACGGGCCAACGGCAGTCCCGGGCGAGCATAAGGCACGAAGGCATGTGGAATATCGCCAAGGCGCGCTGCAACCAGAGCCGCCGCATCAGCCTGAACAGCAAGGGCAATGGTCTCAACACAATGAACATGGACAACCACTTTTTGCGGCATGAGCGCATGGACCGTGGTTTCAATCGATGGACGCAGACCGGAGGGATTGCGGTCGGCAATCACATAGTCCTGTGCTTTCTCGGCGGACGGGTCATACCGTGCCAACGCATCCAGCAACGGGTCCAATGCGACTGGCACCATCATGTCGGCATTGCGGGCATTTTTCAACCAGAGACCGGACGCCTTGATCCAGAGCGTGCCTCCCTCCTTGATAGAGGTATTGCCCCCAGCAGCCTGCACCAGCGCCGGATCAGCCCCTATGCGTGCAGACAGATCGAGAAGGGCTTCGAACTCTGCACTTCTCATGCTGCCGCCTGCTTTTCTGTCCACCATCTGGAGAAGGCTTCACGCTGTTCTTCTGTCATGTGCAGACCGTGTTTGGTACGGCGCTCCAAAACATCTTGAGGTTGAAGTGCCCATTCCGTGTCGCGGAGAAATTGGGCCTCACGCTGATATAACAGCTTGCTGAATGCAGGGCCAAGGTCGGCAACTGATCGTGCCGAGCCAAGCAATTCGTGCATGCGCGTGCCGTAAAGCCGGGCATAATGTTTCGCGAGATCAAAAGGCAGCCATGGATATCTGGCCCGCACGTCTCCCAGAAACTGCTCGAAATCGGCATTGGCCATATCACCGCCGGGAAGATGCGCCTTCGCCGTCCAACCCGGGCGCATGTCAGGAAAGAAAGGTTTCAGGCGATCAAGCGCGTGTTCGGAAAGCTTGCGGAACGTGGTGATCTTGCCGCCGAACACCGAAAGCAATGGAGCCTTGTTGTTCTCCGCATCGACCTCGAAAATATAATCGCGGGTCACGGCGCTGGGGTTTTCCGCACTGTCATCATAAAGCGGGCGCACGCCGGAAAAACTGTGCACGATATCGCCGGGCACGAGCTGCTGCTTGAAATAGCGGTTCACGGATTTCAGCAGATAGTCAATTTCGTTGTTGTCAGCGGCGACATCTTCGGGGCGGCCGTCATAAGGAATATCCGTCGTGCCAATCAGCGCCAGATCATTCTCGTATGGGTTGATGAAGATCACGCGCTTGTCGGGGTTCTGCACCAGATAGGCCTGCCGACCCTCCCAGAATTTCGGAACGATGATATGGCTGCCTTTGACCAGCCGAACGCTGCGGCTGGAATTCATGCCAGCAACACGGCGGATAATATCATTGACCCATGGCCCGGCAGTGTTGACCACACAGCGGGCCTTCACCGTTCTTTTGACACCGGAAACCGTGTCAGTCATCTCAACGATCCAGATATCACCTTCGCGCCGAACGGAACTGCATGCGGTGCGCGTGTGAATTTCAGCGCCGCGCGCGGCGGCATCAAGGGCATTCAAAAGCACAAGCCGCGCGTCATCCACCCAGCAATCGGAATATTCGAACGCCTTGCCATATTCATCCTTCAGCGGCGCACCTTCCGGCGCAGTCTTCAGATTAAGCGTGCGCGTACCCGGCAGGCGTTTGCGCCCGCCAAGGTGATCATAAAGGAACAGGCCGAGGCGGATCAGCCAGGCCGGGCGATCCGCCGGATTATGGGGAAGGACAAAGCGCATGGGCCAGATGATATGCGGTGCGGATTCCAGCAGCACCTCGCGTTCGATCAGTGCTTCACGCACCAGCCGGAACTCATAATATTCGAGGTAGCGCAGACCACCATGGACAAGCTTGCCGGAGCGCGAACTTGTGCCTTGCGCGAGATCGTCTTTTTCGCAGAGGATCACCGATAGCCCTCGCCCGGCTGCATCACGGGCTATGCCAGCGCCATTAACACCGCCGCCGATAATAAAGAGGTCGAATATGCCGGTTTCTGTGCTCAATGCCCGGCTCCCTGCTGTGCAGGCTTGTCCTGAAGGCCATAACTGGCAAAGCCACGGCGGACGCCTTCAATCTCTTCGGGCGACAGAACAACCGCTCCACCCAGAAGCAGCGCGTGATAATATTGCTTGGCAATCGTCTCAAGTTCGACAGCTGCCCACATGGCCTTTTCAAGACTTCCGCCCGTCGCAATCATGCCGTGATTGGCCATGAGGCAGGCTGTGCGGTCTTCCAATGCCTTCAATACATTGTCGGAAAGCTCTTTGGTGCCGTAGCGCGCATAGTCACATAGGCGCACATCATTGCCGCCAAATGCGGCGACCATGTAATGACAGGCCGGAATGGACTTGTGCGCAATTGCAAGGATCGTCGAAAAAGTCGCGTGGGTGTGGACCACTGCATTTATTTCCGGGCGAGTCCGCAGAATGTCCAGATGAAAACGCCATTCGGTGGAAGGTTTCTTGGGGCCTTCCCAAGAACCATATTCACCATCGAGCGGCATGGAGGCAATCATGTCCGGCGTCATCTCGTCATAGGGGACCGCAGAGGGTGTGATAAGCATGCGGTTTTCAAAACGCAGGCTGATATTGCCCGATGTGCCCTGATTGATACCGGAAGCATTCATCTGACGGCAGTGATCGATAATCGATTGTCTAAGCTCAAGTTCTGGCATGATGACGGCCTCAGCAAGGATTGACCGGCGGCAAACCGGCTATATAGCGCCGCACTTCTTCGGCGGCCATTTCAGCGGCATAGGTGACAGTGCGCACGGATGCGCCCGCGATATGCGGTGTAAGCGTCACATTCGGCAGTTGCAGAAGCGGCCAATCAGCTGGCACCGGCTCGACAGCAAAGGTTTCCAGCATGGCGCTGCCAAGATGACCATTGGTCAGCGCTTCGTAAAGTGCATCATAATCGACCAGCGGACCACGCGCCGTGTTTACGAAAATCGCGCCCTGCTTCATCTTGGCAAACGCCTCGGCATTCATGATGCCCTTGGTTTCGTCCGTCACGCGAGGATGCAGCGTAACAACATCCGAGCGTGACAGAAGATCGTCGAAAGCTACCAGTTCGACACCTGCATTACGGTCATCGGCGGAGAGCTGCACATAGGGATCGTAGACAATCACCTTCGTGCCAAAAGCCCGAAGCAGGCGCACCACTTTTGCGCCGATATTGCCATAACCGACTACACCAACCGTCATTTCCGAAAGCTCGCGGCCTGTCTTGTCGGCACGGTAAAGCTCGCCGCGCCATTCGCCCTTGCGCAAGGACTCATGACCACTGCGAATAAGGCGCGTTTCAGCCAGAATGGCACCAAGGGTGAATTCGGCAACGGCGCTGGCATTGCGGCCGGGTGTATTGACGACAAGGACACCCGCATCGCGTGCAGCCTTCATATCAATATTGACAGGTCCGCCACGGGAAACAGCAACGAACTTCAAATCCGGCAGGCGCTCCAGCATACCGGCTGACATGGGAGCAAGTTGAGTAATGAAGAGTTCCGCATCGCCGATGAATTCTACAATCTCATCGGGATCACCGAGATATTCCTTGAGCCCATCCATGCCCTTGACGGCATAGCCGTGCTCCATGGGTACATCCGGCCAAGGTTGCTGCAGCGTGCGGATATCGTGTTCATCGCCACATAGCTCCACGATCTTTTCCCGGAATACCTCCGGAAGCATGAACCGGTCGCCGATGATGGCTATCTTCTTGGTCATTGCGGTCTTCCTATTCGTCAATTGCTGCTGGCGGTTAGCGTGTGCCAAGTCGGTTGCAGCGCCAGCCGTGACTGGCGGTAGGCCGGGAAAGCCTTTTCATAAATTCGGGACAGTTCTTCGTCGGCGGTTTCGGGCGCGCGCTGGAACGGTGTTACCCAGTCTTTGACGCAATCCGCCATTGAGCCATAAATGCCGAGAGAAACCGCTGCGATCATGGCAGTGCCTGCAGCTCCCGCTTCTTCGCGCTCGCTGGTCTGGATGCTGGCACCCAATGCCCCGCCCAAAATCTTGCGCAATGAAGCACTGCGGGCGGCTCCACCAGTGACGCGGACACGTTTTGGCAGAGGCCCCATGGCGGCAAAACAATCCCGCGCAGCAAGGGCCAAACCGTCGAACACGGCACGTACAAGATCACCAAAACCATGACTGGTCGAAAGCCCTATGAACGAAGCGCGGGCGGTTGCATCGACAAATGGTCCCCGCTCGCCTGCGTCGGAAATATAAGGGTGATAGATTACGGAAGCGGCCTTTGCATCGGCAAGCCAAGTCTCCATATAGGCCAGCAGTTCGGCCTTGGACTTTTCAATGCCAACGCTTTTGAAAAGGTCTCCGGCAACGGCCAATATCCAGTCGATATTCAGCGTTGCAGCCATGTTGGACTGCATCTGTGCATAGACGCCCGGTATGGGCATGCACATCGTATAGCCGGTAAGGTCGCGATTGAGCTGCACATCATCCGGGCTTGTTGCGAGGCGCATATGCATGCCGGTCGAGCCTATAATCGAGCAACCCGTATCCGTTCCGGGCTCATACAGACCCGCCCCAAGCGCAGTGCAGGCTACATCTACATAGCCCAGCACAACGGGCGTGCCTTCAAGCAATCCGGTCAATCTGGCGGCCTCGGCATCAAGTTCATGATGGGTGGTCGCACCATCTACGATTTCGGGCAGCAGATATTTGAGCTTTTCCAGCCCGAGAAAATCAATCACGCTGTCTGAGTAGTTGCGGGTGCGGAAGTCTCCAAAGGTGAAAACCGCTTCCGAAGGGTCGGTGGCGCGCTTACCTGTCAGCTTGAAATAGAGCCAGTCCTTGCAGTGAAAAGACGTGGTTGCACCGGCATAAAGCTCCGGCGCTTCATCCATCATCCAGCGTAGCTGCGAGCCCTGCTGACAGGCGGCGAGGCCGCTGCCGGTGTGGGTGAAACGGCCAAGATCGCCGCGCTCTTTGCGAAGGTTATCGACCGTATCGCCCGCACGGGCATCGAGCCATAGCCAACCCTTGCCGACCGCCTCGCCGTTCTTGTCGATCATCCATGTGCCATCGCCCTGACCTGTGACAGACACGGCAACAGTGCGGCTGGCAAGATTGTCGACTTTCGCAGCGAGATCGACCAGAGTCTTAACTGCATCGGCCCACGTACGTGCAAGATCCTGCACAACCCCTGCCCTGCCAACGGTTTCATAGCTGTTCGGCGTTGAGGCGAATGCGATCTGGCGGCCTGACAGGTCGAAGGCCACCGACTTGATGATGGAGGTTCCCGCGTCAATCCCTATGAGGATATCGCGTGTCATCACGCAAGCTCCTGACCATGGCTGATGGCAACACCGGTTTCGCCATTGAATACATGCAGGCTCGCCGGATCGAGGCGAACTGCAATCGTTTCACCGATTGCCACATCAGTCCGGTCATGTTCGACAAGAACCAGCGAACCGCCGGCAAAGTCTGCCGCAATATGGGTCTGGTCGCCGAGCCATTGATTGACTGAAACACGGGCTTCGACGCCGCCCTCGCTGCGGCGAACCGCATAGGGACGTATACCGACAACGACTTTCTGATGTTTTTTCAGCTCAGCCCTGACTGCTGGCGAGAAATCGGATGCGGCATAGTCAAGCTTCACACCCTGATTGAGGCCGAAAGCTATTGCACTATCGTTGGTGGAAACCGTTGCCTCGAAGACGTTCATTGGCGGCTCACCGACGAACGTGCCGGTAAACAGATTGGCTGGACGCTCCTTGATCATCTGCGGCGTATCGAACTGCTGCAACTCGCCGCCTTCCATGACGGCAATACGATCAGCAAGCGCGTTCGCTTCGGTTTGATCGTGGGTCACCAGAATGGCGGTAAGTCCACGCTCCTTGATGTAGTGCTTGATGCGGCCTCGCAGCACGGCACGCAATTGCGGCTCAAGCTGGCCCATCGGCTCATCAAGCAGATGCAGATCGGCATCGCGGATCAGCGCACGGCCAAGCGAGGCACGCTGTTGCTGGCCACCGGAGATTGAACTCGGATAGCGGCCGAGAATATCCTCGATCTCCAGAAGCTTGGCGATATAGGCGACTTTTTCTTCGACAATCGACTGGGACAGCTTCGAGGATTTCAGCGCGAAGGCGATGTTCTCCTTCACCGTCAAAGGCGGATAAAGCGAATAGCCTTCAAAGGCCATGGCAACATTTCGCCGGACCGGAGCGAACGTTTGAACCTCGCGGCCTTTCAGCGAGATCGTTCCGCGGGACACAGCCTCGAACCCGGCAACCATACGCAGGGTCGATGTCTTGCCGCAGCCGGACGAACCAAGAAGCGCGATGATTTCGCCCTTCTTCACATCCATGCTGATATTGCGAACCGCATGGACGCCATGGTCTATCGGGCCATAGAATTTATCGACGTTCCTGATCAACAGAGCAGTGTCACTCATGCCGCTACTCCCTGTTGTGTCGTGCCTGCCTTGCGGATCAACTCGCCGCTGGCCTTATCAAAAAGAAACGCGGTCCTGCCATCAATAACAATGTGAGCCGGACCGGATGCCGGGCCCGGCGTTCCCGCAGGCCGCGAAACCAGCACTTCACGCTTGCCGACAGTGAGAACCAGCGTGACCGTCTTTTCGTTGAGCGGGGTTTCTGCCTCGACCTCGATAGGAACCGCGCCCTTGGCCGTATCTTTGGCGAAGGTGATCGATTCAGGGCGAATGCCGATGACGCAGGATTGCCCCGCAACACTATCCGGCATGCCGGGCAAAGCCACGCGAACCTTGGATATCTCGACATAAATGCCTTCCGCGTCCTTTTGTGGCGTTACATCAAGCAGGTTGATTGTCGGATCACCGAACAGACTGGCAATTCCGATGTCTGAAGGCGCGTTGTAGATCTCCTCCGGCGTTCCAATCTGGCGAATCTTGCCGTTCGCCATGACCGCAATGCGATCGCCGAGTGCCATGGCTTCCTTATAATCCTGCGTCACATAGACGACCGTTGCGCCCTGCGAAGCCAGAAGGCGCGGCAATTCCAGCCGCATCTCGAAGCGCAGTTTCGCATCGACATTGCGCAGCGGATCATCAAGCAGCAGCAGTGGCGGTGAGCCCGCAAGGGCGCGGGCAAGCGCGGTGCGCTGCTTTTGCCCGTTCGAGAGTGCTTTCGGATGATGCGACAGCACATGATCAATCTTGAGCAGCTTCGCTACCTTGCCTACGCCCGACTTTATGGCCTCTGCCGAAGACCGCGTTGCAGTCAACGGGCTGGCGATATTGTCATGGGCGCTCATATGCGGAAACAGCGCAAAGTTTTGAAACGCCATGCCGATACCGCGATGCTCCGCATCTACATCGGTCATGTCTTCACCACCGATCAGGATTTTGCCCTCATCCGGATCGATCACCCCGGCGACGAGACGCAGGAGGACGGTCTTTCCAGCCCCGGAAGGGCCAAACAGGACCAGTGTTTCGCCATTTGCAACGTCAAGCGACAGGTCATCGAGAACCGTATTGGTCTTGTAACGCTTGACGATATTCTTGAGTTCTAAAGTGGTCATGAAATTATCCCTTCACCGCGCCAAGTGACAGGCCTTCAACGAGATAGCGCTGTGCATAAAGAGCAAGCGCAAGCGTCGGCGTGACCGAGAGCACAATAGCCGAGGCGATCTGGCCGTACTGGATGCCGGATGAGGTGACGAAGGCAAGCGCACCCACCGTGACCGGCTGTTTGTCCGCCGAGGCAAGCACTAGCGCGAAGACGAAGTTGTTCCAGGCGAAGATGAAGGCAAGCAGGCCAGCCGCTGCAATGCCCGGGCCTGCGAGAGGCAGTGCAATCTTGCGGAAGGTGGCAAACCATGAGTGGCCCGCGATGCGATAGGCATATTCAACGTCAGCCGATATATCTTCGAAATAGCCGCGCACGATCCACAGGATCAGTGGCAGACAGATCAGCTGATATACCCAGATGAGACCGAAATAGGTATCGGACAGGCCAAGCCACTGGAAATACTGCGTCAATGGCAGCAGCACTAACAACGGCGGGGCAAAACGGAAGGACAGAAGCGTGAATGCAATGTCTTCCGAGCCACGGAACTTGTGGCGGGCAAAGGCATAGGCCGCAGGTACGCCGAGCACCAGAGCCAGCGCAACCGATGTGACCGAGAGAAAGACCGAATTGCCGAGATTGCGCATAAAGGCGATATCCAGCGTACCCGCCGATGTGGTCAGCTTACCGGTGATGAGCGCGGCATAGTTGGAAAGGGTCGGCGTGAAAACGATAGTTGGCGGGATCGTCAGGATTGTTTCGTTCGTCTGGAATGACATGAGAAAAATCCAGAAGATCGGGAACATAAAGAAGATGACGACCAGCGACAATGCGACGAAGCGCAGGCTTTTTTCGAGGGTGGATGTGGTTTCCATGATGTACTCCTCACGCCTCGCCGCGTGCGCGTTCGCGCAGCCGCAGCCAGTTCTTGATGAAGATATTGGAGAGCAGGTATGTGATCGCCCAGAGGATGACCATCAGCGCCGCCGACCGTCCGACATTCGTGGACTGGAAGAAGTTCAGATAGGCTTCGACCTGAAACACTGTCAGCGCATTGCCGGGACCGCCCTGCGTCATCGCATAGATGATATCGAACTGCTGGATGGAATCGAGCAGGCGGAACAGCGTCGCCGTAAGGATATAGGGTGTCAGCATCGGCAGGGTGATGCGGAAGAACACGAATGTGCGTGGTACGCCGTCAAGCGCGGCAGCTTCAAAGGGCTGTGTGGGCAACGAGCGCAGACCCGCCAGAAGCAGGATCATGATGAAGGGCGTATAAACCCAGATATCAACCAGCACGACCGTGAACAGCGCCGTATCCGGCGATGACGCCCAGCGGAAATTCTGCAATCCGACCTGATTTGCCAAGTAACTGAGAATGCCGAAACCCGGATTGGTCATCAGCTTCCACATCAATGCGGCCAGCGCTGGCGCAATCATCAGTGGCAAAAGCAGCATGATCGAAATGAAATTATTGACCCGCGAACGCTTCTGCAAAAGCAGGGCAATACCCAGTCCCAGAAGAAGCTCCAACGTCACGGTTATACCGGCATAGAGCAGCGATACTTTCAGCGTGTTCCAGAAACCCGGATCATTGAACAGAAAATTATAATAGTTCTCACCCCAATTGAACTGGCGGCTCCATGGCTGGCTGAGCCGGTAACGTTGAAGCGAGTAGATCACGGCAGTGACAAAGGGAATAAGAATGCCGATGCAAACGAGCAATGCGGGCAAGCTCAGGACATAGGGCAGCATCTTTCTGCTGATCCTGAACCGTGAGGCCGGCTTTCGTGGAATGGATGGTGAAGCCAATTTAAAGCTCCTTATCGTTTAAGAAATCACGCTTGTGCGCTCAGGATCGTTTAAGAAATCACGTTTGCCGCACATCTGAATACCCGGCGCTTTTAACGCCGGGTATTGGTGGGATGAAGATCAGCCGAGACCGGCTTCCTTGAGCTGACGATCAATGCTCTGGGCGAGCTGATCCAGCCCCTCATCAATCGGCACTTCCTTGGCAACCATCTTCTGCAATGTTGATGCCCACTCCGTCGTCACGTCGAAGAACAGTGGTTGCGGCGTGAACTTGATGCTCGCACCGGCAGCCGAGGCATCGAACATTTCGACATAGCCCGGATACTTCTTGTTCAGCTTGTCGCGGAACATTTCATCCTTCCAGATCGACTGGCGAACCGGATCAACGAAGTCCATCTTGGTTGCGCCAAACAGCGCATGTTCCGGACCTGAAGCCCATTGCAGGAAGTACCAGGTGGCATCCTTGTTCTTGGAGAAATTGGACATGGCAAGCGACCAGATCCAGATATTCGGTGTCGATGACTTGGCTTCCGGATTGGCGGTAAAGGCGGCATAGGAGAGCTTCCCGGCCATCTTGTTGTCGCCGCCATTCATGAAGTAACCAAGGCAATCTGCATCAAAGATCATGGCTGAAGCACCGGCACCGAGATCGGCACCGACCTGATACCAGGTATAGGTCGACCAGTCTTTCGGGCCGCTTTCCTGAATCATCTGCACCCACTTGGTGTGGTATGCCTTTGATTCAGTCGTGTTCATTGCTGCCGAAAGCTTGCCGTCGGCAGATACATTCAGGTCTTTCTGGTTGAAGTTCGCATAGCCGGACAGGAAGCCCGGATGGATCGTCGCCCAAGAGCGCGAGCCACGAACGCCAATGCCGTAAATTCCGCCAATATCCTTTTGCAGCTTTGCGGAAGTCGCGATCATCTCATCGATATTGCCCGGAACTTCAACTCCGGCCTTGTCGAACATCTCACGGTTATAGGTGATGTTGTTCTGTTCGAATGCCCATGGAATACACCATTGCTTGGCGTCTTCAGAACCAAGTGCACCGCCCGGAATACCATTCCATGCGCAGGAGTTCTTCACGCCCGGCAGGAAGTCATTCCAAGCGTAGTTCGGATTGGTCTTTTCCGGATCGTTGATCCATTCCTTCAGATCGGTGATCCAGCCGGCAGGACCATAGGTCCATGTCATATAGGCGCCGGTCATGAATGCATCATATTCGGTCGAGCCCGACGAGAGGGCTGCCGTAACCTTGTCGAAATAGACATCTTCCGGGAAGACATCGTATTTGACATCAATGCCGGTCAGATCCTTGAAATTCTGCAGATTGGCGATCATCGCGTCTGCATATGGATGCTTGTTCAAGAGCAGCTTCAGGGATTTGCCGGAATGTTTCTTCCAGTCAAAATCTGCCGCCTGCGCATTGGTCGACATCATGTTCATCAGCGTGCCAGCCGAAGCTGCAGTGATACCCATGGTTCCGAGGCCTTTCAACAGGCCGCGACGGTCAACCGATCCGCGCAGGAAGGCGCTGATAAGGTCTTTTTCCTTGTCATGCATTGGTCTTTCTCCTCCTTCATCGGGTATTACGAACCGGATACCCCGCCGGTACTTCTCCCGGACGCGGCTTCCCGCATCCCCTCCCTGACGTTGTGTCAGGTATCGCTTGCGACGAGTTGCTGCGCTGTTTTCTCGTCTGTAATCAAACCATTGAGGCACCGGCTTTCCAGCACCGCGCGAATGGCTCTTACCTTCATCCTGCCGCCTGCAACCGCGATCATTCGCTGTTTCTTCAGGTCCTCCCGGCTCAAGGTAAATGTGCGGTCAGACAAGGTTGTCTGGATCGCCTTGCCTGCATCATCGAAGAAATGCCCGAGAAGCTCTCCCGCTCCCCCGGCATTCTTGATGTCCTCGATCTCGCTTTTCTCGATCATGCCAGTGGATACCAGCGAAGCTTCGCGCTCCGCAGTACCAATACCCACGAGGGAAAGATTGGCGCTCTTTGCCATATCAAAGATTTCGCGCACGCCGCGCTGACTGAACAATACGTCCATGTCCTCGACTGTATTGGCGAAGAACGGAACAGGCATGACATAGGCTTCCGCACCGATCCGTTCGGCCAGCCTGTGAATAACGTCATGGGGGTTGGCGGAAAATTTGCGGGTCAGGCCGCCGAGCAGCGAAACAAAGCGCACATTATTACTGGCGATGCGCGGCAGATAATCGACGCAGGCGGCAAGTGTACGCCCGTGGCCCATACCGATAAGCAACTCGCCATCGCGTTCGATCTCACGCTTGAGAAATTGGGCTCCTGCAATGCCAAGCGCTTTCAAAGGCAATTCATCGGGATCGAAATCAGGCACAACTTCGCAGTAATCGAGCCCATAGCGGGTCGAAAGCTTTTGCTCGAGTTCGACACATTCCGAAACCTCGCCATCGATATAGACCTTCACCAGACCTTCCTGATTGGCCTTCATGATCAGACGATGAGCTTTGAGGGAGGTCAGCCCAAGGCGCTTTGCTACCTCGGATTGGGTGAGACCACCGGCATAATGCAGCCAGGCAGCGCGTGCTGCCATGCTGGACTCTTCTTCGCGAAGAGAACCGCCACCTGCCATTGCCATGTCTCCACCCTGAACACGTTTTTGATATTTTTATCTTCTAGTGAAAATAATTTCACCTGCTGCAAAATTTGTCAAGTGACGTTGGGCCAGCATTCAACACTCACCAAGAGTGATGATGTGACAAAGCCGATTGGCCAGGAGAGCGCTGAGTACCAAAAAACTCGATAATTCATGCGCTTCCCGCAACGCAGCAAACGGCTGGAGGGTGTGATTTTTTCGAGAAAACTTTTTGGAAAAAGATATGGCTTTTGCCACGAAGCAAACGCGGCAGAGTTATATTTGAAATGAACCGGCTAAAATTGCGAGGGTCAGCGGGATTCCTTCATTACCGTTCTAGGCAATCGAGAATGCTGGTCCGGCAAACAGGAGTTTTACGACGCTCGACTGGATCGTTTAGCCAAGCACGGTAGGCATAACGAAACTCCACATCTTTATATTGATAGACCTTTGCCTGTTTGCCTTGTTTACTTGCAGCCAAAGCTTCAGGGGTCACCACAAGGTGTAAGGCCAACAATTTGTACACCCATGGCTTGCTGCCCCGATCTTTTTCGAAGACCTGAACATGATAGAATGGATCGTTATTCTGCGGGCTGTTGTAAACGGCGGCCCAACGCACCTTGTGCGGCGTCACTGACAAGACAAGGTTTGTATCCTGCCCAGCCGCAAACGATGCACTTCCCATCCAGAGAAGCAGCGCACCGACAAAAGTCCTCAAACAAATCGTCATGATACTCATCCAGCATGCGGTCAGGCGTAGTGGGATATTACTCCCGCTCTATTATTCTTTCTGCCCTAAGCATTTGTTTTTACTCTCGAAAGTTTATTTTTCTCTTCCTATGCCGCTAACGGAACCGTTAAAAAGTTAGCCTGTTGTTTTTAGAGGGTTTTTCGGCGCAGCTACAAATGTAAAAATTCTGTGGACTATCGATATCTATAGGCCATTTTGCGGGGTGCCATAGGCGGCGAAGATTAAATCTAGCGCCCAATAAAGTACCGTCAAAACCGTTGAATCGGTAGAACATCCTGATCATCGCTTCAATGGATCGTTGGTACGGGGTTGCGTGCATTGTACGCAGAAGAGAGAGGCTGAGACGGTGAATATGGTTTCTCGCGAGGAGCTTTAGGAGCAGGTCTGGTGCAAGCCCATGACCAAAGTTGCCGCAGATTATAGCGTCACAGATACGGCATTGAAGAAGACCTGCGATCGCCGCATTCCCACACTGGAACGCGGGTACTGGGCCAAACTCGAACAGGGCAAACCGGTCCAAAAACAACCACTGCCGCCTGTGGCCGAGCGACATCAAAGCAACCGGGATATCAGCGTCGGGAAGACTTCGCCGTAACTGTGTGGTGCTAGGTGCGGATTACCACTTCCGGGTCAAGAGGCTTATCACTGCTCGCAGCCACATTTGCAGTGTATGATGTTCGTAACGTTCACGACAGAGGTCTTATCTCTGTGCAGTATCGATCTGTCGTCAGCTCAGTGCCTATATTAGAGCGATCGCTGGAGATGATCGATTAACCCGATTCGAACAGGTCGCCTAGGTTATGCGACGGTCCGGTTGCCGGGAATGCAATTGGAGATCCGCAGGGTAAAGGGACCTTCCATAACCCAGGCGGCGGCGCTCGCCAACTTGAGAGAACGGGCACCGAAGTCCTCAGCTATTTCCAAGTCGCTTCCAGACTAGTCATCTTCAAACACCCTCGTACTGGTCTCGCCATCAACTGGATCATGGTTGAGGCCAAATGGTCCGCTCACATGCTGTGATCGCTTCCGGAAACCTAGCAGTAAAATAGCGATCTGTACGTGTAGCACCTGTCGAGATTCCCTGAAATCCAGGCCTATGAGCTTCGATATCCGCTCGAGCCGTTGCGCCATCGTCTTGTAGTGGATGCCGAGTTCCGCCGACGCCTTCATGGCGTTCAACCCAGTGTCGAAGTAGGCGCGCAGCGTGGCAATCAGATCGCCCGCGCTTCGGTTTCGCGGATCGATCAACGGCCCCAGCGCCGCACCAATATAGGCCTCGATGTCTTCCGGCTCGGCATTTCTCAGAAGGAGCATTTCCGGTGGAATGCTGATGTCTGAGAACGCGCCTGCCTGGCCGAGCGCCATGATCATCTCCGCGGAATGCACGGCGTTGAGCGCCGATTGGCGCGATCGCGACAGCGGTTCGCGGCACAGTGCCGTGCCGATCGCCACCGGCTCGCCGGCGAGCGTGTTGAGGCTTTCCTGCAAATGGGCCAGATCGACGCCCTGCCCCTCTGCCACAAGAGTCAGCGCGGTCTTACTGTATTGTCCGATCAGGCAGGCTTGGGTGCCGAAAACGCTGCGCAGTAGCGAAACGATCTTTTCCGGCAGGACACCAGCAGCCTTGAACGCGACGACCCTGAAGGGGCGCAGCAGGTCGACGCCCGTTTCGGCTTTCAGCGCTTCGACTTGGGCGGACGTCAAACCGTCCGTCAGCAGGTTTTGCAGTGCGATGGTGCCCCGCCAGACTCGCTCGATTTCATTGAGGTCCTTGCGCAAAAGCAGCGTTTCCGCCGACTGGACAATACGCTCCAGCAACCGGCGGTCGGTGCCTGTCAGCGGCGCAGACGCATCCACGCGCAGCGTCCACACCGCCTCGACGCCGACGCGCGCGCTGTAGCGCGCGCCATCATCCGTATACTCGATAGGCGGTGCATCGGCGGTCGGCACAAAATGCGCCGTCGCACCCAGTTCCTTCTCGACAATCCCGGCCAGTTCCTCCAGCGAACCATTGCGTCCGACGACGGCCACCAGCCGGCGGTGAAGCGAAGCCTCCCGCTCGGAAGCGACAAGACGGGCGTTCAGCGACCGGTAGGCAACTTGCGTGCGCTTCAGCGCGGCATCCTCGCGTTCAAACAGGCGCGCATTCTCCAGCGCCACCGCGATCAGCGCGGCAAGTCCCTGCAGGCAGCTCACATCTTCATCGGTATAGCGGCGCACTGTGCGGTCTGCGACGAAGAGCGCGCCGAGGAACTGGTGCCGGGCAATCAGCGGCACGCCGACCATCCCGCGTATGCCTTCAGACCGTATGCCTTCGTCGACGCGGGGCAGGTGCACGAGTCGTTCGTCAGCGAGATAATCCGTCGTTACGAATGGCTCACGCATCTGCGAGACCCGACCGCCCATGCCGATGCCGAGCGGTACATGCAGCGAGCCGAAGTCCGGCGAGATCGAGCCGACCGTCGCCGTCACCCGCGTCCCACGCGATTCGGCGTCGTAAAGCGCCAAATAGCCGAGATCTGCCTTGAGCAGCGCCTTGGCGCGGCTGACCGCCGCTTCCAGAACCTGCCCGACCACATGCACGTCGATGATTTCCGTCGCTGTCTGGTAAAGCGCGGCGAGCACGCTCTGCCGCCCGTCCTGCGCACGCAAGGCAGCCTTGGCGTCTAGAAGGGCTGCGCGCGCATCTTCGACGCCCAGATTGGCGTTGTTCACCAGCCTGTCCAGCCTTTCGGCAAGCTTCATCTCGGTCTGCGCCAACGGCACAGAGACGGACTTGTTCATGGCACCGCTTTCGTCATGTAAAAATGTTCCGTGGTGGATCGTGCCACAATGTTGAGGCCAATGTGCCGGATGATACGCTCACCGTCCATATCTTTCAGTCTCAGACAGAGAAGATCGAGGGCTGCCGTGCAAATGGCACCTGGCGCTGCGGCGACACTAGTCACGTCATAGAACGGCGAAAGAGTCATCACCGTTTCGCCGTGCGAGAGCACCCAAAGATCGTTCGGAATCTCGAAACCTTCCGTTGACAAAGCCTCGTAGACACCACAGGCAACGGCCGGGTCGGTGCAATAGATCACCTGCGGGAACGCGCTGGCCGCCCGCAGGAACGCCCTGAATGTCGCTACAGCCGCTTCGCTGACCGGTGGGCAGGAAATGACGAAATCCCGCGGCAGCATCAGGTCATAGGTATCGACACCCTTGGCGAATCCCTGTGCCAGCGGCGTTTCCGGCCCTTGAGGCCCGACAAGTGCGACCGACGTGCGGCCGGCGGACGCGATATATTCCGCCACGCGGAAGCCGACGGCCTCGGTATCGAGAATCAACTGATCGAATGCCGCATCCGGTACTAAGCGCTCGCGAACGCTGACTACGGCAAGGGTGCTCGAGAGAACATCAAGGGCGGGGCCGTCCGACAGCACGATCGCT
This sequence comes from Phyllobacterium sp. SB3, assembly GCF_040009165.1. NCBI lineage: Bacteria > Pseudomonadati > Pseudomonadota > Alphaproteobacteria > Hyphomicrobiales > Phyllobacteriaceae > Phyllobacterium > Phyllobacterium sp. SB3. Next base: position 375,316 of record NZ_JBDYKI010000005.1, on the reverse strand, counting down.
CCGGCCAGTTCAGGCACAAGCGCGGCAATGTCCGCAAGGCTCGTGTCCGTTGCAGGAACGAGGACAGGCCGCAATTGCCGAGACAGAACTTCACGCATAAGCGGCATGACGCGGTTTTCGAAGTCGCCTGTCTTGACATCCGCAAGGATCGCGATGGTGTACGGATCCCGACCACCCGCCGCGGTCGCTTGCTTCTCCTCCACCCCCGTATCCGCCATGGTATGCACCTCTCCAACCGTTATCGTCCTACTGTGCTTGGATGTCGAAAACGGGGCGGTGGAGCGGCAGGCCCTCGCAGGGCATGTCCAGCGCCTCGACGCAGGAATTGAGAACTTCCGTCACATAGGCCAGTGGCTTGCCGTCGGCAAAGGCGATGTTCGTCGGCCTCAGCCCATTCGTCGGCATCCGCTCGGCGACGTACCCCTCGGCATCGAGCACCGTCACGTCGCCCTGTCCATAAACCGTGCAATAGAGCCGTCCGTCCCTGCCGAAGGCCATGCCGTCTGGCCCACGCCAGCCGCCCGGTCCATCCGGCGTATTGACGTTGCCGAACAGTTCGCGCTCCGGCTCGCCACCGGCGAAGACATCGTAGCGGTAGACGTTCCCGCCGATCGTCTCGTTGACGTACAAGCGATTGTCCGGACCAAAAGCGAGCCCGTTCGTGAACTGGATATCGTCGTCGAACCGTCGAACGACGCGGGCCGCTACCGGATCGATGACGTAGACGCAGCCGCGATAATCGAGCTCTGCCCATTTCGGATTGATCGCGATGCCGGTGATGAACACAGTGTCGAGAATGCCGGAATCCGTCAGATACAGCAGGCCATCAGGGCCAAAACGCAGGTCGTTGGGCCATAGGAACCGGCTTTGCGGAGGGCGCACGACCGCGCGCAACATTCCGTCCGGCTCATAGCAATGAACCTCGCCCTCGCGCGCCTCGGCCACCCAGAGGCGGCTGCTTCCGTCGATCGTCATGCCGTTCGGGCGCCCGCCGACCTTGATCGCCGTCTTGACCGTGCCGTCCGCTTCCACCCGCGTCACGCAGGCGCGTGAACCGGCCATCTCGACGACCATGAGGCTGCCGTCCGAAAGCACGACCGGTCCCTCGCCCTCGACGACGCCGCTGCCCAGAATGGAATTGACCATGTGCTCCTCCTAGAAAAGGTCCCAGTAATGTTCGCGTTTGGCAGATACGACTGCCGGCTCCTCAAGAATGATCCGCCCCATTCTGAGGAAATAGACGCGGGAACTGATGCGTAGCGCGCTGCGCACGTTCTGATCTACGATCAAGACCGACGTGCCGAACACTTTGCTCATCGCTGCAATCTCGTTCATGATGCGGTCGGCAGTTGCCGGCGCAAGGCCAATCGACGGTTCATCGAGCAGCATCAGGCGGGGCTTGTTCATGACGGCCATGCTGACGGCCAGCATGCGTTGTTCGCCGCCGCTCAGTGTGCCAGCCGCCTGAAGCCTGCGTTCTTTTAACTTCGGAAAGGTCGCATAGACGCCTTCCAGCCGCTCGTCGATGTCTGCCGGAGCCGTGGCGTAAGTGCCAAGCCGCAGATTGGCCTCAACGCTGAGCGGGCGGAACACCGGCGCATCGGCCGGCGTGAACGAAATACCGCTCGCGGCATTGCGATAATAGGGCTGCCGCGAGATATCCGCCCCGAAGCATTCGATCCGCCCGCTGCGCTCCACATGAATCCCCATGATCGATTGCAGCAGCGTTGTCTTGCCCGCACCATTATGGCCGAGCACCGCGATGATCTCACCCGCGCCCACCGAAAGGTCGATATCGGTCAGGACCGCGCGTTTGTCGTATCGCGCGGAAAGGCCATCGATTTTCAGGGATGTGCCGCTCGTGGCCGTGTCGTTGTGGATCTCGTTCTTCATGTCCCTTGCCTCACGTACCGAAATAGAGTTCGACGAGGTCCTGCCGACCGGTGATCTCGGCGACCGTACCCTCTCCAACAACCGCGCCCGCATCCATGAAGACAATGCGGTCGGCAAGTTCGGAGACGACATGCAGGCTGTGCTCGACGATGCAGATCGTCTTGCCGGCTTGCGCAAGCGCGCGCACCAGTTCGATGATCTGTTCGGCCGAGCGCGGATCCACGCCGGAGGTCGGCTCGTCGAGAAGCAATACGTCTGCGCCGGTCGCCAGAAGCCGGGCAAAGGCGATGAGCTTCTGCTGGCCGAAGGCGAGGTCGCGGGCAGTCTCGCCGGCATAACCCGCCGCCCCGACATTGTGGAGCTGATGCATGGCCTCAACCTGAACCTCCCGTTCGCGCCGCGCCACCGCAACGGGCGAAAGGAACACGCGGCTCAATTTCTCGCCGGCCTGATCGGGAACACCGAGCGCGACATTGTCGATCGCCGTCAGCCCTTCCAGGATCCGCACATGCTGGAAATAGCGGGCCATACCGAGATTTGCCACGCGGCACGGGTCTTCGCCGAGGATCGACCGGCCGCGCAGGACGACGTCTCCTTCATCCGGGCAAATCGCGCCCGTCATCAGATTGAAGATCGTGCTCTTGCCGGCACCGTTCGGGCCGATGAGCGCGACGATCTCCCCCTTGCGCAGGTTGAAGCTGACATTCTGCGCCGCCTTTAGTCCGCCAAAGGTTTTCGAAAGGCCCCTAACCTCCACGACAATCTCCGCATCGCCGCGCTTTGATCCTGGCGCCGCCTTCTCCGTGCGTTTCAAATCGACGACGTTGCGCGGCTCGCCGGGCAGGGTCTTGCGCGACCGGCCTGAGGCAAAACCGATGCCTTCCGGCAGAAGGCCGGCGGGCCGGAACACCATGCACAGGACGAGAATGACCCCGTAGATCACGGTCTGCCACGGCACGGCCGTATCGCTGGAAAACAGGCCGGTATTTTCCAAGAGCGGTCGAAGCGAGCCAATCATTACCGCTGCGATGACGCTGCCGACAATATTCCCGGCGCCGCCGAGCGCAACACAGGCCGCAACGAGGATCGCAAGGTCGAGACTGTAGGTGGTGGGCGCGACGAACTGCATGTAAGCCGCCGAAACGGCCCCGGTCGCGCCAGCAATCGCCGCAGTGAATCCAAATGTCAGCGACTTCGGCCAGACCGTCGGCTTGCCGAGCGCCTGGAGCGCGACCTCGTCCTCACGAACGCCTCGCAGAATGCGCCCGAACGGCGACGCGCCAATGCGCCAGCAGATGAGTGAAACGGCGATCGCCCAGGCAAGCACCATCCAGAACGCCTGGTCCGTCGTCGTGATCTCGAAGCCAAAGAGGGAGAGCGGCGGCAGCATCATGCCGTTCGGACCGCCTGTCAGATCCACCCATGTCGATGTGACGGTGACGAAGAGGAAATGGAAGGCAAGCGTCAACAAGATGAGATAATCACCCCGCACGCGCCGCGCGGCAGGCGCTGCAACGATCAGTCCGGCTGCGAAGGTCACCAGCACGGCACCGACAAGGCCGCCGACGAAGGGAAGCTGCGGTGCAAAAAGCGACTGGCCCGTCAGAGATGCGCCCTGCCCCGTCAACACGGCGCACGTATACGCGCCAAGCCCGTAGAAGGCCGCCGTCGCCAGCGACATCTGCCCGGCAAAGCCGAGGAGAAGGTTGAGCGATACTGTAAGCGCGATGAGAAAGGTGACCTGGCTTGCAAGGTCAGCGAGATAGGAGCCAGCCATGATCCCTCACTCTCCCACGGGGCTGCGGATGAGCCCTTCTGGACGAAATACGATTATGATGAGAAGGACGGTGAAGACGAGGATCACGCCGAGGTTCTGCGACAGGAAAAGGCCGCTGAAGACCAGAAGGAAACCCAGTACGAAACCGCCAAGTGCCGCGCCCTTGATGCTCCCAGCGCCACCGAGGAAGACACCGATGACACCGAACATGACGGGTTGCAGGCCCATCGTCGGATAGGCGACGAAGGCGATGGTTTCGACATAGGCGGCAAGGCCCGCCATCGCGCTACCGATCGCGAAGACGAGAAGGGAAATGCGCTCCACCCGGATACCAACCGCCATGGCAAGTTTCGGATTGGTCCTGACCGCCGTGACGGCATTGCCGACGGACGTGCGCGTCAGGAGTATGGTGACGGCACCGATCGCAACAAATGCCGCAAGGGCCCCGGTGAGCTGTAGCGTGGTCACGCTGATTTCGCCGTAAGAGAGCGTCGCATTGGGAAATCCCGGCACGCGCTTCACCATGGGACCGAAAATGATCTGCAAAAGCGCAGCTCCGGCCGCGGCTATGCCGAGTGAGGACAGAAAGATACCCAGCACCGTCGATGATCGGCGCCGAAGCTGGCGATACAGCAACGCCTCGATCGCGCATCCAAAAAGTGCTGCGCATATCAGGGACGCCGCAAACCCCAGCCAGAGCGAAAGCCCGAGTTGCTCCGATGTCAGATAGGCAGCATAGCCCGCGATCGCATAGGTCAGAGAATGGGCAAGATGAAAGGTCCGCGTCGTCGAATAGATGATCCAGAAGCTCGAGGCGAGCAGCGCATAGGTCAGGCCCTGCACGATACCGAACACGATCAATTGGGAGAGTTGCATCATAACATTACCGTAAGATGAAGGAGAGGATGACGGGGAACTCTGCCCCGCCACTGGAGACATCAGGCATCACCGAGCTCGGTCGAATCCTTGGTGATGGTCGCCACCTTCTTCAGGACGCCCTTGGCGCCGATCTCGAAGACGCCGATCGGCTTGGACACCGAGTGGTCGTCCGGGTTGAATTTCATGAGACCCGGCTCGGAGGCTGATCCGCCATATACCGAGGGGAAAGTCGGGTTCTCGGCCAGTACTTGGCTAAGCACGTTCGGATCCTCCGGGTTCTTGCCGGCCTTCTTGGCGCGCGCGACGAGCGCGGCAAGAATGGCCGTCGCCTCGAAGAAATTAGCCGCGAAGTAATCGGGTTTGGTGCCGTATTTCTGCGAATAAGTGTCCACGAAGAGCTTGTTGTAGGGGTTTTCGCTTTCCGGCAGATAGCCGTCGACGGCGAGGAAGCAATTGTCGGCTACTGCATCGCCGGCAATGTCGGGAACCGTCGGCGTCGCCAGATCGATCGACATGATTGGAATACTCACGCCCGCCTCACGCAGCTGACGGATCATGTAGCCCTGGTCGTTGCCGTAGATGGTGGTAAAGATGGCGTCAGCTCTCGCGCTCTTTAGACGCGCAACAAGTGCACTGAAATCCGTGGTGCCGATATTGACATATTCCGCGTCAAGAACCGCGCCGCCGCTCGAGACCTGCGGCCAGATTTTCGGCGCAATCTCCTTGACGGCGCCGATGCCGTTTTCCTGCTGGCCGACCAGCGCAAGCTTCTTGGCGTCAGGGAAGCGCTTGGCGAGATAGGCAAGGCCGCCGGTTGCCGGATCAACGGCAAAGAGCGCCATCGTCACCCAGACATTCTGCTTATTGAGACCGCCCGGGCCGGCACCGCCGCTCCAAAAGGTAGTGATGCTCGAATTGGCAACGAGCGGGAACAGCGCTTCGGACGCCGGACCATAGGAGGTGCCGAGCGACTTGATGCCTTCCTGCGAAATCAGCCGGCGCACGCCGGTCACGGATGCCGGCACGAGACCGCCCTGATGGTCGTTGAGCTTGAGCGTGATTTCCGGACCTCCGGATGCCAGCGCCAGATCTGCCGCCACCTGTGCGCCCTGCGTCATCGCCTGGCCGATGGCCGCGCCCGTCCCCGTCAGCGCAAGGTTGAGGCCATGCGCCCACTTGATGCCTGCGCCAGCTTCGAGATTGCCCGCGCCGAAGAAGGCGGAGAGCGGCCCCTTTCCGGCTTGCGCGAAGGCAAGCGACGGGAACAGGCCGGTAGACGCCACCGCGCCCATACCCTTCAGGATTGTGCGGCGAGACAGATGCATATCGATCGTACGACGTGTCATTTTTTTCCTCCCAGTGTGACAGTGCGTTTCTCATTTTTGTTACCTGCGTCGTCTACGGTGTGCCTCCACACGATCGAAGATGACAATGGCCTTTTCCACGATGTCGGGCCGCCCCAACGCCAGTTCTATGGTCGGTTGGACGTTAGAAAGCCGGATGCGATGGGTGATGATTTCGGCAACCTCGGCGCGGAACCGGCGCACCGCCTCGATCGCCTCGCCGAACATGCGCACGCTGTTGCGCGAGGCGTAGATCGTCAGTTCTTTACGGATAAGGGTTGCAAGCGGAAGCGGCACGTCGGCGGTTGAAATCCCAACCGTGACGATCCGCCCCCCTGCTGCCACCATATCGACAGCGCTAAGGATGACCGAAGGAACGCCGGTGGCATCGATGACAACAGACGGCCCCTCGCCGTCCGTCCACTCCGATAGCGCAGCCGCAGCATCGCCCTTGGCGTCGAGCGCAAGCGTGGCACCGATCCGCCGGGCCTTATCGAGCCGGTGCGAGACGAGATCGGAAATGGCGACATCTGCCCCCAGCCATCGACTCGCCAGGAGAATGGCAAGTCCGATCGGTCCGGCGCCGATCACATAGATCTTCTCACCCTTCGAGACGCCGCCACGCTTGACCGCCTGGAGTGCGATCGTCATCGGTTCGGCGAAGGCTGCAATGTCCGCCGGCAGGTCACCCGTGGGATGAAGCAGCCGCTCGTCGACAAGAACGGCCTCCTGAAAGCCGCCGGGTGTATGAACGCCGATGAGTTTGAGTTCGACACAGCAGTTGTAGCGGCCGAACCGGCATGGCTGGCACTTGCCGCACCCCAGGAGCGGCTCGACGGCCACCCGCTCTCCGACGGCAATCCGCCCACTTGATCCCGGCCCCAGCGCCTTGACCGTTCCGCAGAACTCATGGCCCTGGATCATCGGGAAATTGCTAAGCGGATGCTTGCCAAGGTACAGCCCGTAGTCGGACCCGCAGATACCGGCGGCTTCCACCTCAAGCAACACCTGTCCCTCGCCGGGCTCCCCCGGCAAGGCGACGTCCCGAAGCTCCATCGTCCGGACATCCGTGGTTACAAGCGCCTGCATGGTTTTCTCCATCCTGTTACCTATGCGCCAGTGCGACCGGTCCAGTTGACGGTAGCACGCACCTTCCGGTTGGCGGCGACTTCACGCGACACGGCCGTGCGGTCGTCCTCCGTCCAGAGCGAACCGGCCCTGGGCAATCCGGCAGCCGCTTCCAGCCTTTCTGCGATGGTAGCGATGCCGGAGGCGTCGAGACCGTAGTACTGGTAGAGATGCGCAGGCGGTCCGACGATGGCGAACTCATCCAGAAGCCCGTGCTTGTAGACCGGGACGTGAACCCCATTGTCGTACAGAGCTTCGCGAACGATGGTGCCCACCCCGCCTTCGACATTGTGCTCTTCGACCACGAGGATCTTCGTGCCCTCACGGATGGCGGCGATGATGGTCGAGAGATCGAACGGCTTCAGCGTATGCGCATCGAAGACTGACACGCCGTCGCCCTGCGCTTCGGCCGCCCTGATTGCGGGATACACCATGGCACCCGTCGCAACGATCAGCACCTTGTTGCCGGCATCGCGCACCAACGTCGGGGCGCCGGGTGTCGGCGCGACCTGGTGGCTGCCGTAGATTCTTGGCTCGCGTCCACGCCCGAGGCGGAAGTAGATCGGGCCCGGATGATCGACCGTCGCACGCAGCATGGCTTCGAAAGACGGCCCATCAGACGGTGACAGGATCATCAAATTGGCGACGGTGCGCAGCGCCCCGATATCCTCGGTTGCATGATGTGAGGTGGCAAAGAAGCCCATGGAAATGCCGGCATGGGTCGCCAGCACGCGGACGGGCATCTTCGGATAGGCCATGTCGGTCTTAATGTTCTCGAAACCCATTATCCCGGCAAAGCAGGCGAAGGTGCAGACATAGGGAATATAGCCCGCCGACGCGAGGCCGGCAGCTGCGCCCAGCATGTTACGCTCGGAAATGCCGAATTGCAGAAGACGCTCGGGAAACTCGTAGCGGAACTGCACCATCTGTGTGGCGAACTGCAGGTCGGCCGTGCCAAGTACGATCCGCTCGTCCGTGCGGGCGAGATCGGCAAGGACACTGCCGGAAACGAGAGCAGTCTCGCCGCCGTCACGGCCTGCCATGTCGAAGGAACGCTCGTCCTTGAGATCCGCGAGAGGACGAAGATCGCGAAGGGTCTTTGCTTGAATCGTGCTCATTCCATCAGCCTTTTGCATGTACCGCGTTGATGCCGTCGATGGCCCGATCGTAATCGGTGCCTGCGAGATAGCCGATGTGCCACTCCGCCATGCCCTCGATGAAGGGAATGCCCTTGCCCGAGACGGTATCGGCGATGATGACGGTGGGAGCGGCATCGGCAGCCGCGCGACGGCTGTCGAACCGCTCTAGCGCCGACTGGAGTTCAGCGAACTCATGGCCGTCCACCTCCTCGACATGCCACCCGAAGGCGACGAACTTCTTGTTGAGCGGCTCGAAGTTGAGAACGTCGGCCGTGTTGCCGTCGACTTGGACTTGGTTCTTGTCCACGATCGCCAGGAGGCTGCCGAGATTGCGGGCGGAGGCATAACCCGCAGCTTCCCATATCTGTCCCTCGTTGAGCTCCCCGTCACCGAGCATGACGATTACGCGCTCGCCGGTCTTTCGGAAGCGGGCGGCCTCCGCCATGCCTATGCCGACGGCAAGACCATGGCCGAGCGAACCGGAGGAGAAGTCGATACCCGGCACCTTCAGCATGTTGGGATGGTCGCCGAGAATGCTATGAAGCTGCGTGAAGTCGTTGAGCTCGTCGATCGGAAAATAGCCGAGGTCGGCGAGGATAGGGTACAGCGCCGAACAGGCATGGCCCTTGCTGAGGATGAACCGGTCGCGGTCGATCTTCTGCGGGTCCTTGGGATCGATGTTCATGTAGCCGTAGTAGAGGTTGACAAGCACGTCGCTGCAGGAAAGTGCCGGACCGATATGACCGCTGCCGGCAATCGCCGCCAGATCTACGACGCAGCGGCGCACCCAGGCAGCCCTGTCGGCCAGAAAGCTGAAATCATTGGCGATCCCAGCATGGTTGTTTTGAGAGTGAACCATGTCGATTGATGTCCTGTGCTTTAAGTGTTTGCGGGGGTCGGCCAGCTGCCGGCCAGGTCGCTTTCCGCCAGTTCCGCATCCGAGGGCGGGCCGAGCGTGGGATCTCCGGCGGTAATGCCGCCGTCGACGGGAATGATCTGTCCGGTGACGAAGCGCGCATCCTCCGACAGAAGAAAGGCGACAACGCGCGCCAAGTCCTCAGGCTTGCCGAAGCGGCCCATCGGCGTACGACGCAGAAGCGTCTCGCGATAGCGCGGCACGCCGAAGATGCGTGTCGTCAGCGAGGTCTCGATGTAGCCGGGACTGACCGCATTGACGCGAATGCCGTGTGGCGCCCATTCGACGGCGAGGGACCGCGTGATCATGCCAACGCCACCCTTCGATGCAGAATAGGAGACAAGGTTCGGCGTTCCATAGTGGGCGAGCATCGAGGCGACATTGACGATCGCCCCCGCCTTGCCTGCTGTAATGAGGCTGCGCGCAAACTCGCGGGCGACTAGTACTGTGCCTCGGAGATTGACATCGAGGATACGGGCCCAGTCTTCTACGAGGAAATCGGTTGCCGCCGCCCGGACGTTGATACCCGCACAGTTCACGAGCGCCGTCGCGGTACGGGCGGAAGCGGCAAGGGAAGAGATTGGTGACAACAGCCGGATCGGCGACGTCGAGCGCCCGGGCTTCGACATTCGCGCCATGGCGTTTCAAGATCTCAGCGTGCTCATGCGCCTTTTCCAGCGCACGGTCCGCAACGATCACCGCATAGCCGCGCGCCGCCAGGAGTTCGCAGACGCTCGCGCCGATACCGGAGGCACCGCCGGTAACGATCACTAGTCCATTTTCATCGGTTTGCGACAAGATGACCTCCTCCCAAAGGCAGCTGCGTGCATGTCCGAGATATCCCGTTGCAAGCGCAGCGGGTCAACAACCGCACCGATGAAAAGGCCGAGTTGGTCCTAAAGCGTCAAAAATAGTATCTGGAAGGGATATAAGAGAGATGTTGAAAATATCAGAGATCGAGAGCGCCCGTTAGATTCGCCAGGCCGCACGAAAACGGTTTCTCGCGAATATCTTTACGAGCAGGTTTGGTCCAAGCCTATGACCAAAGTTGCCGCAGATTATGGCGTTGCGGTTAGCCGTGGCATCGCCAAAGACAGTTGGCCATTCGCCGAACGCCAGATTGGTGGTGACGATGATGGAGGTCCGCTCATAAAGCTGGCTGATCACGTAAAAGAGTAGTTGCCCGCCAGCCTGGGCTAAAGGCAGATAGCTCGATTGATCAAGAACGACAAAATCGAGCCGCGTCAAATGATCGACGATCCGGCTGCCAACCCATGATCTTCTGGCAGCACGCATTGGCAATGCTCTGCAGGTTATCATCCCGCCTCCGAAAAATACCGTTGTCAGTGGCCAGGCGGCGCTGGCCCCATCGATCCGGGACCGCCATATCGCCGAAACAGAGACCCGCGGCCGGTTGGACTGGCAGAAATCCACCGGCTACAATCAGCGCAGTCGGATTGAAACTCAGATGGCCCGATGGAATATCGCGATCGGACCAAAGCTCAGAGCCAGGCATTTCGACAATCAGAAAACGGAAATCAGGATCGGCGGTCATGTTCTTAACCGGATGACTGAACTCGGTCGTCCGCAGTTCCAACGCGTCACATGAAATGTGCCGTAGATAAAGTTCATCTCGCCAAGAGGCTCATCCGTGCGACAGGGCACTGCAAACGGCTAAATGCCGCCGTTTTCATCACGATATGAGGTCTGGGTTTCCGACAAACAGACGTATTTTTCTGAATTTAGAATTCACCCAGAATAGTGCTTCAAGCGGCTCGACGAACCGGTATCGGCAAGCCAACGGCGCAGGAAGATCGTTATAATGAACCGCTTCCGCAGCCAAACTTTCCGCTGCAGAAAAAACGAGGTCCATAATCGAGAAAATAGTGCACTCTGAATGCCGAGCGAAAGGCGTGGAATGCTCTAATATATTCGCTCCGACTTCAAAACAAGGTCGGGATATCGCTATTGGGAGCAGGTCGTTTTCGAAGCGACAGTATTTGTTCTGCCAGACCTTGCGTTAAGCGTCCTGAGTCCGCAACCGCAATTTCACCTCGTACTACCGGCAAGAGTTTCATAGCCAACTCCTTGCCAAGTTCAACGCCCCATTGATCGAAGGCATTTATCCCATACAATTGCGCCTCAACAAACACGCGGTGCTCGTAGAGTGCGATGATACGACCCAATCCGTATGGGTCGAGCTTCTTGTAAAAAAGAGTAATCGAAGGGCGCTCGCCGGAAAACTGACGGTGTTTAGCCACCACTTCGTGTTGGCTTTCAGATCGCCCGGCACTGGCCAGTTGTTCGCGTGCCTCTTCCAACGTCCGGCCTCGCGCAAGGGCTTCACTTTGGGCAATGCAGTTCGCGATCAGAAGGTCTTGGTGTTCCTGCAGGTCGGGTTCATGTGATTGTGCGGCGATGAGGAATTCTACGGGTATTGTATCCGTCCCTTGGTGAAGAAGCTGAAAGAATGCATGCTGACCGTTCGTTCCGGGTTCACCCCATACGACCGGGCCGGTAGGCGTCGGTACGGGCTGGCCGTCCAGTCCGATAGACTTGCCATTGGACTCCATGTCGAGCTGCTGCACATATGCTGGAAATCTTGCAAGGCGCTGATCATAGGGAATAAGCGCCCTGGAACTGTAACCTTGAGCAACACGATGCCACCAGCCGACCAAACCGAGCAAGATCGGCAAGTTGCCTTCCATAGGCGCATGCCGGAAGTGTTGATCCATACTACGCGCACCTGACAGAAATTGTCGGAAGGCTACCGGACCAATTGCGAGCATTAAGGGCAGGCCGATTGCCGACCAGATGGAGTAGCGGCCGCCCACCCAATCCCAAAATCCAAAACTGCGAGTTGGATCAATCCCAAACTTTTTCACCTTATCTAAGGCAGTGGAGACTGCGCAGAAATGTTGAGCGACGGCTGTCTCACCCAGTGCACCTGTTATAAAGAGACGTGCCGTTGCAGCATTGGTCATAGTTTCGATGGTTGTGAAAGTTTTTGAGGCCACTATGAACAGTGTAGAGGCGGGGTCCAGTCCTCGCAGCACGTCAGTAAGGTGGGAACTGTCAATGTTGGATACGAAGTGCATTCGGGGTCCGTCATGATACGGAGAAAGCGCTAGCACAGACATACATGGACCGAGGTCGGAGCCTCCAATGCCTATGTTAACGACATCAGTGAATTTTTTCTGGTTACTTGATGAAATCGAACCATTGCGAACCCCATCTGCAAACGCGCCAAGGGCTTCTAGTACGTTTTCCACGTCGTTGCTTACCCTAACGCCATCGGCCATATAGCAGTCGGCGGTTTCTCCGCGCAATGCAACGTGCAAGACCGACCTGTCTTCGGTGGTATTGATGCGCTGCCCAGCGAACATCTCGTCTCGTCGCTGCTCGATTTTACTGGCGCGTGCGAATGCAAACAAGCTTTCCCGATCCTCTCTTGAAAGGGCCGTTTTGGAGTAGTCGAGCGTGAGATCGTCTAAGGACGCCGAAAAGTCATCGAAACGGTCTGGCTCTTTTTCGAATAAGCTACATATACCGACCGACGCGGCCTTGGTTCCGAGCTGGCGAAGAAGATCGATGGTGGGTGTTGGTCCTAACTCGTCGTCATACATTGTCGTTCTTTTCCTCATGCTTCGACGAGTGCCAGGTTGCTTGCAACCATCGAGCGTAGCGCTGTGAGATCTTTAGCGAAGAGACGAATGCCATCCGCCAGTTTTTCTGTCGCCATTGCGTCGTCGTTTAACGCCCAGCGAAACCGTGCCTCATCCATAGATATTGGCGCGACTGCCCGCACGGACTCCGGCGATAGCTGGCGTTCGAGTTGCCCTTGCGACACCTCGAGTTCCTGCAGTAGCGGGGGAGCGATCGTCAATCTATCGCACCCGGCAAGGGCTTCAATTTCTCCGACGTTGCGGAATGATGCACCCATCACGATAGTATCGATGCCATTTGATTTGTAATAGTCATAGATTGAACGGACAGAGAGCACACCTGGGTCCTCTTGAGGAAGATAGGTTTTACCTGTGGCTTTTGCATGCCAATCCATGATCCGGCCGACGAAGGGTGAGATCAAGAATACATTAGCATCGGCGCAGGCGATCGCTTGTGCCAGTGAAAATACGAGTGTCAGATTGCAATCAGTACCTTCGTTCTGGAGTATCTCTGCCGCCTTGATACCTTCCCAGGTAGCTGCCAGCTTGATGAGAATACGACCACGATCGACGCCCCTGTGTTCATAGTCAGTAATGATCCGTCGTGCGCGTTCAAGGGACCGCTCGATGTCGAACGACAAATCAGCGTCTACCTCAGTAGACACCCTCCCAGGTACTTCAGCAGCAAGGCTGACACCGATCGATACCGCAAGACGGTCGGCAACAGCATTATTAATCGCCTCTTTAGTACCTGATTGCTTTGCTCCCCAGGAGAGGGCTTCATCGAAAATCGGCCGGGAAGATGGTGCAGAAACCGCCTTGAGTACAATAGAGGGGTTGGTGGTGCAGTCGTACGGTTTTAGTTCTCTGATGGCCTCAAGATCGCCTGTATCGGCAACCACTTTTGTCATGGTCCTCAATTGTGCAAGCTTCGACTTCATTGGATTGACCTCAAACATGTTCGTGCTTTGAAGCTCTGGAAGCAATTTTTGCGTTAAGCCAGCCGAGGCCATCTTCGGTCCGACCCGCCGGCACATATTCGCAGCCGAGCCAACCCTCATAACCGATCTCGGCGAGGGAGCGCTCGATAGCGCTGTAATCAAGCGTCTCTGACCCGGGCTCGTGGCGTCCGGGAAAATCCGCAATATGAACATGGGAAATCAGCGCGGCGTGTTTTCTGATCTGCTCGTCAAGATTCAAACCCATATTTACCGTGTGAAAAACGTCAAACAGAAGACCGATATTGGACTGGCCGGTTTCTGCAATAGCTTGAGCACCGCGATCGGGAGTCTCTATGAAATAGTCGGGTACAGCGCCTGAACTCATAGCTTCGACGACAATGGTGATCCCCCGCCGTTCTGCTTGTTTCGCAGCATAGGAAAGATTCTCGATGTAGCAATCCCAATGGTGCCGATTACGGCTGGCAACGGGTAAAACACCCGCCATGGCGTGGACCATTTTAACGCCGATCGCCTCGGCGTAGTGCAGTCCATCCGATAGACTACGACGGAATTCTTCTCTCCGATCGGGGAAGATGGCTAGTCCCTTCTCTCCAAGTCTGGCGTTGCCGGAGTAGAGACCAAACTGTGTATAGGGAACGCCTGCACTGCTGAGCCAATCAGCCATTTCCTGCGCTGGCACTTCGTATGGTGAAGGGTGCTCGACAGCCGAAAAGCCGCATCGGGCCGCTGCAGCAATCCGCTCGCTGAGAGGTCTGTCGTTGAAGAGATAGCCAATGTGAGCGCTGTATTTAAAATTGGACATTATGGGGTCTCTAACTCTTGAAGGGCGGCGTCGAGAACTCAATATCCCGACGCCGAATATTATTATTGACCGGCGATATTCCAGCCGCGGCCGTGATCGCCAAATCCCTCACAGCCATCTGCGGTGATTGCAACTGTGTCCTCAAGCTTGATGAAACCTCGCTCAGTGTGATGGAGTTCCGTTTCAATGGATATTACCATCCCCTCCTCCAACGGCTGCTCGCGATGGTGCGCAGGGTAATTCGGGACAGCGGTATTCATGAGCCACGGTCCTTCGTGGCTGACGATGCCCATGCCATGAGCTGAGAAGAACATTTTGTTGTTGGCCGAACACTTCGCAAGAGCCTCACCCGCATTATCAAAAATATCACCTGCGCGAGTGCCCGGGCGAAGATTTCTGCGCGCGGTCTGCTGAACGAGTTCAACTTGTCCAAGCAGATCGACGAGTTCCTGATCCGGCTCTTTCGTGTAAGCCATGCGGCATACGTCGCCGATGTAACCCTTATAGTTGCCGCCGGAATCAAGCGCCAACGTCTCTCCATCTTCCCAAATTTTGTCGTAAGGAGCACGGTTGAATGCAGTACCGACATTCGTAAGAGCGTATTCGAATTTCAAACCCCTCGCCGTTTCTTCCTGACGCAATGCGTCAAATAATGTGAGCTTGCTTACTCCAGGACCATGCTTTGAGATGACTGCGAGCATCGAGTCTACCACCTTCTCGGAAGCCTCACGTAGAATCCTGAGTTCAGCCGGGGTTTTGAGCAAGCGCAGAACCTCCAAAGTATAGGTCGCGTCGACCAGCTTTACTTCCGGCAGCTGCTCTTCAAGCACACGGTATGCATCGATCGGCATGAAACCCGCCTCAATTCCAACGCGGCCCCTTGCGCCTTTGACGCTTTTTAGGAGATCTGCTGCTGCAGCTGCATAACCTGGGCTGATATAATTCTTAAGGTTGAGGTTTGAAACCCAGAAGCTCCCGAGCTGCTTTTCGTAACGTTCCATCGGTGCACCGACGTATCCCGAATCTGAGGGCCGACCCTTTACATAAATGAAAAATGGCAAGTAACGGCTAAGACCATGTGCATCCATATAATCATAGAAAAAGAAGCGATATCCACCAAGAAGATATTGAATGCTGTGCTTTGATGTAACCAGCAACGCATCAAGATCAGCCTCTTCCATCAGACGGTCGAGACGGTTTGTGTCGAAGGGCGGCTTGTTCAGTCTGGAAGTGTCCTCGACTGGGTTTCCTTCAGAATACGCAAAGCTCATTGTGGGATCCTTTCATTATGACATGGTTGCTCATTCTATCGAGCCACCGAATTTGGAAGTCTTTCAAATGTTCGAATTGACGTGTGAATGGCATTGGCGGATCGCTGAACCTTGGCCAGCCCGTCGCGAGCGACGGACTAGCCAAGCCTTATTGTCAACCGCTAACGACCCTGCCTTCCATGGCACTAACGGGGACCATGCCGGGTGTAACCTGGTCCGGCATCTCACCGCTGTCGAGTATGGCCTGAGCCCTCTCATTGTCGATTGCACCCACCCACCGGCCGACTACCAGCGTTGCGATAATATTGCTGGTTAGATTGGTTGCTGCGCGGATCTCCGCCATAAAACGATCCACACCAATCAGAAGGGCAAGACCGGCTACAGGAAGAACACCAATTGCGGGCATGGTTGCCGCTAGGGCGATAAAACCACCACCCGTCACGCCGGCTGCACCCTTGGAGGTCAAAAGCATAATCACAAGTATGGTTAGCTGATGCCAGAGAGTCAGATCCGTGTTCGTCGCGTGGGCTATGAAGAGAACCGCCATGGTCATGTAGATAGCGGTGCCATCCATATTGAATGAGAAACCAGTTGGCATAACAAGGCCGACGACTTCTTTTTTCACCCCAAGGTGTTCGAGCTTGGCCATGCTTCGCGGGATCATTGTCTCAGCGGATGTGGCCGCAAAAACGATCAAAATCTCATCCTTGAAATAAGACAGCACCTTAAACAAGCTAAAGCCAGCCATACGCAGGAAAGTTCCCAGAACAAGTACGACAAAAAGGATGCTGACCACGTAGACAGCCAGAACGAGTTCGCCCAAGTTCCAAAGGGTACCAATACCATATTTGCCGATTGTGAACGCCATTGCACCAGCGGCACCGAGAGGAGCCGCACGCATGATAATATTCACCATGCCAAACAATGCATGAGAAGCGGTTTCAAGTATGGATATAAATGGTCTTGCCCTCTCACCTAGCTTGCACAAGCCAAGACCGAACAAGACCGCAACAAAAAGGACGGGAAGGATCTCACCGCTGACGAAGGGAGCTACGAAGGTATTCGGTATTATGTTGATGAGGAATTCGACCATCGTAATATCATGCGCTTTTTGCACATAGGTCGAGACGGCACCCGCATCGAGTGTGGCCGGATCGGCATTTATTCCCTGTCCTACAGGCCAAAGGTTTCCCACTGCCATCCCGATAAGCAACGCAATTGTCGACGCAACCTCGAAGTAGATAAGGGATTTCAAGCCGATATTGGCGATCTTACGCATGTCTCCAATCGTTGCAATTCCCACGACGATTGTCAGGAATATGATTGGCATTACCACTGCCTTGATCGCACGGATAAATACGTCGCCCAATGGCTTCAAATGGACGGCGAGCTGTGGTTCAAAATGGCCAATTAATGTGCCGATGATCACGCCGATGATGACTTGGACATAAAGCTTGCCAAGCCAGGTCGTGATCAAGTTCTTCTTTTGTGTGTCTGGTGCTAAAGCTGCTTGAGCCATTTTTTCCTCCCGGTAAACGAATATCTTCAAGTTCAATGAACTATCCGCTCGACGACCTCCTCAGTCCGTCGGCTGCATAATCTTTGATTTTCGCCGATGCAGAGCTATGCCCTCTAACAAAGCAGAACAGCTGCCGTTGCGATTGCGACGGCAGCCGTTTTTCTTACTCCGCCGCCTCGGCCATTTGGGCGGAGGACTTGTTTTTGACCACGACCTTGATGGCATCCTCGACACGCTCTTTTGCATAACGCAGCGCCTCAGGCAGATCCGTCATATCAAAAGTGTGGGTGTGGATAATTGTTGCATCGAAACGCTTCTGTCTCATGAAAGCTTCGGCGCGATGTGTTGCGGACTTGCCTTCGCCGCGGATGCCGTAGAGATAAATGTTGTTTCGAACGAGATAGGCAACATCGATAGGAACCTCTTCGCTTGGAAAGGCTGCTAGGCAGATTTTCCCACCGCGATTGAGCATCTGCGCCGCTTCGTTGACAGCGTTGGGCGCTCCAGAACACTCGACGACGAAATCGACGCCCTTGCCGTCCGTTAGCCGGCGCACTGTCTCTACAGCATCTTCCTTGCGCACGTTAATCACGTGGTCGGCACCGAGGCGCTTGCCGATTTCGAGCCGGTTGTCTCGTGTCCCCGTGAGAATAACGGGTTGAGCACCGAGAGCCTTGGCGACCGCAACACCGAGCAAGCCAATCGGGCCTGGACCACTGACCACAACCGCATCACCAGCGATCAACCCTCCAAGTTCGGTAAGGCCGTACATCGAGGTTCCCGCAGTCACGACCAGAGTCGCTTCTTCATCACTCATGGTGTCCGCGACATGAATAAGCGTGTTGACGTGGTTCACCTGATATTCACAGAAACCGCCGTCAGTGGTGAAACCGTTCGCACGGTGGCCTTTGTCGACGTCGCCATAATTTTTGCCGTAGTTGTGGCACGATGTGTACATGCCTTGGCGGCAACGCTTGCATTGTCCGCAGCCTGCGTGGATTTCAACGGTTACGCGTTCACCAATCTTAAACTCGTCCACGCCAAATCCAAGCGCAACAACCGTCCCCATGTATTCATGGCCTGGTGTAAAGTTTTTGTTGAAAGGCGCTCCGCCCTGTATTTGAGCAGGCGGACCGTGTGCGATAATCTCGAGATCTGTTGCGCAAATGGCGACAGCATCTATGCGCACTAGCACCTCAGCTTTTTTCGGTGACGGAACTGGCTTCTCGATGAGCGATAGTTGGCCAGGATCGCCAAGCACCCAAGCTTTCATCTTATCCGGGATAAGGTAGTCGGGGCTCGTTTTAACGTCGGCTGGTTGCGGCATGTTGGCCTCTCCTCCATGAAAGAACAATTGATCTCTTCATCACGATGCAACCGCATCTGCGATTATACTTTTGCTAATACTTTGGCACGCAGGGCATTCTTAATACTTCAAGGATTTAATTTCCCTTTGGAAGCAAGATCATATTTTTGACCTGTCGTTGTGCGCAATATCTACTTGAAGGTTCTAGGGGTCAACGAAACAGAGGTCTCTTTCCTAATGTGAAAATCAAATGCTGCTAACACCGGATCATTTTTCTTTGGGCAAATACATCCGGACTAATACATTCTCGGATTTCGTAGTCTTTTTTTCTTAGCAAAAGTTGTCGCTAATATAGAGATCGGTCCGTTTTTCATAACGTTAAAAACATTTTGGGTGACGGCATTAGCTGTCGTCACCCATCTGAAGCGTCGTGTGCAAATCTTTGCGAGGGAAACGTGCGAAAGCTAGGATTTGGACAATTGGATCAGTTTTTGCGCACTGGAGACGACATTCTCAACGGTGATGCCGAAATGTCGGTATAGTTCCGGCGCTGGACCGGACGCGCCAAAAGATTGCATTCCTATGAACGCGTCAGTCAAAGCGAGAAATCTATCCCACGCCATTCCTGAAGCTGCTTCGATCGCTACACGTGGGGTATTGCCAAGCACGCGGTGGCGATAGGCTTCGTCCTGCTCAAGGAAGAGTTCATGGCTCGGCATCGAAACGACTGCGGCCTTGATCCCGTCCTTCAGCAATACCTCGGCTGCGTTAACCGCTATTTCGACTTCGGAACCAGCTGCTAGTAAAGTGATGTCACGGTTCCCGGTCACATCTCTAATGACGTAACCACCCTGTTTACTCAGATTGCCTTGCACGACCTCGGTGCGTAGCAAAGGCAGGTTTTGGCGTGACAACGAAAGCACCGAGGGGCGGGCTTGGGTAAGAGCAATTTCCCATGCTTCTGCCGTCTCGATAGCGTCTGCAGGTCGAAACACAAGCAAGTTCGGGGTCGCTCTAAGCATTGTAAGGTGTTCAATCGGCTGATGGGTCGGGCCGTCTTCTCCTAGACCGATGGAATCATGCGTCAGTATATAAATTACGCGCAGTCCCATAAGTGCGGAAAGGCGGATACTCCCTCGCATATAGTCTGAGAAGACAAGGAAAGTACCACCGTAGGGTATGAAGCCGCCGTGAAGGGCGAGTCCGTTCATCAGTGCTCCCATGGCATGTTCGCGAATGCCATAGCGAATGTATCGGCCCTCGTAGCTCCCTGCCTGCACGTCACTCATACCTTTGGTCAACGTGAATACAGAATGCGTGAGATCGGCAGAACCACCTACCGTTAAATCCGTGATTTCATTGATGACGCCAAGGACGTTCTCCGACGATTTGCGCGTCGCAATTTTGGGAGCTTCTGCCTGAAGCTGGCTTCGGTATTCTGTCATTCGTTCAGCGAAATCGTCGCGGAGTTTTCCGTTGATCGCATTATCGAAGTCGAACCGTTTTGCGGAAACCGTATGTCGTTTATCCCATTTTTTTCGGGCAGCTTCACCACGTTTCGCCACGCTACGCCATTCCTCGAGAACATCTTCCGGCACACTGAAAGGTCCAGACTGCCAGCCGAGCGCGATGCGGGTAGCTGCGATTTCCTCATCACCTAGAGGAGCGCCGTGTGACTTCTCCGAGCCGGCCAGCTTCGGCGATCCAAAGCCGATAATGGATTTGCACGCGATCAAAGTTGGTTTGTCCGAACGATGGGCAACGCTTAGAGCTTCACGGATGGCGTCCTGATCATGCCCATCCACTGAAGCGACATTCCAGCCCGAAGCCGCAAAGCGCTTTAGCTGATCCGTGGAAGTAGCAAGATTAGTCGGTCCATCGATTGAAATGCCATTATCATCGAAAAAAAGGATTAGCTTAGCGAGTTTTAGATGCCCTGCAATATCAATTGCCTCTTGGCTTATTCCTTCCATAAGGCACCCGTCCCCACAGAAGGCATAGGTATAGTGATTTACCAGTTCATCACCGAAACGTGCGTTTTGCATGCGTTCGGCAAGCGCCATACCGACCGCAGTGGCGATGCCTTGACCCAACGGGCCCGTCGTGGTTTCAATGCCGAGGGCATGACCGTATTCTGGATGGCCAGCGGTTTTCGATCCCAGTTGCCGGAAAGATTGCAACTCTTGGATCGTCATATCCTCATATCCAACTAGGTAATGCAAAGCGTATAACAACATGGATCCGTGGCCGTTCGACAAAACAAAACGGTCTCTGTCAGGCCAGTGCGACTGGGAAGGATCGATATTGAGGAAATCCCGAAAAAGCACGGTCGCTACATCAGCCATCCCCATTGGCATTCCCGGATGACCGGATTGGGCTTTTTGCACAGCGTCAATCGCTAGAAAGCGCAAAGCGTTCGCCATGTCTTTCCCATTGCTTGCCGAA
Organism: Phyllobacterium sp. SB3; assembly: GCF_040009165.1. NCBI lineage: Bacteria > Pseudomonadati > Pseudomonadota > Alphaproteobacteria > Hyphomicrobiales > Phyllobacteriaceae > Phyllobacterium > Phyllobacterium sp. SB3. The sequence goes on along the minus strand of NZ_JBDYKI010000005.1, from coordinate 354,271 downwards.
TATGACTTGGAGACTGTTTTCAACATGATTTCGTTGCCTTGAAGGGTTGTTGTTACGCTGATCGGACGTGGATATACTCGGCAATGGTCTCAACTTCGCTTTGTGAGCCGAATACCAGCGGAGTGCGTGCATGTAGATCTTTGGGCGCAAGGTTAAGTATTCTCGTTGTTCCGTCGGTGGCAGAGCCCCCTGCCTGCTCAATACAAAAGGCGATGGGGTTAGCTTCGTAGAGTTGCCGCAAACGTCCTTCGTGGTATCCCGCCCGTTGATCGGCTGGGTAGAGAAATACTCCGCCTCTCTGCAGAATCCGATAAGCTTCGGCGACCAACGAACCCACATAACGCATGCCAAAATTTCTGCCGCGGGGACCGTCCTCTCCAGCTTCTACATCTTTGATGTAGCGCGCTATGCCGGATGACCAGTAACGGCGGTTGGAGGCGTTGACAGAATATTCTCGACTTGTCACCGGGATGTTCATTTCATTGAGCAAGAAAAAGCCTCCCTGCTCGGCAATATGAATAAACGTTCTGGTTCCCGCACCAACTGTCATAACGAGCAGCAACTGGGCTCCATAGATAAAGAAACCTGCGGCAAGCTGGTTTTTTCCTAGCTGCTGGAAAGCCTCGGCCGGTGCTTCTTTGTGGCTCGCGTGTACCGGCAAAAGCGAGAATACAGTTCCGACCGATATGTTCGTTTCAATATTGGATGAACCGTCAAGCGGGTCAATTGCCAGGGCTAGGGAACCCGCGTCGAAAACCACCGGGACGTCTTGCTCTTCAGAACCATAAACTAAAACGTGAGATGATTTCGCTGCCCTTAAAAACGCTTCGTCTGCGAACACATCCAGCGCCTTTTGTGTTTCTCCACTCGCATTTTGGCCGGAATTGTCCCCGTGCGTTGTCTTAGTTATTCGCCCGACGGAGATAGCGCGCTGGACTTCAATTGCAGCTTCGGAAAGCCGAGCGATTGTTTCAGCGACTTGCTTCAGCGATGGGTCAGCAGCGACGTCCTTCAGATAGTCTTCAAAAGAAATGAACATAATAATTGTTCCTTGCAGATTTCAGAGCGATTAATTATTCCGGTTCATGCCAAGTTCGGCCGTCGCGTTCGATCAGAGCGACGGCTCCAGAGGGCCCCCACGTTCCGGAGGCGTAACCTTGAACTCTTTGTTCGGTGTCGGTCCAAGCCTTCAGAATCGGATCAACCCACTCCCACGCTGCTTCGACTTCGTCCCGGCGCATGAAAAGCGACTGATCTCTTCGAATGACATCCATCAGCAGTCGTTCGTAAGCGTCGGGCTGACGCGCCTCGAATTCTTCGGCAAAGCTCATATCCAATGCAACTTGCCGCAACTTCATTCCGCCCGGGCCTGGATTTTTAATCATAAGCCATTGTTTGACACCCTCACCCGGTTGAAGACGAAGAACGAGGCGGTTCTGGAATATGCGACCGCTTGATCCTTCGAAAATGGACATAGGGATTGGTTTAAAAGTGATGACGATTTCAGAGCCACGTGTGGGCATCCTCTTGCCCGTTCGCAAATAGAATGGAACACCAGCCCAGCGCCAGTTGTTAACTTCGACTTTCAACGATACGAAGGTCTCTGTATCGCTTGGTCCGTTGAGATCTTCCAAGTAACCCTTCACGGCTCCATCTTCACCGGCACCGGCCCGATATTGCCCGCGTACAGTAACCTGCGAGACATTGTCCGCATTGATCGGTTTGAGCGCGCGCAGCACTTTCAGCTTTTCGTCGCGGATAGCGTCTGCCTTGAAAGCGGACGGCGGTTCGAGCGCAACGAGCGCCAGTAATTGCACCAGGTGGTTCTGGATCATGTCCCGCAACGCACCCGATGTGTCATAGTAGCCAGCTCGGCTGCCTAGACCTACGCTTTCAGCTACAGTTATTTGAACGTGGTCGATGAAAGTGGAATTCCAAACAGGATCGTAAAGCGTATTGGCAAAGCGTAGTGCCATCAAATTTTGGACGGTCTCTTTTCCAAGATAGTGATCGATCCGGAATATTTGGTCTTCGCTGAAATGTTTCGCGATCTCTGCATTTAACGTCTTGGCCGATTTCAAATCCCGACCTATCGGCTTTTCAATGACAACGCGAGTGTTACCGTTAACCAAGCTGTTCGTTTTCAGTTTCGCGGCGATTGCGCCGAAGATTGTAGGAGCCACGGCGAGATAGAACGCACGTATCCGATCGCTGCCTCCTTTGTCCAGCAAGGCCTTCAGTTCCTTCCAGCCAGTTGTGCCGGTAGCATCGACACTCATGTAGTGCAGTCGCGATAGGAAGCGTTGGATCGACTCCGCATCCATATCACCGGGTGCAACGTGCGCCTCGATAGCTTTGCGCGCAAAAATCTTGTAGTCGTCGTCCGAACGTTCAGTACGCGAAACCCCGATGATCCGTGCCCCGTTTGGAATGCTTCCATCACGGTCACGATGATACAAAGCAGGCAGCAGCTTTCGCTCTGCCAAATCGCCGCCGCCCCCGAAGATGACGTAGTCGAACAAATCGACGGTCAATTGTTGGCCTGTCATGGTCATGTCCCGTTTTAAATTGTTGGCCACTGATGGTGGTGTGTGCCTTCAACATCGAGACGGCGGAAGGTGTGAGCACCAAAGAAATCGCGCTGACCTTGAATAAGATTTGCCGAACCGCGGGCGCGTCTGTAATCGTCGAAATAAGCGAGCGAAGCCGACAGGGCTGGAACTGGTATGCCTGCCTTGGCCGCTTTAGCTACTACATTCCGCAACGATCTCTGGTCCGAGCTCACTCGCTCGGAGAACGAAGGTGCGTGCAGAAGATTAGTGACAGATGCGCCAGCTTCGTAGACCTTGGTAATATCCTGCAGAAAAATGGAACGAATTATGCAACCAGCACGCCATATACGAGCGATCTCACCCAGCGGTAGGTCCCATTCGTATTCTTTCGAAGCCGCGGTCATAATTGCATAGCCTTGGGCATAAGCGATTATTTTCGCTGTCTCCAGTGCGGCTTCCAGTTCCTCAATTCCTTCAGCATTATTGTTGAAATCAGACTCTCCCACTATGATATCCGCGTAGATGTTGCCGCTGGCTTGACGTTCCTGACGAAGGGACGAAATGCTTCGCGCTGAGACCGCTGCTTCAAGCGTTGTTGCGCCTATCCCCAATTTCTGAGCCTCGATTACAGACCAGCGCCCTGTCCCCTTTTGACCCGCTTCATCGACGATGACATCGACCAAGGGTTTACCCGTCTCTGGATCCGGCTCGGCAAGAACGGTGGCACTGACTTCAATGAGATATGATGAGAGACCGCGTGTGTTCCAGTCTTTGAATATCGCAGCCATCTCGTTCGCAGACAGGCCAAGCCCGTCCCTCATGACACTGTAAATTTCGGCGATCATTTGCATGTCCGCATATTCGATGCCGTTGTGTATCGTTTTTACGAAATGTCCGGCCCCGTCTGGTCCGAGCCACGCGACGCATGGGCTGTTGTCATACTTGGCGGAAATTGGCTCAAGCAACGGCTTGAGACGCGTCCATACTTTTTGATCTCCCCCAACCATGATGGATGGGCCATGACGTGCCCCCTGTTCCCCTCCTGATACACCCATGCCGACGAAATGAATTCCTGTTTTATCCCATCGATTGTTTCGCACGACTGTATCGTTGAAATCAGTGTTTCCCGCATCGATGACGATATCGCCTTTATCCAGCAAAGGAGCCAGCGCTTCCAACTGGTCGTCCACCGGCTTGCCGGCATTGACCATCAGCACGATAACGCGTGGGGTACGCAGCGATGCTACGAAGGCCTCCAAAGAATTTTGCGGGTGAAGGCGAGCCGACAAATCTGAGTTGTCGGAGCGTAACTTTTCTGCTTTCTCATGTGTTCGATTGTATAATGAGACATCAGAACCTTTTTCCGCAAAGTTAAGCGAAAGCATAGATCCCATCGTACCAAGACCAATCACACCAACGTCTGCAATACCCGACATTATTATTCCTCCGAATGATGAAACTACTTTGCGTATTAGTTACAATCACTTTGAGGATATGTCTCTTTAAGAGGCGTGAATTTTATAATATGAAAATAGGCGTCCCAGCGTTTCAAGTTACAAGGGCCGTGCAGGGGCTTTTCTTGCCTTACACAAAGCACCCTGCTGGCATTCGGCCCGACAGATCACGTGCGCATTCTACAACAGCACGGGCTACGTGGTTCCGGTAGGGATCACTGGCCCGCTTTCTGGGTATTGTTACACCAACTGAACACACAACTGCACCGGACATATCGCGCACTGCCGCGCCATACCCGACTGAATCCACTCGAAATTCTCCGTCGTCCATTGCAAACCCGGAGCGACGAACCAAGCGAAGTTCCTCAATTAATCCGCCAAGTGATATAATTGATTTATCAGTGAACGCGGTTAACCCGCTGTCAGCCACCACCCGTGCGAGTTCAGCCTCTGGCAACCAGGCAAGGATAGCTTTGCCCGTCGCCAAAGCATGGGCGGCGTGGAGGCTTGTCAAATCCCGGGGATCTGCCTGCGGCGTGATATGAGAAGCGAGGCGAATGTGCGTGACCAAAGCAGATCCTCGCAATACCGCAAGTTGCACGGCCTCACGCAGATCAAGATTTAGCTCCTGCAACTTGGGTCGCACGAACTCCACGAGATTGAACTCGCGAACCGATCTCTGTCCGATGGCTTTGAGCTTTGAACTGAGTAAATAGCCATTGCTTCGGCCCGCGTAAACGATATATCCGCGCTTTACCATCGTCTTTATGAGGTGGTGACAGGTGGAAAGATTTATACCAACCAGCTTGGCAATCTCGTTCAACATCAGTGGTGCATCGCTCATGGACAGAGCTTCTATAATGGAAAGCGCCCTATCGACTGATTGAATACTTTTACCATCATTCTTTGCATTGGCTTTGGACGACATCATATATTGGCTTTGTCGAAACAAGGCTTCCCGCCCGGATTCCTTCAGGATCTGCATCGGCTCCTCCTCCTCAGTCAGAGAAGCTAGGATCAGTTACTTAATGGGTCAACAGCAAAGGGTTTAAGTTGATTTTCATATTATGAAATCCACTTGCCAGCTTGAATGCACTGTAGCGGCTTCCGCGAGCTCGCCGCGCCACGGGCTGAAACAAGTTTGAGCGCAGTTTGAGCTTCTATTATAATTGACCCGGTTTTCATCCAGTGAAAACCAGTTTTCTGAAGTTGACCTTTCGACCCGCTGTTCTTGTAATCACACGAGTATCCGTCGAGACGAGAAAGTACTGGATGCAATGATGCTACCAGTCTTTACGGCATGACATGGATGGGAGAAAAACTTGGCTAACACCCTACGAGTTATGAGTACACTTGCTGTAGAGCTTGCGCTCAAACGTTCAATCCTGCCCGATTGGATGGAAGGCGGTCACAATGTCCAAGTGTTCTGGAATCCTACAAGCATATTGATCGATAAAGTTCGCGAAGGCGCGCGGAGTGACGTTCTCATCGCGATAGACGAGCCAACCAACAGCTTGGCAGCTGATGGAATTTTACGGGTAGATACCGTCCGCCCAATTGCACAAGCGGGCTTTGGCGTTGGTGTGCTGGCAGGCGGTGCGATCCCCGATATTACAACGATTGACGCGTTTAAATCTGCAGTGATCAATGCCAGATCTATCGCTTACTCTTTAACTGGAGCTAGTGGTCGGCATTTTCTCGACGTCATCGAGCAGCTGGGTATTGGTGATGAAGTCAAACGCAAAGCGATTGGTGTACCAGCTGGTTTCACAGCTCAAAAGATCATTTCCGGAGAGGCTGACATGGCCATCCAGCAAATCAGCGAGTTGATGGTAGTAGATGGCATTCACATCGCAGGACCATTCCCCGGCGAGCTACAAAAACGAACAGATTTTTCTGCCGCAGTTTTCGCTGAAGCTGCCGATGTTGATGCTGCTTTAGCGTTTATTGAATTTTTGACGAGCCCGTCGTCAGCTTTGGCGTTCTCACGTTACGGTCTCGTCTCACTTCAGTCCCCAGTTGTTGCATGAAAAAGGAGAAAGCAATGTCGCAAAAAGCGCCCCGGATCGTCCTGTTCCATGCAACTCCTGTCGCGATGGATCCAATCAATTCTGCGATGAAGCAGCTTTGGCCCGAAGCGGAAGCTGTTAATCTTCTTGATGACGGCTTGACGATTGACCGCGCTAAGGAGGGAGCCCAAATATCGGAGGAACTGATCTGTCGCTTCGTCGACTTCGGACGATATGCGCGTCGCATCGGCGCCGATGGCATCCTGATAACTTGTTCAGCGTTTGGGCCTGCTATTGATCGTATGATCGCGGAACTTCCCCTCCCCATTCTTAGGCCAAACGAAGCAATGTTTCGGGAGGCGATCGCTTCCGGAACGCGCATCGGCATGCTTGCAACGTTCGCGCCTGCTGTCCCGACAATGGAAGATGAGTTTCGTCAGTTTAGTGCCGAAATAGGTTCGGCAAGTACGCTTGAGACGATCGTCGTTCCCGAAGCTATCGATCTGCTTCGTGGCGGAGATGCGACCACGCATAACAGATTGGTTGCCGAAATGGCGCCTAAGTTCGCGGATCACGATGCAATCATGCTTGCCCATTTTTCAACTTCGCGCGCAGCTGAGGAGGTGCGGCGTGCTGTGAACAAGCCGGTTTTCGCTGCGCCTGAAGCGGCCGTAGTAAGAATGAAAACGCTGGTGGTAGGGTAAGATTATGCTTCTAGGTGTTATTGCTGACGATTTTACAGGTGCGAGCGACATCGCCAATACCTTGGCAAAAGGTGACGGAAGTTCCGGGGGGCTGTCAACCGCGCAATTTATGGGGATTCCGAGCAGAAACGTCGGACCCGATATAGAGGCCGGCGTCATTTCTCTCAAATCGCGATCGATCCCTGTTGCAGATGCCGTCGAACAGTCACTAGCAGCACTGGCTTGGCTGCAAGCGCAAGGCTGCAGTCAATTTGTGTTCAAGTATTGCTCTACCTTCGATTCGACAGCAGAAGGGAATATAGGACCCGTCGCAGAAGCCCTTGCGGACGTGCTTAATGTAAAAGGCGTCGTTGCGTGCCCTGCCTTCCCAGCGATGGGTCGCACGGTCTATCAGGGGCACCTGTTTGTGAATGACAGGTTACTCAATGAGTCTGGAATGCAGAAACATCCTTTGACACCCATGACCGACGCCGACATCCGTCGATGGCTGAGGTTACAGGCGCGGACAGAGGTGGGGCTGGTATCCGCCGCGACCGTTCGCTCAGGTCCTGCCGAAGTGTCCTCAGCGCTGCGCGCAAGTGCCGACAGAGGTGAAACCCTTGCAATAGTGGATGCAGTCAGTAATGACGACCTGGTCACCATAGGCGAAGCATGTGCTAACGTTCTGCTTCTAACGGGTGGATCCGGGATTGCGCTGGGGCTTCCCGCGAATTTCATCCGAAGTGGACACGCAACGGGGAAAGTTCGAAAATTCGCAGGACGGCAGGGGGCTGAGGCGATTTTAGCTGGGAGTTGTTCGGGGGCTACACGCGGTCAAATCGAATTTCACGCACGTGACCATCCCTCCCTTAATATCTCAATCGATGATGTTATGAACGGCGCTACCAAGTCAGCTAATTTGGTTGAGTTTATCTCCTCTAATCACGGAAGCGCCCCACTTGTCTATTCTTCGGGAACGCCTGAACAAGTTGTTGCGTCGCAACAGCGCTATGGACGTGAAAAAGTTTCTGAGCGATTGGACGCTCTATTTATGGAAACGGCGCAAAATCTTGTCGATCGCGGTTTGCGTCGACTTGTAGTCGCCGGTGGGGAGACGTCGGGAGCGGTGGCACAGGCGCTAGATTTGGGCGACTTGGAGATTGGCCCAGAAATCAGTCCTGGCGTACCAGTCCTTATCAGCCGACAGAGAGACATCGCACTTGCTTTAAAATCGGGCAATTTCGGGGAACCAACCTTCTTCACCGACGCACTCGTTGCCCTCGCAGGAGGCGACCCAAAATGAGTACTGAAGCAGAACTGCGCGAAAAATTGGTGCGGATGGGCGCACTTTTATATAACCGACAATTGGCCCATGGAAGCGCCGGCAACTTATCGGTCCGGCTGGACGATGGGTCAATCCTTGTTACACCGACGAACTCTAGTCTCGGCTTTCTCGAAGCAGACCGAATCTCCAAACTGACTCCCGGTGGCGAGTTCATCAGCGGGGATAAACCTTCGAAAGAGTATTTCTTCCACCTAGCCGTTTACGATGAACGCCCTGCCGCCAGAGCGGTGGTCCATCTTCATTCGACCTATTCAGTTGCGGTCTCGTGCCTTTGTCACGAACAGACAGACGATGTTTTACCGCCCCTTACCGCTTACCATGTGATGAGGGTCGGAAAACTTCCACTTGTTCGATATTTTCGACCTGGCGACCGCGCTTTGGCTGACGAAGTACGAGAAGTATCGAAGCAGCATCGATCCATGTTGCTTGCAAACCATGGCCCTATCGTTTCGGGAGTGTCGCTGGAAGAGGCCGTCTACGCTTATGAAGAGCTAGAAGAGACGGCGAAACTTTATTTCATCATTGGTGACCGAAAGAGTTCCCCATTACGAGCAGACGAAATTACTGAACTCAATCGCGCCTTCCCTAGTTAAACATTTCCAAAATCGAAACCCGGCGTTGCTGCGAAATTTGCGCAGACGTTCTCTAAGCAAGTTAAAGGCTTAATCTCATGGCACTCTCAACTCTACGTCAGCTTCTCGACCACGCGGCAGAGAACAATTACGGAATTCCGGCTTTCAACATTACTAATCTCGAAACTTTATTATCGGTTATGCAAGCCGCAGAACGGACAAACAGCCCAGTCATTGTTCAGGCAAGCCAAAGTGCAAGAAAATATGCCGATGACTTGCTCCTGAGCGGAATGGTCAAAGCTGCGGCCGAAAGATTTCCTAACGTACCCCTCTGCTTTCACCAAGATCATGGGTCGAGCCCTGATATTTGCCAAAGCGCGATTGATCTCGGCTTTACGAGCGTAATGATGGATGGGTCATTGGAAGCGGATGGGAAAACACCTGCAAGTTATGAGTACAACGTGGAAGTCACAGCAAAAACTGTTGAATTGGCCCATGCCCGCGGAGTTTCGGTTGAAGGTGAGATCGGCGTATTGGGTTCACTAGAAACGGGTAGTGGTGAGCAGGAGGATGGGCATGGCTTTTTGGGTACGCTCGAACGAGAGGCTTTGCTGACGGATCCACAACAGGCTGCAGATTTTGTGGAAGCCACTGGGGTAGACGCTTTAGCGGTGGCGATTGGTACGTCCCACGGCGCATACAAATTCTCGCGCAAACCCACTGGCGATCTCCTAGCCATGGATGTTATTGCAGCCATACACGCAAAGTTGCCAAACACCCACCTTGTAATGCATGGCGCATCTACTGTTCCCGAAGAACTGCAGGAGCTCATTAACGCGAATGGTGGCAGTATAACTAAAACGTACGGTGTTCCCTTAGACGAGCTCGAAAAAAGCATTAGAATGGGAGTTCGTAAGATCAACATCGACACTGATTTACGTATGGCGCTCACTGGATCTGCGCGGGAGTATCTGCAGGAGAACGTGAGTTCCTTTGACATTCGTGGAATGATGAAATCGGCGATACGCCGGATGGAATCTCTTTGTATGGAACGGCTGGAACGATTTGGATCAGCAGGTCAAGGCTCGCGGATTAAAGTTCGCCCTTTGGAGGCCATGGCTCGGTTTTATAAATGATTTTTCCTAACAGTGAGCTGTTTTGTACCTTCGACTATCTAAAAAGAGCTCACAGAACAGCCGTTACTTTACCAGATGAAGGCGGACAGCTTGAGATCGAGCGGTTGCAGCGTGAGATTGTCCGCTGATAAACTCGCCGAAGATGTTGCGTTGAACCCACCGCAGCCTAATTTGCAAGGGACACGATATGACGTTTGCGTTCATTGCGAAGCACCGTTCGATTTGGCTGGTGGCATCGCTCTGCGAAGCGCTGGGGTTTCCCGTTCCAGCTTCCATGCCTGGCTCAACCGCTCGCCGAGCGACCATTCCCGCTACGACGAGATTCTGCTGGACAAGGTGGGGCAGAGTTTCAAGTCCAGCGACAAAACCTGTGGCGCCCGGCGTGTCTGGCACGATGTCGTACCATTGCCAATCGATCGCTAACTTTCATGGTCTATCGGAGACAGCATTCCGAAAACTTATCCGTTTGCCACCGTCTACCGCCGTTTCTAATACCCCTCATTCCCACTCGATTGTTTAAACAACATATAACCAATTGAAATTGCTCGTAAATTTTTTATGGCGGCGAGAATATTCCGACACTGAGGCCGTCGAAAAGTTACGCTTTTGATTTTAAAGGGAAAATCGCCGAAAAAATATTTTTGAGGTTTCGCCGACTATCGGAGTCAATCGGTTGATTTTTGGACCTCAGCACGCCCAGCGTCGCAACGGGCTGTGCCTCGAAAAGTACCGTCAGCGAACCATATCACGCATCGTGGGCGTATGCCATCCTATGGCGCGACCGGCTCTATGCGAACCATCCAGGCTGGCCTTGAGGCACAGCGTTGCTGGTTGAAAATGATCATGCCAACTGGATCATCGGCAAAGACCAATACAGGCGCGGCTCAGGATACGGGAGAGCAATTGGCCAAAGGGGTGGCAAGTTCTAGCCGAGAACTACATGGCGTTGAAGTCGGGCGTTAGAACGATGCGCCATCCGGATCGACGACATCCGGGTCATCCTGTGCCGTCTTCCCCTTAGCCTTTTGTCTGCGCAGTGTGGTCGCAAAAGACCGCCCGCGACGGGGTTGGCGGGCGGCGGTCAACGCCAGCCCAAGATCATCCTTGCGGATATCGATCAGGTCCGCCAACCGATCCACTATACCAAGCACAACCAGGATATCCGCGAGCGTGCCGATCCCGACACCGAGATCTCCCTTTTCCAAACGCGCTACGGTGCTCGGCGACGTGCCCGCGCGCACTGCCAGATCAGCCACGGTGATGCCGCGCCGCAAGCGAGCGCCGCGGACATCGCGTCCAAGCCTTTCGACGGCGGTCCTTGATTTCGGCGATCCCATGACAATCAACCATATATGGTAAGTTTGAAGCGTTAACGTGTCATATATGATGATCTTTTATGCTCAGCAAGCGTTGGATGTCGAGCCTTGCCAGTGCTTAACCGATCGCGCCAGCCTCCCCGACAAGGCGTCTACGAAGCCGGCGAATTCCGGACTAGATCCGTGTAGATCAGACTAAACCAGCTTTACTAAAGCTTGCATCGGTGAAATAGTTCACGCTGTTCGCGTCGAGCGGAGAAAGGGTGCGCCTCATGTCCGATCGCTGGATGTCCGTCGAAGAGATCGCCGGCTATCTGGGAGTCAGCAAAGACACGGTTTACGGATGGATAACCAAGAGAGATATGCCGGCTCATAAGGTCGGAAGGCTTTGGAAGTTCAAGTCGGATGAGGTTGATTCATGGGTAAGGGCTGGCAAAGCTTCCGAAGAGGGTAATGAGCATACGGTGAGCAATCCACAGAGCAGCAAAGGGCCCGCAAAGAGGGGTAAGAAATGAGCGATATCGCCTGCATTGATCTGTTCTGCGGCGCGGGCGGCTTGACGCATGGCCTCATCCGGGCAGGTGTCCCAGTTGTTGCAGGCATTGATGTCGATACGGCATGCCGCTACCCATTCGAGACCAACAATGGCGCGCTCTTTCTTACCAAAGATATCAAAAGCGTAAAGCCAGCGGAGTTGAACAAGCTGTACGGCGACGCGAAGATTCGGATCCTGGCAGGGTGCGCTCCATGTCAGCCGTTCTCCACGTACTCCCAGCGCTATGACACGCTCACCAGCCCGCGCTGGCCCCTCCTGTATCAGTTCGCGCGCCTCGTCAAATCCGTTCGCCCGGACATCGTGACCATGGAGAACGTACCCCTAGTCGAGAAACATGCCGTCTTCGACGACTTCGTCGCCACCCTTGAGCGACTGGGTTATAAAGTCTGGAAGAACGTCGTCGATTGCACCCAATATGGGTTGCCTCAGACCAGACGGCGTATGGTCATTTTGGCGAGCTTGATCGGCCCGATCGAGTTGATCTCGCCGACCCATAAAAAGCCGCGAACCGTCAAAGACATGATCGGGAAGCTGCCCGCCATCGGGGCAGGAAGCTTCCACGGCGATGACACCTTCCATGTCTCTTCCAGACTTTCAGATTTGAACCTGGAGCGCATTCGCGCTTCCCGCCCTGGCGGGACTTGGCGCGATTGGCCCGAGCGCCTGGTCGCCGAATGCCATAAACGAGAAACCGGACGCACTTATCCGGGCGTCTATGGAAGGATGACCTGGGAAGACCCGTCTCCGACGATCACCACACAATTCTATGGTTTCGGCAATGGCCGCTTCGGTCATCCCGATCAGGACCGAGCGATCTCGTTACGAGAGGGAGCCATTCTGCAAGGGTTTCCGAAGAAATACGCCTTCGTGGGGGATGGTGGCTCAACCCATTTCAAGACGTTAGGCCGGATGATCGGCAACGCCGTGCCCGTCGCCCTCGGCGAGGCGATTGGGCGAAGCATCGTGTCTCACCTCGGCATTGCAGCGCAGTCGGAGCAACTGAAGAAGGGAGGCGCCGCGGATGTCGCGCGTAAGCCCCTCGTCGCATGAGGCGAGCCTCCGCATGGCTCGGGTGCGGCAGAAGGGTACCGATGCCGAACTCTTTCTGCGCAGGGAACTGCACGCTAGAGGGTTGCGCTATCGTCTGCATGTCCCCCTGCTGACCAAGCCGCGCCGCGTCGCTGACATCGTGTTTCCCCGTGCCAAAGTCGCCGTCTTTGTCGACGGTTGCTTCTGGCACGGTTGCCCGCAACACGCCTCATGGCCAAAAAGCAACGCGCAATTTTGGCGTGATAAAATCGAAGCAAATCGCGCGCGAGACGCTGATACCGACCAGCGCCTCAGTGACTTGGGCTGGCGTGTCATCCGCGTCTGGGCGCATGAGCGCGCCGGCGAAGCAGCCGAACGCATCGGAAACGTTGTTCGAGGCGGGAGCGAGCTTCAATGATCGGTAGAGATGCGAGCAGTGCGGCAACTCAGATCGCCCATCATACCGTTCCCGAGTGCGGTCAGTTGGTCGAAGCTCGTCGACGGCAATGGATCGTGTCGGAGGTCGACGGTGGCTCGACAGCGCCCGGCCTACCGCAAAACCACCTCATCCGTTTGACGTCGATCGACGAAGACGCCCTCGGCGAGGAAATCGAAGTCCTTTGGGAGTTGGAGCCCGGTGCTCACGTCATAGAGCGAGCAGGTCTGCCGCGCATCACCGGCTTGGATGATCCAGCCGCCCTACAAGCGTTTCTTGATGCAGTCCGATGGGGAGCCGCCACCAACGCGGACAGGGCCTATCTCCAGGCGCCTTTTCGCAGCGGCGTCAGCATTGAAGACTTCCAGCTCGACCCATTGGTTCGAGCTATCGATATGGCCCGCATCAGCCTGCTCATCGCGGATGACGTCGGCCTCGGAAAGACGATCGAAGCCGGCTTGGTGATCCAGGAAATGCTCCTGCGCCATCGTGCCCGCACGGTGTTGGTGTTGTGTCCAGCGTCCCTACAGGAGAAGTGGCGCACGGAGATGCAGGAGAAATTCGGCCTCGATTTCCGCATCGTCGATACCGAGTTCGTCAAGCGCTTGCGCCGTGAACGTGGCTTGCACGCCAATCCGTGGACCTCTTTTCCTCTCCTCATTACGTCGATGGATTGGGTGAAGCAGGGCGAAGGGCTGCGCCTGTTCCGAGATGCGCTGCCACCCACTGTCAATCATCCTCGAAAATTCGATCTGCTGGTCATCGACGAAGCGCACAACGTAGCGCCCACGGTTGGACACTACGCGGTCGAAAGCCTCCGAACCAGGCTGGTGCGACTGCTCGCTCCGCATTTTCAGCACAAACTGTTTCTCACCGCCACGCCCCATGACGGCTACACCGAGTCGTTCACCGCTCTGCTCGAACTGCTCGATGACCAACGCTTCGCCCGAAACGTTCTGCCGAGTGAGGCCCAGCGTGCTCGGGTTATGGTACGGCGGCTGAAGAGCGACCTGGTGGATGCGAACGGCAAGCGGCTTTACCCGGTGCGGCGTCTCGAAGGTCTCCCCATCAAATATGAAATTGACGAAAGGCATATCCGGCATCTTCTCGGCGATTACATATCGTCGCGAGAGAGTGGCGAGGGCAGCGCACGAGCTGTCGATCGGTTCGTCCACCAATTGCTTCGCAAGCGCCTCGCGTCGTCGCCCGCCGCATTCGCAGCGACGCTGGAAAAACACATAGCGACGACCGAAGGCCGTTCGTCGGCCGACCAGACCCGGCGCAAGCTGGACGATCGCATCCTTCGCCGCGCCATATCGAAGACTGAGGAAGACTATGCCGACGACGCATTGCGCGAGGCGGCGGAATACGACGCGCTCAGTGAAGCCGGCAAACACATCCGGCCGCCCAGTGAGCAAGAGCGGCGGATGCTGGAACGCCTGCGCTCTTGGGCGCAGCAAGCATCACGCAAGGCGGATTCCAAGGCGCACGCGATATTGAAATGGCTGACCGAGCACCTCCAGGAGGGCGGTAAATGGACGAATGAGCGGGTCATCTTATTCACCGAATACCGGACAACGCAGCAGTGGATGCAAGAGACGCTCGTGTCGCACGGCTTCGGTGGCGACCAGCTGGCGCTCATCTATGGTGGCATGGATCACGACGAACGTGAGGCTGTGAAGGCGGCGTTCCAGGCCAGCCCTTCGGAATCGCCGGTCAGAATCCTGTTGGCGACCGACGCGGCATCCGAAGGCATCGACCTTCAGAACCACTGCCACCTGATGATCCATCTGGAAATTCCGTATAATCCCAATGTGATGGAGCAGCGGAACGGGCGCATCGACCGTCACGGCCAACGCTCCAGCGAGGTGGTGATCTGGCATCCGATCGATGACGAAGGCGATCACGGACAGGACATCCTGCGAGCGCTTCGGAAACTCGAAGCCATGCGGGCCGACATGGGGAGCGTCAATCCGGTCATCGCCCCGCAGCTCCCGGACCTCATCGAGGGGCGCCGGCGCGACCTGGATACCCGGCTGGCCGAAGCCCGCATGGAAAAATCGCGGCGCTTCGTCAGGGCCGAGCGCGATCTCCGGGATCGGGTCGCAAAGCTGCACGAACGCCTCGCAGAGACCAAGCGCGAGCAAAATCTCACGCCCGATCACATCGAACGGGCGGTGAGAGCGGCTCTGCGTCTTTCGGACAAACCGGACCTCGGGGCCGCGTCTCTGCCCGGTGCTCCAGACGGGGCCGTTTTCACCATGCCCGCGCTGTCCGGTTCATGGACGCGGTGCCTGGAGGGGCTGGAGCATCCCTACACCAAGAAGGTCCGCCCCATCACGTTCGATCACGACGTGGCAAAGGGGCGCGATGACGTCGTGCTGGTGCATCTCAATCATCCCCTCGTCCAGATGAGCCTGCGCCTGTTGCGCGCCGAAATCTGGGCGCGGGACGACGTGAAGAAGATCCACCGCGTCTCCGCCCGTTCCTTACCCGATGGTCAGCTCGAAGGCCCCGCCGTCATCGTAGTTTCTCGACTGGTCATCACTGGTGGTAGCCATCACCGACTGCACGAGGAACTCACCGAGGCCGGCGGTTATCTGCGTGATGCTGGCTTTCGCCGCGAAGACCGCGTGACGGAGGTACGCCGATGGCTTGAGGATTCCGCTCCGGCCGTCCTGCCCGATACGACCTTCGCAGCGCTGCGCACCCGCTTCGACAAACAGCGCGACTCGGTGTTGGGAGCGGTCGATGCGCGCTCAAAGGACCGCCTGCGCTTCCTGTCCAATTCGATCGACACGCGTAAAGAACGGGAGAGCGACGACATCCGGCAGGTCCTCGACGATCTCGACAAGGCCCTGCGGGCCGAACTCGTCGCCGACCGAGAGCCGCAACAGCTCTCGCTCTTCTCCGAGGACGAGCGCACTCAGCTCCGAAGGGATCATGCCGCCCTCGAAGCGCGGCTCGCCCGCATTCCGCTGGAACGGGAGCAAGAGGTGCGTGCCATCGAGAACAGGTATTCCAATGTCCGGGATCACACCTTTCCTGTCGCTGTCATCCTGCTCGTGCCCCAGTCCTTGACGAAGGGGAAGCCTTAATGAGCGCCAACCAAGAATGGCTCAACCTCATCGAGGTCTCGGGACCGTTCCTTGCAGTGCCCGTGCTGCGGGAGGTGCTTCCCCAAGGATTGGAAGCCCTGACCTCCGGCCGCCCGCAGCGGCTGCGCGCGGCCTATGACGAATGGCGTGATGCCGTCGATGCGGACGATGTCGACCTACCCGCTATTCACACGGCCTGGATCGACGAGGTTCTCCAGACCGCTTTGGAGGTGGACGATCAAGTTTTGCGTCGGGCAGCTACTTTGCCGACGTCGCTGACGATATCGCTGCCCGAGCACGGCGCCACGATCACGCCCGACTTAGCGATCGTTAATCCGACCCAGGGCGACGACGCCCTATTGCTCGTCCAGACCTACGATCCCGACACCGATCTCGACACCACCCGGAACTACGGCGGGCTGGTCACCACACCGGGCGACCGCATGGTGGCGCTGCTCCGCGCCGTCGGATGCCCGGTCGGTCTCATTACCAACGGCGAACGCTGGATGCTGCTTCACGCACCAGCCGGCACGGTCACGAGTTTCGCCAGTTGGTATGCCCGTCTTTGGGGCCAGGAGCCTGAAACGCTCCGCGCTTTCGTCAGCCTGCTCGGGGTTCGTCGCTTTTTCGGGCCCGAAGCTGAAAGGCTGCCGGTGCTGTTCGAGCGGTCGCTTAAGCATCAGGATGACGTCACCGAGGCGCTCGGCGAACAGGTCCGTCGCGCCGTGGAAGTGCTGATCCAATCCCTCGACCGCGCTGACCAGGATCGCAACAGGGATCTGTTGCACGACGTCGATCCGAAGGAACTCTACGAGGCCGGCCTCACAGTCATGATGCGGCTGGTGTTCCTGCTGGCAGCGGAAGAGCGCGGCCTGCTCCTGCTCGGCGATCCCCGCTACGACGCCTTCTATGCGCTCTCCAGCCTGCGTATGCAGTTGCGCGCCGATACCGAGGAGATACTCGAGCGCCGCCGCTCGGCATGGTCGCGGCTGCTCGCCCTGTTCCGTGGAGTCTATGGCGGCATCGACCATCCGCTGCTGCGGCTGCCGGCGATGGGTGGCTCGCTCTTCGACCCGGATCGCTATCCCTTCCTCGAAGGCCGCAAAAGGGGCACGAACTGGCGGAGCGATCCCGCCGAACCCCTGCCGATAGACGACCGCACGGTCCTACTTCTGCTGGAGGCTATCCAGACCTTCGAGGGGCGCACGCTGTCCTATCGTGCGCTCGACGTGGAGCAGATCGGTCACGTTTATGAGGGTCTCCTCGAACGCATGGTCCAGCGGGTCGATGACGTGACGCTCGAACTCGAAGGATCGGCCAAGGCCAAGAATGCCCGCGTCTCGCTCGGCGAACTAGAGTCCGCGCACCTCGACGGCGCCGCTAAGGTCGTCGACCTTCTTAAGGAACGGAGCGAGCGTTCCGAGTCCGCCATCGGCAACGCCATCGGCCGAGAACCGGACGAGCGCGTGACGGCGCGGCTGCTCATCGTCTGCCGTGGCGACGTGGCCTTGCGTGATCGCATCCTGCGCTATGCCGAGCTCCTACGGATGGACCCGTGGGGATACCCTCTGGTCCATCACGCCGGCGCTTTCGTCGTCGTCCTCGGCGCCGACCGGCGCGAGAGTGGAACGCACTACACGCCCAAAAGCCTAACCGAGAAAATTGTCGAGGAGACGCTGGTCCCGATCGTCTACGGCGGTCCAGCCGAAGGAGCCGCACGCGAGGATTGGAAGCTCAAGAGCGCCCAAGACCTCCTCGACCTCAAGGTCTGCGATCCTGCGATGGGATCGGGCGCGTTCCTCGTGCAAGCTTGCCGCTGGCTCGCCGACCGGCTGGTGGAAGCCTGGTCCGATATGGAAGCGGCGGGCAGCCAGATCGACGCTGAAGGTATCATCCGCGCCGCTGATGACCCGGCCGGGTTCGAGCCGCTGTCGCGTGCTACCGAAGAGCGCGCCATCCTCGCGCGCCGTCTGATCGCCGAGCGTTGCCTCTACGGCGTAGACAAGAACCCGCTCGCTGTTGAACTCGCCAAGCTGTCGCTCTGGCTGACCACGCTCGCTAAGGGGCGGCCTTTCGGCTTCCTTGATCACAACCTGCGGAGCGGCGACAGCCTTCTCGGCATCCACGATCTCGACCAACTCATCAACCTAGACATGAAGACGAAGGGCAACGCGCAGCTTCGCCTTTTCGGCCGGACCATCCGGTCGGCCGTCGATAAGGCGCTCGTGCTCCGCGGCCAGCTCCGCTCAATACCCATTCGCGACATCCGCGATGTCGAGGCGATGGTCGCGCTCGACGCTCAATCGCGCAACGAATTGGCTTTACCAGAGCTGATCGCTGATGCCCACGTTGGCATCGCCCTCGCCAATGACCGGGCCGTGAGAACTACGGCGCTGGCGACCATGGCCGATGAGGCCGCAGGCGGTGATGCGAGTGCACGGGCTCGCCTGTTGCTGCAGGCAAAGATCGATCTCGTGAATGATTCTCCAGACGGGGCTGTACGGCGCCCTTTTCACTGGCCGCTCGAATTCCCGGAAGTATTTCTACGGGAGCGCGGTGGTTTTGATGCCTTCATCGGTAATCCGCCGTTCCTCGGCGGGAAAAGGATCACCGGCGTAGCTGGCACCGTATATCGAAATTGGCTGATGGAGCATATTGCCGAGAGGCGCAGTGGGTCGGCTGACCTAGTGGCATACTTTTTCTTGCGTGCTTATTCACTGTTACGTGTCGGAGGCGGTTTCGGGCTGCTTGCAGTCAACACCATTGCAGAAGGTGATACGAGACAAGTTGGTTTAGAGGCTATGGTCAGTGGTGGCGCGGTAATCTATGCCGCCTATCCTAATGAACCTTGGCCCGGAAAGGCCGCAGTCGTCACCAGTCGCGTCCATGTCCACAAGGGTGAGTGGCGCGGCGTGTGCTCGTTGCGCGGATGTCCCACTGCATTTGTGTCAGCCTATCTTTCCGACCGGAAGGAATGGAGTCCGAAGGGACTTAAGGCCTCGGAAAGTATTGCTTTTATCGGTTCCTATGTGCTTGGAAAGGGCTTCGTGCTCTCATCGGAAGTCGCGCAGCAAATGCTGGATTCCGACCCGAAAAACGCCGATGTCATTCTTCCCTATCTTGACGGAGACGATCTCAAATCAGTTCCAGAGCAGCGGCCCACTCGCTGGGTAATCAGTTTCTGGGACTGGTCGGAGGAGCGCGCGCAAGAATATGAATTGCCGTGGCAATGGATCGAAGATCGAGTCAGACCGGAACGTCAACGCGTCAATCAGCAAGGTGAGTTCGTTCTTCGAAAACCGCTGCCCCAGCGATGGTGGCAGTTCGGTGACAAGCGTCCTGGTCTCTATCATGCGATCGGCCGCGGTCACCATTTTGGACAACATCCAGCGGGTTGGAATCCACTGGCAAAGCCGCTCGAACTCGTCTTTGTAGCTGGCCGCGTCGGTAAATATTTCAATCCATCAGTGGTACCAAACGACGTTATTTTCCATGAAAAGTGCGTAGTCTTCGCCGCGGCAGAACCATACGCGCACGCGGCAATCTTCAATTCATCCCCAGTGGATGCTTGGGTTTGGAAACAGTCTTCCCGGATGAAGCTTGACCTAAATTTCTCACCGTCCGACGCGGTCGAGACCTTTCCTTTCTTGGAGCCCTCCGAAATCATTCGTTTCGAAGGACTCGGCCGTGAATACCTCCAATCGCGTCACGAACTGATGACCGATCCGGCCAAACCCATCGGTCTCACAAAGCTCTATAACCGCTTCCATGACGCAGCCGACACCGATTGCGTCATAGAGCGTCTTCGTGAGCAGCACCGCGAAATCGACGCAGCAGTCATGCGTGCCTACGGATGGGACGATATAGATCTCGGGCATGGTTATCACGAACAGCCAAATCTCGCTGAGAATGATCGCGTAAGGTTCACTATCTCCGATGCCGCCCGCGCAGAGGTGCTATATCGCTTCGCAGATATGAACCGTAACCAATATCAAAAAGAAATCGAAGCGGGACTTCACAAGACAAACACAAACCAAAAGTCCGGCAAGAAACGACTCAGCAATGACGTTGGTGATCTCTTTAATGCCGACATCACCGAGATGGAGATGATTGATGATTGATCGCACCTATATGGCGGTTGATCTCAACGTGCTCCCTTTTTTCAAGGAGAGGGCTTGCCGATGACGAAACCCACCACCGATCAGGCGGAGGCAAGCCCAACCAAACGGTTCTTCGTGTCCATGCTGACGCGCGACATCAACCTCGCCGACGCGATCCTCGACCTTCTGGACAATTGTCTCGACGGCGCGCTTCGGCTCGCGAACGGCGGTAACGTCGATTACTCGCAGCACTTTGTGAAAATCAAACTCGCCGCCGATCACTTCTCGATCGAAGACAATTGCGGCGGCATCCCGCGTGAGGTCGCCAAGAACTACGCCTTCAAGATGGGCCGCGAGCCCGACGATGACCGGGACTCCGAATCCGAAACCATTGGCATGTACGGCGTCGGGATGAAGCGCGCGATCTTCAAAATGGGGCGTGAGGCGCTGGTGCGAACCCGTCATGGGGACGATACGTTCGAGGTGCCGATCACGTCGGCTTGGCTCGAAGCCAAAGGTTGGGACCCACTCCCGATCAACGAGCCGACGGAAGCGAGCGAGGAGCTCGCGGAGCCCGGGACTGTCATTCGAGTCGACGAATTATACGAGGGCGTCGCAAGGCATTTCGCCAACGAGGCATTTGAGAACGAAGTCCGCACGGCCATCTCCGAACATTTCACGATGTTCCTCCAATGGGGATTGAAAGTCGATCTCAATGGTACGCCGGTGGAGCCCGTTTTTGTCGAAGTTCTGGTTTCCAACCGTGCCGATGGACCGGCGCCGTTCGTCTTCCAAAAGACCATCGACGATGTGCTGGTTTCGATTACCGTCGGCCTCAACACGGGCCGTAGCCTCGGCAACGATGACGAGGACGAACCGGGCTTCGAGCGCGACCGCTCGTCAGCAACTGCGGGCTGGACGGTCCTCTGTAACGATCGCGCGGTGATCGTCGGCGACAAGAGCCGACTGACGGGCTGGGGTGATGGCATTCCACTATATCACCCGCAGTTTGCGATCATTACCGGCATCATCGAGTTCCGATCCAAGCTTGCTGACAAACTCCCGGTCACGACAACGAAGCGCGCGCTCGACACATCATCGAATGTTTGGCTCGAGTCCTTGGTCAAGATGAAGGAAGGTATGCGGATTTGGATCTCGTATACCAACCAGTGGAAGAACCATCCCCGCGTTGACCAGTCGAATTACTGGGAGGACTCAAGGCCTTTGTCTTTGGGCAAGACGATCGCCGCAATCGCTTTGCGTAGCGATGTCAAAAAGAGTGACAGTCAGATCGAATTCAACCCGCAGAAGGCGAAGGTTCTGCCCGAACCGCCTGGAAAGACGCCGTCATCAAGGCGCGTCGTGTTCTCGCGGCCCATGGAAGAATTGCGTCTCGTTTCAAAAATGCTGTTCGACGTCGATGACGAGAAGCCGGGGATCGTCGGCGAGAAATGTTTTGAGCTGACACTGGCCAAAGCCAAGAAACAGGAAGCTTGAGACATGAGCGCCGGATCTTCGCTCCCCTACCGCCTGAGGCCCAACAAGGCTGTCGACCGAGAATTGTTTCTCTCCCTGTTGATGCGGTTGGCTCCTGTCCTTTCGCTAGAGAAATATCATTATGTCGGCCTCGGCGGACCGTTTCTCGAAGACTTCCGATTGGTTCATGCCAGGCTCGGCGTCGGTCGGATGACCTGCATCGAAACTGAAGCTGAGGTCCATAAACGCCAACTCTTCAATCGGCCAATCGCATCAATCGAGTGTGTCCACAACACGCTCGAAGAATACCTGGACGGGATCGATTTCGATACGCCGGCGATCGTCTGGTTCGACTACACGGAGCCGAAGGGCATCACTACGCAAATCGAACGCTTTGCACTGACGATTGGCGCGGTTCCGCTCGGGAGCGTGCTTCGGATAACGCTAAATGCCAATCCAGAATCGCTCGGGAAGCCGCTCCCAAGCGACATTTCGGTCGAGATCGGTGACGCTGCATCGGGTGACCGTGCGGCAAAGCCAACGGTGCAGGAGTGGCGCCTTGCTCGTTTCAAGGAGCGCGTTGGTCAACTTTTTCCGAGCGGACTATCCCCCGAGGGTATGACGCACAAGACCTATGGGGCGAGCGTACTGCGTGTTCTCAAACTGGCGGTCGAAAAGGAAGCGCTCAATTTTCGTGATCGCCAGATCGTATGGTCACTAGCGACCCACTACAAGGACGGTCAGGCCATGGTAACGGCCGCACTTGTCGTGTGCGCAGCCGCCGACGCTTCCGTTGGAAATCTCTTGAAGGAATGGGAGTTCCTTTCGACGCCGGACGTTCCCCATCGCCTTGATCTACCCGCCCTCTCCACGCTGGAGCGTTTGACCATGGAGTCAAACGACGACATTCGAGAGAAGATGGCCTTCGATCTTCCCAAATCTGATATGGGCGAAGATCCGATAGCGGTCTTCAAGAAATTCTATCGTATCTATCCACATTTCTCTCGCGTCGAGCTGTAGAGATCCATTCGAGGGCGACGCATGAGCTTGACCGTTACTTCAGACCCGCAAATTTGGCTCACAAAGGAGCTGATTTGGCTTGGCCCGTATATGGCAAGGCTGGAGGGCGAGCGCTCGGCTTTTCCGGCCCTCAATGAGGGGCATTGGGTCGTCGCGGCGGAAGCTGATGGGAACCTGAAGCGCGTCGGCAAGATTCTCCGCATCCGGGCCGATCTAAACACAACGATGGTCTATTTCGATCATGTCCATGCTTTCAGCGGGTCGGGAACAATCTCCGACCTCGGATTGACGCTACCGACCGGCCCAATCGCGCGGCTTCGTCCGGAAGATCTCGCGAACATTCTCGCCCTGGATGGCATATCGATAGCCGATGTTCCGCTCATACAGGACGTCGCTTACGTTCGCGATCTGCTCGAGATAGCAGTCCGCGACGATCTTCTCGGCCCCGCCAGTGGGCCGCACGAGCTGATCAAAGACATGAGCGTCCGCGACCGCTACCTAGTCGGCAAACTCGCACCGCGACGGCCGGGCGACACCGATATTGTCGCCGTCGAGCCGGCTGCCGGCGCAGATGAAATCCGAGACATCGAGGACGAGCGGGCGGCACCCATCCATGAGCCCGGTGCTGAGTTCGCGAGCGTGTCAGGGCGCGTGGAGCCGGAGGACGACGCCCTCGACGAAATCGACACCACGAACAATCAGTCCCTCGTGCCGTCCAGCATCGGGTTTACCTTCTGCGTCGCGCCGGGTGTGGAGTCACTGGCCGCCGAGGTTCGGTGGGGACGCTATGAGCGCGTCCCAAGCGACGAACACGATGTAGTCAAGACACGCAAGAACCGAGCGACTGGCCGTGAGGAGGAGACCAAAGTCAGGTTATGGCGGAGAGTCCCTTGCGGCGGATTGCTTTCCCTTTCGCTGAAAGAAGGCCCGTTGCGGCCGGCGACGCCGGATCGTGACCAGCCCGAGGTGCGGCTACAAGGGACTATCCGAACGAATGCCCAAGGGGAGCGCCTCGTCACCCTGTTCCTCGTGAACGGCCAGTTGGAGCCCGACGAAAACAAGGATCGCGCTTGGCTGTTCCAACCTCAAATCTCGGTGGCTGGGCCGGAAGGCGATACTGATCCGGCTATCTTCAGGCGTCGCCCTGCTAATGAAATCGTCGTCGATGATCCGGAACGCGATCGCTTGGCCCTGATTTATCGTAATCGGCTGGAGTTCGCCGTGGGCCACGGCGTATCCGTCCATGCCGACACGACGCTAGAAGATCCCGCAAAAGCTTCACACCTCCGCACGGAAATCATCCCGCGCTACGAGGTCGCTGTGACCGAAACACCAGGTCTCGATTCGTACGATCGCCCTGCCATGCGCCGGATGATCGACGAAGGATGGCTCGACATGGGCCGCCTCGCGGACATGGCACCGCAACAATTGCGGAAGGCCCTTACATGCTTGGTCGAGGACTATGCGGCGTGGATCGGGGAACAGAGAACGCGACTGAAAACCGAGATCGTCGGCTTCGACATTCCGGGACAAGATGTGATCGCCCGCTGCGAAGAGACCCTGCGCCGCCTTCGCGAAGGAATGGACACGCTCTTTTCCGACAATGCTGCGCTATCGGCATTCCGCTTCGCCAACAAGTCGATGGCACTTCAGCGCGTGCGAAGCCTCTACGCCCTCAAACGCAGACGCGGCGAGACGGCCGACGCCGCGCAACTCGACATCCCGAGAAATAGGTCCTGGCGCCCGTTCCAGTTGGCGTTTCTCCTGTTGTCTGTCCCATCCCTCGCCGATCCGGCACATCCAGATCGAACGAAGCCCGCTGAAGCCTTCGCCGATCTCCTCTGGTTCCCAACGGGCGGTGGCAAGACCGAAGCCTATCTGGGTGTGGCGGCTTTCGCGATGGCGATGCGCCGATTGAAGAATGATCTCGGCGGCCTCGATGCATCACGTGGTTTGGCCGTTATCATGCGGTACACGCTACGCCTGTTGACCCTGCAACAGTTCCAGCGTGCTGCGGCGCTTCTGTGTGCTATGGAAGTGATCCGTCGCGCCGACGAGAAGCTCTGGGGCAAGGAACCCTTCTCGCTGGGGCTGTGGGTCGGCAATCGGGTGACGCCGGGTCGAACCGAGGACGCCCATCAAGCAATCGAGGCATTGCGGAACGGCGACCGAAACAAATCTGGTGTCGCGTCGCCGGCACAATTGACGAGCTGCCCTTGGTGCGGGTCCGAGATCTCCGCGGGTCGCGATATCGAGGTCGATCGGATTGCCGGGCGAACGCTTATCCATTGCAGCGACAAACTCGGCACTTGTGAATTCTCGCGTGCCGGCTCTAGCGGCAGCCCACATCCCGGCTTGCCCGTGAAGGTGGTTGATGAGGAAATCTATCATCGTCCGCCGACCATGATGATCGCCACCGTCGACAAGTTCGCAATGATGGCGTGGCGGCCGGAAGTGCGAAACCTATTCGGCCGGGTCGATGAAGAATGCGAGCGTCACGGCCTGCTCTGGCCGGGGCACGATTGCGGCAAGGGGCATCGCGCGCGCGGCGCTCATCGCGCGGCGAGGGTGAAGCCGGTTCGCGCCGCCGTTCGGCCTCCCGATCTCATCATCCAGGATGAGTTCCATCTCATCAGCGGGCCGCTCGGCACCATGGTTGGTCTCTACGAGAGCGCCGTCGATGAGTTGAGTTCCTGGCATCTCGGTGACACAAAGGTCCGGCCCAAAGTCGTAGCATCGACCGCTACGGTTCGGCGTGCCGAAGATCAGGTCCGCAATGTATTCATGCGGCGTACCTCGATCTTTCCACCCACCGGCCTCGACGTCGAGGACAATTTCTTTTCGGTTCAGCGCCCCGTCGACGAGAAGCCCGGCCGCCGCTACATGGGTATTTGCGCCCCCGGCAGCTCCCGACCTGCGGTATTGATCCGGACGTACACGGCCTTCCTCACCGCCGCCCAAGCGCTCTACGATCGCTTCGGCCCGGTCGCCGATCCCTATATGACGCTCGTCGGTTACTTCAATTCGTTGCGCGAGTTGGGCGGAATGAAGCGTCTCGCGGAGGATGACGTGCAGACGCGTTCCTTCCGCGTCAACATGAGCTTGGTCGATCGCCCGGGTTTGTCACAACGTCGCGTCGATGACGTTCGTGAACTCACCTCGCGTGTCTCCAGCCATGACATCCCACGCTATCTCGATCAGATGGAAATTCCATTCACCGGGACCCTGGATCCTGCAACGGGTACATGGAAGGAGCATCGGGCTCCGGGCTCCCCACGCCCTATTGATGTCGTTCTCGCCACCAACATGCTTTCAGTCGGCGTCGACGTGAATCGTCTCGGAGTCATGGTCGTCAATGGTCAGCCGAAGGGAACAGCGGAGTATATTCAGGCGACCAGCCGCGTGGGTCGCTCGCCGCCGGGCCTGGTTGCTACCGTGCTCACTTGGGCACGTCCTCGCGACCTCTCTCACTACGAGACCTTCGAGCACTACCACGCGACCTTCTATCAGCATGTCGAAGCCCAATCCGTGACGCCATTCTCTCCCCGCGCGTTGGATCGCGGTCTTACGGGGGCGATGCTGTCCATCATGCGAAACACTTATGATCCCTTCGCTCCAAATGCGGGCGCTGGCGCCATGAACAGCCCCAGCCGACCAGAGATGACGGAGACGATCCGCGTCGTTTCCGAACGAACCTGGGAGGTCACGGAAGACTCGGCCAAAAAGTCGTTGACCGAACAGGAACTCAGGCATCGTGCCGACGACTGGGCCAAGGAGGCGAGCGTCGGAGGTCGTGCCCTCGTTTATCAAAAATATGGCGCTGGTCCGACGGCCTATCCCCTGCTGGAAACACCGGGCGTGAAGCCCTGGACGGATTGGACCGTACCGATGTCTATGCGCGAGGTCGAACCCGGCGTGAGATTGGTGATGGAAGATTCGCGATCGAACAGTGATCCGGTCTGGCGCGCCCGCGTTGCTCCAGCCGATGGGGGTGATGCATGAGCAAGACGCCCGTCGGTGAAATTCGGCCCAGCCAACTCCTTTGGACTTACGGCCCCGGCGCCCTGATCGATCTGCCCAACCTCTCTGTCGTCACGATGGGCATTGATCGTTGGGAAAAAGACAGGTGCCAGCCCATCCAGGAAGCCCGGTTACTCGCGAACGTTCGAAGTGTTCTCGGCCCGCAGGTGGAATCGCTGAGAATGCCTCCGCTCGGCGACCGTGACGTTGTCGATCCATTCTCCGCTGCGGCTCTCATCGGCGTCCCGGTCAAGCCGTTTCCCCGATGGTTGCGCTGCGTGAAATGCGGTCTGCTGTCGCCGTACGATGCTGGCCTCTTCAAATTGAAAGAGAACCGGTATCGTCCGGAACTGACACGCTTCGTCCATGAGGGATGTAGAGGTTCGAACAACGATCAACGGGCCAAAGACGCCGATGCCGTGCCGGCGCGTTTTTTGATGGCCTGCCGTGAAGGACATCTCGACGATTTCCCGTGGCATTGGTTCGTTCATGGCGGTCCGTCGGATTGCCGCGGGACACTCCGGTTTTTCGAAAGCGGAGCCTCGCTGCAAACCGAGAATCTCTGGGTTAAGTGCGATGCCTGCGGCGCATCGAAGAATATGGCCCAGGCCTTCGGTCAAGCCGGAAGAGACAACCTCCCCGCCTGCCGCGGAAGGCATCCCCATATCGATCGGTTCGATGATGACTGCCCCGAAGATCCTCGGGCGATCCTTCTCGGCGCTACCAATGGGTGGTTTCCGGTAACATTGTCTGTCCTCGCCATTCCTCAAACGGGGAGCCCCTTGGCGCAACTCGTTGGAGATGGCTGGACCTTCTTTGAAGATGTTTCCTCGGCCGACGAGGTCGGATTCGTGGTCAAGACACTGAAGAAGACGGCTCAGCTCCCCGGCATCGATCAGTTCACCAACCAGCAAATTTGGACTGCCATAGAGGCTCAGAGGAGCGGAGGCGCGGACGTCGACCAAAGCGACCTCAAAGAACCCGAATGGCAGGTTCTCACGGCGGACGATCCACCGACCGACTACCCGCATTTCATGAGCCGGAAGGTTGGAGTTCCAAAAGGGTTCGAAACGGCAATCTCTCGCGTCTTGCTGTTGGAACGCCTGCGCGAGGTGAATGCTTTGCTCGGTTTCACGCGCGTCGAATCACCGGACGAGGGATCCGGCGACGATGCTGCGCCACGTGCTCCGCTGGGGCGTTCGGCACCGAATTGGGTCCCGGCGACCCAGGTGCATGGTGAGGGAATCTTCATTCGCTTCGACGCCGGTGCTTTGGACGCATGGGCGGACGAGGATCCGGTCAAGGAAATCGATGCCCGCTTGCGTACGGGACATCGCGGGTGGCGCCAAAAACGGAACCTCGATCCGAGAGAAGCTTATCCGGGCGTGCGGTACGTGTTTCTACACACCTTGACCCACATGCTGATCAGAGAACTGGCTCTGGAATGCGGATATAATGCCGCCAGCATCCGCGAACGAATATATGGAGAAGTCGACGGCGAAAAAGATCAAGCCGGAATCCTGATTTACACCGCCGCCGCAGACTCCGACGGAACGCTTGGTGGCTTGGTCGAATTGGGAAAACCTGAAAACCTCGGACGATTGCTCAGACAGGCTCTGGATCGCGCCCACGTCTGTGCCTCCGACCCTCTATGCTCCGAGCACGATCCTAGCAAAGACCAGTCGCTGCATGGCGCTGCCTGCCACGCCTGTTCCTTCGTCTCGGAAACGTCTTGCGAAAGGGGCAATAGGCATTTGGATCGTGCGCTGGTGGTCCCCACGCTTGAAAACCCGAACGCGGCATTTTTCCGGAGCTCATGATGGGACCGCTCTTGGATGCGGTCGCGAAATTCGTGGCCTTGGTGTCGCCATCGAAGATCGAAGCAATAGCGTCACGACTACGTGGCCTCTTACCTTCCGACCGGGGGCAAAACCTCCAGGAGGTCGTTGGCACACCAGCGGGTCGAGCCGCCTTGGCCGCGCTTATGACTGCTTGGCGGGACACCGCTTTGCCTGGTGATGTCGTGGCGGGAATGCTGTTGGGAGCGGCTCATACCAGGCAGCAGACGCAGCGAGACCATAGCGTTGAGCTCGTGTGGACTGGGCCGACGACGCCGTTCGTCGCGACCCGTCGTACCGAACAGGTGCTCTTGGATCTCATCAGACAGGCGAAACAAGAGCTTTTCGTCGTAAGTTTCGTCGCGTACGACGTGCCTTCGGTCATAACAGCGCTCAACGACGCCATTGATCGAGGCGTCGATACCCGTATTCTCGTCGAGGCCTCCTTGACCCAGGGTGGCAGTTTGCTCGTCGATCCGGTGGCGACGATGAGAAATGCCGTTCCCTTGGCCCGGTTATACGTCTGGACCGATCGCCCGCACCCATTCACCAATGGTCGGGTTCACGCGAAGGTGGCCGTCGCGGACGGAGCCATTGCATTCTTGACGAGTGCCAATCTGACAGGACACGCACTAGAAAAGAATATGGAGGCAGGTGTTCTGCTCACCGGCGGCTCAACCCCAACCAATTTGCGTGATCATATGTTTGCATTGATCGAAACAAAAGTGATTAGATCTACCTAGTTAATTCAGCACCGGAACTATTGCCGTGATTCAGCGTCTGATCATCGATAGCAACATGCTGCAATCGGAACATCTTAGGTACTTTCTCAATACCTCATCTACCAATTTTGCGGTTCTACCCGATTTCGCTTGGTTTGAAATTTACAAGCAGAGATCAATCGAAGCGGTTGCTTCGGCCCTATCCGTGATTGGTGATTTTCCTGAACAGGTCATTGTTTTGAAGTCAGGACGGGAGATCGCGGAAATCGATTCCCGAACGCCAATGATGCCGTCCCTGATGCAGTATGAGGATGCGGCAGGGAGCATTCGAGAAATGGTCGACATCCTGAATGGACCTGGTCGAAACGCGCCAGAGATTCTTGATCAGTTGGATCGAATGTGGGATGGCGCTGTGAATTTTCTTCCTGGCATGCTCGAAGGCGCTCAAGATATAATGGCCTCTCTGCCAGAGATGTCCGAGCAAATGTTCAAGCCCCAGCACCTCCGTATCATTAGGCAGAACTCACGATATACTCCGGAAATGTTTTCTTCGATTTTCGGAGCTGCCGACCAGATATGGGAGACATTGTCAGATGGAGGAGAGCGTCGTTCCACTCCGTCAGGGTTCGCCGAAAATAAAACTCACACCTATCTCTACCGTTATGCGCTTGCGCTCGTCATCTACCTTCTCTGGTGGATCAGGAATGGAAATCAGGCTCAAAAGCGGCTTGATCGAGCGAGAAACGATCTCATCGACCTAAGCTTTGCTGTGTACGGGACATATTACGAGGGCCTGATGACTTCCGACAAGAAGGCGGGATGGATGTATGAAAACCTTCGCCTCGCACTCAATGCCATTGAGATGGAAACGACGACAAACCGGTAATTCCGTTCGCACTTTTGGGGCGTCCTCCGCATGCAGCCGCCCATCGAGTGGACCGCATGTCCTGCGTAGCCACGATAGACGTGGATATACGCGGAAAGCGCCTGACAGACGGCCCTCTTGCCTCTAGCATTTGCAGAATGTCGACCGGGCCTTGGACAGACGAAGAGAATGACCTGATCGTCGTGGACTATTTCACGATGCTTGCTGATGACGTCGCAGGGCGCCCTTATAGCAAGTCTGATCATAATCGACGAATGCTAGAGAAAATCGATCGTTCTCGAAAGTCCGTCGAGTTCAAGCATCAAAATATCAGCGCTGTACTCAAGGGCTTGGGCGAGGATTGGATTCCGGGCTACAAGCCCGCTTTCCATTTCCAGGCATCTTTGGTCGATGCGGTGGCGCGCTGGCTTGCGCGAAACCCGCATTGGCTGGCCCGGAAGCCGAATATGTCGACAAAATCTGCACTGAGGGAGCCTTCGTCCATTTGGATCGGACCTCCGCCGACACATTCGAATCAGCCTCCGCCGCAAGAACTGGAGCAGACGCTCCACATCGCTCGAAAGTTCGACGTTGCGGCGAGAGACGAGCGCAATCGTGTCCTGGGGCGAGCTGGCGAAGAACGTGTCTTGGAACACGAACACGCGGCATTGATCGGCGCAGGCCGTGCCGACCTTGCCAGAAAGATACGTTGGGTGGCGAACGAAGATGGGGATGGACTCGGATACGATGTCGCAAGTTTCACTCCCAATGGCCGATCACGCCTAATCGAGGTCAAAACTACCAACGGCTGGGAACGCACCCCCTTTGAGATAACGCGGAACGAACTGGCGGTGGCCGAGCAGAGGCGATCTGAGTGGTGCCTTTTCCGCCTCTGGAACTTTTCTCGCGAGCCAAAAGCGTTCGAATTATACCCTCCACTGGATGCCCACGTTTCGCTGACTGCGACGACGTTCCAAGCGAGTTTTGGTTGAATAGCCCAAACAAGACCAGTGGCTGTCAATTGGCGTCGCAGCAGGCCGTATCGGCCAAACGCCAGCCTCGATATGAGCGCTGCTTCCACGATGTGAGGTTTCATCGCCTTGGGATGTGCCGATGGGGCCGATATCCGGTGATCGTGAAACTTCCCAAATACCGACCGAAGAGATCAACCGCTCATTGACCCAAGCTCAGCGCCAACGTCGCGCGAGGCATGAGGAATGCGGCAATGTCCTTCATGACATTCGCGAGATCACCCGGATCGTGGGCTACTCCCTCGACGAAAGCGCGCCATTGTCGCTGCTTTTGCGCGTCCTCGGCGAAAGCCGACGTCAGCGCATCCGGCAGGTCTTGAGGTATCGCCGTCTCGCGCCGCGCAAAAGTGGCGGCGATCGCTCTTGGCAATCTGTCGTCGTCGAAGTTGAAGGACCGGCTGAGAATCCAGATGTCGTAGAAATCCTTCATCCGGGTATTAGCCCGCCCCAGGGCCACCATCGCCTGGAATTTCTCGGCAATGACGGTTTCTCGCGCGTAGCCACGCAGCCGGGGCATGGGAAAGTCCAGCATTGAGAGATAGTCCAGCTCTTCGGCAGCAGGCTCCAGCGCATCGCCAAAGCCGATGTCGATCGTCAGACTGATCCGGGCGCCGCTGATCGAGGCCGTCGTCCTCAGCCGCAGCCCGCCATACTCTAGTTCCTCACGAATGCGGTCGACGCGAAGGGCGTCGATGTCGAATTCCACGCCGTCGGCAGCGTCCTGAGTCAGGATTTCGCGGAACGTCGCAAGCATCGGCTCCGCGCTCGGATCGCCAAAGCCCAGCAGATCAAGGTCGCGCGTGCCGCGGTGTGGGTCATCGAACCAACTCATCATCAGCATCGCGCCCTTCAGCACGAAGCGGTCGGCGTGGCGTGACTGGCTGAGCCGGAAGAGCAGCCGCTCCAGGGCGAAGCGGGTCAGGACAAGATCGAAGGTCTGGCCGCTCGTTTTGGAGACCTGCAGCAGGCGGGCGCGAACCGAGGCGCCGATATTCTTTATCTCTTTAGCCATTGGCGGTCAGCGCCTCGAGATAGGGCCGAATGACCGTGGCGACCGTTCCTCGCTCAGCCTGCCTAGCGATCTCGCCCGGCGTCGTCTTGCGCTGGCGCAGCGCTTCCTGAAGGCCTTCGATTGCCACGGACAGGCCAATCTTGTTCCGATACCGGAAGCAATCGGCGATCGTCTTTGCGACGCCGAAGACCTTCACGGTTACCCCCTCGACAGGATGGTTTTCAACACCCTCCGTCAGCAGACGATCTGTGAAACGTACCAGCCGAATGGGCGTGCCTTCGGGTTTCGGGGACCAGTCCTTCTGCCCCACGGCGAGCCAAACCTGCCTCGGGAGCTGATCCGTCAGACCATGAAAAGCCAGGGCCGAAACGAGGCAAACGACGCCCTTGGGAACCCGTTTGGCGGCCTCTGCCAGACTGTGGTGAACGTCGAGGGGTGCATCAGAAAGTTGATAAAGTCCTCGCGCGAGCCGAAGCACCTCGCCGTCGCGTTCCATGCGGCTCATGGTGGCGGCTGTTACGCCCGCCTCGCGCAGCTCTGCCAGGCGCGAAATGCCGCGCGCCGTCAGCACGGTATGGGCAATCTGGCGTTGGGACATGGATGATGGCACGATACGGAAACTCGGAACATAGGACT
Organism: Phyllobacterium sp. SB3; assembly: GCF_040009165.1. Lineage (NCBI taxonomy): Bacteria > Pseudomonadati > Pseudomonadota > Alphaproteobacteria > Hyphomicrobiales > Phyllobacteriaceae > Phyllobacterium > Phyllobacterium sp. SB3. The sequence continues at coordinate 321,365 of NZ_JBDYKI010000005.1, read as the reverse complement.
TACTGTCCGAGGATTTGTATCATTTTTCGCATGGCGAGGAAAGGTGCCAGGTAGAAGAGGCTGCCGCTCTACGAAACGCGTTCGCCTCAAACGGACCCCTGAGCCAACAGCGAAGATTGCTCATCGGGTCACCTTGTACATCCGCACCGGGAGGGGAAAGCCTTCCCCTGCGTCCGAGCCTTTGGTCTCGACCGACCCCTTCTGCGGGGCGGCTGCCCCGCAACGCCCCGCTGAGAGTGAGAGAGTGGACTTGTTTCCGGTGACGGGTTGAAGGTTGGAGAAGAGGTCTCTGACGCCCGTCATGGAGATTGGTCCCATGAATATGCAGGTCCTTGATGCGCGCCGTGACACCAGCGGCGGTTACAAGGTCGATGTCGGCCGTGGCGAGCGGGTCGGCCGCGTCTCGTCAGAGTGGTTCTCGCGTCCGGCCGACGAGCGCTACCTCTCCTTGTCCGAGTTGGCCCACACGGTCCGCGACCGCACCGAACGCAGCCGGACGCGGGTGGTGGAGAGCGCGCTCATCCATGTCGAGGCGAACCGCACCGATTCCGAGCGGTTGGCCCTCATCCTGCCGGGCACGGATGCGGCAATCGCGCCGACACACTGGTCCTTCGGACAACTCGCCAGCCTGGTCGGCGCTCCCGCCGCCTATCTCAGGCAGCTCCCGGCCGCACTTGCCGCCATCAACCTGCAATACGGCCTGACCTCCAATCGGGCCGAGCAGATCAAGACGTTCGAAACCGACACTGGCCGCGTCGAGTTGCGCGCCGTCACAGGCCCGGATTATGGCCGCATCTTCGACCACGAACTGGTCGAGGCGGTGCAGCGCATCGCCGGCAACGGCACGGGCGACACCCGCTGGAAGGTCCCGGGCGTGCTCGACTGGTCGACCGGCATCTACAATCCGCGCGTCGACATCACCAGGGACACCACGACGCTCTACGCCTCGGACCGCGACGTCTTCCTGTTCCTCGTCGATGACCTGAACCCCATCGAAGCCGGCCGGCTGCCTGACGGTTCTCCCGATCTCTATTTCCGCGGCTTCTACTGCTGGAATTCCGAGGTCGGCGCCAAGACGCTTGGCATGGCGAGCTTCTATCTGCGCGCGGTCTGCCAGAATCGGAATTTGTGGGGCGTGGAGGATTTCGAGGAAATCACCATCCGCCACTCCAAATACGCCGCCAATCGCTTCGCGCACGAGGCGGCCCCGGCGCTGCTGAACTTCGCCAACTCCTCGCCGCTGCCGTTCGTCAACGGCATCAAGGCCGCCCGCGAGCGGATCGTCGCCAGAACCGACGAAGACCGCACTGACTTCCTGCGTCGGCGCGGCTTCTCCAAGGCCGAGACCGGCAAGATCATCGACAGGGTGCTGGCTGAGGAAGGCCGCCCGCCCGAGAGCATCTTCGACTTCGTGCAGGGCATCACCGCCGTCGCGCGCGACAAGCCCCATCAGGACGCCCGCCTCGACATGGAGGGCAAGGCCAAGAAGCTGCTCGATCGAGCCGCCTGATTTCCGCAAAGCCGGGGATGCGGTTTTCCGCGTCTCCGGCTTTGCGCTTCCGTGCCTTCCAGGTTTGCCGGTCCGTGGCGTTGCCCCCTTTAGAGGAAGAGGGCGGCGCTTCGCTTCGTGACGGGTTGGAGGTTGAGAGAGAGTCTCTCGGCCGCCCGTCGCGGAGTAAATCCCGATGGCTACTGCCGTTCAGAAGATCATCCTGTCGTCCTCGCGCGACATCCCCTTCAACAAGCTGGTGCTCAGCCAGTCCAACGTCCGGCGCGTCAAGGCCGGCGTCTCGATCGAGGACCTCGCGGCCTCGATCGCCCGGCGCGGCCTGATCCAGAGTCTCAGCGTCTTCCCCGTCGTTGACGCCGAAGGCGTTGAGACCGGCATGTTCGAGGTGCCGGCCGGCGGCCGCCGCTTCCGAGCGCTCGAACTGCTGGTGAAGCAGAAGCGTCTCGCCAAGATCGCGCCCGTGCCCTGCGTGGTCCGTGATCGCGACGGCGCAATCCTTCCCGAGGAAGTTTCGCTCGCCGAGAATATTGAGCGCGCGCCGCTCCATCCGCTCGATCAGTTCCGCGCCTTCCACGACATGCTGACCAAGGGCATGACCGAGGAGGAGATCGCCGCTGCATTCTTCGTGCCCGTCAACGTGGTCAAGCAGCGGCTGCGCCTCGCAACCGTCTCGCCCGTCCTGCACGAGGTCTATGCCGACGATGGCATGACGTTGGAGCAGCTCATGGCCTTCACCGTCTCCGAAGACCACGAGCGTCAGACCCAGGTCTGGGACGCGATCAAGGACGCCTGGTCGAAGGAGCCCTATCAGATCCGGCGCATGCTGACCGAGACCACGGTGCGCGCCTCCGACAAGCGTGCCGCCTTCCTTGGCATCGAAGCCTACGAGGCGGCTGGCGGCATCGTCATGCGCGACCTCTTCCAGGCCGATGATGGCGGTTGGCTGCAGGACGTCGGGCTTCTCGATCGACTTGTCGCCGAGAAGCTGAAGGCCGAGGCCGACGCGATCGCCGCCGAAGGCTGGAAGTGGATCGAGGTCGCGGTCAGCTTCCCCTACGACGCGGTACGCGGCCTGCATGAGGTCTCCGGCGCGCCGATCGATCTGTCGGCCGAGGAACAGGCGACCATCGAGGCGCTCACCGCCGAGCAGGCCAGGCTCGAGGCGGAATATCAGGACGCCGACGAACTGCCCGACGAGGTCGACGAGCGCCTGGGCGAGATCGAGACGGCTCTGGCCGCGTTCGACGATCGCCCCGAGCAATTCGACCCGGCCGACATCGCCATCGCCGGCGTCTTTGTCAGCATCGACGCCGACGGATCGCTTTCGGTCGATCGCGGCTTCGTCCGGCCCGAGGATGTGCCTCAGGTCCGGACCGATGGTGAGGAAGGATCGGAGACCGATACCGAATCCGCTGGCACCGCGAGCCCCTCGGTGCAACGCGCTGTCATCACTATCGGCGGCCGGCCTGTCGAACCGGAGGAGGACGATGAGGACGACAGCATCAAGCCGTTGCCCGAACGCCTCGTTGTCGAGTTGACCGCCTACCGCACCCTAGCGCTGCGCAACGCAGTGGCTGAAAACCCGCACATCGCCATGACGGCGCTTCTCCATAAGCTCGTCTCTGACACCTTCATGACCCGCATGTACACGGGCGCCATGGAGGCCGGGGTGAAGCACATCTTCTTCCCCGTTCAGGACGAGGCGCTGAAGGACAGCCCCTCCGCGCGGGCCGTGCAGGAGCGTCACGACGCCTGGGCCAGCGACATCCCGAAGGACGATGAAGCCCTTTGGGATTGGCTGGCCGGGCTCGACGATGCCAGCCGCATGGCTCTGCTGGCGCATTGCGTCAGCTATGGCGTTAACGCGCTCTACGAGCGGCCGAACCCGCACAGCGCTGGTGGCGTGTCGCAGCACACGCTCGACATGAGGCTCGCGCAGGCCGACCGGCTGACGCGGGCGACCGGGCTCGACATCGTCGAAGCCGGCTGGCGCCCGACCTTCGGCAACTACCTCAACCGTGTCACCAAGCCCCGCATCCTCGAAGCCGTCCGCGAAGGCGCCGGCGAGCGAGCCGCCGAGCTTATCGGGCATCTGAAAAAGGGCGACATGGCCAAGGAGGCTGAGCGTCTGTTGGCCGATAGTGGCTGGCTGCCCGAGCCGCTTCGACTTGCCGGCGTTGATGGCGATCCGGCATCGGAAGTGGACGGCGGTGGAGAAGCCGACGGGGCCGAGTTGCCTGACTTCCTCAGCACCGACGATGGCTCTGAATCGCCGGCTGATGGCGAGGATGACGAACGTCACCTCGTAGCCGCCGAATGAGTGGCTCGCGGGGCGGCTTCGGCCGCTCCGCTCCTCTCCCCCAAATCGAAGGAGCGTTCGCATGGTGCAATTCAGCCCCGCGTCGATCCGGCGCGTCGTATTCCAGTATCTCGTGCCGGTCCACGTCGAGGTCGAGGATGGCCTCGTTTCCCGAGTGACCGTCATCGACGAGACGCCTGTCCGCGACCCCACCGTGGTCGACGGCGACCCCGAATACCTCACCCAGGCCGTGGCGGCCGCCGACGACGGCCAATCCTGGCCGTCCTGGCAGTTCGGCTACTAGCCCTCCTAGCCACGATCCCGACCCACACGAGCCCGGCCCAGCGCCGGGCTCTTTTCGTTTCAGGAGCCCGACATGACCGATTTTCTCACCCGCTTCTCCTGCCTGCTCGACGTCGGCTCAGTCGCCAATGTCGTGCGGGCCTTCGACATCTACACCGCGCTGATGGCCGAGAACGGTCGCGAGGACCCGCCCGCCGAGCCGTTCCGGCTTTCGCTAACGCCCGAGTATGGCGCGACGCGCCTCTGGCTTCGCGATCCCGGCACGGCCGATCCGCAATTGCTGATTACCTTCGTCACGCGCTGCGCCGAAACATTCGCGCTCACCGGCACCTGGGGGTTTCAGTGGGCCGGCATCGCGTCGGACCCTGTCGTCGACGGTTTCTCCGGCGGCGCCCATCTGCTCGATCTTTCCACCGGCCGCACGATCGAATGGATGAGCACCAGCCGCTGGCTCGCTGAGGGAGGTGTGCGATGATTCCCGATCACGCGCACGCCAACTTCCAGACCCTGCTGCGCGCCGCGGAAAGCGGCGACCTGGCGCTGATGGAATGCACCGACGCCGCAACCGGCGAACCGCGCTATGTCATCTGTGCGGTCGGTCGTGACGGTGGCGACTATATGTTCACGCCGTTCGGCCACCTGGCGGACGGCAATCCCTATGACGCGTACCTTCCGCCCGACACGGGCGGCGAAATGGCTGCCTGATTTCTACCAGACGGCCACTTCCCATTGCCCGTTGACGCGCGCGAAGCCGACCGGACGGTTCTGGGGCGTGGCGTTCGCCCGGGTCGTATCCATCGTGAGCTGCGTCATGCACGTCACGCCGGGTCCGACACCGCTCGGCGAACAATCACCGAGCTTGAGCGTCGCATTGGCGAGCGACGTCCCCGTGAAGAGACGATGGCGGCGGACGGCTGCGATGGCCTCTTCTTCTGTTGGCTGCGCCACGCCCGCAACTGCGGCCGCCGATGCGCCGCCGGGCGCGATCACCGGGCGGAGCGCGAACCCCGCCCCAAAGCCGACCACGAGGCATCCTCCGGCCACCATGCCGATCACACTTCCCTTCATCACCGTCTCCCTTCGGGGCCTCGCTCGGTCGGGCGGACATGCGTCCCCGATTGCCCGGGTCGCCGTCCGCCATATGCTGGATGAAGGAGTGTAACGCCGCGCGGTCCACCTCGGAAGGCCGCGCGATCAGCCGGTCATGCCGCGCGCCAGAGTGAGAGGGCGGCCGGGACGGGTTCGAGCCGGTCCGGTCGAGAGAGAGCGCTGTCCGGGTCTTCCGATCCCGCTCTTTGGAGAAATCCCCATGCCCGACACTACAAACAGCACTGACGCTTCCTCGGCGCGCGCCGTCGCCCTCGTACCGGAGGCCCGCCGGATGGACTTCCTGCCGCTGCTCTTCGGCCGCCAGCATGTCCTGGTGGCGGAGATGACCGTCTATCACCTGATGGAGCGCCTGAGCCCGCTCGACTATCGTGGCGGCCTTTGGGACTTCTATGAGCGCGACGGCAGGCCGCTATACCTCGCGCCGACCTCGAAGCCCCGCTTTCAGATCGTCTGCGACACCAACGGCTATGAGGGCGAGGTAACGGCCGACGCCGCCGGCATCATCACGACGCTGTTCGCCTTCTCCCATCTCTCCTTCAAGTACCCGGTCGACGCGATGTCGGAAGGATATGGCCGCCTCTACGACTACGCCGCAGACCATCCGGAATCCGCCGAGATCTTCCAGGCGATCGACTGAAACTTGCCCTCTCTCTTAGCGCCCGGCCTCACGGTCGGGCGTTTTTTATGTCGGCGGATCAGAGGAAGAGGACGGCCGGGACGGGTCGAGTCCGGGCGGTCGAGAGAGAGCGCCGCCGGGCTTGTCCTTTCCGCTCTCCCGAGGTTCCCCCATGAACATTCTGTCTCCCGTGGCCCTTCCGGCCGCGCCCGTCACCCGTGCGTCCGCAATCCTCGCGGTGGCGCTACAGCTTCTCGATCATCTCGAACGCGGCCAGCGCATCGACGCTGCGATCCTCCGTGCAGCGATGGAAGCAGCCTTCGGCGCATCCGACACCAGCGGCGCCTGGGACTGGAAGGCGGCCTATGAGGCATGCGAGGTCGCGACAGTCCTCTTCCTGCGCAAATACGGAAAGGCGCTTTTCCGTAAGACCGCGTCTCCGGCTGCACGTCAGTCCGCTCTTGCAAAGATCGCCGGGCTCCTGCCGACGCATACGCGACGCTCGGAAGAATCGCAGGCGCTCCAGCAGTTCTCGACGCCGGCGCCGCTCGGTCTCGCCGCAGTGGCGGCCGCCGCCATTGCTGCTGGCGACATCGTGCTGGAGCCGTCGGCTGGCACCGGCCTGCTCGCCATCCTGGCCGAGATATCAGGCGGAACGCTCCTCCTCAACGAACTGGCCGAAACCCGCGCCGATCTACTCGCTGCGCTGTTTCCGGCCGTTGCCGTCACGCGCTTCGACGCCGCCCAGATCGACGATCATCTCGGACAGGGGGCCGTCCCGTCCGTCGTGCTGATGAATCCGCCGTTCTCCGCGATGGCGAACATCTCCGGCCGCGTGGCCGACACCGCCTATCGCCATGTCGCCTCGGCGCTGGCCCGGCTCGCCGATGGGGGGCGGCTGGTGGCGATCACCGGCGCCAACTTCAGCCCCGACCATCCGGCTTGGGCAGCGGCCTTCGTCCGGCTTCAGGAGCGTGGCCGCGTCGTCTTCACCGCGGCCGTGGACGGCTCGGTCTATGCCAAGCACGGCACGACCATCGACACGCGGCTGACGGTCATCGACAAGCTGCCGGCCGACGATCGTTCAGCGTTTACCCCTTCGCCCGGCATCGCGCCCGACCTCGGCACGCTGCTCGGCTGGATCGAGACGCAGGTTCCGCCGCGTCCGACTGCTGCCCTCCCGCCAGTGGCGACTTCGGCGTCCGCCGCGACGCCCCGCACCGTTCGCGGATACCTCGCTCGCACCACTGCCGCGCATCCCGCCACGCCCGCGTCCATCGAGCCCGAAGGCGTCGAACTCGTCTATGAGACCGTGGACTGGACACCCGCCGAAGACGGCCGGATCACCGACGCGATCTATGAAGAATACGGATTGCAGGCGATCCGTATTCCCGGTGCGCAGGCCCATCCCACCAAACTGGTGCAATCCGTGGCGATGGCCTCGGTCGCGCCGCCGAAGCCCAGCTACCGGCCCCGACTGCCCGCCAACATCGTCTCGGATGGCCTTCTCTCCGACGCCCAGCTCGAAACCGTCATCTACGCCGGCGAGGCGCATGCCGACTTCCTCGCGGGATCATGGACGCTCGACGAGACCTTCGATGTCGTCTCGGCCGCTCCCGACGATGCGCCGAACGCTGTGCGCTTCCGCCGTGGCTTCATGCTCGGCGACGGGACCGGCGCCGGCAAGGGCCGCCAGTCGGCCGGCATCATCCTCGACAACTGGATGCAGGGCCGCCGCAAGGCGGTGTGGATCTCGAAATCCGACAAGCTGCTGGAGGACGCGCAGCGTGACTGGTCGGCCCTCGGCATGGAGCGGCTGCTGGTCACGCCGCTGTCGCGTTTCCCGCAGGGCAAGGACATCACGCTCTCGGAAGCCGTCCTATTCACCACCTATGCCACGCTACGGTCCGACGACCGGGGCGAGAAGCTTTCCCGCGTCAAGCAGATCGTCGAATGGTTGGGCTCCGACTTCGATGGAGTGATCATTTTCGACGAGAGCCACGCCATGCAGAACGCCGCTGGTGGAAAAGGCGAACGCGGCGACGTCGCCGCCTCGCAGCAGGGCCGTGCGGGCCTCCGGCTCCAGCACGCCCTGCCGAATGCGCGCGTCGTCTATGTCTCGGCGACCGGCGCGACCACCGTCCACAATCTCGCCTATGCCCAGCGCCTCGGTCTCTGGGGCGGCGAGGACTTCCCGTTCTCTACCCGCGCCGAATTCGTCGAGGCGATCGAGGATGGCGGCGTCGCGGCGATGGAAGTGCTGGCCCGCGACCTGCGCTCGCTCGGTCTCTACACGGCCCGCTCACTGTCCTATGACGGCGTCGAATACGAACTGGTCGAGCACCAGCTCACCCCCGAGCAGACCGGCATCTACGACGCCTATGCCGGCGCCTTCGCCGTCATTCATAACAATCTCGACGCCGCCATACAGGCCGCCAACATCACTGGCGACGGCGGCACGTTGAACCGCCAGGCCAAATCCGCCGCCCGCTCGGCCTTCGAATCCGCCAAGCAGCGCTTCTTCGGCCATCTGCTGACCTCGATGAAGACGCCCACCCTGATCCGCTCGATCGAGCAGGACCTAGTCGACGGCCATGCCGCCGTGATCCAGATCGTGTCGACCGGCGAAGCCCTGATGGAGCGCCGTCTCGCGGAGATCCCCACCGAGGAATGGAATGACGTCCGGGTGGACATCACCCCGCGCGAGTATGTCCTGGATTACCTCGCCCATTCCTTCCCGGTGCAGCTTTATGAGCCGTTCACCGACAGCGAGGGCAACCTGTCGTCGCGGCCGGTGTTTCGCGACGGCCAGCCGGTCGAAAGCCGCGACGCTGTTGCCCGTCGTAACCGTTTGATCGAGAGGCTCGCTTCGCTGCCACCCGTCCCCGGCGCGCTCGACCAGATCGTCCAGCGCTTCGGCACCGATGTCGTAGCAGAGGTGACGGGACGTTCGCGCCGCATCGTCCGCAAGTCGGGTGCCGACTCCATGACCAGCCCCGGCGGCATCGACCGCCTCGCCGTGGAGAACCGCGCCGCCTCGGCCAATCTGGCCGAGACGCAGGCGTTCATGGATGATCAGAAACGCATTCTGATCTTCTCCGACGCCGGCGGCACCGGGCGCAGCTACCACGCCGATCTGTCGGCGCGGAACCAGCGCCTGCGCGTCCACTATCTGCTGGAGCCGGGCTGGAAGGCCGACGCCGCCATTCAGGGCCTGGGCCGCACCAACCGGACCAACCAGGCGCAGCCACCGCTGTTCCGGCCGATCTCGACGGACGTGAAGGCGGAAAAGCGCTTTCTCTCGACCATCGCTCGCCGCCTCGACACGCTAGGCGCGATCACGCGCGGCCAGCGCCAGACGGGCGGTCAAGGCCTGTTCCGGCCCGAGGACAATCTGGAGAGCTACTACGCCCGCGACGCGCTGCGGCAGCTCTACCTGTTGCTGGTGCGCGGCAAGGTCGAGGGTTGTTCGCTCCAGACGTTCGAGGACGCCACCGGCCTCTCGCTGATGGATTCCACCGGCATCAAAGATGAACTTCCGCCGATCACCACCTTCTTGAACAGGTTGCTGGCGCTGACCATCGATCTTCAGGGCATCCTGTTCACCGCATTCGAGCGGCTGCTGAACGCCAAGATCGAGGGCGCCATCGCGTCGGGGAGCTACGATGCCGGGCTGGAGACGTTGCAGGCCGAGAGCTTTGTCGTCACCGATCGCCGGACGATCCACGTTCATCCCGGCACCGGCGCCGAAGCTCGTCTGCTGACCATCACCCAGCGCCAGCGAAACCGTCCCGTGACGCTGGCCGAGGCGCTCGACCATCTCGATGACCCGGGCGCGAAGCTGCTGGTCAACGAGCGTTCGGGCCGCGCCGCCGTGCAGATACCAACCACCAGCATCATGCTGGACGATGGCGAGATCGAACGGCGCGTGCGGCTGATCCGGCCGATGGAGGCGCACAACATTCCCATCAAGGTGATGGACGAGACCCATTGGGTGCAGGCGGAGCGGATCGCCTTCACAGCGGCATGGGATGCCGAGGCCGCCGAGGTGCCGGAGTATGCCGATAGCACCATCCATGTCGTCAGCGGGCTATTGCTGCCGATCTGGAAGCGGCTTCCGAACGAATCGACTCGGGTTTATCGACTCCAGACAGACGACGGCGAGCGCATCGTCGGCCGCCGCGTCTCCCCCGCATGGGTGGCCGGCGCGCTCGCGGCCGGCACGTCAACGCTGACGCCCGACGACGCCTTCGTGGCGCTGATGGACGGCAAGACCATCCTTGATCTGACCGAGGGTCTTCAGCTTCGCCGCGTCCGGGTCATGGGCGCCAACCGCATCGAGCTGTCGGGGTTCACCGACGCCATGCGCGATCGCCTGCGGGCCTATGGCCTGTTTCACGAGATCATCTCGTGGAAGCTGCGGATGTTCGTGCCGACCGATACGACCGGCGCTGCGATCCTGGCCAACGTGCTGGAGCGCTATCCCGTCGAGCGCATCGGCGAACGGGAGGCGGCGTGATGGCGCGGCACGACGCTTCCGAACTGGCGATCCGTCTCGGCCGACAGGCCGAGGCGGTGTGCCGCCACTATCTTTCCACCGGCCATCGCGAGGGGCGCTATTGGCTGGTCGGCGATGTCCGCAACACGCCGGGCCGCTCGATGTTCGTGCGGCTGAAGGGCGGCGAAACCGGCAAGGGTGCGGCTGGTAAATGGACCGACGCCGCCACCGGCGAGCATGGCGATCTGCTCGACGTCATTCGCGAGAGCTGCGGCCTGGTCGACTTCAAGGACGTCGCCGACGAGGCACGGACCTTCCTGTCGATGCCGCATCCCGAACCGGACCGCTGGCATGATGGCGAACGCAAAGCACCAGCGCCGATCGGATCGCCGGAAGCAGCACGGCGGCTCGTCGGGATGTCGCAGCCGATTTTGGGCACTGTCGTGGAAACGTATCTACGGAACCGTGCGATTACGGCTTTGCACGGAACCGGAAACCTGCGTTTTCATCCCAGGTGCTATTATCGGCCCGACGAGTATTCCCCGACCGAGACCTGGCCGGCGATGATCGCATCGGTCACCGATCTCGCCGGACATCAGACCGGCGCGCACCGCACCTGGCTCGCACCTGACGGCTCGGACAAGGCCCCGATCGACACCCCGAGACGGGCGATGGGTGACCTCCTCGGACATGCCGTTCGCTTCGGTGTAGCGGGCGAAGTGATGGCGGCGGGCGAAGGGATCGAGACGATGCTGTCGCTCAGGATGGCGCTGCCCAACATGCCGATGGCGGCGGCGCTCTCGGCGGCGCATCTCTCGGCCATCCTGTTCCCCGACACGCTGCGACGGCTCTACATCGCCCGCGACAACGATCCGGCCGGCGACGGGGCGATGGCGGCATTGATCGAACGGGCGAACGCGGCCGGGATCGAGGCGATTGTGGTGTCTCCAACATTGGGCGACTTCAACGAGGACCTCCGCCTGGCGGGTCTGGACAGCCTCCGGGCAGCGGCCCGGGTGCAGATCGCGCCCCAGGACGTCGCTCGCTTTATGGCACTGACGGCATAGGCCGAGGCGAGGTGCAAACGGCGGGTAGCGCCGTCGTCGGCATCGCTCAGATGATTCCCAGGTCGGAGAGAACCGCGCCCCGGCCTTCGAGAGGGCGATCGGCCACCAAACGGCCCGGACCCGCAATGCCTGCGGCGGACTATTTTCCGGCGCGGCCAGAGGCCGCTTTCCATCGCGAAGCAAAATAGCCCGCCTTCGTCATCCTCCGCTGTGCTCCGGCCCTCCACTTCGCTGCGGGTGCAGGTCCGAACCGCCCGCCGGCTTTCGTCGCCATGAAGGCCGCGAGGGTCGCGGTCGAACCGACGGAGCATCCCATGAGCGAGCACGACGACCACGAACCGCACCACGCCTCTTCACCCACCGACCATGTCCTGAGCGAACTCCAGCTTTACGGCTACCGTCCCTTCACGGATGAACCCGATCCCCGACCACTTCCGGAGGGCGACCATGTCGCCGGCGCCATCGCCGACATCTTCGATGCCCTGATCGTCACCCTGGAGGACACCCGCCTCGAACCCGACCTCGACGATCTCCTCTGGTCGACGGTCAACGTCTTCCACCGAGCCACCGACCGGATCGAGCGCGAGCTGGACGACAACGAGCAGGCACAGCGCCGCGGCCAGCGCGAACAGGACGGCAGCGAAGTGAAGGCCGTCGAGCTGGAACGCCTGACGGCCGAGGGCCAGACCATGATCGAACGCCGCAACGCCTTCGAGCTGATGCGCGACCAGGCCGCCGAGCACTATGAGCGCCACACCGGATCGAACTGGCGACCGCGCAGCGGATCGATGGTCAACCATCGCAACCTGACCTCGGCGATGATCGACAGCCGGGACTTCCTCGCCGCCAGGAAGCGGGCCGACAATCAGGTGCTGCTGCCGGCAGGTCCAAAGATCGCCTTCACCGGCGGGCTCGACTTCAACGATCACCACCTGATCTGGGCCAAGCTCGATCAGGTCCACGCCAAGCACCCCGACATGGTGCTGCTGCATGGCAAGTCGCCCAAGGGCGCCGAGAAGATCGCGGCCAAATGGGCCGACGCCCGCAAGGTGCCGCAGGTCGGCTTCGCCCCCGATTGGACGAAACACGCCAAGGCCGCACCGTTCAAGCGCAACGATCAGATGCTCGACGTCCTGCCGATCGGGGTCATCGTCTTCCCCGGCACCGGCATCCAGGACAACCTTGCCGACAAGGCCAGGAAGCTCGGCATCCCGCTGTTCGATTTCCGCCCGAAGGGAGGTGGCGCGTAAGCGCCGCCTCTCACAGCATTTCGGGTCGAAACAGCGATCTGCGGCTGATGACCTTGCCGGACACCACGAACACGCCATCGCCGGTGTAGTGCAGCGTCTCGGGATGCTTTGGCGACGCGGCGACATGCGCCTTCACCACCTCGAGGATGAAGAAATTGTACTTGTCGACCAGTGCGTCGTCGTGAAGGCGGCATTCGAAGCTGGCATGGCATTCGCCGATGAGCGGCGCATTGATCTCGCTCGCGTCTTCCGCCGTGAGGTCGAACTTGGCGAACTTGTCGATTTCGGCTCCCGACGTATTGCCGATCCCGACCACGGTATCGGTCAGCGCCGTCGTCGGCAGATTGATCACACACTCCCGGCTCTCGCGGATCATCCGGTGACTGTGATTGCCGCCGGAGATCATCAGGCCGACCAGAGACGGCGAAAATTCCAGGATCGTGTGCCAGCCGAGCGTCATGATGTTGGTCGCGCCCTGCCACTTCGACGACACCAGCACGATCGGGCCGGGCTCCAGATAGCGCCGCACCTGGCTCACCGGGAAATCGCTTTTCTTGGGAAGCTTCGGCATGGGCGTCCTCTTCGGCTTTTGCGCTTAGGATGACTATACCTGTCCATGTCGGCAGCATCACGACCGGCAGCATGGCGGCGATGCTTTGGCCCGAAAGCATTGAGCGGGCATTTCCATCATGGCTTCGGTCATGGCGGAAAACCATCTCCCGCTTCCATTGCGCTGATCCTTGGTCCAGCCGCTGGCCTGACGCCATCAACCCGTAAAGGGTCGGCTATGCGAGCATGCCGCCGCTCCAGCTTTGCCTGCGCGGTGATTGCGGCCATCCGGCCGGACACATCGGGCGCCTGTCGCGCGGGAGATGGTCTCCCGCCTCCAAGACAGGAGCCGGTCAGATGTCCCTCAATCAAGCTCACGCCTTCGCCTTCAGCCTCGCCACCACCCTCATGGTCTCGATCGTCATCTTCCAGGCCGGAGACGGCACCATGGGCGTCATGCCCGCCGGCGAATATGACGGCGAACTCGCCGCCATCGTTCACGAGATCGATCCTTTCGCCCGCTGACCGCGGGCAAGGCGTCGCGGCCGCATGCGGGAATCCTACGGGATTTCCGCTCCCGTCCTGCCTTCTCTTCGGCTATACTGGCAACGCGCCGTGGTGGTGGTGGTGGCGCGACCGTCAGACCTTTATCTCACGGAGAACACCACCATGATCTTCATCGGCATCCTCTCCAGCATCGCAGCGATCGGCGTTCTCTGCTGGCTGCTGTTCACATTGGCCGTCTTCGCGCTCCCGTTCTTCGCCGGCGTCAGCGCCGGGACATGGGCCTATCAGACCGGCGTCGGTTGGCTCGGCGCGATCATCGTCGGCCTTGTCGCTGCCGCACTCACACTCGGCCTCGGGCAGTTCCTGCTCGCCTTCATCCGACCGCTCTGGATACGGCTCGCGATCGCACTCGCCTTCGTCGCGCCCGCTACGCTCGCCGGCTACCACGCGACGCATGGCATCTTGAAACACACCATGCCCTCCGACACGTGGCAGATCATCTTCTCCGTTATCGGCGCAATCGCCGTTGGCGTCACGGCGCTGATTCGGGTGACAGCCATGGCCGCGCCCGGGCCAACCGTGCAGAACGTCGCGCGCGCCTGACATCGTTGCCGGCGGCGGCAGGACGGTGGGTTGATGTCTTACGTGTCGCGCTCCTCGTCGGCAGGGTCGTTCGCAATCGCGTTGATCGGATCGACGGCTAACCCAACTGACGCGCCATGCCCTCGGTGACGGTGCTGGGGGCAATGCCCTGACGGCGCGCCCAACGACGGTGCGAGTGCCGATCTCGTGGGCGACGGGCAGGAGTCGGCGGAACGGAGCGTCTGCCGGAGCTGGTTTGAACCGCGGTGTCAGGCGTCGTCACGGTCCATCGGTTCGGGGTGGTCGCCACGTTCTCCTGTGATGCGTCTCTGTCAGGTCGACCGCTCCAAAACGGCCTCTTCAATGGGCTGATCTGGCCGAAGGTCGGCTGCGCCTCGATCGCCTATGCCGCAACAGCGGCGTCGAAACTTTCTTCCCCTGCCGGCTGCGCCGTCATTCCTCGCGCGCCAAGAAAGCCCCTCCTTTGCTGTCAGGCCCCTGCGGGGTGCGCCGTCAATCGCCTCCGGCCCGTCGATCGCCATCGAGGCCGCAATGGTGCGGGCTCGGGACAGAGTTCAAGGAGAACTACCATGGCGACCATCGGCACCTTCAAGAAAACCGGCAACAACGAGTTCACCGGCGAAATCGTCACCCTCAGCCTGCAGACCAAGAACGTCCGCATCGTCCCCGAGGCCCGCGCGACCGGCGAGAACGCCCCCAGCCACCGCGTCTTCGTCGGCCGCGCCGAGATCGGCGCCGCCTGGTCCAAGACCTCCAACGAGGGGCGCGCCTATCTGGGCCTGAAGCTCGACGATCCCAGCTTCAACGCCCCGATCTACGCCAACCTCTTCGACGACGAGGAAGGCGAAGCCTTCAGCCTCATCTGGTCCCGCCCGAACGGCCGCCGCAACGGCGAGTAAGACCAGCGCAACGCCCCGCCCGGACAATCCGGGCGGGGCCAAACGCTTCTGCGGGCGACCGAATCAGTTGGAGGCCCAATGGTTGTCAGCCTCAGCCGTATAGGCAGTCTCAGGTAGCATTGCCGCTCAAGAGCGACTATTATAGTCGTAGTTCTGGTGTACGCGTCGGTCTGAGTGGGAGGTGATCATGCATGATCACCGCCCGACAATCGCGGGCCGCACGCGCGTTGCTTGGATGGAATCAGGAGACGCTCGCTGACAAGGCCCAGGTATCACTGACCGCGCTCAAGCGCCTCGAATCCGCAAGCGGGCTCGAGGTGTATGAGACCACACGCGATCAGGTGCGTCGGACGCTTGAGGGCCATGGCATCCTCCTCCTGACCACCGACCAAGGCGAAGGAGTGATGGTGGTTCGTGGGAAAATCGACAGGCGATAACGTCTCCCTTGCCAACCGCGTGCCCCCGGCACGCCTTTGGCATCACCGGCGTATATTTTGCTGCGATGCAACCAAGACAAGGTTAACAAATGCCACCGGAATGGATAAGAATGACGTCAGGGGACCGGTGTGACCAAGACAGACTTCCTAGACGAACCACCTGAGAGCGCCGTGCTCACGCCGTATGATCGCGAGCACCTGAAAACCTATCTGCGACTGCTGGACGCCGAGGCCGACGGGGCGTGCTGGGAAGAAGCGGTCGCCGTTATATTCGGCCTCGATCCAGACAATGAGGCCCAGCGGGCTGAGCGCGTCTACACCAGCCACCTGGCCCGGGCGAAATGGATGACGGAGAACGGCTTTCGCCATCTGGTCCGGTCGAGTTACCACTGATCGACCAGTGATGCAGAACCTGCATCACGTCGCGCCACCTTCGAACTTCCCAAGCCTAAGACAACTTGGAATCGTGTTCTCCGCATTGCTCGCTTCAGAGAGGCGCGGCTGGAGAGGAAAAAGCATGTCTGAGGAAGGAAGTTGGAGAACTGGCTCGGCCTATGACTATATCGACGGCCTAAGTGCGCCAGATATCGCGTGGGAGTTTCTGCGGAGAAACCGCGACTACCGCCGCGAATACGCGGAATTACAGCAAGCCGGCCACCTCGCTCCAGACAAAGCAAGGGCTCTGTCTGATCACTGGGGGTTGTCTTTTCGCTACAGACCCAGCCCTCAATGCCTTGACCACGGTTATCTCCTGGACCCTTACCGCCGATCCGTTCAAACTTCTCCTCGCTCCGTCACCGGCATCGCCCGCTGGCAGAGGGGTAACCAGCGAAACAATTTCCCCCACTCACCTTTCTGCCGATGAGTCCATTCGTCTCGCCGCCAATGGCCAGATGTTCGACATCGCTTTTCACGGCGAAGCCGGTGACGCACCGCTCGCCGCCCTCGTCATACTCGACGACATCACGCCGGATCGGCTCCAGGCGATCGACCGCTTTTGGTCGACGATGTGGAGGCGCAAGACCGCTCCAGACGATCGCCTGACCACCCCACGACGCCAGCGAATGCGTACGATGCTTCGAGCGGTCGACGCGCACTATGCGGGTGAGACCTACCGCGCCATCGGCGAAATCCTTTTTCTCGGTTACCAGATCGACGCGCAATCCTGGGTCGGAAACTCGGTTCGTGAAACGACGATCCGCCTCGTGCGTGACGGCGTGAAACTCGTGGAAGGCGGTTACCGCTCCCTCCTGCGCCGACCCCGCCGATCATAGGCCGCCATCAATCGCCTGAGGCGTGTCGAAATTAGATTCCTATCTTCGACATCGTCCGACCCACCGTCTTCACGCCACCGTGCTCTCGAACCGCCGCCTGACGGCAGCGGCCCCCGATGAGACCACGGAGGCTCGACAATGGCCGAAACTACCGCCGGCATCCCGCCGCGCTACCTGCGCACGCAGGAGGCAGCCCGCTTCCTCGGACTTTCCGAGCGCACGCTTGAGAAGCATCGCACCTACGGCACCGGCCCGGCTTACCGGAAGCTCGGCGGCCGAGTCGTATACGCCATCGAGGATCTCCAGACTTGGGCCGATCGCGGCCTCGTCAGCTCGACCTCCGATCCGCGCGGCACGGTGCTTCCAGCCAAGAGGCAGGAGCCTTCCGATCGCCGCTTCGCCGGCCGCCAGCCGCGCTGAGACGACCTGCCATGTCGTCCCGCCACACACAACACGATGAGCGTGCGCAGCTCGATCTGTTCCGGGCGCTGCCCGGCGATCTCGCGCCGCGCGATGCGCAGGACCTCATGGCCTATCCGTTCTTCTCGCTTGCCAAGTCGAAGCGCCTGGCGCCGATCGACTTCAAGGCCGGCTCGGTGAAGATCCGCGTCGAGGCCGTGCCCGAACACGGGATGGCGACGATCTGGGATGCGGACGTTCTGATCTGGGCGGCATCGCAGATCGTCGAAGCCCGTGACGTCGGCCTGCGCCCGTCTCGCCTCATGGCGACCACGCCCTATGAAATTCTGAACTTCATTGGACGCGGTGTGTCGCTCCGCGACTACGACCGGCTGAAGGCCGCGCTCGACCGGCTTCAATCGACCACCGTCGCGACCTCGATCCGCCAGCCCACCGAGCGGCGGATGCACCGCTTCTCCTGGATCAACGAATGGAAGGAGCGCGCCGACCATCGGGGCCGACCGCTTGGCCTCGAGCTGATCCTCCCCGACTGGTTTTACGGCGCCGTCCTCGACGACGCGCTCGTGCTGACGATCGACCGCAAATACTTCGATCTCACCGGTGGTCTGGAGCGCTGGCTCTACCGCCTCGTGCGCAAGCACGGCGGCAAGCAGGAGTTCGGCTGGAGCTTCGATTTTCCGCATCTGCACGCGAAGTCCGGCAGCCTCTCGCCGCTCAAGCATTTCGCCTACGACCTGCGCGACATTGTCCGACGCCAGCCGCTGCCCGGCTATCGCCTGGCCATCGAGCAATGCGTCGGCGGCCCCGAAATCCTGTCCTTCGTACCAACCGATCCCGACGCCCTCGGCATCCCTCGCCGCCGACGCCGCTCGACAACTCGCCCTGGGGATAAGCTGTGAATCATCTCGTGCTATCAGGGACCGGCACTATCGTGCCATCGGGGACTGGACTCTCGTGCTATCGGGGACCGAAATCGCCGATTTCTCGTGCTGAATCAGCAACTTGCGAGCCCTGTAACTTATCTAACCTAGATTCCTACGGAATCTTTCTAACGCGACCGCGTTTTTCGACCGCTGTGGACGAGTTCCCGATCGCCGGGAGACCGTCATGATCGTCGCGTTCCTCAATCAGAAGGGCGGCGTCGGCAAGACGACGCTGGCGCTGCATCTCGCCGGCGAATGGGCGCGCGGCGGAAAGCGCGTCACGCTGATCGACGCCGATCCGCAAGGCTCGGCTCTGGACTGGTCACAACAGCGCAGCCGGGAGGGATTGGACCGGCTGTTCGGTGTCGTCGGCCTGGCGCGCGACACGCTCCACCGCGAGGCGCCGGAGCTGGCGCGCGATGTCGATCATGTCGTCATCGATGGACCCCCGCGTGTTGCCGGCCTGATGCGCTCGGCGCTGCTGGCGGCCGATCTTGTGCTGATCCCGGTACAGCCGTCGCCGCTCGACGGCTGGGCGTCTGCCGAGATGCTGACGCTGCTCAGCGAAGCTCGAATCTATCGGCCGGACCTCAAGGCGCGCTTCGTGCTCAACCGCTGTGCGGCCCGCACGATCCTCGCCCGCGAAACAGCAGAGACGCTTGCCGATCACGACCCGCCACCGCTCCTGACCACCATCGGCCAGCGCATCGCTTTCGCCGACGTCGTGCAGACTGGGCGGCTTGCAGCGGAACAGGACGATGCGTCGCCCGCAGCGCGGGAGATCGCCGCGCTTGCCGCCGAAGTCACGAGGATCGGGGCATGAGCGAGCCGTCCCCGAAACGCGGCTTCGCATCCCGCCCGGTCGATCCGGAAAGCTGGGTCAAATCACCCGACCGTCCAGTGTCGCGCGCTGAGACCGGAGCCGAGTTCACCGCCAGGCTGACGATCGATGTCACCGCCGACATGCGCGGACGGATCAAGATCGTGGCCTTCCAGCGCGGGCAGACCGTCGCCGACATGCTGCGCGCGCTGTTCGAGCGCGAATTTCCCACCAGCGAAGGAGAGCCACGATGATCGGTGTCGCCGACCCGTCGCTACGCAGCGGCTTGCCGCCTGCGCCTGCGGCCGATGCCCTGACCCATGTCGAGCTGACATGGATCGAGAAGACGATCGAATTCTGGATCAGGTTCGGTCGCGAGACTGCTGAACAGATCCTCGACCGCCGCCGACGCGTCGTGTCGTTCGCGCCGGGCAGTGTCTTCGCCTTCGTTCGCTGGACCTCGAACGACTACGGCACCGCGCTGTCACGGCTCGACATCGTGCGCGCCGTGAGTGCCGCCGAACCCTGCCAGACCCTGCCATTCGTGCGCCCTGGCGGTGACATCCTGTTGCGCGCCGATGGCTGGCCGAAGGTCGAGCGCGTGCTCCAGCTCATCGACGCCATCGAGGCACGGGGCATCGCGGCGATCGACGTTTCGCCCGATCACTGGCGACACGTCCACAACCGTCTGACGGTCGGTGAAGCACCGCGCGCCTACGACGCGCAGCAGCATCATGCCTTTCTCCTGCGCCGGGGGATCATGCCATGAGCCGCTTTGGATACGTCATGACGACGTACTTCGCGGTGATGCTGATGGGCATCCTGTCGATCGTCTCGTTCGCGCCGAAGCTGATCTGGAATGCCTCCGCCAGCACGCCGATCGGCCTCTATGCGATCAGCGCCAGCGACGAATTGGAAGCGTCCGACCTCGTCGCCGTAGCGGCGCCAGAGCCGATCGCCACGTTCCTTGCCGATGCCGGATATCTGCCGCGCGGCGTGCCGCTGCTGAAGCGGGTCGCGGGCCTTCCCGGTCAACGTGTGTGCCGAACCGGCCACACGATCACCGTCGATGGCCAGACCATCGGCAATGCGCTCGACCGTGATCGCCGGGGCCGCGAACTGCCCATCTGGCAGGGATGCCGCGTCGTCGCCGACGGCGAACTTTTCCTGATGAACTGGCAGGTCCGTGACAGCCTCGACGGCCGTTACTTCGGCCCGCTCCCCGCCAACTCCATCATCGGCGTGGCGACCCCCCTCTACACCGACGAGGACGGCGATGGCCGCTTCGTCTGGCGCGCGCCGACGCGGTGACGGCACGCCCATGACCTTGTCCACCGCAATCTGAAGGAAACGACCCATGTCCATTATCGGTCAATTCACGCGCGAAAATGATGGCTTCATCGGCCACCTGATGACGCTGTCATTGCACCAAGACATTATCATCGTTCCGGCCGAACCGTCCGATGCCGAGAACGCGCCAGACTTCCGCGTCCATGTTCTCAACAGCATGAACAACGAAACCGGCGCGGAGATCGGTGCGGGCTGGAAGCGCACCGGCGAGAAGGCCGGCGACTACGTCTCGCTGCACATCGACGATCCAACCTTCGGTCATCCGATCCGCGCCAACCTCTTCCAGTCGGCCGGCGACAAGTCCGCCTGGGGCTTGCACTGGAACCGTCCACCTAAGCGCGCCGAGCGGGACTGAGCGATGTCGGTCCCGCTCCCCAAAGCTGTCGCCGGGCGGTCAAACACCGCCCGGCGCACAGTCCTCCTTCTCCTTTCCGGCCTGCTGCTCAACGCGCCGCTCTGCGCCAATGCGAGTGCGCAGACCGTGTCGGCCGAGCGGCCCTCTCGCGCCGATCCCTACGCCACATTCATCGCCGAGGCCGCGCAACGGTTCGGCGTTCCCGAGCACTGGATACGCGCCGTCATGCGCGTGGAAAGCGCTGGCGACGTGCGGGCGATCTCGTCAGCCGGCGCGGTGGGCCTGATGCAGGTCATGCCCGCCACATGGGCTGACCTGCGCGCCCGTCACCGGCTCGGCGCGAATCCTTACGATCCACGCGACAACATTTTGGCAGGCGCGGCTTATCTCCGCGAGATGCACGACCGCTATGGTTCGCCGGGGTTTCTGGCAGCCTATAATGCAGGTCCTGGCCGCTATGAAGAGTATCTCGCTGGTCGACCATTGCCGGCCGAAACCCGCGCCTATGTCGCCACGCTCGCGCCCATCATCAGCGGCGCGGATACCCTTGCTCCCGTCGCGGTCGCGGCAGTCGATCCCAACGCCTGGACACGCTCGCCACTCTTCATCGTGCAGTCCGAGCGCGCCGCGACCGCTGCTCCGACACCCGGCGATCGCGCTTCGAATGAGGCTCCGGCTGCAACTCCGGTGCGCGATGCCATAGCCATCGCTCCGCAATCCGCAGGCCTGTTTGTCGCCCGAAACGGCGATGGGGGGCCGCGATGACGGTGTTCGCAGCATTTCGTGGAATGGCGTGCTTTGGCGGAGGATGGGCGGTCCGAGGAGGAGGAGCAGGCAACACAACCGCACGATGGCGAGATAAAAGCGCGCGATGTGCGGCTTGGTGCGGTCGTGTGTTTTCAGGGACTTATGGCGCATCTGCGCGAGGTGCGCCTGATCGGCGCAGGCTGCGCATTCGCCAATTCGCCAAGGATTTCCGCGCGTTTGCGCGATGTGCGGGGCCGCGACCATGAGCGGCGACGACGATTTCCGCATCCGGCCAGGCCGCATCCGCTCCACCCGCGCTCAGCAGGCGCGACCCTTCATCGCCCAGGCTCTCGCCGCCGCACAGCGGGCCGGCGGCAGCGTCTCGCGCTCCGGCAAGATCAGCTCGGGCAACCGCTCGCGTTTCGGGCGCGGCCAGCGTGCGACCGTGCAAGCCAACCGGCTGCTCACCAGCCGATCGCGCAACACTGTCATCAAGACCCGCGTCGTCCGGCACTCAGCGCGTGCCGCGCCGCTCGCCGCGCACCTCAGCTATCTGCGGCGCGAAGGCGTCACCCGGGATGGAGAGAAGGCACGGCTGTTCGGTCCCGAGACCGAGGACGCCGATCCCAAGGCCTTCGCCGAGCGAACCCAGGATGACCGGCATCATTTCCGCTTCATCGTCTCGCCCGAGGACGCGACGGAGATGTCCGACCTCAAAACCTATGCCCGCGACCTGATGGGACAGATGGAGAAGGACCTTGGCACGAAGCTCGATTGGGTTGGCGTCGATCACTGGAACACTGACAACCCGCACGTCCATATCATCCTGCGCGGTCGCACCGACGACGGCCAGGACCTCGTCATCTCGCGCGACTACATCAAGGAAGGCATGCGCGCCCGCGCGCAGGACCTCGTCACGCAGGAGCTGGGGCCGCGCACCGATCACGAGATCCGCCGCAATCTCCAACGTCAGATCGACGCCGAGCGCTGGACCAATCTTGACCGCCAACTTGCCCGCGACGGCTATCGCACCGGCGTCGTCGATCTTGCGCCACACCCCGACCGCCAGCCCGACGAATTCCACGCGATGAAAGTTGGCCGGCTGCGGAAGCTGGAGACGCTCGGTCTAGCCGATCAGGTCGGCCCCGGTCAGTGGGTCGTATCGGAGAACGCCGAGGCAACGCTGCGCGAGCTTGGCGAGCGCGGCGACATCATCAAGCGCATTCATCGTGGCCTGACGGAACGCGGTATCGAGCGCGGCGCGGCGAGCTATGTGCTGGCCGGCGAGAGCCTCGACGATCCCGTCGTCGGCCGGCTGGTTGATCGCGGTCTCGACGACGAGCTGAAGGGCACGGCCTACGCCGTGGTCGATGGCACGGACGGACGCACCCACCACATCAAGCTGCCCGACCTCGACGCGGCCGGTGACAGCGCGCCGGGCTCGATCGTCGAGCTGCGGAAATTCGACGACGCCCAGGGACGCAGACGTGTCGCGCTCGCCGTCCGCTCCGATCTCGACATCTCTGCCCAAGTCAACGCCACCGGCGCGACCTGGCTCGATCGGCAGGCGATCGCCCGCGATCCCGTTGCACTCGGAGGCGGCGGTTTCGGCGCCGAGGTTCGCCAGGCGATGGACCGCCGTGCCGAGCACCTCGTTGCTCAGGGCCTTGCCGAGCGGCAGACGCGCGGTGTCAGCTTCACCCCCGGGCTGATCGACACGCTGCGCCAGCGCGAGGTCGACGCGCTTGGCGAGAAGCTTGCGGCCGAGACCGGTCGGCAATTCTCGAAGGCCGCGGCGGGCGAATATGTGGCCGGCACCTATCGCCAGCGCTTTGCGCTCGCGTCCGGCCGCTTCGCCATGATCGACGACGGCCTCGGCTTCCAGCTCGTGCCCTGGTCGCCGTCCATCGAGCGTCAGATCGGTCAGCACGTCTCCGGCGTGTCGCGCGGCGCCGGTGGCGTCGACTGGAGCTTCGGCCGCAATCGCGGCCTCGGCATGTAGCCCAATCAAGAAAGGAGTGCCCACCATGTCGGCGACCAAGATCCTCTGGGGCCAAATCCTCACTGTCTTCCTGATCGTGCTGATGACGACCTGGGCGGCGACGCAGTGGACGGCCTATCGGCTCGGCTTCCAGCCGCAGCTCGGACTTCCGTGGTTCGAACTGGCCGGCTGGCCAATCTACTATCCGCCCGCCTTCTTCTGGTGGTGGTACTTCTTCGACGCCTATGCACCTCCGATCTTCATCGAGGGAGCCTATATCGCCGCGTCAGGCGGCTTTATTTCCATCGCCGTCGCAATCGGCATGTCCGTCTGGCGGGCGCGCGAAGCCAAGAACGCCGAGACCTTCGGCTCCGCCCGATGGGCTGATGCCCGCGAAGTGAGTGCCGCCGGCCTCTTGGGCGCGGATGGCGTCATTCTCGGAAAGTTCGAGCGCGACTATCTCCGCCACGATGGTCCCGAGCATGTGCTGTGCTTTGCGCCGACCCGGTCCGGCAAGGGTGTCGGCCTGGTCGTGCCGTCACTGCTGACCTGGCCGGGCTCGGCCATCGTCCACGACATCAAGGGGGAGAACTGGACGCTGACGGCGGGCTTTCGAGCCCGGCACGGCCGCGTGCTGCTGTTCGATCCGACCAACGCGAAATCGGCGGCCTACAATCCCCTGCTCGGGGTCCGCCGTGGCGAGTGGGAGGTCCGCGACGTCCAGAATATCGCTGACATCCTGGTCGACCCGGAAGGCTCGCTGGAGAAGCGGAACCACTGGGAAAAAACCAGCCACGCGTTGCTGGTCGGCGCGATCCTGCACGTCCTCTACGCCGAGGCCGACAAGACCTTGGCGGGCGTTGCCGCCTTCCTCTCCGATCCGAAGCGGCCGATAGACTCGACGCTGGCCGCCATGATGAGGACGGCTCATCTCGGCGAGGCCGGCCCCCATCCGGTGATCGCCAGCGCGGCCCGCGAACTGCTGAATAAATCCGACAACGAGCGGTCGGGTGTGCTGTCCACCGCCATGTCGTTCCTCGGCCTCTACCGCGATCCCGTCGTCGCCGAGGTCACGCGCCGCTGCGACTGGCGGATCACCGACATCGTCGGCGGCAAACATCCGACGACGCTCTACCTAGTCGTACCGCCGTCGGACATCAATCGGACCAAGCCACTGATCCGTCTGATCCTCAATCAGATCGGTCGACGGCTCACGGAGGATCTGAATGCGAAGAGCAATCGCCACCGGCTGCTGCTCATGCTCGACGAATTCCCGGCGCTGGGTCGCCTCGACTTCTTCGAGAGCGCGCTCGCCTTCATGGCGGGCTACGGCCTCAAAGCTTTCCTCATCGCGCAGTCGCTGAACCAGATCGAGAAGGCCTATGGGCCGAACAATTCTATCCTCGACAACTGCCATGTCCGCGTCAGCTTCGCGACCAATGACGAACGGACCGCCAAGCGGGTCTCGGACGCGCTGGGCACCGCGACCGAGATGCGCGCGATGAAGAACTATGCCGGTCATCGCCTGTCGCCGTGGCTGGGCCACATGATGGTCTCGCGCTCGGAAACAGCCCGGCAGTTGATGACGCCAGGCGAGATCATGCAGCTCCCGCCATCCGACGAGATCGTCATGGTCGCCGGCACCCCGCCGATCCGCGCGAAGAAGGCGCGATATTATGAGGATCGCCGGTTTCAGGAGCGCATCGTAACGCCGCCGGACCTCGTTAAGCCGACAACGGCCCGACCGGACGACTGGAGCACGCTGCCCCTTCCGGTGACGCCGGCGGTGGCGACAGCTACGGGCGGCAGCGGATCGGAGGATGAGGATACGACCGACTCCGAACGCCGGCACCAGCCAGAACTGAGCCGCTCGAAACCCGTCGAGCCTAAGCTACCCATCGAAAACGAGTTCGAGATCGATCCCCGCGACGACGCCGACGAGGACGCCGCACGCCTCTCGCGGATGAATCAGACCATGCGCCAGGTGGCACGCCAAGCGTCGCTCGATCCCGGCGACGGTATCGAGCTTTAGGAGGAACCATGGCAAAGCCTCCCAAGAAGCAGCGGCTATCTGTCTATCTCGAACCGGACGTCATGAAGGCGCTCGCCGCACACGCCGCCCGGCGCGATCAATCCCTCTCGCTGATCGCGGAAGCCGGCATCGCCTCTTTCCTGTCGCCTGATGCCGCCGAACGGCAGGAGGCTGCGACGACGAAGCGGCTCGACCAGCTCGATCGCCGACTGGCGCGCATGGAACGCGACCTCGGCATCGCCGTCGAAACGCTGGCCGTGTTCATCCGCTTCTGGCTGAGGACGAACCCGCCGCTCCCCGAGCCCGCCCAGGCCGCGGCGCGCTCCAAGGCCGGAGAGCGCTATGAAGCTTTCGTCACCGCGCTCGGCCGCAGACTCGCTCACGGACCGAAGCTTCGGCAAGAGATCTCGGAGGACGTAGATGCTGCGGGTCAGCCGAAGTGATTGTCGCACGCTGGGATTCTCGCGAAATCAGCCAGCCCCGCTTTCCGCCGTCTCAGTGCGCAGCAGCATCAAAGCTTCGCTATACGAGTCCGCCGTTGCAAGCCATGTGGGCGCCTGCTTTTCGATGCGCGCCCAAATACCGAGATCGTCGGCAGTTCGGATACCATTGCGCACGTTCTCGATAAAATAGCGCTCATAGCCACCATTCTGGTTTATCCATGCGTCTGCGACCGCTTCCACAGGAGGCTGATCGAGTTCCGGAATCGTCGCGGTTGCCAATATGATATCCAGCTCTACCGGCGTGCCATCGGCGTTTGTCGGCCAAGCGATATCAAACTGCCCATCGACCGTTACTACCGAAAACTCCTTCCCACCTGCGTTTTTGAAACAACAGCTCCAATCGGCGGCCAACAAATCACGCGCTCCGTTATTTCCAAAGAGAATACCGACGCTTCCCCACGCGCTGGCGATTGCACCGGATTTTGAGTTTGGGGCCTCGGCTTTCCAAAGTGCGCGAGCCTCGATCATCACGTCCTGGATGCTCTCGATATCGCGCTTGCAAGGCACGACGATGGCTAAGCCTGACGGCCCATCCCGACGAAACGTCATCGTGAATGTGCCGCCGCGGGAGTTCGATTTGCGACCGTAGTATATTGGCGCAGTCACCGAACTTTGTTGCTCAAGCTCGAGACGTTCATTTCGCCAATCCGCCCGCCCAACCGTCTCCGCATCCCACAAGAGCGAACCAACGACAAGAATCCCGCATTTCATTGTGGCTGTATTCCTTGTCTAAGATTGCAGATATTATTTTTACTGGCTTGCGTAGCAGCTTCTCCGTTTTCCATATCCGCAGAGAAACGTCACGTGATCGGCCCCACACTACCTTAGCTGAAACGACAATGCTCGGCGACATTCCGCCGTTTCCCTGTATTTGCACGCCACAGTACGACGACCACATTATGGTTGTTGTCAGGCCATGATTTCTGCCTCTTCTACTCATCCCCGATCCAGGGCCGCATGTCGCGGTCCCGCAAGAGAACGGGGACGACGTGGCGCCCACTCACCAGAAATCGGAGGCGATCCTTCGCGGCGCGCGCATGCTGCGCACGGCCCTCGGGCCGGCGATCGCCCGGTTTCTGGAAGACCCCGCGATCGTCGAGGTGATGCTCAACCCCGATGGGCGGCTCTGGATCGACCGGCTTTCTGAAGGGCTTTCCGACA
Organism: Phyllobacterium sp. SB3; assembly: GCF_040009165.1. Taxonomy (NCBI): domain Bacteria; kingdom Pseudomonadati; phylum Pseudomonadota; class Alphaproteobacteria; order Hyphomicrobiales; family Phyllobacteriaceae; genus Phyllobacterium; species Phyllobacterium sp. SB3. Next base: position 294,151 of record NZ_JBDYKI010000005.1, on the reverse strand, counting down.
CGGGTGAGCTGCTGTCGCCGTCGGACGGCGAGCGGATCATCCGCCTCGTCGCCCATCATGTCGGTGCGGAGGTTCATCCCGGCGCCCCGCGTGTCTCGGCCGAGCTGCCCGAGACGGGAGAGCGGTTCGAGGGGCTGTTGCCTCCCGTGGTGTCCGCGCCGGCCTTCGCGATCCGCAAGCCCGCCGTCGCCGTCTTCACGCTCGACGATTACGTCGCCGCCGGGATCATGGCGGCCGGTCAGGCCGAGACGCTGCGCCAGGCCGTCGCCGACCGTCGCAACATCCTGGTCGCCGGCGGGACGTCGACAGGCAAGACCACGCTTACCAACGCGCTGCTAGCCGAGGTCTCGAAGACCTCCGACCGCGTCGTGCTGATCGAGGATACGCGCGAGCTGCAATGCGCCGCGCCAAATCTGGTCGCGATGCGGACCAAGGACGGCGTCGCCTCGCTCTCGGATCTGGTTCGCTCTTCGCTTCGCCTGCGCCCCGACCGCATCCCGATTGGAGAGGTGCGCGGCGCCGAGGCGCTCGATCTGTTGAAGGCCTGGGGCACCGGCCACCCCGGCGGCGTCGGAACGATCCACGCCGGCACCGCCATCGGCGCGCTGCGTCGGATGGAGCAGCTCATCCAGGAAGCCGTCGTCACCGTCCCGCGCGCGCTGATCGCCGAAACGATCGATCTCGTCGCCGTGCTCTCCGGCCGCGGCGCCTCGCGCCGGCTCGCCGAACTCGCCCGCATCGAGGGTCTCGGCCCCAACGGCGACTACCGCGTCACCCCCGCAAGCCAGCCCCTCACAGGAGACCCGTCATGATCCAGCATGCTTTGCGCATCCGCCGCCATATCGCCACGGCGGTGTCCGTCAGTTTTCTCACGCTGGCGCTCGCGCCGGCCGCCCACGCCTCCGGCTCGTCGATGCCCTGGGAGGCACCCCTGCAATCGATCCTCGAATCGATCGAGGGGCCGGTCGCCAAGATCATCGCGGTGATGATCATCATCATCACCGGCCTGACGCTCGCCTTCGGCGACACATCGGGCGGCGCGCGTCGTCTGATCCAGATCGTCTTCGGCCTGTCGATCGCCTTCGCCGCGTCCAGCTTCTTCCTGTCGTTCTTCTCGTTCGGCGGCGGAGCGCTCGTCTGATGGCCGACGGCGCGGACCATGGCGGCGAGCTGCCGGGCTTCTCGGTCCCGGTCCATCGGGCGCTGACCGAGCATATCCTGCTCGGCGGCGCCCCGCGCTCGCTCGCCATCCTCAACGGCACGCTGGCGGCCGCGCTTGGCCTCGGCCTTCGCCTCTGGCTGGTCGGCCTCGGCCTCTGGGCTGTCGGACATTTCGCGGCCGTCTGGGCTGCCAAGCGCGATCCGCAGTTCGTCGACGTCGTGCGCAAGCATCTGCGCATCCCCGGCCACCTGTCGGTCTGAGGAGCGACGCCGATGATGAACCTCGCCGAATATCGCAACCGCAATACGCGGCTCGCCGACTTCCTGCCCTGGGTCGCACTTGTTGGCGAAGGCATCGTGCTGAACAAGGACGGCAGCCTGCAGCGCACCGCAAGGTTCCGCGGCCCCGACCTCGACAGCGCCGTGCCGGCCGAGTTGGTCGCCGTCGCCGGCCGGCTCAACAACGCCTTCCGTCGCCTCGGCTCCGGCTGGGCCATCTTCGTCGAAGCGCAGCGCCATGGCGCCGCGACCTATCCGGCCAGCATGTTCGCCGACAGCGCATCCGGCCTGGTCGACGCGGAACGCAAGGCAGATTTCGAAGAGGCCGGCGCGCATTTCGAGTCGAGCTACTTCCTGACCTTCCTTTATCTGCCGCCCGCCGAGGATGCCGCGCGGGCAGAGACCTGGCTCTATGAGGGCCGCGATCACGCCGGTGTCGACGCGCATGAGATCCTGCGCGGTTTCGCCGACCGCACCGATCGCATTCTCCAGCTTATCGACGCCTTCATGCCGGAATGCGCCTGGCTCGATGACGGCGAGACGCTGACCTATTTGCACTCGACCGTCTCGACCAAGCGGCATCGCGTTCGCGTGCCCGAAACGCCGATGTATTTGGACGCGTTGCTCGCCGATCAGCCGCTGACCGGCGGGCTGGAGCCCCGGCTCGGTGACGCGCATGTCCGCATCCTCACCATCGTCGGCTTCCCGACGGCGACGACGCCCGGCATCCTCGACGAGCTGAACCGGCTGGCCTTTCCCTATCGCTGGTCGACGCGGGCCATCCTGCTCGACAAGACCGACGCCACCAAGCTGCTGACCAAGATCCGGCGGCAATGGTTCGCCAAGCGCAAATCGATCGCCGCCATCTTGAAGGAGGTAATGACGAACGAGGCCTCCGCCCTCGTGGACACCGATGCGTCCAACAAGGCGGCCGATGCCGACATGGCGTTGCAGGAGCTGGGCGCCGACTATGCCGGCCAGGCCTATGTGACCGCGACGATCACCGTCTGGGACGATGATCCCCGTATCGCCGCCGAGAAGCTGCGGATGGTCGAGAAAGTCATCCAGGGCCGCGACTTCACCGCGATGCCCGAGACGATCAACGCTGTGGACGCCTGGCTGGGCTCGCTACCCGGCCATGTCTACGCCAATGTCCGCCAGCCGCCGATCTCCACACTCAATCTCGCCCACATGATCCCGCTCTCCGCGGTATGGGCGGGACCTGAACGGGACGAGCACTTCGATGCACCTCCATTGCTTTACGGCAGAACGGAGGGCTCGACCCCGTTCCGGCTTTCCATCCATGTCGGCGATGTCGGCCATACGCTGATCGTCGGCCCCACAGGCGCCGGCAAGTCGGTGCTGCTGGCGCTGATGGCGTTGCAGTTCCGGCGCTATCCGCAATCCCAGGTCTTCGCTTTCGATTTCGGTGGCTCGATCCGGGCAGCCGCGCTCGCCATGCGTGGCGACTGGCACGATCTCGGCGGCGGCCTCACGGAGGGAGCAGACGACAGCGTGTCGCTTCAGCCGCTCGCGCGCATCGACGATGTCGCTGAGCGCGCCTGGGCCTCCGACTGGCTGGTCGCCATCCTGGGGCGCGAAAGCGTTCCGGTCACGCCCGAGGTCAAGGAGCATCTCTGGTCGGCGCTTTCGTCGCTGGCCTCCGCGCCCGTCAGCGAACGGACTCTGACGGGTCTGTCGGTTCTCCTTCAATCCAACGACCTGAAACAGGCGCTCCGACCTTATTGCGTCGGCGGCCCGTATGGACGTCTGCTCGACGCGGAGGCCGAGCATCTCGGCGAAGCCAACGTTCAGGTCTTCGAGACCGAAGGGCTCATCGGCACGGGCGCCGCTGCAGCGGTGCTCGCCTATCTCTTCCACCGCATTGAGGACCGGCTCGACGGGCGGCCGACGCTGCTGATCGTGGATGAAGGCTGGCTGGCGCTGGACGATGAGGGCTTCGCGGGCCAGCTCCGCGAGTGGCTGAAGACACTGCGCAAGAAGAACGCCAGCGTCATCTTCGCCACGCAATCGCTCTCAGACATCGATGGCTCGGCCATCGCGCCGGCTATCATCGAAAGCTGCCAGACCCGCATCCTGCTGCCGAACGAGCGCGCGATCGAGCCGCAGATCACCGCCATCTATCGCCGCTTCGGGTTGAACGATCGCCAGATCGAGATCCTCGCGCGGGCGGTGCCGAAGCGTGACTATTACTGCCAGTCACGGCGCGGCAACCGGCTGTTCGAGCTGGGCCTGTCGGACGTGGCGCTGGCGCTCTGCGCCGCATCGTCAAAACAGCACCAGGCGCTGATCGCCGAAGTTCACGCCCGCAGCGGCACTGACGGCTTTCTCGCCGAGTGGCTCGCCGAAAACCGGCTCGCGTGGGCCGCCGACCTCATCGCCGACCTCACCAACGTCATCCCCCAAACCGATCCGGAGGTACGCCCATGACTCGTTCCGTTCGTTCCCGCTCACGCGCCGCTCGGCTCGCCTTCTCCATTCTGGCGGCGCCTTTGGCGCTGTCACCGCTGCTCACCGCGCCGGCGCACGCCATCATCGTCTACGATCCCACCAATTACGCGCAGAACGTTCTTCAGGCCGCCCGCGCGCTTGAGCAGATCAACAACCAGATCACCTCGCTACAGAACCAGGCGCAGTCACTGATCAATCAGGCGCGCAACCTCGCGAGCTTGCCATACTCGTCACTGCAGCAGCTTCAGCAGTCCGTGCAGCGGACGCAACAGCTCCTCACCCAAGCGCAGAACATCGCCTACAATGTGCAGAACATCGACCAGGCGTTCCGCACGACCTACGGCAACGCGTCGATGACCGCCTCGGACCAGCAGCTCGTCGCCGGCGCGCGGGAGCGCTGGCAGAACACGGTCGGCGGCTTGCAGGATGCGATGCGCGTCCAGGCCGGCGTCGTCGGAAACATCGACACGAACCGGACCCAGATGTCAGCACTGGTCGGCCAGAGCCAGGGCGCCACCGGCGCTCTGCAGGCGACACAGGCTGGCAACCAGCTTCTCGCCCTGCAAGCACAACAGCTCGCCGATCTGACGGCTGTGGTCGCCGCAAACGGTCGCGCGCAGAGCCTGACCGAGGCCGAGCGCTCGGCCGCGGCCGAGCAAGGTCGCGAGCAGCGCCGTCGCTTCCTGACGCCGGGCAGCGGCTACCAGCCGGGCAACGCCCGCATGTTCCCTAACGGCAACTGAGGGCGCGGCGATGGACGGCAAGATGTTCGCCCGGCTTGGAGCCGTCGTGTTCGTCGCGGTCGCGATCACTGCGACCGCGATCGAGATGAGCCGGAAAGAGGAAGCGCCCGAGGCGTGGCCGTCCGGCCGCGCCGCCGTGACCGCGGCCGACCCGTTGCGCGACGAGCTGATCCGCTGCCAGGCGCTCGGCGAAGCCGGGCCGCGAGATCCGGCATGCCTGCGCGCCTGGGCCGAAAACCGCAATCGCTTCCTCGCGCCCGGCGCACGACCTGCCGAGCGACTGCCGGACATGCCGCCAGCGCCGCGAAACGACGCCATTCCCCGACCGGGCCGCACCGATCAGCCGGCCTTGGAGCCTGCCGCGCCGATCGCGCCGTCGCAGCTCAACGAGTCGAGATAACATCATGGGCGGCACCGGCGTCATCGACCATTTCCTCGAAGTATTCACCCGCTACATCGACAGCGGATTCGGGCTGCTCAGCGGTGAAGTCGCCTTCATCGCAACCACCCTGATCGTCATCGACGTGACGCTGGCTGCACTCTTCTGGAGCTGGGGCGCCGACGACGACATCATGGCCCGCCTGGTGAAGAAGACCCTGTTCGTCGGTGTCTTCGCCTACATCATCGGCAACTGGAACAACCTCGCCCGGATCATCTTCGAAAGCTTCGCCGGCCTCGGCCTGAAGGCCAGCGGGACGAGCTTCACCACGGCCGATCTGCTGCGCCCCGGCAAGGTCGCACAGACCGGTCTCGACGCTGGCCGGCCGCTGCTGGACTCTATCTCGAGCCTCATGGGCTACTGGTCGTTCTTCGAGAACTTCATCCAGATCGCCTGCATGTTCTTTGCCTGGGCGCTGGTGCTGCTCGCCTTCTTCATCCTCGCCATCCAGCTCTTCGTCACGCTCGTCGAATTCAAACTGACGACGCTCGCCGGCTTCGTGCTGATCCCGTTTGGTCTGTTTGGCAAGTCGGCGTTCATGGCCGAGCGCGTGCTCGGTAATGTCATCTCCTCCGGCATCAAGGTCCTAGTGCTCGCCGTCATCATCGGCATCGGCTCGACGCTGTTCTCCGAATTCACGTCAGGCTTTGGCGGCGCAACCCCCACTATCGACGAGGCCATGGCGATCGTGCTCGCGGCCCTGTCGCTGCTCGGCCTCGGCATCTTCAGTCCCGGTATCGCCAGTGGTCTGGTCTCCGGCGGCCCGCAGCTCAGCGCCGGCGCAGCGGTCGGCACGGGCATCGCCGCAGGCGGCATGGTCGCGCTCGGCGCTGGCGCCATCGGCGCCGCCGCCTCCGGTGGTGCTGCGCTGGCCGGCGGCGCCGCCGCTGCCGCTCGCGGCGGTGCTGCGATCGCCGGCGGCGCGTCCACCGCCTACAGCCTTGGCGCAGCAGGCCAGTCCGGTGCATCCGGGGTCGCATCCGGGCTCGGCGGCGTTGGCCGCGCTGGCGGCAGCGCCGCCGTCTCACCACTGCGCCGCGCCGCCTCGCGCGCCGCCGAAAGCATGCGCTCCAGCTTCAATGCCGGCGGCAAGGCCGCCTTCGAGGTGACGGGCGGCACATCCACCGCAGGCTCGATCGGCGGTGACGCGGCCGGTGACGGCGCCGCTGCCGCAAACTCCGCGAACGCCGGCGGTCCCCCCGCCTGGGCGCAGCGGATGCGCCGCTCGCAGCACATGACCCATGCCGCCCAGGCCGCGGCCCACGCCGTCCGCTCCGGCGACGCCCATGGCGGCGGCTCTTCCGTCAATCTTTCCGAAGGTGATCGCTGATGTTCAAACGACCCTCCACCCATTACGGCAAAGCCTCCGAGCCGGAGACGCCCTATCAGCGCGCCGCCCAAGTTTGGGATGAGCGCATCGGCGCCTCGCGCGTGCAAGCCAAGAATTGGCGGCTGATGGCGTTCGGCTCGCTGATCCTGTCCGCCGGCTTTGCTACCGCGCTCGTCGTGCAATCGGCGCGAGGCACGATCGTACCATGGGTGGTGCAGGTCGATCGACTCGGCCAGGCGCAGGCCGTGGCGCCTGCCGTCGCCGACTACCGGCCGACCGATCCCCAGATCGCCTTCCACCTCGCGCGTTTCATAGAGCAGGTCCGCTCGATTCCGTCGGACGCCATAATCGTCCGCCAGAATTGGCTGCGCGCCTACGACTTCACAACCGATCGCGGAGCCATGGCTCTCAACGACTATGCCCGGTCGAACGACCCGTTCGCGAAGGTCGGCCGCCAGCAGATCGCGGTCGACGTCTCCAGCGTCATTCGCGCGTCCCCCGACAGCTTCCGCGTCGCCTGGGTCGAGCGCCGCTATGAGAACGGCCAGCTCGCCGAGACCACGCGCTGGACCGCGATCCTGACGATCGTGGTGCAGATCCCGCGCAACGCCGACCGGCTCAGGGCGAACCCGCTGGGCATCTACGTCAACGCCATCAACTGGTCACGGGAGCTTGGGCAATGAAGCCGTATTTCCGTAAAGCCGGAAGCCCGGCTTCACACACATCCGTTGTCGCCACTTTCCGGAAAGCCGCATTCCCCGTCGTCCTACTGGCGACAACCGCGCTTGCCGGTTGCGCCACCGCAAATCCGCCGCCGGAAATCTCCTACGACAATGCGGCTCCGGCCGTGCAGACCGTCGATCCGCCTGCGCCCGTAACGGTAGTCGAACTGCCTCGGCCGCTGCCGCTGCCTGGCCAGTTGCAGCGCGTCGAGCCATCCCGGCGCATACCGGAACCGACCGATCCAACGGCGCGGGTGAACCAGGCCAATGCCGCCGCGCGCATCCAGCCGGTGCGCGACGGCTTCATCAACTCGATGCAGGTCTATCCGTTCACGCAAGGCGCGCTCTATCAGGTCTATACCGCCGTCGGGCAAATCACGGACATCGCTCTGCAGCCTGGCGAGCAGCTCGTCGGCTCGGGGCCAGTCGCCGCCGGCGACACCGTGCGCTGGATCATCGGGGATACCGAGAGCGGCTCGGGCGCGACCCGGCAGGTCCATATCCTCGCGAAGCCTACACGCACCGATCTGATGACGAACCTCATCATCAACACCAATCTGCGCACCTATCATATGGAGCTTCGCTCGACCGAGCGGACCTATATGGCGTCGGTCTCCTGGCAATATCCGCAGGACCAACTGATCGCTCTGCGCCGGCAGAACGCCGAAGCGCAGGCCTCCCAGCCGGTGGCGAGCGGCGTCGATCTCACCAACGTCAATTTCCGCTACGCCATCGACGGCGACCGTGCGCCGTGGCGACCACTGCGCGCTTTCGACGACGGCCGCCAAGTCTTCATCGAATTCCCGCGCGGAATCGGCCAAGGCGAGATGCCGCCGCTGTTCGTCGTCGGCCCCGAGGGCAGCACCTCCGAACTCGTGAACTACCGGGTCCGCGGCAACCATATGATCGTCGACCGGCTCTTTGCCGCCGCCGAACTGCGCTTTGGTTCCGGCGATCACCAGAAGCGCGTGCGCATCACCCGCACCGACGGGCGGCCAGCGTCATGAGTGACAACGAGCGCCCGAACGAGCAAACACCAGCTGACGATACCCAGCCCTTGACCGGCGAGCCGGTTAGCGCCGCGCCTATGCGACTGCGGGCCGAGCCGCCACGTGTCACTCGGCTATCGCGTAAGGTTCTCGCAGGAATCGGCCTCGTCGCCAGCGTCGGGCTTGGTGGCGCACTCGTCTATGCGCTTCAGACCCGCGATGGCACGCGCTCGAACGAGGAACTCTATTCGACAGAGAACCGCTCAACCGCCGATGGGCTCGCCGGATTGCCGCGTGACTATAGCGGTGTACCGCGCCTTGGTCCGCCCCTGCCGGGAGATCTCGGCCGCCCGATCCTCGGCGCGCAGGAGCGAGGCCAGCCTGTTCCAACTCCTGGCATCGCCACTCCCAATCCAGGCATCAGTCCGGAAGAACAGCGCAGGCTGCAGGAGATCGAAACCGCCAGAACCAGTCGACTATTTTCCGGCACCGAGACGCGCACTGGGGCCTCCGTGGCGGCGCCTGCTATCGCTCCGCTGCCAGCGCCTGACCTCGCGGGCCTTGGCCTCGCGCCTCCGCCGGCGACACCATCGGCGCAGGACCGCCAAACCGCCTTCCTCAACGCGGCGCCTGATCGCCGCACGGTTGCGGTCGATCGTGTCATCGCGCCCGCATCTCCGAACATCCTGCAGGCAGGCGCAGTCATATCGGCCGCGCTGATCACCGGCATCAGATCCGATCTGCCAGGCCAGATTACCGCCCAGGTCACCGAGAACATCTACGACAGCCCGACCGGACGTATCCTCCTCGTGCCGCAGGGCACGCGCGTCATCGGCCAGTACGACAACAACGTGCAGTTCGGGCAAAGCCGTGTGCTGCTCGTCTGGAACCGCCTGGTCTTTCCGAACGGTCGCTCGATCGTTCTCGAGCGTCAGCCAGGCGCAGACGCCGAAGGATTCGCCGGTCTCCAGGACGGCGTCGACTATCACTGGTGGGATCTGGCGAAGGCGGCAGGGCTCTCGACCTTGCTCAGCGTCGGCGCGGAGCTGGCCACAAACGACGACGATCGACTAATTAGCGCGATCCGCAACGGCGGGCAGGACACGATAAACGACGCCGGCCAGCAGATCGTGCGCCGTCAGCTTAACATCGCGCCGACCCTGACGATACGACCGGGCTTTCCTGTGCGCGTGATCGTCACTCGGGATTTGATACTCGAACCATATGGAGGATCGTGATGACGAAATTGAAGCTCGGGCCGATCGCGAACGACAAGCCGGTCAAAGTCACACTCGCGCTGCCGGCTGCGCTGCATAGCGATCTCATCGCCTATGCCGAAATTCATGCGATGGAAACTGGACAATCTGTCGGAGATGCGATGCGTTTGATCCCACCGATGCTGGAGCGATTTCTTGGGACAGATCGGGCGTTCATCCGCGCCCGACGGCTGTTGGCGGATCAAGCCCGCTAGACCGCATTTTTACTTAATTGGAGCATCACTTTTAGAGCGTGACCTCATTTGCATTTCTCCAAATCACACTCAAAGAGATGACCTCTTTGGCACCGTCGATGCGAATAAAAACAACTCCTCCATACCCGTCCGTAACTCAGTAACCGGGTGAACATCGGAACTCCGAGCCTACGCTCAAGAATCTGTATCCGCCGACTAGCGGATGACTAAGAGACGTTGAGGGATTCGGCTGCACGCCGAAAGCTACCATGCTCGGCGGCTAACCGGTGATCCCGTCTTCAACTGACGCCAAAAGGAGTGCGATTGCAGCCGGTCATAGTGCGCCAGCAATCTAGGAAGTTGCCCGCAAGACTCTCGATTCAATTCCAAAGCCCGTTGCCCGACGGTCAATTCATGCGCCGCGCCATTGCCTTCATGAGGGCGCTCCATCCGCGCGCGCCAACAAGGTTGCGAATGGTGAGAAAGGGGAATGCCAAAACAGGGTAACGCAGACGCTTCGTTCCGTCGGTGGCCGCGCAATAAATGGTTTGCGCCACCTTCCCGGGACCGGGAAGACTGGCCGCTGTTTTTTCCCAAGTTTTGTCAAAGCCATCGCTAAGGGCTTTGTAAGCGGGGTGTGGCGTCCGAACCATGCTACTGCCATCAAAATTGGTCCGCGAGCCGCCCGGCTCGACCAGTTTCACCCGAATGCCATGCCCCTGCAGCTCGTACTGCAAGGTTTCGGTCAGGCCCTCCACCGCGAACTTCGTTGCGTGATAGGTCGAGAAGAGGGGAAGGGTCACCCGGCCACCGAGTGACGAGACATTGATGATCACGCCGTTTCTGACCGCTCGCATCAAGGGCAGGACTAGTTGTGTCATCTCGATGACGCCCATCAGGTTCGTGTCGATCTCGCGTCGAATATCGGCAGGTGATGCGCCTTCGAGCGGGCCCATTAACCCGAAGCCTGCGTTGTTGACCAGGACGTCGATCCCGCCAAACCGGCTAACGGTTTCATCGATCGCAAACTGCATAGAAGCACGATCTGTCACATCAAGCCTTGGCGCGAACAGTCCCGCCGGCACAGTCCACGCTTCAGCTTTTTCCGGCGAACGCATGCTTGCCACGACGTTCCAGCCCTTCGACTTGAACAACAGTGCGGCATCTTTGCCAAAGCCGCTCGACGCACCGGTAATCAGGACCGTATTGGTCATGTTGGTCTTCCATGAGAGCTGCGTCTCTTGATTTGCGTTGAGAGGTGACCTCCGTATTCGTGGCTGGGTCCTGATTTTTTCTTAACAGCATTTTCGGATGCGCCACTTAGAGAAGAAGCCCGTAATGTCCTTGATAAAAACAGCTTGATCGAAGCTTGCGACATCGTGGCTTCGATTGGAGGCGTCGCGGTCTTTTTGTTCAACTTCCAGCTCCTGGTGGGCTAAGACTTTCCCGCAGTACGAGGCTGCAGCCGGGCTGCCCTACTGGGAACCACGTATCCGGCATTGCGGTCCTTCTTGCTCGTTTCCAGAAATATAGCCCTTCAGACTGGTGTGAGAATACGCTACAAACGGCATGACCTTGTGAAGAATTGACACCAATGCCCAAAGCGACGTTCGCCGACCTAATCGCCTTCTCCGCCATAGCCGCACACCGCAGCTTCCGGGCCGCGGCTGATTCACTCGGCGTGTCGCGCTCATCATTGAGCCATACCATGCGAGCGCTGGAGCAAAGTCTCGGCGTCCGCTTGCTCAACCGCACGACCCGCAGCGTCTTCCCTACCGATGCGGGCCAGCGCCTCCTAGAACGCATCCTCCCGGCGCTTCGCGATCTCGACACGGCGCTGGACGAAGTGTCGGATGACCGCGGGCGACCTAGCGGGTCGCTAAGGATCAACGCCAATGAAATTGCCTTACGCATCCTGCTGGCTGAGGTGGTCCCGCAATTCCTCGCGCGACATCCTGAGGTCGAGCTAGATCTCGTGACCGACAGCCGGCTGATCGACATTGTGGCGGAGGGCTTTGACGCAGGTGTCCGTCTTTACGACGCGACGCCCAAGGACATGGTCGCGGTCCGGTTCGGGGGAAACGTAAGGTTTCTTGCCGTCGCATCGCGAGACTATCTCGCCCGTCACGGTCGGCCTGTGACCCCCGACGACCTCCACCATCACCGATGCATCCGCATACGGCTTCCGAGTGGGAAACGCTATCGCTGGGAATTCGAGAGGTTCGGCCAAGAGGCTGTCGTCGACGTGCCGGGGGCGCTGACCCTGGATCATGCCGGCTTGACGATCCAAGCCGCCTTGGACGGACTTGGCGTCGCCTACGTCCCTGAACCGGCGGTCGAGCCGTTCCTCCGGACCGGCGAATTGGTCTCGGTGCTCGAGGACTGGAGCCCACCTGGTCCGGGTCTCTGCCTCTACTACCCGAGCAATCGTCACGTGCCCGCCAGCTTGCGTGCGTTCATCAATCTCATGAAGGAGACTGGACTCCGTGACATGGATCATCGGTCGGTTGACCGGCGAATTGAGGGCAGCGCCACCATCGTTAGCTAAAGAGCACTAACGGAGCATGTCTGGTAGGCGTGCCGGGCAGCTCCCGATGCGGGCGCCCACATCGTCGCGCTGTCGCTAGCGCTAGACGAAGAGTTCTTGGCTCGCGAAACTGGGCAGCCGGTTACTGGTCCGGCCGAGCTGATCGCATCGACGGTTCGGCGCTTCATCGCGACCGATCGCGGCTTTCCGAATGCACGCCGTCAACGGGATGATACTCGAATTCCCGGGGACCCGAGAGGGGGTGGCGGTGGCGGGCGAAGCACAGCACCCCCGACGAGCGGGGTGCTGTACATGCAGCCGCCCTGATTAAAGTAGACTTTCGGACAGCCCCCCAACCTGTGCCAAAATGCTAGCCCGGCAAGCGACCGCTGGGCATGAGAGCCGGCGAAACGAAGCAAGCAAGCCTATCAGCCAAGAGCGATTACTCTCGCTCTGGCAAGGGTTCTGCTTGCGGAAGCAGCCGGGGGAGGCGGAGGGTGGCGAGGAACAAAAGCACGTGTAGCGCGCAGAGCAGACCGAATGCCGCGATGAAGGCGTCCGATGTCGTCGAAACGCCGGGCGTGGCGGCAAGGCGCAACCCGAGAACGACCGCGCAGAGCGTCGTCAGGGTCGGGCCACCCAAGCGCTGGATGATATTCATGGCAGTCGTCGCCATCGGTAGGTCCTGGCGGTCCACCGATGCATAGCCCGAGGTGACGGACGGAATGCCGATAGCGCTGAGGCCCACGCCCCGGACAAAAAGGCTTACCACGAGCACAGTGACGATCAGGCCGTGGTAGGCTAGCAAGGCGAACGGCAGTGTCCCGGCCAGGGCCAAGAGGGCCCCCGCTGCCGCGACCCGACGGATACCGAACTCTTTGGTGAGGCGACCCATGAAGGGATAGGTGCACATCATGCCCAACCCCAGCGGTGCCAGCAGCCACCCGGTTTGGCTTGGAGACAGGCCGCATGCGCGGACCAGATAGATCGGAATGAGCATCTGGCCGGCGAAGGAAATGCCGTTGAGCATGAACATGGCGGCGATCGAGGCAGAGAATGCTTGGTCTTTGAACAGCCGCAGATCGATCAAAGCCGCGTCGCCTTTCGCGCGCGCGGTTCGGTAAAACAGCCCGAACAGGATGATGGAGACTGTCAGGGTCGCGATGCCAATCCGCTCGCCCAGATGTTCCGAACCATAGAGGAATAGCACCAGCCCCGGCGACAGCAGGATCAGCCCGAGCAGGTCAAGGCCGCGAGGGCGCGTCTCTTGCGCGTCGTTGGGCAAGAACGCCGCCGCCAGCGCCAGCGCAAGTACGCCGACCGGCAGATTGATAAGGAAAAGCCAGCGCCAGGAGGCGAACTGAAGGATGGCGCCGGCGACGACGGGACCGAGAAGCGGCGCCAGCAGGACTGGCAATGCAGCGACGCTGACCACCTGCGCCATGTGTTTGCCGGCAGCGCGGGCGATCATCATCTGCGTCATGGGTGCAAGCAAGCCGCCGCTCATGCCCTGCAGGACACGGAAGACGATTAGCGAATTGGAGGACCATGCCAGGCCGCACAGCGCTGAAGAGAGTGTGAAGGCCGCAAAGCACCAGACGTACAGAGCCTTGGCGCCGATGCGATCGACGAGCCAGCCGTTTATCGGCAGCATCAGTGCAAGCGCCAAGAGATAGCCACTTGTCACCCACTGGATTGCCGACAGGCTGACGTGCAGATCGGCAGCAAGAGGAGCGAGCGACACATTGACGACCGTGGCGTCGAGTTGCGCCATGAACGAGCCGATTGCCGCCACCGAGACCACTTTCCAAACGCGAGGCGGGAGCCGATCAGCTCGATCGTCGCCGCCAGACAACGGCAACCGGCTCGCCTTCGATGACGGACTCATGCGCAATGGAGGAGATTGACGATTTCGCGAGTAGACCCGGTTTCGCCCAATCGTGGAAATATCCGGGTAACGCTGTTGTCGTGTGCCTCGGGGCTCAGATCCGTCATCGCGTCAAGTGCAAGGGTGACGTTAAGTCCCAGCTCATAGCCGTGGCGGGCGGTCGACTCCACGCCCATGCTGGTGGCGACACCGGCGACTACCACCTGGGTGACGCCTAGCGCCTTCAACTGCGCCTCCAAATCGGTATGTGTGAAGGCGCTCCACGTCCTCTTGGTGACCAAAAGGTCGCTAAGTTGCACGTCCAACTCAGGCACGAGATCAGCCCAATCTGCCGGCAAACCATCGAGGCTGCGGCTCTGTTCGGTGCGGCCCGGCGCGACGCCCGTGGCGTTGACTAGCACCACCGGCAAACCGTGGCGCCGGAACGCGGCAGTCAGAACAGCGGCAGAAGTCAGGATGCCGTCCATGGGATGTACGGTTGGCAAGCCGACGAGGCCTTTCTGCAGGTCGATGACAATGAGCGCGGTTTTAGGATCTAGCGTCGTGACGGTCATGGGGGAGCCTTATGGTTGTCAGGAGTCGAGGAGGCGTTTGAGGAGGTCCACAGCGTCAGCAAGCTGATGCTGCTCCTGCGCCGTCAGTCGTGCCTGCAAGGTGCGCAGTAGCCAGTCCCGCCGCGCCGTGCGCGCCGCGCTGATCCAAGTGCGGAAATGATCAGTGAGCGAGATGATGGTTTGCCGCCCGTCCGAAGGATCGGGAGCGCCTGCTACATACCCGGCAGCCTCCAAGACTGCGATGATCGCGCCCATCGATTGCGGCCGCATAGCCTCCGCCCGCGCCAGCGCGCTTCCGGTCGTGGGTCCGTCGCGCTCCAACCGTAGGAGCACCGACTTTTGGGCCCGCGTGAGATCGCCCGTATCTGCCTCCTCACGAAGGCGCCTGCTGAGCGCACCAATCACGATGTGGAGCTCTGCGGTGAGCGAGGAAACCTCAGTGTCTTCGGAATTGACTGACTTTGCTTTCATGCTCGCGAGAATGGCATATATGAAGCTAAACTTCAAAGTTTTTCTACATATGGAAAATCAGGTGTGCCATTTGCTGCGTAAGCGCCGTCCCCCTCACACCTTGACTTCGATCATTTACAATTGTGTCAGGGGAAATCAGTGAGGAGTCTTCAGATCATGACATCAGCAGCCGACCCGATATTTTTGCGCAGCAGAGACGCGTCCTGTCTGGGTGGTCGTCCGAATAAACGGGAATACTCCCGGCTGAACTGCGATGCACTTTCATATCCCACCTCAAACGCCGCGTGAGCCGCATCTGTATCGGCTGCCAGCAAACGGCGGGCAGCGTGAAGACGAAGCATCTTCTGGTACTGGAGTGGACTTGTGGATGTTGCTTGCCGAAAATGCCGATTGAAGGAAGGAATGCTCATTCCTGACCGCTCGGCGACGTCTTTAATCTCTAGGGGTTGGTCGAAGTGCTGGCGTATCCATTCGATTGCCTCCCTTACTTTAGAAAGTTTTCCCTCTTCACGCCCTATCTGGCGGAGCAGCGAGCCGTGCGGACTTTGCAGAAGTCGATACATCAGCTCACGTTCGCGCGATGCCGCCAGTGCGGGGATGTCCTCCGGCGTATCAAGCAAGGCGAGATAGTTGTCCCAGGCTTCGACAAGCTGACGGGATGCCAACGCGACACTAAAGGCTGAAGTGCCCCTGTTCGTTGAACTGGAGGGCACGTCGGCAACGAGGGCGTTGAAGGCATCCTTATCAATCGTTAGGCTTGTTGCCACATAGGGGCTGATGCGAGTTCCTTCAAAGACATAGCGCGTCGTCGGTAGTTCGACGAGCGACGCAAAACAGCTTCCGGCCTCGTAGCGAAGCATCTTCTCCCCGACCAGCATCTGCTTTGCGCCCTGTAGGACCAGGCACACGCCCTGCCCACAGGTCCCTGCCGTCGGTGCGGAGCCGTCCGAGACAACGCCAATGCCAACGCGGGGAATCGCCGTCCTCATCCTGATTCCATCGGTATGGCGCAGAACGCGGTCGCGCATCTTTTCCAGCAAATCTTCCATGCCATAGCTGTGACATGCATCTCAGCGGCTTGCAATGATCTGATCCGATTGGGCAATGATAAAAGCGAATTTGGCACGCGAATAATGGCAAAAACCAACATATTGGGCAAGTCGAGACGGTGCAATCGCCCCGTTTACTTTTATGAATTGGACGACCAGATGACAAAAATTCTTGGTGCGAAATCGACTACCGATGAGGTTCTCGATGGTATCGATCTAACGGGTAAACGTTACCTCGTAACGGGGGTGTCGTCAGGCATAGGCGTGGAGACGGCCCGTGCCTTGGTCGCGCATGGTGCTCAGGTGATCGGGACGGCCCGCGATCTGGAAAAGGCCCGAGCGGCAACAGACAAGGCAGGCTTCAAAGTCGATCTGCTTGCAGTCGATCTGGCAGACCTGACGAGCGTCCGCGCCGCCGCTGACAAGCTTGTGGCGGATGGCGTGTTAATCGACGGCATTATCGCCAATGCCGGGGTCATGGCCACGCCTTTCGGTCACACGGCGGACGGTTTTGAAACCCAGTTCGGAACGAACCATCTAGGCCACTTTGTGCTCGTCAACCGGATAGCATCCCTGATCCGCAACGGCGGTCGCCTTGTTACGGTCTCGTCGAATGGCCATCGCTGGGCGGATGTCGATCTCGCCGACCCAAACTTCGAAAATCGGTCCTATGACCCATGGGTTAGCTACGGCGGTTCGAAGACGGCCGTTATCCTCTTCGCCGTAGAGTTTGATCGTCGCCATCGCGGTCGCGGTATCCGCGCCACATCCCTGATGCCAGGCGTGTCCCATACAAATCTAGCGCAGCATCTGTCGCAGGATGACCTCGCTGTGCTTGGCAAGAGGATCGCCACGGAACTCGCGACGGCTGGCCAGACATTCGAGTTCAAGACGATCCCTCAGGTCGCTGCAACCTCCGTCTGGGCCGCAGTGGTTGCCGACGGTGAATCTGTCGGCGGTCGCTATTGTCAGGATTGCCAGATCGCGCCAGTTGACGACGCTCCCGGCATTCGTATTGGGGTGATGTCCTATGCCCTTGATCCTGAACGCGCCAAATTACTTTGGAAAAAGAGTGAGGAGCTTGTGGGAGAACGCTTCTTATAGGTGGATGGCATCGGTGAAGATTGCTCTTGGCCGGTGCCTTCATTGCCCATGACCGCATTGGGGCGGCACGTTTTTACGTAGCCGGATGGCTCCATGGCAAGAGACCGTCGATCCGGCTTTGCTTATGACCGTTAACAATGGCGGTCAGCGTTGCGGTCAGATAGGCAAGTGGATCGACGGCGTTGAGCTTGCAGGTCTCTATGAGCGACGCGATGGTCGCCCAGTTCTCGGCACCGGTGTCGTGTCCAGCGAAGAGAGCATTTTTGCGATTGAGAGCAATCGGCCGGATAGTTCGTTCGACGGTGTTGTTGTCGATCTCAATTCGACCGTCAGTCAGGAAGGCGCGGAGTCCGTCCCAGTATTTGGCGACATAGGCGAGTGCTTCGCCCAGAGGCGACTTGCTAGCGACGCGGGCGCGGTGATGGACAAGCCAAGCGTGCATGTCGGCGACCAGCGGCACTGACCGTTCCTGCCGCCCGACAAGGCGAGCCTCTGGATCGAGGCCACGCAGTTCGGCCTCGATCCGATACAGTTCACCGATCCGTTTGACGCCGTCCTCGGCAATGGGTGACGATCCGTTACGGGTGATCTCGACCAGCTTGCGACGAGCATGTGCCCAACAATACGAAAGCCGAATGTCCGGCCCGATACGGTCTGGCCCGATCAGCCGATTATATCCGGCGTAGCCATCGACCTGCAGGATGCCGGAGAAGCCCTGCAATATCCGTTCGGCATGAATGCCTCCCCGACCGGGCGCGTAGGTGAAGGCGACCCCAGGCGGAGCGCCGCCATTCCATGGGCGATCATCTCTAGCCAGCGCCCAGAAGTATCCGGTCTTGGTTTTGCGCGAGCCGGGATCAAGCACCGGAGCACGGGTCTCGTCCATGAAGAGCTTGGTTGAGCGCTTTAGGTCGGCAATCAGCGCATCGAACACAGGCCGCAGCTCGTAGGCTGCCCGACCGACCCAGTCGGCAAGCGTAGAGCGGTCGAGATCGATGCCCTGGCGGCCCATGATCTGCGCCTGCCGATAGAGTGGAAGATGATCGGCATATTTGGAAACCAGCACATGGGCGACCGTCGCTTCGGTCGGCAGGCCTGCCTGGATCAGCCGTGCTGGAGCCGGTGCCTGAACAACGCCGTCGGTGCAGGTACGGCATGCATATTTGGGCCGACGGGTGACGATGACGCGGAACTGCGCCGGGACGAGGTCCAACCGCTCGGAGACATCTTCGCCGATGCGATGCAGGCAACCGCCGCAGGCGCAGATCAGGCTTTCCGGTTCGATGATCTCTTCGACACGGGGAAGATGCTGAGGAAGCGAGCCACGATTGGTCGCGCGGGGCTTGGTGGCTCTGCTACCAGCGTGAGCGTCTGCCTCTTCTTCGGCATGAATCACTGCCATGGCCGTTTCTAAGTCTTCCAGCGCCAGATCGAACTGGTCGGGATTGGTCTTCTCGGATTTGCGTCCGAAGGCTGCTTGCTTGAAGGCCGCTACTAGCTTCTCAAGCCGTTCAATCCGCTCATCCTTGCGGGCGATCTGGGCGTCTTTGCCTACTTCGCGTGCCTGCGCCGCAATCACCATCGCCTTCAGGGCGGCAACGTCATCGGGAAGATCGGCGGTATTGAGCATGGCCATAACCTACCAAATCCCAACCTGAGTTGCCTTAGATTTTGCAGCCCTGAGTCATCGTGCCGCAGCTATTCGATGGTCTCCGGCGTCCTCGCCTTGACCGCATGAACCCGCCGCCAATCGAGGCCAGCAAACAGGGCTTCGAACTGGGCGTGGGTCAGCGTCATCAGTCCATCCTTGATGCCGGGCCAGGTAAAGGTGTGCTCTTCCAACCGCTTGTAGGCCAGGACGATACCAGAGCCATCCCAGTAGATCAGCTTCAGCCGATCTGCCTTACGAGATCGAAACACGAAGACCGTTCCCGTGAACGGGTCTTTGTGTAGCTCGTTCTTTACAAGCGCTGCCAATCCGTCATGACCTTTCCGGAAGTCCACGGGCTTCGTCGCCACCACTATCCGCACGCGGTTTGATGGAAAGATCATGGTGTGGCCGCCAAGGCACGCGCGATGTCAGCAATCCGCGCAGCAGACGCTCCTTCCTCAAGACGGATCGTGACTGGTCCGACCACAATCTCGGCGCGGGACGCTGCTTTAGCCGTCGAAGGCTCCTGCGTCTGAAGTGATGCGGACGTCTCGACAACCATGGACGCAAATTCGAATACGTCTTCCGGCGCAGGTAAAACCAGCTTGCCCTCCCGTGCCAGCGTTCGCCAAGACGACAGGTGGTTAGGTTTTAGCCCGTAGCGTTCCGCCACCTCGTTCACCGTCACACCCGGCCGCAAGCTCTCGGACACGATCCTGGCCTTGACCTCATCAGGCCAGTACCGCTGCCCCTCACGTCGGCCCCGCCGCGTCGTGAGAACCTCCAATGTAGTGTCCATGGAGAAACTCCTTGTCGCTCATCCATGGGAAGGCGATCACAGATGACGCAGGAAGGCGCAACGTGGGCATAGAACACCGGTTACTTTGCTGCCTTGCCCAGGCGATCATGCTTACGAGGTGCGAAGATCTCGTTTCCAAGGAACGGATGGGAGTTCTGCTCGAGGCTGTGCAAGGCCCGCCAATCATTCAAGAGCGGCGAGCGATTTGACTTAACTACAATGCGGCCGACCGGATGACTTAGATATTGAAGAACGCCGATCGCTCGTGCTCCTTTCGGGCGATCTCTGCAGCGGAGCGCTTGTGAAGCTCCACTGCATATTCGGCAGCTTCGTCTACTGACGTTCATAATCTTCCTCCGGAGAGGCCACGAACCGTCTCAGGCCAAATCTCGTGTCATCTCCAAGCTCGCCACAGGGCACAGATCGGAGATTGGCAGTGGCGACGCTGCCGAATACTGCGATGCCTCTAGCAGATCGGAGTATCTTCGATCTGTCCGGTCATCCTTTTGGCCAATCCTAGCATAGCCGTGCGAAGATGATCGCAAAGGAGCCGCACGCGCTTCGTTCTCCGTGTGTCGCCATGCGTCAGCAGCCACACGTCGCCGGCGCGCCTTGTCGGGCTCCCCGGAACGCGAACGAGCACCAGATCGGCATCCCCCAGAAAGCACGGAAGCAGCGTAATTCCCATGCCAGCGCGGGCCGCCTCGAACTGCGAGCGCATCTCCGCAAACCTTATCGGGGTCGCCGCCATCGCGATGCCGCCCTCCGGTCGCCAGTCGAAGGGTACGATCTCGTTGGGTCCGAGCAGCCATGCGATCGACGACCCGGCCGCCAAATGCTCGCGATTGACATAGAAGCCCATGTGGAACTCGCAGAGCCTCGTGCCATAGAGATTGTCGGGCGGCGTTCCATCGCCAACAACCACACGCAGGGCGACGTCTGCTTCCCGGTTCAGCAAATTGGCCACCGATCCCGACCCGATGATCTCCAGGGCGATGTCCGGATAGGCACTCCTGAATGCCGCCAGCGTTGGCATCAGAAGGTCCGTCGCCAGCGAAACGGGAAGCGTGAACCTCAACGGCCCCGAAACACTTTGATCGCGCCCGAAAATCCTCGCCTCGATCTGCGATGATGCCATAGCCATCTGTCCCGCAAGCTCAATGATATCACCTCCGGCATCCGTCAGACGGTATCCAGTGGACAGCTTGTCGAACAGCTTAGCGTTCAGCTTTTCCTCTAACCTTCCGATGCCACGGATGATCGTCGCGTGGTTGACGCCGAGTGCATCCGCCGCCGCGCGAACGGTGCCACCTTCCGCGACGGCTAGAAACATGCGCAACTCGTCCCAGTGGTCCAATGGTGCGTTTTCTCACATTCGTTGTGTGCAGACCGACAGTTTAAAGCGATCTTTCCTTCAGGCATGCTTAAATCGCCGACGGACATTGTGCAATATCGCACGGCGTTGGTGGGATATGGTCACAACGAGAGAGACGAACAGCAAAATGATGACACCCCTATGCGGACGGACCTACCAGCTGTTTCTTGCCGCTGCGGTGGCGGCTTTGATGGCGGGAGCAATCGCTTCGCATGCGCGGCCCAAGGAAATGCGTTCTGCTCGAATCGACGCGCCTACTGGTCCGATGGAAGGGCTGGAGGAAAACGGGACGCTCCAGTTTCGCGGCATCCCCTATGCCAAGCCGCCTGTCGGCGATCTACGCTGGCGTCCGCCCGTCGCCGAACCCAGGTGGAGCGCCGTGCGCGACGCGACGAAGTTCGGCCCTCAGTGCGCGCAGATCAACACGCTTGCGACTTTCGCAGGCCCGCCGAACAACAATGAAGACTGCCTGTACCTGAACGTCGTCACCTCAGACACGGCTGCCGCCTCGGCGCGGCTGCCGGTGATCGTCTGGTTTCACGGCGGGGGTAATTTCACAGGGGCGGCCGATGCGTACGACCCCCGCTCGCTGGTGAACGGTGGCGGCGTCGTCGTGGTGACATTGAACTACCGACTGGGAGTTCTCGGATGGCTCGCCCACCCCGATCTCGACGCGGAAGGGCATCCATTCGCGAACTACGGTCTGCTCGATCAACAGATGGCCCTTGCGTGGGTGCAGAAGAACATCTCGGCTTTCGGAGGCGATCCTGGGAACGTCACCATTGCTGGCCAGTCCGCCGGGTCATTCGACGTTCAGGCGCACATGACGTCGCCGCTAGCAAAAGGACTTTTCCATAAAGCCATCATGGAAAGCGGCGTCGAAGAAGCCACACCGTTAAAGGAAGCCGAAGCGCTGGGCTTACGCTTTTCCGAAGAGGCCGGATGCGGAAACGAACCGCAGTCCGTCGCCTGCCTTCGCCGGCTACCCGTGGAACGCCTGATGGCCGTCCAGGGCACGGCAGGAAAATATCCCGCCAATGACGGAGTTGTCGCCGATGGGACGGTCGTACCCGCCGAAGGACTGTCGGCGGTCTTCGAGGAGGGCAAGTTCTCCCACGTGCCTGTTCTTAGCAGCACTATGCGAGATGAATGGAACTTCCTGACCGGCGTCCAGCAATTCATATCCGGCAGAAAGACACCGCTGACGGCAGACGACTATGAAATGTTCGTCGCGGCGCGCGCTGGAGGAATTCAGAGTGTCGAAGAGTCAATCCGAAAGCACTACCCGCTCTCCCACTATCGCACCCCACAGCTCGCCATTGCGGCGATCGGTACGCAGGGCGGCCCCTGGTTCCAGTGCGCGACCCGCGATCGGCTCAACTCCCTATCGAAGGTCTCGCCGGTCTATGCATATCAGTTCAACGACCGCACCGCGCCGTCAAACCTTCCTGTAATGGAAGGGTTCGAACCGCTGGCCGACCATACTGCGGATATCCAGTACCTGTTTCGAGGATTTCGTGGCGGACCGTCCGGCATAAGCCATCCGCTCAATGCGAAACAGACCAGGCTGTCAAACACGCTGATCGCTGCCTGGACCAACTTTGCACGCACAGGCTCGCCGAATGGGCAGGATGACAATGCTTGGCCGAAATACAATCGGACGGCCCAGCCTGCTGTCGTGATTGCCGACCTTCAGGGCATGACGACCGTCTCTGACGACAGATTCGCCGCAGACAACCAGTGTGAATTTTGGGAAAGCATCAAACATTTGAGATAAAGGGCGGAGGCGAGAAATGCCTAGCGCCAAGCCATTCCAGAGTAGGAGAATGCCATGTCAAGACGCTCTACAGGTCAGCGCGCCCTTCGTGAGATAATGGGACCAGAAGGAGAGAATCTAATCGGTGCGGCGGAGTCAGACACCTTCGGCGCAGCTATTGCGGGCTTTGCCGTCGATCATGCCTTCGGTGAAATCTGGACCCGCCCGGGACTGGACCGGAAGGCGCGCAGCCTGATCACTTTGACGGTCATGGTGGCCCTGAAGCAGCCAGATGAGTTTGCGATCCACATGCGCGCAGGTCTGCGGAACGGTCTAACGCTGGTGGAGATTGAGGAGACGATGGTGCAGGCGCTGCCTTATGTTGGTTTCCCCGCGGTTTCGACTGCGCTCGCGGCTGCCGCCAAGGTCATTGAGCAAGATAAGCTCGATCAACACTCTCACGACAAGCGCGACCGTAGCCTGCTATAGGAAAGCCTCTGCACTAACTCCTGCTAGACCGAGGTAAGCCACCCCGATCAAACTGGCGAAGTCATCGGCTCCGCGCTGTTTCGGCGACAGTGCCGCGCCGGCAGCTAGCAAGCAATTGGGCTGTCTGCAGAAATCTCAGGAAGGCTGGATTGTCATTGGCCGATGACCACACGATGCTGAACGGCACGATATCCGCTCGGGCGGTCAGCGGCCGCAGCACCAGCCCCGGCACCTTCACGAATGTCCACGCCGCTGAGGCCAGAGTGATGCCTTGGCCAAGGCTGACGAGGTTCATGAGCGTATCCTGCAGCGCCGCCTTCTCTTCGATTTCGGGATAGGTGCTGTAGTCGGCGGATCGGCGAACGATATAGTCATGCACCTCGGGACCGGGCTCGCCCCGGCTCACGATGAAATGCTCCGCTTTGAGGTCCGGCCAGTCGAGCTTGGCTCTGGCGGCCAGCGGGTGGCGTTCAGGCAGCGCGACATGGACGCGCTCGCGCCATAGCTCTCGCGTTTCGCATCCCGGAACGGAACCAGCGCCTGTGATGACGGCGGCATCCAAGCGCCGAGCCCTGACCGCCGCCAGATGCTCGCGCCGGCCGCCGTCACGAACGTCAATGGTGACCCGTGGATGCTTTACCGTATAGTTCTGGACGAGATGGCGCAGGAAGCCGCCCGCCAGCGAGGTGAGAATCCCGATCCGCACCAAGC
Source organism: Phyllobacterium sp. SB3 (assembly GCF_040009165.1). Taxonomy (NCBI): domain Bacteria; kingdom Pseudomonadati; phylum Pseudomonadota; class Alphaproteobacteria; order Hyphomicrobiales; family Phyllobacteriaceae; genus Phyllobacterium; species Phyllobacterium sp. SB3. Next base: position 270,192 of record NZ_JBDYKI010000005.1, on the reverse strand, counting down.
CCGATTCAGCCCTCCGTGCAGCCCGCGCTGAGCGCCTTGCGAACTCGAGCTGTTCGAGAGCCGGCGAAACCTCGGCTAGGAACTGCTGTCCGGCCGGCGTCAGCCGCACGCCGCTGCGAGCCCGCTCGAACAGCGCCACTCCAAGATTGTCTTCAAGTTGCTTCAGTGCACGACTGACGTTCGACTGATCGACTTGGCACATCTCTGCGGTGCGCCTGAAGCTGCCCACCTGGGCGGCAACCGTGAGGTAACGCAGTTGCCGGAGGGCATGCATCATTCCGCCGCCCCCCCCACCGGAGCGGCGCGAAAGCAGGACCGGTGCATGATCTGCTCCTTCGCAATCCTTGCTGGCGCCTCGTCGCCTTTTACGCATCGAACCAAACATCCCTCCTGGTGTTCCTGCGGGGGCATCGGGATGCTTCGCCTTATGAAATCCCTCAGCGCGCAACTCCGATGCTGCGTCTATGCGTGCCCCTGGCAGAATAGAGCTTCGGTGCACTCCCCGGGGATCAGGTATGAGCCAATTATCCCCGGGGAAAACATCTGGTAGTTCTTATCGAAGGGCGGCTTCTCCAAAGACGTCATCCAACCAGTCGAACTCGATCTGATGCTTCACACTCGGCCCATTGACTGAGCAGTGCAGCTCCGCACCTTCGTCCTGGGTGATGATGCGCTCAACCTTGTCACACGACAGCTTGTCGAAGAACTGCCGAGATTTTTGATGCGCAACCTCCCCTTCGGCGACCGGGCACATGTTCAGCACCGGGCATTTAATCTCGCGCTCCAAGCCCCACAGGGTGAAGTCGACGGTGCTGCTCAGGAAGTCGAACACAGTGCCACCGTCGACACCGAAGCGGGCATAAACATCGTCCTCAAACATCTTGCTGATCAGGGGAGAATTGACCTTGTTCGCCATGCCTTCTTGCAAGCTAGCGACAAGGTCCGCGTGCGGCGCCTCCGGATCGGGAGCGAGCCCGAGAGCGCCCATGAATCCGAACAGTTGATCTGGAACGATCGGGTTGGCTATGCAAGCGCTGATGCGCTTTTCGCCAGCCGCAGCCCTGGGTGCGAAATATCCGCCCTGACTGTGACCGATGATGGCGATCCGTTCCGGATCGACGTCACCGCGCCCGATCAAATAGTCGACGACATAGCGTGTGGGCACCTCTACATCGGGGCGCAGAATGGAGCGATTATCGCGGAAATAGGCGCCGCGCTGGCCCGGGAATTCCAGCAACAGCGCGTTGTAGCCTCGGCGCACAGCGGCCGCGCCATCCCCCCAGAAATATACCTCTTCGGCCGTGGTATCACCTCCGCCGATGCAGATAAGCGTCGGACGCTGCGTGTCGGTGTGGTCAGGCCTCAGGAAATAGGCCGGGACGGTCTGTTCATTGTCGATAGGGATGCTGAGGACTTCGAACGGATGATCGAAGAGGCTTCCGGCTTCGACGAAACAGTCGATCTGCCTCTGCATCGCCGACCGATGCCTTGGATCTGCGTGGGAAAGGAAATTGCACCCGGTCCGCCAGTAGGTGCACGCCCGCAGGAAGGCTTCTCTGGCGCTGACTAGGTGACCTCCATCCTTGCTATGTCGGGCAATCGCCTCAACGCGCTCGGCAGTCGCGAGAAACGCGACGCTGTAACTCTCTACATCCCCGTCGACGATGCGGGAGGCCGTTTCATAGCACTCGCCCACCTCGGCGCCGTTGTAGTAGGTGCAACCGATCGTCTTGGCGAACTGGATATCGAGGAAAGGCGCTTTGAAGACTTTTGGCGCGCCCTTCATCTGATCGCCGAACCAGTGAACGGTTTGCGACTTCTGCGGACCATTGTCGGGTTTTGATGATTCTGTCACAATATATCTCCATTAATTAACAGCGGCATGTGAAGACTTGGGCGTCGTCAAAGCATGGGAGTAGCCAGCGGCGAAACTATCCAGAACGTATCGGCATGATTGGCCATCAGCTCCTCAAAGTCTTCGACGCGCCTGCTCGATCCGGAGCGCCATAAAGCAGTTCGGAGAGCGCCCCACGTGGGAGTTCCACGTCTCGCCCGATCTCGTTCCCCATCACGACACAGGGTGGGATGCTGCCGACCGCGTCTCCGTTTCGGTCGATGAAGGTCATGGAGCGGGAATCGATGTGCGCCGCGTTGACCTGGGGCAGCAAGCTCATCTTCTCGAGAACGCCAATCGCACTACCCCTGACGTCGATGGGATAGCCACCGCTACGCACAGCTGACGCGCGCTCCACAACCGTCACGTCAGAACCGAACTGGCTAAGCCAGTAAGCCAACGTCAGGCCAGCGACGCTCGCGCCTGAAATCAAAACCTTCGGGGGACAAGTCGGGCCATTTGACATACCATCGGCTCCTTCGCATAAGATACACTGCGCATCTTATAGAGGCGACGTCAAGATGCATGGTGCATCTTATTGGGGTGATGATGAACAGCAAGGCGCGGCGGCGACGCGGAGCGGATTTGGACGAAGCCATTCTGGACGCGACGTGGGAGGAGCTCGCCGACAAGGGCTATTTGGGTCTGACACTCGAAACCGTTGCAAAGCGCGCAGGCACGAGCCGACCTGTGCTCCATCGCCGCTGGGAAAGTCGCGGCGAACTCGTCACGGCAGCCCTTGCGCGCCATGTGGCGCGCAATCCGATCAGCGTGCCCGATCAGGGTAGCGTGCGTGACGAGATGATTCTGCTGCTCCAGCGCTTGTCGGACAGAGCGCGACCAGAACTGCTTCGGATTGTTTTCGACATGCGCGAGGATCTTCTCGAGGCCCGCTCGAACTTGGCAGACCTCACCGGCAGGATCGGCGAGCGTGGGGTCGTCACTGACATCTTGGTTCGAGGCGTCGAACGCAGGGAAATCGATGCTGCGCGCATAACACCGCGCATTGCGTCGTTGCCCATCGATTTGGCCCGTCATGACATGCTCATGACACTTCAGCCCCTATCGAGCAGCAGCATCCATGAGATTGTGGACGAGATTTTCCTGCCGCTGATTGCTCGGACGCCAAGTTAGAACCTCCTTCTGTGGTAATGCGACGTTACTTGCCGCCTAATTTTGATGCAGGGTGTTAGCCAAATTGGTCGACTTTCCTCAGCAACACGAGAGACCGTCTTTCAACTCGGCAGGTTCGCCAACGCGCGGCGCGGCGTACGCGACGTCTCATTCCTACCTCATCCAAACGTACGCCCAGAGCCCCGCGGTCATAATTATCGAAACTACAAATGTGGCGGCAGCCGACCGGGCGGAAACGGTTAGGCCGAAGCCGGCGCCCGCATCCATGAACAGATGTCGGATGCCTGAGGCCATGTGCTGGAACACTGCCCACGTAAGACCCACAAGAATTGATTGCCCGAACCAGCTTCCAGCAAATGAACAAAAGACCGCGTATTCAGCTGGGCCCGAAGCCAAAGCCATTAGAAACCAGGTGAACATCAGCATTCCCACGACGGAGAGCCCGACGCCTGTTATTCGATGTGTGATGGAGGCGATCGCCCATATTTGCCAACGCCAGATGGTAGCGTGGGGGGATAGGGGGCGGGCGCGAGGGTTGGGCATGAACATCCTCCTCTACGTCATGGTTCAGATGGCGTGAGATTTCAGATACACTATGTATCCGCATACATCAATGCTACTGTCTCGGAATGAAGGTCGACAGTCCAAAAAAGCCACGCCTGACGCGCACCGAGAGCATGGCGCAAACGCGGAAAAAGCTGCTCGATGCAGCGCTGCAGTCCTTTATGCGTGTAGGTTATACAGGGGCGACAATCGAAGGTATTTCCGACGATGCGGGCTACAGCCGTGGCGCGTTCTACGCGCATTTCGCGTCGAAGGAAGACATCCTTTTAGAGATAATAGCCGGCCAGGCTGATCAGGTCGCGCCCATACTGATCAGGCAAATTGAGTCAGTTTCATCCCCAAACGCAATGGTCGAGATTGTGGCGGACTGGGCGGAGGGGCGCAGCCAGAACCAAGGCTTGACGGTTCTGATGTTCGAAGCATTGCAGCAGGCACAGCGAAATGGCACTCTTGACGAACGCTACGCGGCGCTGTTCAGCAAGAATTGGCGCAATATTGGCGAAGCCATGCGTCCGTTCTTCCCTGGTCATCGGCTACCTTGCACGCCGGAGGAAATCGTCGCGATAGTCGTAGCTCTTTCGTACAGCCCCGTCGTCAGCGGTGCGAGCGGGCACAAGGCGGGCAGATTAGTAAAGTTGACGCTCAACGCTTTAATGCAACAAACCTAACTTGCCGGATCAAGCATCGAAGTCTCCGTTCCGCGCTAGTGAAATCCTGATCTTAACGCGCTATGAACGCCGCGATATATCTTGCCTGCAACGCTGGCTTCGAAGATGGGCCGGGCATCTACGCCAGGCACCTGTTTTTGTATGCCTATGAGATTGAAGATAGTTGGTCGATACTTGCCTACGCGTACGCCCGAGCGAAATAGAGTGGCAAAGAGAATCATGCCTCCACGTCGATTACTACCTTGCCGAAAGGACCGCGATCGAGATGTTCGTAGGCGGCGGAAAGCTCGCTAAGCGGATAGCGTGAATCCACTACGGGGATCAGAGCAGTTCTGTCGATGGCGCGCACCAAGCGTTCCAGCGCCGCCCGACTTCCCGTGCCTATGCCGTGGATTGTCACGTCTTTAAGCATAAGCGGCATCGCTGGTGCGCTGATGTCCCAGCCGTTCAGCGCGCCAATCTGACAGATGTGCCCGCCGACAGCGGTGAGTTGCACGGACTGGCCGAGATGCGAACCCCCGATCACTTCCAGAACATGGTCTACGCCCCGATCGCGCGTGATGCGATAAACCTCTTCCATCCAATCCTCTCGATGACGGAAAATGTAGTGATCTGCCCCGAGCGCCTTGGCGCGATCCTCGTTCTCCGGGTCGCCACAAACGATCAGTTCGGCACCACTCGCTTTGGCGATCTGCATGCCAAATAGGGCAACGCCGCCCGTGCTTGGAATCAACACGGTGTCGCCGGCCCGCACCCCAGCGCGTTCCACGAGTGCGAACCATGCGGTCAACCCGGCCACCGGCAGCGTGCACGCCTGCCAGTGCTCCAGCGTACGAGGCGCCTTAACGAACCAGGCCTCCGGCATGGCGACATACTCCGCCAGCACGCCCGGATAGAAGCCGCCTAGCGTCTGGTAGGCTGGCGTCCGCGCCGTCCCCGGACGCAGGCCGTCGATCCAGTCGGGGGTTGCGGTCGAAATCACCCGATCGCCAACGCCGAAGCGCGATGCACCTGCCCCCAACGCGATGATTTCCCCGGACAAGTCTGAGCCGGGCGTAAACGGGAAACGCAGCGGCAAACCGCGGCCGGTCTCAATCACCATCTTATCTCTATAGTTGAGCGCGACGGCGCCGACCTTAACCAGCACCTCGCTCGCGGACGGGACCGGTACTGGTACCTCCCTGAGTGCAAGATGCTCACGCCCTACTGCATCTATCTCCCAACGCTTCATTTTCGACATGCACTTTACTCCGATCAAGGGCCGGGAATTATTAAACCCGGATTGCTTCCATTTAGAATAGATGCATTGTATTGATTAGGAGTCATTATCGGCACGACGTGTTGCGACTGGAGAGCATAATGGATGCAGCCGAGTTCGGGGAGCTCAAGGCGTTCCTTGCAGTCTACGAGGAGCGTGGTTTTCGACGCGCAGCTTTGCGGCTCGCGATGTCCCCTTCTGCCCTCAGTCGCACCGTGCGCTCGCTCGAGGAGCGTTTGGGTGTCCGATTACTGAACCGGACGACGAGAAGCGTCGCTCCGACGGAAGCGGGATCGGCACTACAATCACGGATCGCACCGATGATCGGGGAGATGGAGGCCGCGCTTCGGGACGTGGGTAGCTTTCAGGCGAATCCGAGGGGAACAGTTCGCGTCAACCTGCCGCAGGCAGCGGCCACAGCGATAATCTTGCCGAAACTGCTCGATTTCACAAACTCATTCCCAGAAGTACGTATCGACCTGGTGCTCGACAACAACATCACCGACATCGTGGCCCGCGGTTTCGACGCGGGAATCAGGATCGGCACCCAGGTCAGCCCTGACATGGTAGCCGTCCGACTCACGCCCGACTTCCGCATGGCCGTCGTGGCGTCCCCTCGCTACCTGGAGAGGGTCCCAAAGCCGCACGTTCCTACGGATCTCATCCACCATCGCTGCGTGACCTATAAGTGGGACAGCACAGGCACCTTGTTCCCTTGGAGCTTCGACGGTCTTTCGGGGAAGGCGACCGTGGAGGTCGAAAGTGTGCTGACAGCCAACGACACCAATCTCCTGGTGTCTGCGGCGACGCGAGACGTCGGCATCGCATACGTGGCCGAAGTCGTGGCGCAGCCATACCTGGTCGACGGCACCCTCGTCCGGCTGCTCGAAGGCTGGTGCGGTCTGATGCCGGGCTTCCACCTCTACTACTCCAGCCGCAGGCACATGCCTGCGGCCATGCGTGCCTTCATAAATTGCGTGAAATTATGACCGGGAGCCCGAGACCGAAGTTATTGTCCGTATACGGCACGGCACAGGTCGACCGGGAAGCGTCCACCGCCGGACATGCCCTCAAAAGCAGTGTTGGTGAAGGCAACCACGGTTAACTTGCTGACGGGATCAACAAACCAGGAATGCCCATATGCGCCACCCCAACGCCAAGTACCGGCGAACTCTGGCGTTCCTCCTGCGGCTGGATCCCGAAGCACGGTGAAGCCCAGTCCGTGACCCCAGCCCGCCCATCCAGCAACGTCAAGGTCCGGGATTTGGTCTTTGCCCATTTCTTCAACGACATTCTGCGGCATCAAGGGGCCCCCCCCGAGTCGCAGCGCTTCCAACAGGCGCAATGTATCGGCCGCAGTCCCGACCATTCCGGCGCCGCCCGAAGGGAAGCTTTCAGAATCCAGCGCCCTGGCGGGAGACATCGCGACGCCGGCCAGACCCGGCGCCGTCGGAAGAAGGTCGTCGTCCGTCATCCGCCGGGGACGAGGCGCACTATCCGCATAGGCGGTGGCCAGCCTAACCGGATCAGGGACACCAAAACCGGTTGCGGAAAGGCCGAGGGGTCGGACCACAAGGTCGTTCACGGCTTTGGGCAGGGTCTGACCGGTCACGGCCTCGATCACTGCTCCAAGAACGTCGGTCGACAGGGAATAGGTCCAGGCTGAGCCGGGCTTTGAGAGAAGAGGTACGGAGACCAGCCGGCGTAAGTTCTCCTCCAACGTCAATACTGATCGATCCATCCCGTCGGATACCCCTGAGACATGGTAGGGGCCATCATCCCGCTCCAGAAAGCCGTACCCCAGACCCGAAGTATGGGTCAGCAGTTGCCTGATAGTAATCAATGCTTCGCTTCCATCGATCATGCGAGGACGGAACCAAGGGAGGAACGTGTCGACAGTGGAGTCCAAGGCGAGGCGGCCCTGGCCGACCAAGGTCATCCCGGTCGTGGCGACGAACAGCTTGGAGACCGACGCGAGGCGAAACACGGCGTCATCTGTCATCGGCACGGTCGCTTCCCGGTCCATAAGACCAGCTGCGCGCTTGAACACGATTCGGCCCTCGACGCTGACCAAGGTAACAGACCCGACAATACGACCGGCTGCCAGAGAGCCATTGATGACGGCGTCGACGCGCAGTTTGAGCGCTTCGTCTGAGATGGGTCTGGTTGGGTCTGGGGAACGGTCTGGCATCGTAAGGCCCTTCTCGTGGCGGGATCGGCCGCGGGGCTGTCTCCCTCCGGCATCAGTTATTTATGCGCTCGATCATTTGGCGTTTCCATGTTACAGAAAACGCAATGCTTGACCTTTCGTCCAATCCTGGTGTGAACCCGATCGTAGACCCGCTCACGAGCATGTTGCGGGGCCTAAGTCTGGACGGCGTGGAATACGGGCGTGCACTGCTGCCGGCCCCTTGGGCATTTTCTTTTCCTGTCCAGGACGACGCCTATTTCCATTTCATTAGTGGCCGCCCCTGCTGGCTGCGTACCGCTAAAGGCGAATGGTTGGAATTGGCGGCTGGAGACGCGGTTCTCTTGCCCCGTGGAGACGCCCATGCGCTAGCGAGCGCCCCAGATGCCGTCTCGCCTCCGTTTCCGATCTGGAAATGTGACTCGATATGGGGCGAAGGCGGCGAGGTTTCAGAAGACAAGCAGGAATCGGTTCTTTTTCATGGTTCGATGAGGTTCAACTTGGACCGGCATCATCCACTGCTGCGGATGATGCCGGATACGATGCATGCGAAGGCCATGATGAAAAACGAAGCTGCCACCTTGCCGCTCCTGCATGCGATGGCCAGTGAGATCGCGCTCAACCGCGTGGGAGCCTGCGGCATCGTTGCCCGCCTCGCGGATGTCCTGGCGGCTCAGATCATCCGCGGCTGGATTGAAAATGGCTGCGGCGGCGACACCGGATGGATCGCGGCGGTGCGCCATCCGGAGATCGGTCACGTACTAGCCACGATCCATTCTGACCTTGAAGCGAACTGGACAGTCGAAAGTCTGGCGGCGTTGATGGGTGCGTCGCGCTCAAGCTTCGCGGCCAAATTCGCGGCTGTTGTAGGAACAACCCCCGCTCGATATCTGGCGCACTTGCGTATGTGCCAGGCGCGACACTGGATCATCTCAGACAGCGCCCGGATTTCAGCAATTGCTACGCGCTTGGGGTACGACTCGGAGGCATCTTTCAGTCGATCGTTCAAACGAGTCCTTGGCTTTCCACCAAGCCACTATCGGCCAAAACCGCCTCTACGCCCCTGAGGCTGCCTCGATATTCAACTTCTGCCTATCGAGAGATAACGGACGCGTCTGGGTATGGCGGTTGCGAAGTAAATCGCAGGCGGTCGGCTGAAAATTCCACTTTTCCCGCTAGGCTATTGCGCGGCGATCCGGATGAGACGGTAGCGGCGATCAGGATGAGACTCTGCGGCCGTGACTAGAGCGAGATTGTCGCGGCGCGACAGGCAATGCAAGGACAGTTTGGTGTTGATTGCCGCTCCGCGACAATTGGCGTCTCAAGTTGATTGTCGCTGGAGAGCAGCGCGTCGTCGGTAGCTCTCGACGTTCATCTCGAAGATGGTGGAATGGTGCACGAGGCGATCGACGGCGGCGAGCGTCATGGCGGGATCCGGGAAAACCCGGGACCAGTCGCCGAATGGCTGGTTGGCAGTGATGAGGGTTGATCGGCGTTCGTAGCGGGCGCTGATCAGTTCGAAGAGGACGGACGTTTCGGCCTGGTCCTTAGTGACGTAGGCGAGATCGTCGAGCACCAGCAGGTGATATTTGTCGAGCTTAGCGATCGCGCTTTCGAGGGCGAGCTCGCGTCGCGCGACCTGAAGTTTCTGGACGAGATCCGAGGTGCGGGTGAACAGGACGCGCCAGCCAGCCTCGATGAGTGCCATGCCGATCGCGGCGGCGAGATGGCTCTTCCCGCCGCCAGGTCCGCCAATCATGATGAGGTTGGCGCCCTTTTCGAGCCAACTGTCACCAGCGCAGAGCGCCATGATGTGCGCCTTGGAGATCATCGGCACGTTGGTGAAGTCGAAGGTGTCGAGGGTTTTCCCTGGTGGCAGGCGTGCTTCTGATAGGTGTCGCTCGATGCGCCGCCGGTCGCGTTCGGCGATCTCGTGCTCGGCGAGCGCGGCGAGGAAGCGGGTGGCCGGCCACGCTTCCTTGTCGGCGCGTTCAGCGAATTGAAGCCAGGCCTGCTTGATGGCGGGCAGACGCAGTTCGTTGAGGATGAAGGCGAGGCGCTGGGTGTCGACAGCGGGGTTCATGCGGCCGCTCCCGTCAGTAGGTTGTCGTAGACGGCAAGCGAGGGCAATTGGACCAAGACGACTGGCAGACTGGCCGGGTCTGGCGAGAAGCGTGCTCGAAGCCACGCGAGATCGGGCAGGCGCCTGGCCTCCAGATCCGTTGCCAGAACGTCGGCTAGCTCCGCTTCGCAGCCCCGCTCATGGGCGAGCGAGAGCAACTCGACGATGATCTTGCAGGCGGCACGCTCCGGCAGTTGTTCGACGAGACGGTCAAACGTCCGGCGATAGGCTTCCCGCGGAAAGATCTGGTCGCGGTAGACCAGGTTCATCAGCGCCATGGGTTTGCGCCGCAGGCTGTGGATGACGTGCCGATAGTCGACGACGTGTCCGTGCTTGCCGTCGCCGGCCGTTCGTCCGCGACGGAGCGTCATGAGACGCGTCGCGCCAAGGAAGAGATCGAGCCGATCATCATACAGGCGAACCCGAAGTCTGTGGCCAATGAGGCGCGACGGGACCGTGTAGAAGACCTTTTTCAGCGTAAAGCTGCTGGTCGAGGTGACCGGGACGATGCTCTCCTCATAGTCGCCGGTGCGAAGCTGGGGGAGCGGCTGCAGCGTCGCGCGCTCGGCATCGATCCGGGCGGCATTGCGCCGGTTCTTGCGCGCAACGATCTCGTCGATGAATGCGCGGTAGGCCGCCAGATCCGTGAAGTCGCCGGACCCGCGCATCAACAGCGCGTCGTTCACGGCATATTTGAGATGGCCGTGAGGGCTTTCGATAGCGCCGTTCTCATGGGCGACCCCGCGATTGTTACGCGTCGGCTCCATCGCATAATGCTCGCACAGCGCATCATATCGTCGCGTCAGGTCGGCTCGGGCGTCGGCGTCGAGATTGCGGAATGCGGCCGACAGGCTGTCACTGCGATGCAGACCCGGGGCGCCGCCCAGCGCCCACAGTGCATTCTGCAGCCCTTCGGCCAAGGCGACATAGCTCTCACCGCCAAGGATGACGTGGGCGTGCTCGAAGCCCGACCAGACCAGCCGGAAGTGATAGAGCAGATGCTTGAGCGGCTGGCCTGCGACAGTGACGGGCACATCGAGGTCGCCCATATCGGTGAAGTCCGACAGGCCCATACGGCCGGGCTCGTGGGTCTGACGGAAGATGACCTCCTGGTCCTCGCCATGCTGCGCACGCCATGTCCGGATGCGCCGCTCCATAGTGCGCCGGGTGCCGGGCGAAAGGTCTGGATGCCGGCGAAGCATCTCCTCGAATATGGCGATTGCCCGCAACCCGGGCGCCTCCTTGAGAAGCGGGACGATCTCGGCGTCGAAGATCTCTGCCAGCGGGTCTGGTCGCCGCCGACCACGTGGCTCCGCCTCCTGCGACGGAAGATGCCCGTCCTTGAGCAGCCGATAGGCGGTCGCCCGGCTGATACCGGCCTTGGCCGCCGCCACAGGTAGCGGGTCGCTTTGACGATGTTTCATGAAGAGCCTCATTTGATGATCGTTGACGTGTCGACCGCTCACCCGGGCTCTTCCCTCAAGGAAAAGCCCGCATGTAGGCCGGTCACGACCACCAAAGCCCTTCGAAGGGGCTTCCTTTTGGGGCTGTCGGCTCCGGGCTACGCCCTACGCCGACAGCCCCAAAAGGAGTCTCATCTTGATTGACGCTGGAGTCTCATCCTGATTGTCGCGAGGCAGCTAGGCCGACGACCTCCCAAAGCCGCTGACAAAAATTGTGTCGAGATCTACGCGGAACGCGGCAGGCGCATCGAGTCCGTCAGCTATCGCAGTCATGATTGGTCTCCAGCAACTTTGGTGGCCAACTCTGTCACAGCGCGGGCCGGTCTCCACTCCTCATGGGATCTGAGAAGGTGGAGCCTGTATGAGCAAGACAACGAACAAATTTGCCCCCGAGGTCCGCGAGCGGGCGGTGGGGATGGTTGTCGATCACGAGCGCGATTATCCTTCCCGCTGGGCGGCGGTGGTGTCGATCGCGGGAAAGATCGGCTGCGTTCCGCAGACGCTGCATGAGTGGTGAAGAAGGCGGAGGTCGATAGTGGCAAGCGGGCTGGCGTCCCGACCGAAGTTGCCGACAAGGTGAAGGCGCTGGAGCGCGAGGTTCGTGAGCTGCGACAGGGCAATGAGATTCACAGCGCGCTAGTTCGACCCCGCCGGCGTTTCAGATCGGCCGCCTCGGCCCCGCTCGGATGCCTCATTGGTCAACGTCTGCATGTCGGTACGCGACAAACGGGCCTGTTGCAAAGGACGAGGGCAGCGTCGTGAGAGATGTGGGTCTAACCAACAGCCATTTTGGTGGCTACGGGCGTCGCCCCAGGTGCAGTGCGCGTCGCGCTTGCCGGATAGGGCTACGCGACCGCTCCCCAAAGCAGGCTGATCCCCGATGTCAGTAATAGCGCATCCATGATGTGTCGAAACGTCTCAGCGGGAAGGCGCAGGAGGAAGGGCTTGGCAATGAAAGACCCCAACATCAGCGAAGCACCCACCGTGAGTCCCTTCAGGATATCGTCGATGGGCAACGCACCCGAGCCCTGAAACGTTAGCGTCTTAGTTACATAGACCGCCAATGAGGCCGCAGCCTCCGTCCCAATAAACGCACCCTTCGTTAAGCCGTAGCCAAGAAACACAGGCACGGAAGCGGGGCCTGTGGAGGCCACGATTCCCGTCAGGAAGCCGATCGCTATCCCGGCGAACGCCAGATGAGGTAGCCGCAGTTTGACGAGGTGAGCGGCAAGCCAGCGGCGGGCAGGAATCATCGCGAGGAGGAACACAGCGATGGCAAGATCGACGGCACGCGGTGGCAGCACCAACATCGTGCGTGCGCCTATAGCCGCCGCCGGCACACCGCCCACTGCATAAGCGAGGAAGGCTCGTACATCGACTTCCCGCCACCACGCGAGAATGCGGGAGACGTTCGCCATGACGGCGGCAACCGCCATTATCGGCACTGCCTCCTTGGGTCCGTAGAAGTAGGCCAGAACTGGCACAAGCATGATCGATGAGCCAGTGCCAATGATGCCGCTGACCACCCCCGCCAAGAGACCTACAACAAGGATAAAAACGAGACCCACACGCAAGCCCTCAGAAGCCTAATTCAGTTACAACGATGACTGGGAGACAGTTATCCCGCGCACATAAGCTCTCACGATCCCGATTGGGAGATCAGCAACTGAGATTTATGGTGCGGGTAGTCGGAATCGAACCGACACTCCTTTCGGAACTGGATTTTGAAACCAGCGCGTCTACCAGTTTCACGACACCCGCACATTTGCCACCGATTCTAGCCGCCGCTCTCTGCACCTATACTGCACCTAGAGCGAAAACAGAATACCGTCATCCTCTTTTCCTTCCTTCACAACCCTCTGAAACCACGCAGTCTTCAACTCGTCGTGTTTTCCTGTGGATTGGTAGACAAACCACTTTTTGAGGGAGTCGCGTTACCAAATGCGTCCCCTCGTAGCGGGCTCCACACGTTTCGAGCTTGTCCATCAGCGCCTGTTAGCCCTTGTGCTGCACCTAGCAGCCAGGAAGAACCCGCCGATGTGTACGCTACAGCCCGAAAACACCGCACGGCGTTTTGAAGGGGCTTCCAGTATCAGCATCTATCAGTCTCAATCGCCTTAGCAATGCAGGAGGTTGAGCATGGCAAAGATCGAAACTACGCCAATTCGGAGAACAATCCGGCGGCAGCAGTTGCGCGAGATGGTGCCGATGGCTGACAGCACTATTTATGAAATGGAGCAGCGTGGCGAGTTTCCCCGCCGGTTCGCGCTCTCGCCACGTTGTATCGTTTGGGACCTGGCCGAGGTCGAGGCTTGGCTGATGGCGCGGCGGGCTGCGCCGATCCGGCGCGCCCAACACCCCGATGTCACCAAGCGTAAAACCCGCCCTATCAAAGGGCGGGATCAAGCTCCATCAAGGGCATAGCTTGCGGCAAAAGCGTGGGAGCATACTTCCTACCGTCGATCCAGGCGTCCACGGTATCCGCCCACTGCTGCATCATATGCCGACGCTGCACCTCATACTCAGCCTTGTTATAGACGCCGCGCGACGAACGCCCATCCTCGTGCGCCAGGCACTTTTCGATCCAGTCGCTGTTAAAGCCCAGCTCATTTAGTAGCGTCGACCCCGTCCGCCGCAGATCATGGACCGTGAATGGCTCCAGGGGCAGCCCCTCCTTCTTGGCTCGCTCGACGACGGAGTAGGTGATCCGATTGAAGGTCGCACGAGACATTGGCGCGTCCGCGTCGTACCGGGACGGTAAAAGATATCGGGAGTTGCCGGAGCAGGTCTTGAGCGCGATCATGATGTCTAACGTCTGTCGGCACAGGTAGACGTTGTGCGGCTTCGACCGCTTCATGCGCTCCTTCGGGATGGTCCAGACGGCGTTGTCGAAATCGATCTCGTCCCAGACTGCATCCTGCAACTCGCTCTTCCGGACCATGGTGAGCAGGTAGAGCTTCATACCGAGGCGGATCGTTGGCAACGTCGCAACATGCTCGAGCTGCTTGAACATGATGCGGATCTCTGCGGGCGAGAGCGCGCGGTCCTTCGGCGTAAAGGTAGCGATCGAGGCTGGACCGACGTCATCGGCCGGATTGGCGACCTTCTCGCCGTGCAGAATGGCAAAGCCGTAGATCTGCTTCAGGATATCCCGGACATGGATAGCAGTTGCAGGCGCGCCCCGTTCGACGATCTTGCCGCAGTGAGTGCGTAAATCATCCGGTGTGATCTCCGTCAGGAGACGATTTCGCCAGACGGGCATGAGTTCGCGTTCGAAGATGGAGCGACGCATCGCGCGCGTGCTGTCGGCCATGGTAGCGTTAGTTAGCCACTTCTCGCCGAACTGGCCGAAACTTTTTGCCTCCTTGATCCGGCGCTTGTCCCGCTGCTTCTCGATGGCGGGAGAACGCCCTTCGGTGATCGCGCGCCGCGCGTCGATGCATAGCTCGCGAGCCCTGGCGAGCGATATTCCATCACGGGCATATCTGCCGAGATAGACGGTCTCCCGCCTACCGTTCAGCCGATAGTCGAGCCTGAACGAGATGGCGCCCGACGGCGCGACGCGCACATACATGCCGTCACGATCGGAAACCTTGTACATTTTGGCTTTTGGTTTCAAAGACTTGAGTGCTGCATCGGTCAACATTTCGGGCCTCCTCGCGGAAAAGTACCGTCACGCGGTTTTTGCAGGCCGATGTCGTCGAAAACGCTTATATTTTAGCGTATTAGTTCGAAAAAAGTACCGTCATTGGCCTCGGTTGACCTGACGGTACTTTCGTTTTTCCGGTTGATCAATGGGGGTGAGGCCCGTCAGCGAGGCCGCCAAACGCCATCTATGCCCACCGATAGATGTCGATAGGCACAGGATACTTTAATTTTTGTTTTCAGTAGCTTAGATCGTGCCGGAGCGTAAAGTCGGCGGCGTTCGGATGGGTCTGAATCATTCCCACTCTATTGTGCCCGGCGGCTTCGAGGTAACGTCGTAAACGACGCGGTTGATACCCTTGACCTCGTTTATGATGCGCGTCGCGGCCTGGCCAAGGAAACTCATATCGTAGTGATAGAAGTCTGCAGTCATACCATCAACCGAGGTCACCGCACGTAGCGCACAGACGAACTCATAAGTCCGGCCATCGCCCATGACACCGACTGTCTGGACAGGCAGAAGAACGGCGAATGCCTGCCAGATGACGTCATAGAGCCCGGCCTTGCGGATTTCATCGAGATAGACCGCATCTGCTTCGCGCAGAATTTCCAGCTTCTCGCGGGTGATGCCGCCCGGGCAACGGATTGCAAGACCCGGACCCGGGAACGGGTGACGGCCGATGAAATGATCCGGCAGGCCAAGCTCCTTGCCGAGCACACGCACTTCATCCTTGAAGAGTTCGCGCAACGGCTCGACCAGCTTCATGTTCATGCGTTCAGGCAGGCCGCCAACATTGTGATGCGACTTGATCGTCACTGATGGCCCGCCGGTGAAGGAAACGCTTTCGATCACATCGGGATAGAGCGTACCTTGTGCGAGGAAATCCGCACCGCCGAGCTTTTTGGCTTCTTCCTCAAAGACTTCGATGAAAAGCCTGCCGATTGTCTTGCGTTTCTTCTCCGGATCGCTTTCGCCCTCAAGCGCGCCGATGAAACGATCCTGAGCATTTACCAGAATGAGCGGCAGATTGTAGTGCTCGCGGAACATTGCGACCACATCAGTTGCCTCGTTCTTGCGCATGAGTCCATGGTCAACAAGGATGCATGTCAGTTGGTCGCCAACCGCCTCATGGATGAGCAAAGCGGCTACGGACGAATCGACGCCGCCTGAAAGGGCGCAGATAACCTTCTTGTCACCAACCTGTTTGCGGATGAGATCGACAGCCTTCTCGCGATAGGCCGACATGGACCAGTCGCTCTCGATACCGGCAATATTATGCACGAAATTCTGGAGCAGCTTCGCGCCATCCGGCGTATGCACGACTTCCGGATGAAACTGTACGGCGTAGTATTTTCTGGCTTCGTCAGCGATGGCAGCAAAAGGGGCGCCTGTCGATGTACCGACGACCTTGAAGCCTTCGGGGATGGAGACCACACGATCGCCGTGGCTCATCCAAACCTGATGACGAGTACCCTTTGCCCATACGCCATCAAACAGTGCGCATTCTTCCTGAATATCAAGGAACGCGCGCCCGAACTCGCGATGGTGACCACTCTCGACCTTGCCGCCAAGCTGGGCGCACATGGTCTGCTCGCCATAGCAAATGCCGAGCACCGGAACATTGGCATCGAAGACATCCTGCGGCGCGCGCGGGCTGCCGATATCAACCGTCGAATGCGGGCTGCCGGACAGGATGACAGCTTTCGGCTTGATGCGATGAAACGCTTCCTGAGCAGATTGGAAGGGAACGATCTCGGAATAGACACCGGCTTCGCGGACGCGACGCGCAATCAGCTGCGTTACCTGGCTGCCGAAATCGACGATGAGGACTGTATCGGGATGAGTGGGAGTGTTCATGGCGGGCCTTTAAAGCAAATGTCGAGTCGACGCAATGGGTTGCTGGAGCCTACTGACAAACTGATTCCGATTGTTAACAGGGTGGGTGAAAAGCGTGACGCAAGCCGCTAGCGCACGGAGCGTTCAAGGGTCGCAACCACCCATTTGTTCAAGCTTACACCGGCACGTCGAGCGGCGCTTGAAATGGCCTTATGCAGGATGGGCTCCGTGCGAACAACGAACTGCCCTGAAAACGGCTTCTCCGGTTCTTCACCGCGCTGTTTGCAAAACTCGAGATAGTCCTCAACGGATTCAGCAAAGGCTTTCTTTAGCGCTGAGGCAGATGCGCCCTGAAAGGTTATGACATCGCGCAGATTGACAATCTCGCCGTGAAAAATATCTGCATCTTCATCGAATTCGATGACTGCTTCATAGCCCTTATAATGCATGGTCGTCATGGCTTTATATCTGCCTCCTGTAGAAAACGCCGGACTGACTTTACGGCGCCTTTATCCGTTTCCTTTTGCGGATGCCGGCGATGGAACACAGCACGCACATTGTTCAATGCAACGCGCACGCGAGACCCGCTTCCTTCACCGATCTCAGCGCCACAGGCCAAGAACAGTGCTTCGATATCCCGCCAAACAATTCCTGCAAGAACAGGA
Organism: Phyllobacterium sp. SB3; assembly: GCF_040009165.1. Classification (NCBI taxonomy): domain Bacteria; kingdom Pseudomonadati; phylum Pseudomonadota; class Alphaproteobacteria; order Hyphomicrobiales; family Phyllobacteriaceae; genus Phyllobacterium; species Phyllobacterium sp. SB3. The sequence continues at coordinate 252,754 of NZ_JBDYKI010000005.1, read as the reverse complement.
TCAGCGAAGATTGCTGCAAGCGTCTCCGCATGCTTTCTATTGAGCTTCATATAATAGTATCACTTTTCAGTATCAATAAAATATAGCGTTGTAAAAAATCAGATTGAAATTGTTCCCTCCTCGATTGCGCCTGCCATGGTCTCGACTGCCACGGCCAGCTTCTCGTCAATCACGTGGAGATATTCCGTCCAGTCTCCAAGGTGCTGAAGTTCTTCGGCACCATCGGAAATACCGCGCAAGCCAATCAACGGAATGTCGTGGTGGTGGTGGCAAGCGCGCAGAATCGAGAAGGTTTCCATCTCCACCATATCCGCATCAACAAGGTCATAGGCTTTGCCTGAAACGATATTGGCGCCGCTGGAAAGCGTAGCTTCCTTGATGCCGGGAATGCGATAATCAAGCGGCAGCTTCACGGGCAGGTCGAGAAATGGCGTGGCACCCTTGGTAAAGCCGAGCGGCGACGCATCCATGTCGCGATAGGAAACACTGGTCGCCTGATAGATTTCCGTCTGCTCCAGAATGCGCGAACCTGCCGAACCGAGCGAAACCACCAGATCAGGCAAGGCGGATATGGCACCAAGATGGGCCAGAACGGATGAAACGCTTACCGCGGATTCCACAGGGCCGACACCGGTAATCAACGGCGTGAACAGTTTTTGCAGGTGGTGGCCGTATTCCGCTGTGGCGGCCATGGCAAACAAAACGCGTTTGCCAGCAATCGGAGTAATATAATCGAACATTTCAACCTGCCGGGTTCAGCCAATAAAGCGATGCATTGAGCAAGGTCGCAAATGCCACCCATGCCAGATATGGAAGGAAAAGTATTGCCGACGTGCGTTCAGCATTCCAGCTGACTTTGATGAAGCCGATTATTGATACGAGCAGCAGCACGATCACGACGAGCGCGAGGCCCATCTGCTGGAATCCGAAAAAGCTGGGCGACCAAAGGAAATTGAGTATCAGCTGCGCCCACCAGAATTGCTGCGATGAGGTCAGGCCACGATCCCATACGCGCCAGCCCGCCAGCGCTATAAGTACATAGAGGATGGTCCAGGCTGGAGCAAAAATCCAGTTCGGCGGATTGAACGACGGCTTGACGAGGCTCGCATACCATTCCCCCGGCAGCGTTATATACCCTATTGCAAGTCCACCACCGACGACCAAAACCAAGAACAGCAAAAGCACCATAGAGCGGGACATAGGAACCATCCTGTGAATGACTGCCGCTGGTTGTAGCGCTATTTTTCCCGTCTGAGAACAGAAATGAAGAACCCATCTGTTGATGTTGAAAACGGCGAAAGGATTGTCGTGCCGTCCTTGAACAATGGCCTCAATTCCGCATCTTCCGACACGGACTGAGCCCAGATTGGCTGGCTGTCCACCACGCTGTATTCTTCGTTTGCAGCCAAAAAGGCAGATATCTGATTGCCGTTTTCAGGCGCGAAAAGCGAACAGGTTATATAGACCAGCCGCCCACCCGGTTTTACGTAGGCCTTGGCGGCATCCAACACTTGGCGCTGTTCCACTTCGCGGCGTTCCAGCTGCTGTTCGCTCAATCGCCATTTTGCGTCCGGTCTGCGCCGCCATGTACCTGAGCCGGTGCAGGGCGCATCAACAAGAACCAGATCCATCTGGCCTTCAAACTGGGCAAGGTCGCCTATGTTGGCATGCGCCTGCGCATTGCGCACCCCTGCCCGTTTGAGGCGGTCGAAAATAGGTGCCAATCGCGCCCGTTCAGCATCATAAGCGTGTATCTGGCCCTTATTGTTCATCACTGCAGCAAGAGCGAGCGTCTTGCCGCCTGCCCCGGCACAGTAATCCAATACCTGCTCCCCCGGCTTGGCATTGCTGAGCTTGGCTGCAATCTGCGAGCCTAGATCCTGTACTTCGAACAATCCGCGTTGGAACGCTGGCTCTGCCTGAACATTCGGATGACGGCCCATGGCGCGCAGAGGCGGGACACGAATGGCCGTTTCCAGCAAAGGTGCAGGGTTTGCGCCGGCACGGGCCAGTTCCTTGAGCACCTTTTCGCGGTCGGCTTTCAGCGTATTGACCCGCAGATCGACGGGCGGCCTGTCGCTCAAGGCAGCAGCCTCCTCGACCCACTTGTCGCCGAAGATTGCCTGAAAATGCGGAACACACCATTCCGGCACATCGGCACGAACGTAATCGGGCGCTGAGTTCAGATCGCGCACTTCCCAGATGGCCAACCGATCAGCGTCAAGCGGTTCGGGGGCAAACTTGTCACCTTCAAGCGCGGTGTTGATATCGGCGCTGTTCAATTCTGCATCGGAAAGCAAAACGCCAAAAGCAATATGGCGCGCTGCATCGCTGTCCATACGCCAGCCCAACGATAATTTACGGCGCAATGCGTCATAGACTATATTGCCGATGACAGCACGATCACCCGCTCCGGCGAAACGATGCGACAGTCCCCAATCCTTCAAGGCATCCGAGGCCGGGCGCTTGCGGTTTTCAATATCTTCGAGAACTTCGATTGCCGCCTGCAGGCGTCCGCCAAGTCGCATATGAATTCCTTATATGGCTCTGGCTGTGCCTTAGAGCGCTTCTAATTCTTTTATTGTCGCATACATGGCCGCGCCAATAAAAGAAAGCCGGGGCTTGCACCCCGGCTTTCTATTGTTTGCGAAGGCAGACTGCTTATTCGGCTGCGACTTCCTTTTCCTCATTGGAAATTGCATTGGCCTCATAGCCATGCGCTTCCTTGAGGGCATCGCGAACGCCGGCTTCGTATTCCGGATGGATGAGGCCGAAATGCACCAGCTGACGCTCGATGATTTCGCCCGGTACGCCGCCCATTGCGGCAGCAATATTGGAGAAAAGACGCGAACGCTGACCGGCATCGAACAGATTGAACAATGCGGTCACCTGACCGTAATCATCATTGCCGATGCGATGGTTGAAGCGATCCGCATCACCGGAAAGCTTCAGCGGCGGCTCTTTGGCTAATGGCTGCTCAACTGCACCGGAGAAGCTGTTGGGCTCGTAATAAGCGTCAACATTGCCTGTCTTCTGGCCGAAGAAGTTCATCTGGCCATCCTTATGGTAATGATGGACAGGGCATTTCGGCTGGTTGACCGGAAGCGCTTCATAATGTGTTCCAAGGCGATAGCGATGGGCATCCGCATAGGAGAATACCCGCGCCTGCAACATCTTGTCAGGTGAATGGCCGATGCCCGGAACAACGTTTGAAGGGGAGAAGGCAGCCTGCTCAATTTCGGCGAAGTAATTGTCCGCGTTACGGTTCAATTCCATCACGCCGATCTCGATTGGCGGGAATTCGCCATGCGGCCAAACCTTGGTCAGGTCGAACGGATTGTATGAGGTCCGCTCGGCTTCTGCTTCCGTCATGATCTGGACCTGTACAGTCCATTTCGGAAATTCGCCGCGCTCAATGCCGCCGAACAGTTCTTCCTGATAGGTTTCGCGTGACTTGCCGATGAGGGTCTCTGCTTCCGCATTGGTGTAGAACTTGTGGCCCTGCTGGGTCTTGAAGTGGAACTTGACCCAGAAACGTTCGCCCGCATCGTTCCAGAAGGAATAGGTGTGCGAACCATAGCCGTTCATGTACATCGGAGCGATCGGCAGACCGCGATCCGACATGAGGATCGTTACCTGATGCAGGCTTTCCGGGGAAAGCGACCAGAAGTCCCACATGGCAGTAGCGGAACGCATATTGGTGCGCGGGTGACGCTTTTGTGTGTGAATGAAGTCCGGGAATTTCAGCGGATCGCGAACGAAGAACACCGGCGTATTGTTGCCTACGAGGTCCCAATTGCCTTCGCTTGTATAGAACTTCAGCGCAAAACCGCGCACGTCGCGCTCGGCATCTGCTGCACCGAGTTCACCGGCAACTGTCGAGAAACGCAAAAGCAATGGTGTTTCAGTGCCAGGCTGTAACGCCTTTGCCTTGGTGTACTTAGAAATATCACCCGTGATCTTGAGAGTGCCGAATGCACCCCAGCCCTTGGCATGGACCACGCGCTCAGGAATGCGCTCCCGGTTCTGGTGTGCAAGCTTTTCAAGCAGCTGATAATCATCAAGCAGGACCGGGCCGCGTTCGCCTGCAGTTCTGGAGTTCTGATTGTCTGATACCGGTGCACCGGCAGTCGTCGTCAATACTGGACGGTCAGCCATGGGGCTTCTCCCTTAATTGTTTCGAGCTCTGAAATGGCAAGCACAACGCTTCGGCTGGCTTCTGTCCCTACAATAGAACTATTCCAATCATAGTTTCCAATTGTATTTAGAATTATTATTGATAGGATTTACCTATCATGTTTTCAGTCCGTCAAATGCGCTATTTCGATATTCTGGCAACCACTCTGCACTTTCGTAAAGCGGCAGAGGTAGCGCGTATATCGCAGCCTGCCCTCTCATCGCAGATCGCTGAGATGGAGACGCGGCTTGGTACGACCCTGTTTGAGCGGACGCGTCGTTCAGTTGTGCTGACGGATATGGGGCGGAGGCTGCTTCCAAGAATCCAGAGTATTCTCGATGAGATTCGCTCGCTGGAAGATTTGGCGTTGGAAAAGCGAGGCACGCTGCGGGGACGCTTGCGGTTGGGAATCATCCCGACCATAGCCCCTTATCTGCTCCCGATCCTCATTCCCGACCTGCATCGGGAATATCCGGACCTCACCATAGAGTTGCGAGAAGCAGTAACCTCCAAGCTGGTGGAAGATTTGCGGCTTGGCGATCTTGATGCGCTGATTGCTGCCTTGCCGATAGACGGGGAAGGAACTGCATCCTTGCCACTCTTCCGCGACCGCTTTCTCATCGCCACCTCCAGCAATGACACGGACATACTTTCATCGCCGATGACACAGGAGAATGTCGCGGTAGAGCGCCTCCTGCTTCTGGAAGAAGGGCACTGCCTTCGCGATCAGGCACTGGCGGTTTGCACAACCGTGAAACAAAGGCAGCTCGTTAATTATGGGGCGACCAGTCTGGCGACGCTGCTGCAAATGGTCAGCCATGGTATGGGCCTGACGCTGATTCCGGAAATCGCTGTCCGCACCGAAGCAAGCCGGAACAATGTACGCATTGTATCCTTTGCCGATCCGGAGCCCGCCCGTGAGATTGGCCTGATCTGGCGCAAACAGAGCAAGCGGCGCGATGACTTTCAGGCGCTCGCGACCGCAATCAAGGATTGCAGCCGCCGGTTGATGATTACAGAGAAAGAACTATCGGATCTCGCAGCTTAAACAGGTGGCAGCAGAAGATGCATTGCCAGAATGATCCAGAGAATGCCGTTGAGAATGAACCCCAGTGTGAAGATCGGCTGACGGTAGCGCAGGCGGTTTGTCGTCACATGGATGAGCGTGTGCGCGAGGCGTGCACCAACGAATAGCCAAGCTATAACCACTGCAAGATAAGACACGCCATTGACCGCATAAAGCGACAGACAAACCACGTAGAACAGCATCGGCACTTCGTACAGATTGTTAAGATTACGGATCGTTGTGACGCTGATCTCCGGTTCATTAATCGGAATTACGAATTCTTGAATTTTAGCCTGTCCGCTCGTGACGGCACGCCTGCGCCGAAGAAAAAGCAACAGATAAACGCAATAGATCAAGAAAGTCAGCGCGATCATCGGCCAGAAAATTTGGGTTTGCGACATGGTATGCTCCTGCTATCCGTCTATACGCCACTTTCGGGCATGCGGATCATTTGTAATCCCGATATGGATTTCATTTCCTTAATCAGGTGCTCGATGAATATCTTTGTCTTGCGGGGGAGAAATCTCCTGCTTGCATAGACAGCGTGAATATCCATCGGTGCATAGGCATAGTCCGGCAGGATGCGGATCAGCTTCCCGCTGTCGATCAAGCCTTGGACAAGCGGCAGTTGCACAGCACCGACACCAAGACCTGCACAAAGGGCCTCGTTGAGCACGAAAGCATTATTGGCAAGGAATACCGAGTTAATCGCCACATCAATCGGGCCATCCGGTCCGATCAGGGAAGCTATTTCGCCCTGTGGCGACCATATGAAACGGACATATCCATGCCTGCTCAGCTCGTCTGGAACTGTGGGGCTGCCATGGACGGCGATGTATTCCGGGGAGGCAACCAGAATGCGTTGGAACGAGCCAAGTTTACGCGCAACGAGATCGGAGGATTTCATTGCACCGAACCGGATAGCAACATCAACATTATCAGTGATCAAATCGGCAATGCGGTCGTCTAAAACCAGTTCTATCCTCAATACGGGATGCCGACGCTGAAAATCCATGACAAGCGGCGCGAGATGCATCTGGCCAAAGCCAACGGGAGCGTGAATGCGCAAGCTGCCTTGCAGCGCTGTTGAATAAATTCCCGCACTTTCTTCAGCCTCATCCACCGCCTGCAATATTTCCTGCACATGCCGGTAGTAGGTCTCAGCCCCTTCACTCAACACGAGCTGACGTGTCGAGCGATGAAACAACCGAATACCAAGATGGCGCTCAAGCGCGGCAATCTGCTGACTGACAGCAGGCTGGGTCAGAGCAAGCTCGCGCGCCGCAGCAGACAGAGTGCCAAGCTCTGCGACACGCACGAAAGTTTTCATCGCAGAAAGCCGGTCCATAACTCACCTAAAAGAATTTCTTATAAATCATATCAATTATTGTGTTCTACACAAAGTATTTTGAATGGCTGATATCCGTTACAGCAAACGGAGCATTCACATGACCAAGAACAAAAAAGCAGTCGTTGTCGGCGCCAATGGAATTATCGGCGGCAATCTCATCGCGCATCTGGTGGAGCTTGGAGATTGGGACATTGTAGGATTATCGCGCAGCGGCGGGCATGCAAGAGGCAAGGTCAAACACATTGCAGTAGATCTTCTCAATGCCTCGGATGCCAAAGCTAAACTCACGCAACTTACGGATGTGACGCATATATTCTACGCCGCCTATCAGGATCGCCCAACCTGGGCAGAGCTTGTACCGCCAAACCTTGCAATGCTCGTCAATGTCGTGAACGCAATCGAGCCCATTGCCTCGAATCTCGAACATATCAGCCTCATGCAGGGCTATAAGGTTTACGGCGCACATCTTGGTCCGTTCAAGACGCCGGCTCGCGAGACCGACGCTAATCACATGCCGCCGGAATTCAATATTGACCAGCAGGATTTCCTTGAAGCACTTCAAAAGGGAAAAGCATGGAACTGGTCTGCATTGCGGCCTTCAGTCGTCATCGGTTTTGCCTTGGGCAATCCAATGAACCTTGCTTCGGTGATTGCAGTCTATGCATCCATGTCGAAAGAACTTGGAATTCCATTGCGTTTTCCAGGGAAGCCCGGTGCTTATAACAGCCTGCTGGAAATGACGGACGCCGGACTTCTGGCACGCGCAACTGTCTTCGTCGCAACCAACGCGCAATGTAGTAATCAGGCTTTCAACATCAACAATGGCGATCTTTTCCGCTGGAATGAGCTATGGCCCAAAATCGCGGAATATTTCCGGCTGGATGTTGCGCCACCTCTTCCCATGTCGCTCAACGTCATCATGGCCGACAAGGAAATGCTTTGGGATAGGATGATCAAGAAGCATAATCTCTCGCCGACACCATATTCAGACGTTTCGGCCTGGGGTTTTGGCGATTTCGTCTTCGGCTGGGACTATGATTTTTTCGCGGACGGCACGAAACTACGCCGCGCCGGCTTTCATGAATATGTCGATACGGAAGAAATGTTCCTGCGTGTCTTCGATGATCTGAAGACGCGCAAGATCATTCCGTAAACTGCCACAATGGGATCTGCTTCTTCGCTCTCTGTGCATGGACGGTTGGAACCTACAGTTCAATGTTCCTTGAAAGCCTTGCGTCGCAGTCAGGTATAGGGTTCGCCCTGCCGTCTGGATTTATCATAGTTCAGGAAAAACTCGTCGAGCTGCGGCGGCGCAACATTCGTTCCCGCCAGCATGGCATGGGCTTGCCCGCGATGATGAATCTGATGCACGAAAAGGTGTGACAGCAAAAGACCAACCCGTTCACGGGAGGTATCTCCGGTTCCCCAATTGATGGGAACGATCCTGTCAAGATCGTCAGCGCTCAAGCCATCGCAATAAGCGATGAGCGTTTCATCGAACTCCTGCTGAGCCTTCTTCAGGCCGGAGGCAAGCGGGAACGGGATATCACCTTCCAAACCGATATTCGCCCGGCCAACGCCAATCATATCGGCCATATAAATATGGTCGACGATCAGGTTGTGATTAAGAGTCAATTGTATCGAGGGAAAGAAGCTGGTGCGTTCCCGGGCAAACTCGGCAGGCGTGAGTTGCTCGCAGGCGCTCAACAATCTGTGGTTTGACCAGGCGCTGTTACGCGCCATGGCCGAGAAGTGGTCGCGGAGGGCGGTGTCAGACATCGCCCTCTCCTGCTGTGTTTTTAGTTGCCGCCCGGATAGTTCGGGCTTTCACGAGTGATGGTGACATCATGGGTGTGGCTCTCGCGCAGACCGGCATTGGTGATGCGCACGAATGTAGCCTTTTCGCGGAATTCTTCCAGGTTTTTTGCACCTACATAGCCCATGGAAGCACGAAGACCGCCGGCCAGCTGATGAAGGACGCCGGAAACCGGACCCTTGTAAGCAACCTGCCCTTCGATGCCTTCCGGAACCAGCTTCAGTTCGTCGCGAACTTCCGCCTGAAAATAGCGATCCGCCGAGCCGCGTGCCATGGCACCAACGGAACCCATGCCGCGATAGGCTTTGAACGAGCGGCCCTGATACAGATAAACTTCGCCGGGGCTTTCTTCCGTACCGGCAAGCGCAGAACCGGCCATGGCGGCGGAAGCGCCAGCGGCAAGCGCCTTAGCGAAATCGCCCGAATATTTGATACCGCCATCCGCGATAACCGGGATGTTGGACTTATGGGCGGCTTCAACGGCAGACATGATAGCGGAAAGCTGCGGTACGCCAACACCGGCGACGATACGCGTGGTGCAGATTGAACCCGGTCCAATACCGACCTTGACCGCATCGGCACCAGCATCGATCAATGCCTGCGTTCCGGCAGCGGTAGCAACGTTGCCTGCGATGATACGTACGGCATTCGACATCTTCTTGGCGCGGGTGACGGCATCGAGCACACGCTGCGAATGGCCATGGGCCGTATCGATAACGAGAATGTCGACACCCGCAGCGATCAGACGTTCTGCACGCTCGAAACCATCTTCGCCAACACTGGACGCGGCGGCAACACGCAGACGACCCTGCGCATCTTTTGCTGCGTTCGGGTTGAGCTGCGACTTTTCCATATCCTTGACGGTAATCAGGCCAACGCAATGGCCTTTATTGTCAACGACCAGCAGCTTCTCGATGCGGTGCTGATGCAGGAGCCTTTTGGCTTCTTCATGCTGAACATTGTTTTCGCGTACCGTAATCAGGTTTTCGCGGGTCATAAGTTCATAGATTTTCTGTGCAGGATCGGAAGCAAAACGCACATCGCGGTTGGTCAGGATACCGACCAGACGACCGGGCTTGCGGCTGCCTTCGCCTGCATTTTCAACGACCGGAATACCGGAAATGCCGTGGGCACGCATAAGGGCCTGCGCGTCGGCAAGCGTTGCATCAGGGCCGATGGTAACGGGATTGACCACCATGCCGGATTCGAACTTCTTGACCTGACGGACTTCTTCGGCCTGCAATTCCGGTGTCAGGTTACGGTGGATCACGCCCATGCCGCCAGCCTGCGCCATAGCAATGGCAAGCCGCGATTCGGTGACTGTATCCATAGCTGCGGAGAGCAGAGGCAGGTTAAGTTCAATATCGGCGGCAATGCGTGTGCGGATATCTGTCTGGCCGGGCATAACTTCAGAGTGGCCCGGCTGCAGCAGAACATCGTCAAATGTCAGTGCCAGTGCGCCTGTTGCGGATTCAACGATTTTTGCCATTACCAATTCCTAACATACGGCTAATACGACTAAAGGACGCGCCACTTGGGGTGGAGCGTCGATCAAGGTCTATTCAGGTGAATTGGCACGGGCTGGTAACATGCTTATGTCAGTTTGAAAAGCCGTAAACGCAACTAGTGGCGTTTCAAGCCCTATTCAGACACATAATATTGCAATTGTTGTACTCGTGCCTTGATCGCATCGACGTTGAACGATTCGATATCCAGACTTGCCAGCGTACCGCGATCAGCACGCCAAGCCCCACTGTCGGCCGCTCTCTGGGCATCCCGCCACGCAATCCATTTACGTTGGGATTCGCGGATTTTGTCGGCGGATTCCTTATCTACGCTCGCCAGCGCCTTTTTGTAGACGTCGTTCAATTGCTTGTCGTAGGCCAGATAGGCGTTATGGGTGCACTCGACCATGCCGGATGTAGTTTGACCTTCCGGAGTTTCCAGACATTTGTCGAGTTCAGCCGTGACCACATCTTTTTCCTCATCGGCAGATACCGCCATTACTGGCGTGGCGGCTGCGGCAACGAGTGAAAGCGATAGAAAAGCAACAGACAGTTTCATGACATTTATTCCCGGCATGTGAGCATCAGATGTCACATAGTGCCGGGAATAATGGGTTTTTCAAGATCAAGCACTATGGCCGACTTCAGACATCAAACTGATAGGTGACCGGAACGAAACGATAGCCTGTTTCGAGCTTCTCCGCATAGCCAACGCTCGGGAATGGCATGTGATAGCCAATGAAAGGCACCTTGTCGGCGGCGATCTTGTCGAACACACGCTTGCGGGTCTCGGCAGCCATTGCCTTGTCACCGTCAAAACTGACTTCCCATTCGGGACGTTGCAGCGATGCCACATAGTGATTGGCAGTATCAGCCGTCAGGACAAGGCGTTTACCGGCAGACTCGACATGAAAAATCATGTGGCCGGGGGTGTGACCATAAGCAGCTTCGCTGGTTATGCCCGGCACCACCTCATCGCCTGCCTTGATGAAGGTGAACTTGTCCGCAAGCGGCTTGACCTTGGCATTGACTGCTTTCGCATTACCCTCGGCTGGTGTTCCAGTGCGGGCCGCATCTGTCCAGAAATCATATTCGATTTGCCCGCCAACATAACGTGCATTGGCAAAAGCCGGTGTCTCGCCGTTCATAAGACCGCCAATATGGTCGCCATGCATATGGGTGATGAGAACGACCGTGATCTGATCCGGCGTATATCCCGCTGCCTTCAGATTGTTTTCCAGTTGACCCAAGCCGTTCTCACGTCCAGCGGCACCAAAGCCGGTATCAACCAGCACAACTTCCGAACCTGTATTGATAAGAACAGGTGTAAAACCATTAACGAACTTGGTTTCAGGCAGGAAATTGTTACGCATAAGTTCAGCAACAGTCTCCTGCGTTTGATTTGCGCCAAACGTCGGATGAGGACCATCGCCCGGACGCAGACCGTCCAGCAGCGTGGTTATTTCAAAGTCACCCAGCTTGAAACGCTTGAAACCCGGGGACTTGATGTCAGATTGTGGTACAGCAGCTTCAGCGGTGCCTGTCATCATATTGGCTGTTGCCAGTCCACCAGCCATGGCGGTGGAAGCCAGAAACAGATCGCGGCGCGAAATCTCAAATGTCAACATGGATCAATCTCCTCAAGGTCGGGGGCTATCTTTGGTTGTAACGCCGAAAGGCTGAAAACAAAGGCGCTATCAGATCACTTCTGTTTGATCGGTGCTTGAGCACAAGCAATACGAGTGCTATCGCAACGCGCATGAATTGTTATCCGGCATCGGATGCACCCTTCTCAAAGCTTTGAGAACTGGAATAGATTTTGAACAACCGTATTGTTCCACTTGTCCTCGCCGTCGCCCTTTTCATGGAGCAGATGGACTCGACCGTCATCTCAACATCGCTGCCAGCCATTGCAGCCGATATCGGAACGAGCCCTATCGCGCTGAAGCTGGCACTGACCGCATATCTTGTTTCGCTTGCGGTTTTCATTCCGGTAAGCGGATGGATGGCCGACAGGTTCGGTGCGAAAAACGTGTTCCGGGCGGCTATCGTCGTGTTCGTGCTCGGCTCTATTGCCTGTGCGGTTTCCAACTCACTACTGGCATTCGTTGTATCGCGTTTTCTACAGGGCGTCGGCGGGGCGATGATGACGCCTGTTGGGCGCCTTGTGCTTGTGCGCTCCACACCGCGCAACGAGCTTGTCGGAGCCATGGCCTGGCTGACCATGCCTGCACTGATCGGCCCGTTGTTGGGTCCGCCTGTTGGCGGCTTTCTGACAACCTATTTCAGCTGGCACTGGATATTCCTGATCAACGTGCCCATCGGGATAATTGGCGTCTGGTTTGCCACCCGCTATTTGCCTTCGGTGGAAACACTGGTGCGAAGGCCCCTTGACGTGTTGGGCTTTTTCCTGAGCGGCATTGCTGCTTCCGGCGTCGTGTTCGGGTTGTCTGTGGTTAGCCTGCCTGCACTGCCGTCATGGATTGGCTTCACAACACTTGCTGTCGGCATCCTCTCCACCATTCTTTATCTTCTGCATGCGCGCAACAAACCTGAGCCTCTGCTTGCGCTCGACCTCTTCAAAAATCAGGTATTCAGGGCATCTATCGTCGGCGGAAGCTTGTTCCGTATCGGTGTCGGCGCTGTTCCATTCCTGCTCCCGCTGATGTTCCAGATCGGGTTTGGAATGACACCCTTTCAGTCGGGTATGATTACTTTTGTTTCAGCACTCGGTGCGATGAGCATGAAGCTTGTGACGAAGTGGTTCTACGCCAAAACCGGCTTTCGCAACTCGCTGATGTATGGCTCTGTCGTTGCGGCGGGCTTCATCGCGGTCAACGGGCTGTTCACACCCGCTACGCCCTATTGGCTGATGATCGTGCTGCTGCTCGCAGGCGGATTTTTCCGCTCACTGTTCTTCACCGGGACAAATGCGCTGGCTTATGCGGACATTCCCAATGAACAAACCAGTCAGGCCACACCAATCAGCTCTGTTGCACAGCAGATTTCCATAGCACTCGGGGTCGCGGTTGCAGGTGGCATCCTGGAAGTTTCGACAAATTTGCACGGAGGACCGCTGCAATTATCCGACTTCCATATTGCGTTCTTCATTGTAGCAGCAGTTTCGGGCCTGGCCTGTTTTTCATTCCGTGGCTTGCGGGCGGACGCCGGAGCCGAAGTATCGGGACACAGGCCACTGATCAAGGCAACATCGCCCGCAGAATAAGGATCAGACGTCCCGACCCTTGAAATCTCTTGCCAGCAGATAAAGCTCGACCGACTCTGCACGCGATGCGGGTGGCTTGACATGATGCACTGATTTGAAGTGCTTCTTCAGGAGTGTCAGCACTTCGTTTTCGGTGCCGCCCTGAAAGGTTTTAGTCAGGAAATGCCCGCCCGGGCGAAGCACGGACACCGCAAAATCCGCGGCAACCTCACATAGATGCGTCGTACGGATATGATCCGTGCGACGATGGCCTGTCGTTGGGGCTGCCATATCGGAAAGGACGATATCAGGCTCACCTCCCAATGCTTCGAGCAATTTTTCCGGGGCGTCGTCGTCAAGAAAATCCATCTCCAGCAATGTCACGCCGGTCAGCGGATCGACATGCAGATAATCAATGCCAACAACTGTCGGTTGATGCGCAGGCGATTCTACAATCGACGCAGCAATCTGGCTCCAGCCACCGGGGGCCGCTCCAAGATCGATAATACGCTGGCCCTTTTTCAAAATCTTGTAGCGGTCATCGATCTCGATGAGCTTATAGGCGGCACGCGAACGATAGCCATCCGCTTTCGAGCGTTGAACGTATGGGTCGTTGATATGACGCTCAAGCCAGCGGCGCGAGGATTCCTTGATCGTCCCGGCCTTCTTCTTGATCTTGGTGTGCAGCCCGCGCGTGCCTGTGCCGCCGCGTCCGCCTGTTGTGGTCTTAGCCATCTGGGCCCCTGTTTTCCGCGCTACATCGAGTTGCGCATAATCTGCATCATACGCTTGGACGAAGCCAGCGATTGCGCCACGCGCCATCACGCGACATGAGTTCGGTCAAAATTCCTTCACGAAGGCCGCGATCAGCAACGCGTAATTTCTGACTTGGCCAGACATTGCGGATAGCATCGAGAATAGCGCAGCCGGCAAGAACCAGATCAGCACGGTCAGCGCCGATACACGGATTTGCAACCCGCTCATCAAAACTCCACGAAAGGAGCTTGCTGGTCATTTCCGTCACATCGTCATTCTGCATCCAGATGCCATCGATCCGCCGACGATCATAGCGCTCCAGACCGAGATGAATACCGGCAAGCGTCGTTACCGTGCCAGATGTTCCGAGCAGATGGAAATTCTGACTTTTGACCAGATCGCCCAGCTTGTGGCGTTCCGTAAATTCGCTGATGAGTTCAGCAACGTGATCGACCATGACCGCGAAGTTGTCCGTCGTCACATCGCGGCCACCAAAGCGCTCGGCGAGTGTCACCACACCGACCGGCAGCGAAGTCCAGGCGATAATATGTTCTGCCAGACGTGGAGAGCGCCGCTCGGAAACATCGATCAAAGCAATTTCCGACGAGCCTCCACCAATATCGAAAAGAACAACTGCATCGGTTTCGCGCTCAACCAGCGTGCCGCAGCCGGAAACAGCAAGCCGCGCCTCGGTCTGGCGATTGATGATCTCCAGATCGAGCCCGGTTTCGTCCTTGACCCGCGCAAGAAACTCTTCGCCATTGGATGCCTGACGGCACGCCTCGGTGGCGATAAGACGCGCACGGCGTACATCATGGCTATCAAGCTTGTCGCGGCAGATCTTCAATGCCTCAATTGCGCGATTCATCGCGTTGTCATTCAGACGACCGGTTGCACCAAGCCCCTCACCAAGACGGACGATGCGCGAAAAAGCATCGACAACACGGAACTGTCCGGGGCGCGTTGGTGACGCCACCAGAAGGCGGCAATTGTTCGTGCCAAGATCGAGTGCCGCATAAAGTGCAGCCCCGGAATGCCGGTTATCCTTGCGGACGGCATCCCGGATAACAGGTTGCGGTGCTGCCAATGGCTGCGTATGTATTACAGCTGCCGTGACTTCCACATTCTGTGCGGGGTGTTTATTGCCGGAGCGTCCGCGACGGCGATAACGATTGGGGCGCCGTTTTTTGGCAGTTTTGCCAGAACTGTTGACGTCATTGGGCGCAGCCGTTGAAACAGTTACCGGCAAAGCATTATCGGTCGAAGCAGAATTCTGCTTCGACTTGCCACGCCGCCTGCGACGCGCACGTTTCTTGGGGTTCTGGTCGAAGCGCCGTTCTTCAGACCCAGACTGGCTATCCTGTGCATTCTGCACAGTATTGCCACGTTGCCTGAGCCCGTTTTGAGCGGAATCGCCTGCGTCATTCGACACATTGCTTCCGCCAGACGCCCCATGTGGCGCAGATGATGCGCCCGTTTCGGGGTCTTTCACTATTTTATCCTTCGAGCGCCGCGCGAACCCTCAAAGGACGCAAAGCAAGGCGCTTTTTAATTAACGTTGGGGATAATGTAACACGGATTGGCGAATATCCAATAGACGTTTTCCCCGTCTGACCGCGCAGGCAATTCGTCAAACGGACTTTTTGCTGTTTAGCCAGCCAATTTTTCAATCTCGCTGGCGGTATTCTCTACCGCCTGCCATCCTGTGGACTGCAACAGCGCCGAACTGGCCACGAGGTCGCCATTCAATGTATCCCAGCGCCGCCGCTGCCCGGTAACACGCGCCAGAATGTCCATGACCCAGGCGGGACATGTAAACAGCGATGGGCTTCGCTTTTGAGAACGGCGCATGGCACCAACTATCTGAGGAATTGTAACCGGGTTTCTATCCGCAACGATAAATGTTCCGCCATCGGTTTCTGGCTCGATAAGACAGTGAAGGACAGCATCGCAAAGCGAAGTACGATCCGCGAGAGACCGCTTGCCTACCAGTGATCCGAACGGAAGCGGGATGGGCAATGCCGCGAGTTTCAGCAGAGCCGCCATATTGCCCTTAACACCGGGACCATAAACCAGAACAGGCCGAAGGATTGTGTAGTTCCGGCGATGCATGATCTTCGCTATTTCAATCTCGGCATTGAGTTTTGCTCGCCCATAATCATCGGTAGGCCTCGGATCATCTGTTTCCAGCGCGACGCCATGATAAACGCTGGCGCTCTGTGCCCGGATCGAGGACATGAAAATGAACTTGCCGCCGATGATCTTGTCCGCAGCTCTGGCCAGTTTTACCGGCAGGACATAATTCACCGAATTATATAGGCCTGCTGCATTCTCAAGGCTTGTATGCGCTATTGCCGCGAGATGAACGACATGATCGATGCCACCAAGAATCGCTTCAAATTCAGAGTCAGGTTCATCCGGTAAAGGTAACCGTACGCTCTCCAGACTTGTATTACCGGAATTGCCAACACCCCTTGCCGCAACAATTACGCGATACCCTGCAGACTGCAACTTTGAGGTGAGTAAAACCCCTACAAAGCCGGTAGCACCGGTAACAAGCACAGTAGCCGAAGCCATATGATCCATCCTCAATTCTGAAAACTCTTATCAAGCCTCGGCCACAACCAGCAATAGACGCCGGTTCAATAGTTCGACTTCAAGATAATTATTTGGAACGAAATGTACTCAGTCACCGTTCTTTGGAGCCAATTAGCCGAGGGAAGAGTCTTCTTTTGATCCTGGCGATTGACAGATGTTCTGATTGATAATTCGCGCATAAGTTGTATTAAGCGTTTGTCACAATTTTGAGACGAATCCCATGCTCGATAATGACCATCAGCCAGTAAAATTGACTGGACTATTATTCTTAGCGGCTATTGCTTTAGTATTTTTACTAATTGTTTGGCTTATAGGTTCAGCTTTTGTACCTGAAGAAGCCACCCCAACCGCGCAAAGCTGGAACCAGTCCGAGCCTGTCCGCGTTGTTATAGGCTGAACGCTCTCGGATTTGTTTTATTACCGTACTGGCAGCGGGCAGACAGGAGGTCGAAATGTATTCAAGAGCAACGAACTTCTGGTTCAACTTTGCAATATTTGCCGTGTTTATAACGCTTCTACTTATGCTTAATCCGTAAAGTTTGACCCTAAACGCTGAGATATTATTGTGCAGGCTGGCCAGATAATCATACTGAACGGTGCTCCGCGCTCGGGAAAATCATCCATCGTCAAAGTTATACAGGAGAGCTTCCACGGCATTTGGATGAATCTTGGCGTGGACAATTACTCCTCTATCACGCCGGAAGCGCTGCGACCGGGAATAGGCCTTCGTCCAGGCGGTGAGCGTCAGGACATCGAGCCGATAATTCCGGTGATGTATGCCGCGCTCTACGAATCCATTGCTGCACACAGCCGTCTTGGGCTGAATGTTGTAGCGGACTTCGGCCACCACGATGCATATGCACGGCCGCGCCATATTTTGTCGGATTGCGCGAAGCGGCTCTGCGGCCTTCCCGTGCTGTTTGTCGGCGTGCATTGCCCCATTGAAATCATCATGGAACGGCGCAACGCAGGACATTCCGGCCGCGAAGGCCTTTATGCAATGGGATCTGCCAATGAGGTCATTCCGGAACCGGTCGCCCGTTGGCAGAAGGAAGTGCATCGTTCCGTCATTTACGATCTGGAGATCGACACTTCACTTGCCAGCCCTGCGGAATGCGCCGAGCGGATAAAACAGGCGCTCGCGGAGCAGGATAAAAAGCCGGGGGCGTTTGAACAAATGATACTGAGCAAAACGGCAAGCTGATTATCGATCAACAGGATACAGAGCCCGTGACAGGCCAGAATTAAACCTTTAAGGTCGTGCTGTAATCGTAAATCGTCTTTTGGCCAGGCTTGGCTTTTCGCGGCGTCAGAGGTTTCGGCCGCCAATTCACTCCAAACGACCGATTCCGTGAAGTATCCTGTTACAAACCGTAGGAGACACCATGGCCAAGGGTCAGCAACGCAGCAACAAAGAAACGCGCAAGCCGAAGAAGGAAAAGGTCGCTGCCAAGGCCGACGTTCCTTTCAGCTCAATGATGAAAAAGGCTGAGGCAACTACACCGAAAGGTAAGCCTAAAGCCTGACCTCACACGTGCCGGGTTGCAGGCGAATGTTTGCAACCGGCACATTTCGTTCTTTTGCAGTATGGAACAAAAAGAGAACAAAATCCTTTTCAAATATGTTTGGTTGTGGCAGTATTTTTGAAAAGGAGATTCCAGATGAACGCTATCCTGAAACAACCGGAAGATGAAATTGATGAAGCACTCGCTTACCATCAGGGTGATGCCAGAGCTACCGTCGCCGCCCTTCTTGCAGAGCGCGACTTCCTGTTGCGTGAGATAGAATATGCCTCTCTTGCAATGTCTTACGGCTTTGCCAGAGGATGGAAGCCGACTGGCCAAAAGATTGTGCGATAGACTTGGCAGCCGCCGCGTGTCATGATTGTAAGCCAACAATGTGAGACACGATGAAACATAGTCCAAAACAACTGCCGGAAGTCGGCGTGCGCCCAAAGCGGGTGCTTAGCCCCTCGGAGCAGAAGAGTCTGGCTACTACAGCCGCTGCCTCCGCCATCATCAACGACGAGACCAACAAGTGGGAAAGCAAGACTGCGCGGCTGAAGGCACTTCGTCTTGCAAAGGAAGCCGCTGACGAAGCGGAGCGTGCTGCACAACCGCCAAAAGCTCCATCCAAATCCAAAGCCAAGACGCCCCGCGCGACGAAAGCCAAGTAATCAATACTGTCGGCGTTACCAAGATCAGCGCAAACGATGCTGTATTTTTGACTTTCTCTATTCAGAAATACAGCAATAGTTTTCAGTTAAAATCAGCTCGCTTTAATTGATATATTACGCTCGGCAAAGTCTTGGCATTTATTTCTGACGGGCTGGATTGACGAAACAGGTGCTTCGCCTTATATGTCTCATATCGGTATTTGGTAGTTAGTTAATAGTTTTATTGCGCCACAGGCGCTCTGAAAGATCCTTCTTCAAAAATCGAGCTAAAAACTGCATGGCGCGTCGTGCCCTGTATTAAAATATTTCCATTGAAAGGGTTCATCATGAGCACTGGAACAGTAAAGTGGTTTAATTCCACAAAGGGCTTCGGCTTCATTCAACCTGATGACGGTTCGGCAGACGTGTTCGTACACATCTCCGCAGTTGAGCGCGCTGGTTTGCGCAGCCTCAATGACGGCCAGAAGATCACATTCGAATTGGTCCGTGACAACAAGTCCGGCAAGATGACTGCTGATCAGCTTCAGGCTGGTTGATTATAATTCGCCTTCGCGGTCTTTGACCACGGATGTACTGGCATTGATAGCAAAGACGAATTTGAGAAGGTCGGGTTTTCCCGGCCTTTTATTTTGCCCGAATTTTAGATCTGAGTATCCCTCGCTGGAGATCGATACCTTATGGCTGTTGTCTGAGCGGTCAATAAGGCTCTCATCCGATCATAGCAAACCCGCTGATAATTCCATAAGCACTAAAGTACCATTTGCCTCCAGAAGGCCATTCGCTAGACTGACTAAAATGACGGCGCAGACGGGTGAACCATGGCAAGTTTTTCTTCACAGCCTACTGACCAAACATTGGAAAAAGTTAGCCCTGACGAAATTGGCTTTGCTCCGGACATAGAGCGGAAGCTTGCTGCGGGCATCGAGTCAGGGCTTCTGCGTCATCTGCACGAGGTGCTTGCCGGACGCTCCGGAAAACTGGGCATTGAGCGCTATTATGACGGTCCGGACAACAATTGGGGCCAATTTCTCGGCCATGTCACTTTCGAACCGGATACACTGCATGATCTCAGATCGATCACAAAGAGCGTTATCAGCCTGCTTTACGGCATAGCTTTGGATCGTGGCCTTGTTCCTTCACCCGATGCCCCGCTTCTTGCACAATTTCCAGAATATCCGGATCTCGCGGCAGATCCGGATCGGGCAAAGCTGAAAATCAAGCACGCGCTGACAATGACACTTGGCATGGAATGGGATGAAGACAAACCCTATAGCGACCCCGAAAACAGCGAGATAGCCATGGAGCTATCAAAGGATCGCTACAGGTTTGTACTCGACCGGCCGATCATATGCCCGCCCGGTGAACGATGGATATATTCAGGAGGTAGCGTCGCGCTTCTCGGAGCGCTTCTTGCGCGGGGAACCGGCAAGAGCCTGCCTGATTTTGCCCGTGAGGCCCTGTTTGAGCCGCTTGGCATTACCCAATTTGAATGGTCTGCCGGCTCGGATGGCGTGCCATCGGCAGCATCGGGTCTTCGCCTGACCGGACGGGACCTGTTCCGGATCGGCACGTTGGCTCTGAACAAAGGTGTATGGGGTGGCCGCCGAATTGTATCAAGTTCGTGGCTGGACGATTCGTTCAAATCGCATATTCCCACAGGGGATGGACTGTTCTACGGCTATCTGTGGTTTATTGGTGAAGCTCCGACACCGGCAGGTGATCGTCGATGGATCGCCGGTTTTGGCAATGGTGGTCAGCGGCTGTTCTTGATGCCCGGTACCGATCTTGTCTCGGTGATTTTCTCGGGAAGATACAATACATGGGATAACTGGATTACGCCCATGCGGATCTGGCGCGAGATCGTACTGGCAAATCTGGTGGAAGTGTAATTCATTCCTGTTTCCACGACATTTCAGCGCAACGGTCAAGAATCCACTGGAAAGACCGCCGCTGAAATCACACAGTATGATTCGGTTCTAACAACAGCTCTTTTGCGGCTGATTTGCGGTTCGAAGGAGTTCCCAACCATGAAAGTTCTCGTCCTTGGCAGTGGCGTCGTCGGTGTCACATCGGCGTGGTATCTTGCAAAAGCAGGACATGAAGTTGTGGTGGTGGACCGTCAACCCGGCCCGGCACGGGAAACCAGCTTTGCCAATGCTGGCGAAATTTCGCCAGGATATTCCTCGCCTTGGGCAGGTCCCGGCGTTCCAGTAAAAGCCATCAAATGGATGCTGATGCATTTCGGACCGCTCGTCGTCAGGCCGAAATTCGATCCCTATATGGCTTTGTGGCTGGTAAAGATGCTGCGGAACTGCACGTCCGCCCGTTATGCCCGCAACAAGGCGCGTATGGTTCCAATCGCGGAATATAGCCGCGACAGTCTCAAGGCGTTGCGCGAAGAGATCGGCATTGCATACGATGAGCGTACGCAAGGGACATTGCAGCTTTTCCGCACCCAGAGCCAATATGACGGAACGGGCGGCGATATCGACGTTCTCAAGCAATTTGGTGTGCCCTATAATCTGCTTGATCCGGAAGGCTGCATTGCAGCAGAACCGGCTTTGGCAAATGTGCGCGGAAAATTTGTCGGCGGCCTGCAACTACCCGGCGATGAAACCGGCGACTGCCAGATGTTCACCGAAAAGCTGGCCGCGCTATGTGTCGAGGCTGGGGTTACATTCCGCTTCGACACGACAATAACGTCGATCAACACGAGCACGAACAAGATTGCCAGCGTTTCGACGGAGACGGAAGAACTGACTGCGGACGCCTATGTGATGGCATTTGGCAGCTATTCGCCTTTCCTTCTGCGGCGCATCGGAGTGCAAATTCCTGTCTACCCGGTAAAGGGCTATTCGATCACCGTTCCTATTACTGATCCCGATGGTGCCCCGGTTTCGACCGTCATGGATGAAAGCTACAAGGTTGCCATTACCCGTCTTGGCGACCGCATTCGCGTCGGCGGGACCGCCGAGATTTCCGGGTATGACCTGACATTGCGCGAAGCACGCCGCGGAACCCTGGCGCACTCTGTAGGCGATTTATTCCCCAAGGGCGGAGATATTTCAAAGGCGAGTTTCTGGACTGGTCTGCGCCCGATGACGCCGGATGGGCCACCGATTATTGGCGGCGGCACAAAATACTCCAACCTTTATCTCAACACGGGGCATGGGACACTGGGGTGGACCATGGCATGCGGGTCGGGCCGTGTTCTTGCCGATCTTGTGTCGGGCAAATCGCCGGACGTTGATGCATCGCCGCTTAACATCAGCCGCTATGATTGATGTGAAGGGCTTCATCCGATCTAAGTGTCTTAAAACATTACAAATTGTTTAGGTTTGCATTCAGTTTTCGTTCATCTCCCGGGGCATACAACCAATGCGTGTCTGATCAATCATGGTCTACCCCCAAGCCATGCAGCTCACGAGGAAACGAAGATGAAAAAGATCGCTCTGGCAGCAATTGCCATATCACTCCTTGCCACCCCCGCTGCTTTCGCTCAGCAACGGCATGATCAGGGTCGTCATTACGACCAGAAGCGCGAACATGTCGTCAAAAAGCGCATCGTCAACAAGAAGGTTGTCGTCAAGAAGTCACGCTGGTCACGCGGCCATGCGCTCCCATCCAGCTATCGTCGCAACGTGGTGCGTGACTACAATCGTTATCATCTGCGGACGCCGCCACGTGGCTATCACTGGGTGAAAGCGGATAATGACTATGTACTGATCGGTATTACATCCGGAATCATTTCGGCGCTGGTTCAGGCCCGATAAAACCCAATAAAGAAAAAGCGGCGGCCTCCAGCGCCGCTTTTTCTAATCTATGAATACGCGAACCGTTGCAGCACGCCCCACTGAGTCAATCACAGTCAATGTCGAGTAGCCAGCCCCGTCAGGGGTCCATTGATTAACGCGACGTCGTGACATATCCGGCAAGGGCTTGCCATTGGCCAGCCAGCGAAACGGCGCTCTCCCTCCCTGCAACTTCAACACAAGCGGATTGATTTCTCTGCCTGACGTTGCTCCAAGATCGACCCGTGCACCTTCCGGCGGATAAACAATTTGCGGGGCTGGCTCACGCGTGGTTGAAGCCAGAAGGCCGCTTGGCGTCATAGAAAAACGGCGCTGGCTTATGGGCAATTCTGCCTGCGCAATTCGCACGGCCCCGGCGGGCGCTCGCGGCAATGGCGTTATTGCAATGCCGGATTTTGCAAACCCCTCAAACAGGATGGGGGCTGCCGAGCCAAAGCCGGTTATGCCGGGTACGGCGCTGTTATCCGGCCGACCTACCCAGACACCCAGAACGTACGCACCATCAAAGCCTACGGACCATGCGTCGCGGTAGCCATAACTCGTACCGGTTTTATAGGCGATGCCGCGCTGTCCCGCTCCGAGGGGTGGCATAACACCCGACAGAATATCGGCAATGTGCCAGGCGGCGACTGGTTCGAGCAATGGCTCGCCTTCGATCACCGACGGCTTTTCGCGAATGCCATCGCCCAGTTGCACCGGCCTGCCCTGATTGGCCAAAGCGGCATAAAGCTGAACAAGGTCTTTCAGCGTCGTCCCTACACCGCCAAGACCAATAGCCAATCCGGGCGCCTCGTTGGCGGGCAATACGGGCCGCACATCGGCACGCCGGAAACGAACCATAAGCCGCGTCGGCCCTACTACATCAAGCAGCCGCACAGCCGGGACATTCAACGATAATTGCAGTGCCTGCCTGACGCTGACATCCCCCTGATAGCTCATATCAAAGTTGCGCGGCCTGTACCCGAAGAAGTCTGTGGGACGATCCTCGATCATTGTTTCCTGACTGACCAGGCCGTCCTCAAAGGCAAGCCCGTAAATGAAGGGCTTCAATGTGGAACCCGGCGAACGGTTGATGCGGGTCATGTCGATCCAGCCGGAACGGCTTGCATCGAAATAATCGGCAGAGCCTACTTCGCCGACAATTTCGCCCGTCCGGGCATCGGCCATAACCATAGCTATGGAAAGTTTTGGTCCGAGCTTCGCCGCCGCATCGCGTGCGACTGTTTCAAGTCCCTGCTGAACTTTTCGGCGCAGGGTGGTCTGGTGGCGCTTGATCTGCGGTTCTTTACGGGAGGCGGCTTCCGCGAGATGTGCAGCAAGAGCCGGAAGTTGCAGGCGGCGGGAGGAGACAGGGATCAGGCTCGCCCGTTCGGCTTCCCCCTCACCCACGATCTTTTCGACTGCCATTCGCTTCAGAACGCGTTCGCGTGCATTTGTAGCGGCAGCGGCATTGCGGTCTGGACGGCGTTTTTCAGGCAATTGCGGCAAGGCGACCAGCAGCGCGGCTTCGGAAACGGTGAGCCGTCGCGGTTCCTTGCCAAAATAGCTAAGGCTTGCCGCACGCACGCCTTCAAGATTACCGCCATAAGGAGCGCGACTAAGATAAAGATCGAGAATCTCCGACTTGCTCAAGCGGCGCTCAATCTGCAATGCACGCAAGACTTGCTGGAACTTTGCTGTCAGTGAACGGCCTTCGCGCGGCTCGATTAGGCGAGCCACCTGCATTGACAGTGTAGAAGCGCCGGAAACAATGCGTCCATGGGTAATTAGCTGATAGGCAGCACGGCCCAAGGCCAACGGATCTACACCATGATGATCCCAAAAACGCTGATCCTCATAGGCAATCAGCATGCGGACAAATTGCGGATCGACATCTTTCGTGGTTGTGCCCAGCCGCCATCGGCCTTCGGCAGTAGCGAAAGCGCGAAGCAACTGACCATCCGCGTCCAGAACTTCAGTCGAGACTTCGCGTGCTTTTTCCAGAGGCGGCGGAAACGCATGATCCGCCGCATCCAGGCCAAAAGCCATTACGGTTGCCAATACGAGATTGGCCGAAACGCCGATGTAAAATGTCCGCCAAGTGAACATTATTGTGCTTCGACGACCTCCATACGGCCTGACGCTGTGCGAGCCGAGAACTGTGGACGGTACATATCCTCAACACTTGCCGCAGGATGGCTGTAGTTGCCCGGCGTTACCGCGCGAACCACATAGGCCAGCGTAATCTCGCTATTGTCGCTGGCAACGCGGTCAAAGGCGGCGACAAACCTGTCACTTCGGAACTCGGTATGCGCTGCCTCGACCTCGCCTATCCAATCGAAATTGGTCAGGCTGGCACTGTTGACCAATCCGGGATTATCGATTTCAAAACCTGCCGGCAGCAAGTCGGTTACCAGAATGCGCGAGGGCCATCTATTGTTCTCGGTAACTTTCAGAACAACAACGTAACGCTCATTCTGCCTCGCTTCGCTGACATTGGCCTCAGTGCCATCGAGGGTGTAATAGGTGCGCTCAATGTTGAACCCGTCACCACCGGCGGGCAGTGGCTGCGATGGAGCGGCAACCGTGGTGACAACCGCTGAGACCGGCGCAGAGCTGGCATTGGTAATCGTTACAGGCGATGAGATGAGTTCATCGCCTGTAATCTGTGACGTGTATCCGCCGGTGTGGGCTGAACCGTTGATGTCGAGCTTCAGATCATTATCTCCGTCCTGAATGGCACGCGCTGCAAGAAGCATCCATGTCTGCTCCTGTGTGCTGGTATAGCGTTTGCTTTCCCACTGATCCGCAACGATTTTCGAAAGCTGCGGGATGATTGCAGGAACGGGACGGCTCTCGGCTGCCAAGGCAAGAACGGCAGCTCCATCACGCAGTGATGAACCATAATCCGAGCGCGAAAGGCTGACATTGCTCAACAGCGATGTCTGGCCGACAATGCTCGTGAAGATGCTTTGTGACCGCTGACCATCGCCATAGAGCGAGAGCGCAGCCGCTATATGAGCTTTCGCCAGAGGCGTCGGGAACTCAGACAGCATCGTATCGGCATAGTAGCGCAGGTCGCTGATTGCAGCCTTGCGATTACGTGCCAGCACATAGAGCGCATAGGCAATCTCATTTCCCTGATCTTTGATATTAACATCATAGCTCAACGAGTTCTGAAGATTATCCAACGCCTGTACCAATGCCTGCTCCGGCACTTCATATTTCTGTTCGCGTGCACGGGTGAGGAAGTCGGTGACATAGGCATCGAGCCAAAGATCGCCGGACCCCGGGCTCCACAAGCCAAAGCTACCCGATGAAGACTGATAGGCGAGAACGCGGTAAATCGCCTCCTGCACGCGCTTCTGCACTTCGCCGTCTTCAGCCATGCCGGATTTCTTTGCGAGTTCACTCATATAGAGCAGCGGCAAAGCACGGCTGGTGGTCTGCTCGGCACATCCATAGGGATAACGATCCAGCGTCATCAGCAGCGCTGGAATATCGAATGCCGCCGATCTTGTGACATTGAGGCTTACAGAGGCTCCCTGAAGAATACTGCCCGCCAGCAATTCACTGTCAATTTTGACGCTGGCGTTAGGTGCAAGCTTGATCGGCTTGCGAACAGTCATTGGCAGGGTTGCTGGGCGAATCGGAAGATTAAGCGTCTGCTCAAGTGATAGTCCTGTAGTGTTCGATAATTTCACCGAGACAACGCCATCGCCGGGATGAACACCGACAAGCGGCAATGTAAGGTCGAACTTGCCGCCAGCGGTCAGGTTAATCGCCTGTGATGCACCGGGCTGCTCTACCTCAACGGCGGGATTGCTGGTGACCTGTACCTGATATTCACCGGCAGGAGCATCCGTATTTGCGATATCCAACCGCAGGGAAGCCTTGTCGCCGGGGGTAAGGAACTTCGGCAGGCTTGCCGTAACAACCACGGGATCGCGAATGATCACATCCGAAGTGGCATGGCCAACACCGGACTTGGACCAAGCAACCGCCATGACCCGCGCGGTACCGTTGAATTGCGGAATGTCGAAACTGACATTGGCCTTGCCCTCCGCATCCAGCTTTACCGGGCCGGAGAAGAAGGCGACAAGCTTTTCGGTCGGCGGGTTGCCTTGTATCGGCATCTGCGCGCCGTCGCCACCCGTACGCAGCTTGCCTGTAGTACCCTGCGAGCCGTCAATCAAACGACCGTAAAGATCACGAATTTCGAGACCAAGCTGACGCTGACCAAAGTACCACGTGTCAGGATCGGGCGCTTCGTAGCGCGTCAGATTCAAAATGCCTACATCGACCGCAGCAATAGTGACAAATGCGTTTTCATTTGCGCCAGCACCTGCAACCTGCACAGCAATATTCAATGGTTGGCGTGGTTCGGTTTTTTCTGGCGCCTCAAGCTTGATGGCAAGTTTGCGATCACCGGGATTAACATTCAGCCATTTGATGCCGATAGCACGCATGGGCATATGTGTTTCCTGCGCATCGCCGGGCCGGAACAGCGTAGCCGTGACGTAAGCTCCAGCGCCCCAATCAGCAGTCACGGGGATATCAATCTCGCCGCCTTCCACACCGATGCTGGCCTTTGCTGTCGTCAAAAGGCTTTCAGCGCCGACCGTAACAAGAAGCTCGCCTGCAAAGCGCGACGAAACTTTGAGTTTGGCCGTGTCACCGGGAGCATATTGCTCCTTGTCGAGCGCAATTTCCAAGCCATCAGGCGTTTCAGTAGAAGTCGCTTCGACATAATAACCCGCGTCGAATTCAACGCTTGATGTCGGACCATCGGTAGCGGCAGTTTCAACTTCCAGCCGGAAGCGGCCCCAAGTGACCGGAACCGAGATGGCACCACCATCGGTCGTAACGTCGACGGTGCCGTTGGCAACCTGCTTGGTAGACAGGATAGGCTCGTATTTCCACGAGCTGCCATCGCGATACCACTGGTAATTCCGCTCGACGCTCAGCAACTTCCATGACAGGCCTTGCGTCGCCTGCTTCTGACCGTTTGCATCAAGCGTAATAACATTGAACTTGCCGATGGAATTCTCGCCAAGATCACCGGAGAACTCCGGCTTGATGCCGATCATTGAGCTTTCGGACTTGATAGGCAGTGTCAATGAACGCTCGACAGCGCGGCCGCCCGCTTCTTTCAAACGGACAACGACATTTGCATTCAGCAATTGCGTTGTCGAAGGCGCATCCGCAACGGTTACATCAAAAGTCGCCTTGCCATCTTCGTCCAATGCATCTGCTGCTTCAATCGGAACAGAAGTAGGTTCGCTTACCTGCTCATCTGCCAGACCGAAGAAATAACCTTTGAAATCATCCCGTTCCCGCGTTGGCTTGATAACGACATCGCCCTCGGCAAACAAACCAGCTGCCGGTGCGCCATAAAGATAGCGCCCGTCAATCGTCACCTGTGCAGGCTTTCCAATCTCCAACGACTTGGCTTCGGTTGTCAGATCAAATTCGATCCGGTCCGGCACAAAGTCTTCGACCATGAATTGCTTTTCGGCAATCGACGATCCCTTGGGGTCGGTGAATATCTGCATGGTCCAGGTGCCGCGCATGGCGTTGGCCTGCAGCTCAAGATCGAGATTATGCCCACCGAGATTCTCGCCATCACTGACCATCCTGCGGTCTTCGACACCATCCGGGCGCCTGAATATGAAAGTGAGTGGTAATTTCTCGACAGCGTTTGCAGCGTTGTCGCGCGCAAGTGCTGAGACATGGACCGTCTCACCTGCCCGGTAAATGCCACGTTCTGTCCATGCCAGAATATCGATGGCACCGGGCGCTGCACGTCCGGTAACACCGCGATCCGAGAGATCGAATCCGGCACGGGTCATGTCAAGGAACACGTAATCCGCGTCGCCATTCTTGGCGGTGATTACGGCAGGAACCATCGCGGCAGTTCCGCGCATCAAGCCTGCGCTGAATATTGCGCGACCATCCGTATCGGTAACTGCTGTTCCGAGGATTTCATTGTTCTTGGCAAGAAGCTGAAGTTCGACGCCTATCAGCGGTTGAGCGCTGGCCAGCGAACGCACAAAAACATTAAGGCCATCTGTGCCCGTGTATGTGGACAGGCCAATGTCGGAGACAACAAACCATTGGGTTGCCTGTGCTGCCCAGTCATCCTGTTTTGACTCAGCCGATACGGCAGTCAGCACATAGACACCCGGCTTACGCTGCGGCAGTGCTTCATCCACGGGGAAGCTGGTTACAACATCCTTGTTGAGGTCGGGCTGAATATCAATCGTGCCTTCCCATACGGCCTCGCCAGCTTCATCCTGCAAGCGTTGAGCACTATAACCCTCAAGCTGCGTCAAGAACTGCGAACTTGTAAGCAGAGGCGCAATGCCGCGATCCCCGATGCGGTAGAGTTTCAGCTTGGCGCTTCTCGTATTGACCGAAACGATAGGAATACCGCGACGTGCCGTGCTTGGCAGGACGAAGCTGTCGCCGGTAAAGCGGACCATAGCCGAGCGGTCCTTGACATAGATATCGAGGTCCACCTGACCTTCCAGAGATTCACCCACTGATGATGGAAGACCTGCGCGCATCGCTACCTTGTAGCGCTCGCCATGTGTCAGGCCTTCAACGCAGATTTCACTGCCTTTCGCTTCCACACTCTTCGCAGGCGCACCGTTCAGCGTAACGAAAGGCGCGTAGTCAGTGCCCATTTTTACCAATGGTTCTGAGAACTGAACGCATGCGCGGGCTGTTGCGCTGTCGACATCAATCGTATGGTTGATGACGCGGAAGCCCTGACGCCCTTTCAGATCGTTGTAAGCTGTTCGTACTGTCTTGGCCTCGACGAGTTCGAGACTCGCCTTGTAGGCATTGATGGCAGCTCGATAGTTTTGTGCAATCTCAAGAGATGTTCCCAGCACAGAAAGCGCTTCGGCACGGCTTTGCGTGGTACGGGACAATTGATAGGCGTTAAAGGCTGCCAATGCAGACTGGCCACCCCTGTAACTGTCGGACCCGACATTTCCCGCCTTTGCAAGTTCCAGCCAGACGTCGCCATTTCCGGGTGCGAGTGCCAGTGCAGCCATGTAGTTGGCAATCGCCGGTGTTATTGATCCATTGGATGCCTCATTTCTTGCCATATCAAGCAGCTTGCCAAAGCCGAGCATCTTGTCCGATTCACTCAAACGGAGATTGGATTTAACCTCACGTGCATCGCTGATGAACTGGTCCGATACGAACTGCACCTTGGGAGCGACACCGATATCCGGCTCGGCAGTCGTTTCAACGACCTTTCCGGCGAACACGCCAGGAAAACTCTTCAGCTCTTTGAAATCGGACTTGAGGAAGCACCATTTCACCTTGGGGTTGTAGGTGAACGCTTTACAGGCCTGATCAGCAAGACAAACAGTCTCACATTGGTCCAGCGTGACATCTTCTTCGGTACGCAGATCGAAACCGAAATAATCGCTATCCTTGGTCGTGACGATATCGCGATTAACTTCCGCGGCTCCCGCCGGTAAAATGGCGGTAAAGAATGTGAGGAGAAGAGCAAGAAGCCCAAACCTTGCGCGCATAGACATATCGTCCTCCCAACGCCACTGCTGATCCTGATGGAGGGCACTCTTTAAACTTCATCATGACTTGTCAACAGAGCATGCGATTTCCGGTTGTAATCTCAACGCAATTTCCAACAAAAAGGCCCCTAAACGGGGCCTTTCTTGTTCTTGTGTGAAATGTTTATTGGAACAGGATAATTGCCTGCTTGATGGTGACCCAAACACCCCAAAGAATTGGAATACCGACTGCCGCCCAAGCCAACGCTGCTTTTGCGTCAAGTCCGCCATGGCCAATGCCGAACGATCCGCTGGCGCCCGCATCAGCAACCTTGATTTTGGCCTGCAATGCAGCGACTTCCGCATCCGACATGAACCATTTGTCTGCCAGAGGACGCACGAACAGATTGGCGATCAATCCAAGAGCCAGCATGCCCGCCAGAATATACATCGTCCGGTCATAGACCTGATCTCGCGGCACACCCGCATTGATCTGAAACTCGCGAATGTAATTGACTACCACAGGACCAACGATACCTGCTGTCGCCCAGGCAGTCAGCAGGCGGCCATGAATGGCACCGACAAACTGCGTACCGAAAATATCCGCCAGATAGGCCGGGATGGTTGCAAAACCGCCGCCATACATCGACAGGATCACGCAGAAAATGGCAACGAACAGGGCTTGGCTGCCCATATGCGCTGCTGTTGGTGCCAAGGCATAAAGCGCGATGCCGAGAGCAAAGAAGGTGAAATACGTTGCCTTGCGGCCAAGCCGATCAGACAGCGACGCCCAGAAAAAGCGGCCACCGATGTTGAACAGCGAGAGCAGGCCTGTGAAACCAGCCGCAATAGCTGCTACCGCAGTTTTCTGCGATGCATCAAGCTGCGTGAAACTCACATCCGGAAAGCCGATCAGCTTGCCCGCAAAGATTTCCTGCAACATGGGCGAGGCCATGCCGATAACGCCGATACCTGCCGAAACATTCAGGCAGAGCACGGCCCAGATAAGCCAGAACTGTTTGGTCTTGTGGGCATCACGTAAGTGAACGTGCCGCGTGGTAATCATGGCCTTGCTGTTGGCAGGTGGTGACCAGCCTTCAGGACGCCAGTTTGCAGGCGGGATACGATAGCCGAATGCACCGCAAATCATGAAAACGAAGTAGCCAGCGGCCATGACAAGCAGCGTCTGCCAGACGCCAACGGATTCCGGCGTCTTGAAGTAATTCATGAGAAGATTGGCGAGTGGGGCACCAATCATTGCACCGCCGCCAAAGCCCATGATCGCCATGCCTGTTGCCATGCCGCGCCGGTCCGGAAACCATTTGATCAGGGTCGAGACCGGGGAAATATAGCCAAGGCCCAGACCAATACCGCCGATAACGCCCGCACCAAGCCACATCAGCCACAATTGATGTGTCATGATCCCTATAGCCGCGATGACCATGCCGCCACACCAGCATAGTGCAGAGACCACACCAGCCTTGCGGGGACCTGCCCGCTCCAGCCAGCCGCCCCAGATAGCCGCAGAACAGCCTAGCAGAACGAAAAACAGAGTATATATCCAACCAAGATCACTCACCCGCCAGTCGCAACTGGTGGTGAACAATGCGGTGACGAGATTGAGATCGGCGCAGGCAACTGACTGTTCTATCCCAATGGAACGGGACAAGGGCAACCAGAAAACGCTGAAGCCATAGGCCATGCCGATACACAGGTGAATCGCCAGCGCGGCCGGTGGAACCAGCCAACGGTTAAAACCCGCTTTAGCGACGATCCGCTCGCGGTCGAGAATGCCGGGGGTTCCTGTTGAACCTCCTGCAGTTTGGTCAATTGCTGACATGCGATGCCCCTCCCAAGGTTTGCATTCAAAACAAGATGGATAGTTGGATCAGACTGGAACAGGACCCGGCTTGCGTATCTGCTTTGCAGCCTCGACAACCAATGGATCCAGCCCGTTATCCTGCTGTTCCAATATGTCGAAGAACTGCTGACGCATGCGCGGTTCCCAAAAATGATTGATGTGATCGGCTACAGCTGCTGCTGCCTCGTCTTTCGGCTGTGAATGGAAAAAAGTTGCGATCTGATTGGCCATATAGACCAGTTTCGTCGCGGTGGATTTATGGCTTTCACTATCCATATTGCACCAGTCTTACAGTTGGACTTTGAATCAGGGTAGACGCTGCCGGATCAGGATTGAGATGCGGCCTTTGTGGCTTGTCATCTTTCGAAGGCTTGATTTGCGCCGCTGCAACCGGAATACGTTCCGGGCGCGTGAATACATCAAATTCGTCTCCGCGAACCAGCGCCACCAGAGTCAGGCCAGCAGCATGCGCTGTTCGGATCGCCAGCGCTGTCGGGGCGGAAACCGCTATGAGCACTGAAGCCCCAATGATCGCGGCCTTTTGAACCATCTCAATGGAAACGCGGCTGGTTATGACAATTGCGCCAGTGCTTCCATCAATGCCAGAGCGGCAAAGGCTTCCTGCCAGTTTGTCGAGGGCGTTATGTCTTCCGACATCTTCGCGCGCAACAAGGATGCCTTGTCCCGGCTGATAAAATCCGGCGGCATGTACTGCACCTGTCTCTTTGTGAAGTGGCTGTAATTCCGAGAGCAGGCTGACGGCTTGCGCAATATCATCCGGAGTGAGTTCCAGCTTCACACTCTCGACCGAGGAGACAGGTTTTAAAGCCTGCTCGATGGATTCAATACCGCAAAGGCCGCAACCAACGGGGCCTGCCATGCGGCGCTTGCGGTCACTCAACTCCTGCCCCGCCTCACCCGCGAGCCTGATCTGAATGTCTATGCCTTCCGCATGATCCTCAACATTGATCTCATCAATCTCTTCGAGGCTCGAAATGATACCCTCAGAGAGGCTGAAGCCAACCGCAAAATCTTCCATGTCAGATGGCGTCGCCATCATGACGGCATGGGTCGTACCATTATAGCTGAAGGCAACAGGTGTCTCTTCTGGGACAGCCCTGTCGCTTCTCGCGTAGCTATCAGCCACACCTTTCAGGCGGCGGGTAATCCGCGGTACAGGCTGGCGTGCGGGGCGTTGCTCCACCTCTATTCCGCCGCGTCGAGTACTTTGATGCGGCGGCTTTGACGGGCCTGCTCATCATACTGAACCTGCCAATCGCTCGGACCGTTGGACGCACCTACCTGCACTGCCGTGACTTTATATTCCGGACAGTTCGTCGCCCAATCGGAGAAGTCGGTAGTGATGACGTTTGCCTGCGTCGTCGGATGATGGAATGTGGTGTAGACTACGCCGGGCGAAACCCGATCCGTGATGAGCGCCCGCAGTGTGGTTTCACCGGAGCGACTATTGATCTTCACCCAATCGCCATCGCGGATACCGCGATTTTCAGCGTCATGCGCATGAATTTCCAGACGATCCTCTTCATGCCACATGACATTATCCGTACGGCGGGTCTGCGCGCCGACGTTATATTGGGAAAGGATACGGCCGGTTGTGAGCAGGAGCGGGAACCGTGGTCCGGTACGCTCGTCCGTTGCTACATATTCCGTACGGATGAACTTGCCCTTGCCGCGTGCGAAGCCATTAATGTGCATGATCGGCGTTCCAAGAGGTGCCTTTTCATTGCACGGCCATTGGACAGAACCTTCCTTTTCAAGAAGGTCATAAGTCACGCCTGCAAAGCTCGGAGTGGTCAGGGCAATCTCATCCATGACCTGCGATGGATGCGTATAGTTCCAGTTGAGGCCCATTGCCTTGGCAAGATTTTGTGTAACCTCCCAATCCGCATAACCGTTGAGTGGGCTCATGACCTTGCGCACGCGATTGATGCGGCGCTCGGCATTGGTGAAGGTGCCATCCTTCTCCAGGAATGTAGAACCAGGCAGGAATACGTGGGCGTAGTTTGCTGTTTCGTTGAGAAACAAGTCGTGGACAACGACGCATTCCATCGCTTCGAGCCCGGCAGCAACGTGCTTCGTATCCGGGTCCGATTGCAGAATGTCTTCGCCCTGAATGTAGATACCTTTGAACGTGCCATCGACGGCAGCATCCAGCATGTTCGGAATGCGCAGGCCCGGCTCATCCTGAATTTTGACGCCCCAGAGCTTATCGAAAATGTCTCGCGTCGATTCATCGGAGACGTGGCGATAGCCGGGAAGTTCGTGCGGGAATGAACCCATATCGCAGGAACCCTGCACATTGTTCTGGCCGCGCAATGGATTAACGCCAACGCCCTTACGACCAATATTGCCGGTTGCCATCGCAAGATTGGCGATTGCCATGACCGTGGTAGAACCCTGACTGTGTTCTGTTACACCAAGTCCGTAATAGATTGCGCCATTGCCGCCGGTTGCAAATAGGCGTGCAGCCTCGCGCAAAGTTTGCGGATTAACTCCTGTCAGCTCTTCAATGGCTTCAGGGCTGTGTTCCGGGCTGGAAACGAATGACGCCCAATCCTGGAATTCTTCCCAATCGCAGCGTTCTCGAATGAACTTTTCGTCGAACAGGCCCTCGGTAACGATTACATGAGCCAATGACGTTACAACGGCCACATTTGTACCGGGGCGCAACTGCAAATGCTGTGCTGCTGCAATATGGGGCGAGCGCACCAGATCAATCCGGCGTGGATCGACCACGATCAGCTTCGCGCCCTTGCGTAAACGCTTCTTCAGACGCGATGCAAAGACGGGATGACCATCGGTCGGATTTGCCCCGATGACCATAACCACGTCCGTATGTTCAACGCTGTCGAAATCCTGCGTACCGGCAGACGTGCCGAAAGTGGTCTTCAGACCATAGCCGGTTGGCGAGTGGCAGACACGGGCGCAAGTATCGACGTTATTGTTGCCGAAACCGGCGCGGATCAGTTTCTGAACGAGGAATGTCTCTTCATTGGTGCAGCGCGATGATGTGATACCGCCAACGGAATTGCGCCCATACTGATATTGGATGCGGCGGAACTCATTGGCCACATGTTTATAGGCCTCTTCCCAGCTTACCTCACGCCACGGATCGGTGATTTTCTCACGGACCATTGGGTTGAGAATACGATCCTTATGGGTCGAATAGCCGTAAGCAAAACGGCCCTTAACGCAGGAATGACCGCGATTGGCCTTGCCATCCTTATACGGCACCATACGGACGAGTTCTTCGCCGCGCATTTCCGCTTTGAACGAGCAGCCGACACCACAATAGGCGCAGGTCGTAACTTTGGAATGTTCCGGCTGCCCGATCTGGATAACCGACTTTTCCGTCAGTGTGGCGGTAGGGCAAGCCTGCACACAGGCACCGCAGGAAACGCACTCACTGTCGAGGAAGTGTTCATGCATGCCGGGTGACACACGGCTGGAAAAACCACGACCTTCTATGGTCAGCGCGAATGTGCCCTGCACTTCTTCGCAGGCACGCACGCAGCGCGAGCACACAATGCATTTTGCCGGGTCGTATGTGAAATAAGGATTGGATTCATCCTTTGGCATCCAGCGGTCGTTGGAAATGCCTTCCTTCTTTGCAAAGACGTGGTTATCGCCTTCGTATCCATAACGCACATCCCGCAGGCCAACAGCACCAGCCATATCCTGTAATTCGCAATCGCCATTGGCAGCACAGGTCAGGCAATCAAGAGGATGATCGGAGATATAAAGCTCCATCACGCCTTTACGGATATCCTTCAGACGCTTGGTCTGTGTATGAACGACCAGACCTTCCATCGCGGGTGTGGTGCAGGAGGCGGGAGTACCATTGCGGCCTTCGATCTCGATCAGGCAGAGACGGCATGACCCGAATGCATCGACCATATCCGTCGCGCAAAGTTTCGGCACCTGAATGCCAGCTTCCATGGCGGCACGCATCAGGGAGGTCCCTTCGGGAACCGTCACCTCATTGCCGTCAATGGTCAGTGTGACCATCTTCTCCGAGAGGGAAGCCGGTGTGCCGTAATCGATCTCATGAACCAGTGACATGGTGAACTCCTATTCCGCCGCAACGGCAAGCGGTGCCGGGCGGAAATCTTCAGGAAAATGCGTGAGGGCGCTCATGACGGGATAGGGTGTAAAACCTCCCAAAGCACAAAGTGAGCCGAACTTCATCGTGTTGCAGAGATCGGTAAGAACTGCGATCTGCTTTTCGGGCTCGATATTGGCTGAAAGGCGGTCCACGACCTCAACGCCGCGTGTCGAGCCAATGCGGCACGGCGTGCACTTGCCGCAGGATTCCACGGCACAGAACTCCATCGCAAAGCGCGCCTGCTTCAGCATGTCGACGCTATCATCGAAAACAACAAGCCCGGCATGCCCGATCAGACCGTCCTTGGCTGCAAAAGCCTCGTAGTCGAATGGGGTGTCGAATAGCGAGCGAGGAAAATAAGCGCCTAGCGGGCCGCCAACCTGTACAGCTTTTACCGGGCGTCCGGTCGCTGTACCACCACCGATATCATCGACAATCTCGCCAAGGGTGAGACCGAATGCAGCTTCGAAAAGGCCGCCATGCTTGACGTTACCGGCGATTTGCAGCGGAATGGTCCCGCGCGAGCGACCCATGCCGAAATCTTTATAGAAGGCCGCACCGCGATCCATGATGACTGGCACGGAGGCCAGTGAAATCACATTGTTGATGACTGTGGGTTTACCGAACAATCCCTTGTGCGCCGGTAGCGGCGGCTTGGCCCGGACGATACCACGACGGCCCTCAAGGCTTTCAAGCAAGGCCGTTTCTTCGCCGCAGACATAGGCACCGGCGCCGACACGTACTTCCATATCAAACGCATAATTAGAACCAAGCACCGAAGTACCCAGAATGCCGGCGTTGCGCGCAACCTCGATAGCCTCGTTCATTACAGCAATGGCATGCGGATATTCAGAACGGATGTAGATATACCCCTTGGTTGCCTCAACCGCGATACCTGCAATCGTCATGCCTTCGATAAGAACGAAGGGATCGCCTTCCATGATCATACGATCGGCAAAGGTACCGCTATCGCCTTCATCCGCATTGCAGACGATATATTTTTGCGGAGCTGCCGTATCGAGAACCGTCTTCCACTTGATGCCCGTCGGGAAACCTGCGCCGCCGCGTCCGCGAAGGCCGGAATCAGTAACTTGAGCCACGATTTCAGCCCGCGATAATGCAAGAGCGTTCTGGAGACCTTTCAAGCCATCATAGGCGCGATAATCATCAAGAGAGACGGGATCGGTGATGCCGCAGCGGGCAAATGTCAGGCGGGTCTGCTTTGCAAGAAAGGGGAGATGATCGGTCAGACCGAGCCAAAGTGGATGCACCCTGCCCTCAGCCAGACCGCCATCAAGCAATGCGGCAACGTCCGAAGCTTTGACCGGCCCATAGGCCACACGGCCATTCGGTGTTTCCACCTCGACCATCGGTTCCAGCCAATACATGCCACGCGAACCATTGCGCACGATTTTTGCGTCAAGGTTGCGGGCAGTGATTTCGTTTTCAAGGGTTTGGGCGACTTTTTCCGCTCCAAGTGCCAATGCACCGGAATCACGCGGGACATAGAAGGTGACACTCATAAGCGCACCTCAGCAGCAATTTCCTCAAGCTGCTCGGCATCGAGACGGCCAATAACCTCGCCATCCAGCATTGCCGCCGGAGCGCAGGCGCAAAGGCCAAGGCAATAGACAGGTTCCAGTGTCACCGCGCCATCCGCGGTCGTGCCATGCCAGTCAATGCCGAGCAATTGACGGGCTCGATCAGCCAATGCATCGCCACCCATCGACTGACAAGCTTCGGCACGGCAAAGCTTCAGGACATGCCGACCCGCCGGATGATCGCGATAATCATGATAGAAAGAAAATACACCGTGCACTTCAGCGCGGGAAATATTGAGAGCCTGCGCAATCAAAGGCAGGGTTTCCTGTGGCACATAGCCAAACTCACCCTGCAACTCATGCAAGATAGGCAATAACGGCCCTTCTTTGCCTTTGAATTGATCGATAATGCCTATCGCTCTTGCGGCGACGTCGGTACTTGCGCTCTGCATTTTGTGCAGCGCCCTCCCTTTATTTCTCCTCGTGACTTAGAACAGATCAAAAAACTGATATATAATCAATAGTGCAGACTCGTCACTCGATAGAAAATTCCTATCAAGAAACATCCATTGTTAGGGCTAGCGCCCGTGCCTCATGCAATAATGCAGAAACGAGCGGCGTGTGAGGTTCGCGATCGGCCGTAACCAGCCCCACCAAATGGCGCGCATCCGGTTCAACAATGGGGATGGATCTAATCGGCTCCGCAAACCCCAATGTCTCGGAGAGATTGAGGGGCATGATGCTCACCCATTTGCCGGTCCGTATATGGGAGAACAGTACGATCATTGAATTCGATTCAAGCGTCGGGCTAACCTCGACACCTGCTTCGTGCAAATGCTTGTTTATGAGACGGCGATTCTGCATGTCTTTTGTTAGGAGGCAAAGTGGCAGTTGGCCCACCTCTGCCCATGTGACCGATGTCCTGTCCGAGTATGTATTGCCAGCGGCAGTGATCAACTGGTAGCGCTCGGCATAGAGAGGAACTGACGTGACACGTCCCAGAGGTTCATTATCGAGATAGCTGATACCAGCATCTATCTCGAAATTACTGAGCAGCGTCAGGACTTCCAGTGACGTTCGCGATGTAACGGAAAAGGTAACATCAGGATGTTTTTCCCTGAAAGGCGTCGTGAGCTTGGAAACCATCGCCAGTGCGGTTGGTATGGCCGCAATCTTCAGGTGCCCGGCAAGACCGGAATGTGCTGCACGGATTTCTTCCCGCATGGTTCTCGTATCACCGACAATCCGCCGTGCCCACTCGAGCACGCGTTGCCCTTCCGACGTCAAGCCGTTGAAGCGCGAACCGCGCTGAACGAGAACAGCTCCAAGCGTGTTCTCAAGCTGGCGAATTGCCGCCGAAAGTGTCGGCTGCGTAACGCCGCATTCTTCAGCCGCCCGCCCGAAATGCTTGTGGCGAGCCAATGCAATAAAGAATTCCAGCTTGTCGATCATTCAGATTGCTCCTCCACAAAGAGCTAATGACGATTTGTGCAAATGAGCAAGCCCCCGATAGTCACACCGCTTTGATCTGGCAAAGCGCATCGTTTGATGTATGTTGCCGTCAACATCCACGCTTCCAAGGACATGAAAATGGATATCCGTCAGATTGACGATCGCTACGCCGTGACTGGCCAAATTTCACCGGACGATGTGCGCGATATCGTGGCCGCTGGCTATGGCGCGCTTATTTGCAACCGCCCGGATGGAGAGACACCGGACCAGCCCGACTTTGCCGAGATTGCAAAGGTCGCGGAAAAGGCAGGCATCCCTGTTTATTACGTACCAGTTGTCTCCGGACAGCTGACACAGGATGATGTCGACGCAATGGCCTCGGCTCTTGAAAAGGCTGAAGGTCCGGTTCTTGCCTATTGCCGTTCCGGTGCCCGCTCCACCAATATTTACGGGATTGTGCAGCAGCAAAAGGGCTGATTGGTGCGCAAGGCAGGCGTTGCGCTTACGTTTGTCTATTCGGTGGCGCTGGCTGTTAACCCAGTCAGCGCTGGGGACAAACCATCATCCGCTGATGACGGTAAGAAGCCTATCCAGTCCAACAAAAAGCTGATGGACGATCTCGACAAGTTATTTGAAAACGACTCCCCGGTGAAGCCGGCAAGCGGCGGCACTATCGAAGATCACATGATGAACGAGATTCAAGCTTGCTGGGCTCTTCCTGCCTACAAACAGGGTGATATTTTGCCCGAAACAAAGGTAACGGCGAATGTCGGAAAGGATGGATCGCTACTCGGCGATCCGATTATTCTGAAATCCGGAAAAGACACTCTAGGCAGACAACTCGCCGAAAGCGCTGTTCGGGCCATCAAGCGGTGTGCGCCATTCAAAACAGTAAAAGATAATCCTCAAGCTTACGAACAGCTTCGAACAATAATCTTCAACTTCAAGCCCTCAGCGTTATAATTAGAAGAACGCCTGAATGCCTGTCTGTGCCCGCCCAAGGATGAGGGCATGTACATCGTGTGTGCCTTCATAGGTATTCACAGTTTCAAGATTTTGCGAGTGACGCATCACATGGTAGCCAATCTGGATGCCATTTCCGCCGTGCATGTCGCGGGCAACGCGGGCGATATCCAGCGCCTTGCCGCAATTGTTGCGTTTGACGAGACTGATCATCTCGGGCGCCATCTTGTCCTCATCCATGAGACGGCCAACGCGCAATGAAGCCTGCAAACCCAGGGTGATTTCTGTCTGCATATCGGCAAACTTCTTCTGGAAAAGCTGTGTTGCGGCAAGGGGACGCCCGAATTGCTTGCGGTCCAGACCATATTGCACAGTGCGCTGCCAGCAATCTTCAGCCGCGCCCAGAACACCCCAGGAAATACCGTAGCGGGCACGGTTGAGGCAGCCGAACGGGCCTTTGAGCCCGGCCACATTTGGCAGAATATGTTCTTCGCCGACAATGACACCATCCATGACGATTTCACCTGTAATCGAAGCACGAAGCGACAGCTTGCCATCAATCTTTGGCGCGGAAAGACCCTTCATGCCTTTTTCAAGCACGAAGCCCTTGATCTGGCCGTCATGTGCGTCGGACTTGGCCCAGACAACGAACACATCAGCAATCGGGGAATTGGAAATCCACATCTTTGACCCGGAAATGCTATAGCCATCGGCAACCTTGGTGGCGCGCGTCTTCATGCCTGCCGGATCAGAACCTGCATCCGGTTCTGTCAATCCAAAGCAACCAATCCATTCGCCAGAGGCGAGCTTTGGCAGATATTTTTTGCGTTGCTCTTCCGAGCCATAGGCATAGATCGGATACATCACCAGCGACGACTGCACGCTCATCATGGAGCGGTAACCACTATCCACACGCTCTACCTCGCGTGCA
The DNA here is from genome assembly GCF_040009165.1 of Phyllobacterium sp. SB3. Classification (NCBI taxonomy): domain Bacteria; kingdom Pseudomonadati; phylum Pseudomonadota; class Alphaproteobacteria; order Hyphomicrobiales; family Phyllobacteriaceae; genus Phyllobacterium; species Phyllobacterium sp. SB3. The sequence continues at coordinate 211,907 of NZ_JBDYKI010000005.1, read as the reverse complement.
ACAAGCCCGTATGCAACATAGGATGCGCCTGCGGTGCCGTATTCCTCTGGCAGTGTAACGCCAAGCAAACCCGCTTCGCCCATAAGCCTGAACAATTCAGGATCAGTCTTTTCCTGCAGATAGGCTTCTTCGATGCGAGGCAAAAGCTCGCCTTGGGCAAACGCGCGCGCACTGTCGCGAATCATCCTTTCATCCTCTGTCAACTGATCTTCCAGCAGAAAGGGATCGGTCCAGACAAAGGACGGCTTGGAATTTGCCATTGGGGTCTTCTCCTCGAATAGGTCTCAAGACCTATCATCAAATCTGTGCCGGTGGCCAGATGATGGCGTTGCTAATATTTGCTTGGATGATGAGCGACACGCATGATTTGCACATTTCAGTCATCGGTCGAATCCACTATATCTTTGCAATGGCCATCAAACAGCTCACCGAAACCATCATCAACCAGATCGCAGCGGGCGAAGTCATTGAACGACCCGCAAGCGTGGTTAAAGAACTGGTTGAAAATGCCATCGATGCTGGCGCAACCCGTATCGATATCGTCACCGCAGGTGGTGGCAAGAATTTGATCCGCATAACCGACAATGGCTCGGGTATTCCTTCAGATGAGCTTGCGTTGGCGGTATCACGGCATTGCACGTCCAAATTGACCGATAATGTGCACGATATCCAAGCTCTTGGTTTTCGTGGTGAGGCACTGCCTTCCATAGGCTCTATCTCGCGACTTTCACTGAAGTCACGCACAGCAGATGCGGATTCCGGATTTGAGATTGCCGTCAATGGCGGGAGAATGGATGGTCCGCGCCCGACAGGTATGAATGGCGGCACGATTGTTGAGGTTCGCGACCTCTTCTTTTCCACACCTGCCCGACTGAAATTCATGAAGACCGACCGCGCCGAGGCAACTGCTATCAGCGATGTCGTGAAGCGAACGGCAATCGCCTTTCCGCATATTCGCTTTTCAATTAATGGCAGCGACCGCACACCCCTTGAAATGGCCGCGACCGGCGTTGGGTCGGAGGGAATGCTGGAACGTATTTCGCAAGTGCTGGGAAAAGAGTTCCCGGAGAATGCGATTGGCATAGATGCCATGCGTGACGGTGTAAGGCTGACTGGTTTTGCCGGCATTCCAGCCTTCAATCGCGCCAATAGTCTGCACCAGTTTGCTTATGTGAATGGACGTCCGGTTCGCGACAAGCAAATATGGGGCGCAATCCGTGGTGCCTATGCGGATGTCATGTCCCGCGACCGTCACCCCGTCGCCGTGCTGTTCCTCAATCTTGATCCTGAACTCGTTGATGTGAACGTCCATCCGGCAAAAGCCGACGTGCGCTTTCGTGATCCCGGTCTTGTACGCGGCCTGATTGTCGGGGCAATCCGGCAAGCACTAGGGCAATCCGGCATACGCGCTGCAACCACTGGCGCAGAGGCGATGCTGCAATCGTTCCGTCCCGGCGGTGTTGAACCTCGCTCAGCAACGCAAACATGGGATAACGGAAATATCCATTCCAGCAATCAGAACTATTCGACCCAACAATCACCATTCCGTCCATTCGAGACAGTTCCGGTCGCTGCAAGCGACGGTCATGGGCTTGCTGAAGCTGTGCAGGAATTTCTCTATGATGGTGCGCATGCACTGAGTGCCGATGCTCGTGCCAGCACAAGCAGTCCTGCACCGGAATTGCTTTCCATGCCTCTTGGCGCGGCCCGGGCCCAAGTCCACGCGAATTATATCGTCGCCCAGACTGACGATAGTCTTGTCATTGTCGACCAGCATGCTGCGCATGAACGCCTTGTCTACGAGGCGCTGAAGAATGCACTTCATTCGCGGCCACTGCCCGCACAGATGCTGCTCATACCGGAAATTGTCGACCTCCCCGAAGATGATGTGGGACGGCTCGTTGCTCACGCAGAAACGCTTCAGCGATTCGGACTTGGCATCGAATCGTTTGGGCCGGGCGCCATCGCAGTGCGTGAAACGCCATCCATGCTGGGGGAAATCGACACACAACAGTTGATACGCGATCTGGCGGATGAGATTGCCGAACATGATACTTCCGACGGCTTGAAAGCCATTCTCGATCACGTAGCCGCAACCATGGCGTGTCATGGTTCCGTCAGGGCGGGCAGACGGCTTAAACCCGATGAGATGAATGCATTGCTCCGGCAGATGGAAGCAACGCCGGGATCCGGCACCTGCAATCACGGGCGCCCTACCTATATTGAATTGAAACTGACTGATATTGAACGGTTGTTCGGCAGGCGGTAACCGGAGCTTGACCCCGAAAGTCCTAAGGCCGTAAATAGCGGCGATTGATTAAACTGGAACAGATGTAATGAACCGATTTGAAGGCCCCGGCTCGCGCGAAGCCAAAATACGCTATCTCGACGGCGATTTTCAGGTTCTGTCGCCGGGTTCTTATGTGTTGTGTGCCGTTACTTCGGAAAAAATCGCCATTGACGAGCTTAAATATTGGAGCGTCGCCCGTCAGGAACCTTATGTCGACGCCCACACTTCATTCAACCGGGAACTTCAGGAGAATCCAGAGTTACGACAAAGAAGCAAGGGCTGAACATGTTTGATCGTCGCGCAATTCTGCTCTCGCTCTTGGGTGCTGGTCTTGCTGTCAGCGGGTGTACGACTGATAATGCCGCGCCAGCTTACAGTGGTCCGACTCGAACTGTTCGCGGTTATCTGAAAGGACCGCCCTATGCTCGACTGTCACCGAGCGCCACAGTTTTTATCACCGCCCACGATGCAACCAGCGGCGTCAGTTCAAAAATGCCGGAAATAGGGGCAACAAAATTCACCCTCAACCGGGTTGGTCATTTTCCGGTGTTATATGAAATCGAAATTCCCGCCAGTCATTCGGTTCCCCGCATTTCACTGGACGTACAAATACGTCAATATGGTCGACTGATATTCAGTAATGATCGTCAGTATAGTACAACCAGTGGAAACAATCTCGACATACCTCTTGTCGAATCGCATCCACGGTTCAGAAGCCGCAGCACCCTATAGATTTTTCAGTATGCGCGCTTTTGCGCGCTCTCTCGTGTCACGGATAATATTCTGTGCCGTTTGCGGATGATTGAAAAACAGATCGACCTCCAGGACAAGTGTTTGCCCGGCAAGTTTTCTAGCCAGCGCGCTGCCGTCAAGCAGCCTTACATGGTCCTTTGCGGTCGTAATCAAAGTAAGATGGTCCTTGGCCGCTTCCTTCATCAAATCGACGGCATCCTCATCCGTATAAGGATGGTGATCCGGGAACGATCTGGTTTGGGCGACATCCAATGAGGCTTCATTCAAGGTCCTGAAAAACTTGGATGGATCGCCAATGCCTGCAAACGCGAATAAGCGTCCCTGTCCAAGGTCGGCCATATCTTTTGGTTGAAGCACGGATTCATATATTGGTTTTGCCGCCCTCGCCGCACTGCGAACCACCTGGTCGGCACCGTTAGCAGTGCCAATCCTCAGCAGGGCATCGGTGCGAACCAGTTGATCGGTCAAAGGTGCACGCAATGGCCCCGCGGGGAGCACTTTGCCATTACCGATACCGCGACCAGCATCAACGACCAGAAGTGCATAATCAAAATGCAGCCGGGCGCTCTGAAAGCCATCATCCATGATGATGAAGTCACACCCACTCTGAACCAGCGCTCTCGCGCCCGCCACACGATCAGCACAGACGACAACAGGAGCATGACGCGCCAGCAGCAGCGGCTCATCACCAACATGGCGGGCGCTGTCGTGAACTGGATCAACCTTATGCAGGCCGGAGAATGCACCGCCATAGCCACGGGACACGATCCCCGGCTTCAGGCCGGCTGCAATTGCCGCTTTGGCGAGAGCAATGGATGTCGGGGTTTTACCTGCGCCACCCACGGTGAAATTCCCGACGCAAAGGACAGGAACCGCCACTGACGGAGGATTGGCCCGCCGGATGCGGCGACCGGCAATTGCGCCGTATATCTTCGCCAGCGGGCTTAAGGCTTGCGCACGCCAATCCGGCTTTTCCCACCAGAATGGAGGCGCTTCAGACGTCATTTCCAGGCGCTTTCACGATTGGATAGCCGTGCCTGCAGCACCAGAGGTTGCAAGAAAGGTTCGAGAGCCGTCATGGTGCGGGACAAGGAACCGCGCATATCTTCCACTGTCTTCAGTCCGGCATCAATCATGACCTGCCGCTCAGCCGGGTTGTTGAACAGATAGTTTACCGCCCCTGCCAGCATGTCCTTGTCGCGTACAAGCTTGGCGGCACCATTCTTTATCAGGCGCTGATAGGAGTCCCGAAAATTCTGAACATTCCGGCCGGAAAGGATCGCGGATTTCAGCATGGCGGGTTCCAGTGGATTCTGACCGCCTTGCGCAGTCAACGAGCGGCCAACAAACGCAATCTCGGCCATTCGCAAATACAGCCCCATATCACCAATCGTATCGCCGATGAATATATCGGTTTCCGGCTCGATTGGATCATTTCGGCTGCGTAGCGCAACCTTCATCCCCATGGCCTCTATCTGAGCCGCTACTTCTGCGGCGCGATCCGGATGCCGAGGCACCAAAATCGTCAGCAAATCACGATGCCTCGCCTTGAGCATCTGGTGTACCTGCGAAACGATTTCCTCTTCGCCCTGATGGGTAGAGATGGCCGCCCACGTCTTGCGTGATCCAATCATTCCCTGAAGTGTGGCCAACTGTGAATTATCGACCGGAGGAATAGCCGTATCGACCTTCAGATTACCCGAAACGGTTACAGGACGGGCACCAAGGGTGCGGAACCGCTCACCATCAACATCGGACTGCGCCACGACATGGGCAAGGTTTTCAAACAGTGCTTCTGCAATCGATGCGCGCTTGTGCCATGCGGTAAACGACCGATCTGACAAACGTCCGTTAACGAGAACCTGTGGAACGCGCCGGGTTCCAAGTTCGAGAATGGTCATCGGCCAGATTTCCGACTCGCATATTACTGCCAGATCAGGTTGCCAATGGGTTAGGAAGCGATCAACCGCAGGCTTGAGATCAAGCGGTACATATTGGTGAATAACACGATCACCGAGACGGTCCTGAACCATCTTGGCGGAGGTAACCGTTCCTGTCGTCAAGACGACATGGATTCCCATTTCCACAATGGCTTCAACCAGAGGAGTAACGGCAGATGTTTCGCCGACGCTTGCAGCGTGAACCCAGACCAGCGGGCCCGATGGACGCGCCACGCTGGCAACGCCATAGCGCTCGCCCTGACGACCGCGCTCTTCCTTTCCCTTGCTGGCACGAAACGCCACATAGGCGCCAACCACCGGGAAGATTATGGCACCGGCCCAGCGATAGGTGCCGAGTGCGAGTCTTGCCCATTTCTCACTCATGCTGCGTCATCCACAAGTTGATGCACGCGGAGCGTATTCGCATTCAGGCTGTCTGTCAGTTCAACGCGTTTGGCTTCAAGCATGGCATCGTCAGCGTCCTGAGGAACAAAAATCGGGTCGCCGACAATCAATCCTGATTTGCCGAATGGCAATGGAATAGTTGTCTTATCCCAGCTCTTTTCGAGAACTTTCCGGCGTGAGGTCAGATAACAAATAGGGAGAATTGGACGGCCCGACAATTTTGCAAGCAGAACAACACCTATGCCTGACTGGCGAGGCGTACCATGGGGAATATCAGCAATCATCGCTGCGGTCTTGCCATCCTTCAATGCCTTTTTTAGGGCAAGCAAAGCGCGGGCACCGCCTTTTTCCGTACCTTTAGCGCGATCCCTGCCTCCAGAACCACGAATTATCTCGACGCCAAAGCGTTCAGCGACACGGGCATTCAACTCCGCATCCTTGCTGCGCGAAAACATTGCAACAAACCGTACATTGCGCGGCATCAAAAATGGAGCCATCAAATGCTGGCCGTGCCAGGCCACAGCGATGAAAGGCTCGCCGCCGCGCTTCATGTCCTCGACGTCCGATGAGCCTGCAAGACGGGGATTTGTGGCATTCACCAGCCGGAAAAACTGCGTGATCAACCAGACGATCATTGATCGAACAGCCGGTGAATTCGCCAGAGGCCCACGAACAGACCGCCAGAAGCGCTTCAGCAGACCCTTTTTCTTCTTAGGTGAAGATTTGGAGGTCACTGTAATTTCGCTGGCTGGCATTTCATTGTCTTGTGGTGTCACACGATCAACCTGATTTACCCGTCGCCGGGTCAAGCAGCTTGTGCATGTGAACGATGAAATAGCGCATATGCGCATTGTCAACCGTCTGTTGCGCCTTGGATTTCCAGGCACGCTGGGCCGTCTCGAAGTTTGGATAGATGCCAACAATATCCAGATTGTTGAGATCGCGGAACTCAACCCCGCCGAGCTTCTTAAGCTCACCACCAAAAACCAGATGCAGCAGTTGTTTTGGATCCGATGTTTCTTCGCTCATAATTACTTGTCCAGATTTTAGTCAGATTGGGAAGGCTAGACTATTTAGCCGAAGGCGGTGCCCGCTACAATGTTCAGCATATTATCCATTAGTAGACCACTTGCCGCAACCAAAGCACCGTGGCGGTAGTCTCCAGTCTGTGTATTGCGCAAGCCGTAGGTGAGTGCTTTGCCATCCGCTGTCAAGACATTGCCGCCAGCTTCAGATAAAATGAGATCGGCGGCTGCAAGATCCCAATCGTGAGAATTCGGCCTTACAATCGTTCCGGCAAGGTCACCGCGCGCCACCATCGCCAGCCTGTATGCCAAAGAAGCAATGTGCGGCGCGCGCTCGATGGAGCCAAGGAAATACTCCGGCAGCTTGTTCAGATAACCACCGGGGGCCGCAACCTTGAAAGGACGGTTTTCCGCCTGAACGTGGATCGTACTGCCGTTCTGATCCGCTCCCCCACCGGGCAGCGCACTTATTGTTTCATTGCGGGCAGGGCATTCAAGAACACCGGCAACGGGTCGGCCATTTTCGATGACGGCGACACTTACGCACCAAACATCGATGCCTTCAATGAAAGCTCGCGTTCCGTCGATCGGATCAACGACGAAAAACCGCTGTCTTGGCGAAGCAGTACGCTCGTCAAGCGTTTCTTCGGATATCCAGCCATAATCCGGCCGCGCCGTCAGCAAAACGTCCTTGAGATACTTGTCCGCCGCAAGGTCTGCTTCGGTAACTGGAGAATTGCCCGTCTTGAGCCAGATCTGTGGTGATTGCCCGTAGAAAGACAGTGCTATCTTACCGGCTCCCGCAGCGGCCTCAATTATCAGGTCAAGATCTGCTCTATTTTGGCTATTTTCCAGCAAGTGTCATGCCTTCAATAAGCAGTGTAGGACTGGCGACGCCGAAATTGCGATCGATATCATTGGCAACAGTCAGGTTGAGGAACATTTCCTTCAAATTCGAGGCCAATGTGACTTCACTGACAGGATAAGATAATTCGCCATTCTCGATCCAATAACCGCTGGCCCCGCGGCTATACTCGCCGGTTATCATATCAACGCCCTGCCCGAATAATTCGGTTACATAAAACCCGGTCCCAACAGCCTGGATCAACTCTTCTGGAGTCTTTTCACCCGGCTCTATGGCGAAGTTGGTCGATGACGGCACAACGGTCGACCCCGAACGGTTGCCGCGTCCATTGCTGGAAAGCCCAAGTTCTTTGCCGGTTGACGTTGAAAGGAACCAGTGCTGCAGCACACCATTTTCGATCATGTTCAACGGAATACCTTCAAGACCTTCTCCGTCGAAGGGCCGCGAGGCAGAACCTCGAACACGCAGAGGATCGTCCGTAACATTGATGGTGTCGCCAAGGATTTTCTTACCCATGCGATCTTTGAGAAAACTGGTCTTGCGCGCAACCGATGCACCGTTGATCGCGCTGGCCAAATGGCTTGCTATGCCACGTGCTACGCGCGGATCGTACACCACATTGACGCGGCCAGTTTTTGCCTGACGGGCATTCAATCTTTTGACCGCTCGTGCTCCGGCAGAGCGGCCTATTTCGGAAGGGTCTTCCAGCTCATCAAAGTAGATGCGCGATGAAAAATCATAATCGCGTTCCATACCGGTCCCGGTTCCGGCTATCGCACTGACAGAACGGGAAAACCGCGAGCCTGTATAATGTCCGGCAAATCCGCCTGATGTAACCAATACGAGACCGCCCATGCCGGCAGAAGCAGAGCCGCCGCCGGAATTGGTGACCCCTTCAACCGATAGAGCGGCTTCTTCAGCGGCAAGTGCAGCTTCGGTCAGTTGTGCTGCATCGACGGTGGTCGGATCATAAAGCTGAAGATCGCGAATATTGCGTACAAGCTGGTCTGTTGCAGCAAGTCCTTCATAGGCATCATCAGGTGAAACCTTGGCCATTGCAACGGCCCGTTCCGCCAGAACCTTGGGATCAGAACCCGCATTTGCGGAGATGCTCGCAATCTTGCGCCCGACAAACACCCGCAGGGAGAATTCATCACTTTCGGAAGATTCAGTTGACTCAACTTTTCCCAGACGGACACTGACAGCAGTGGATCGAGAGCGTATTACAACAGCATCAGCTGCATCTGCTCCCGCACGCCTTGCGGCTTCTACAAGCGCTGTGGCATTGTCTACAAATTCGCGGGAATTTACCGGCTCGACCATATTCATCTCTAAGGTTGATTGCATGATAGGATGCGAGGACTTATCTGACAAAAGTCAGATGATGTACTCCCACCCTATATGGTGCAAATCAGGGTCTATCAAGGCAAACACACGCAACAATTTTTCAGGTCCGGATTACGAGCATATGCTTTCACAGAGCGGCAACCTCTACTTTCAGGCACTTGCACTCCTCGCCGGAGCGATCATTGCCGCCCCACTTTTCAAGCGTCTCGGTCTTGGAACCGTGTTGGGTTATCTCGCGGCCGGACTTCTGATCGGGCCGCTTGCCAACCTCATTACCGACGGAGAACAGGTCCTGCATTTTTCCGAACTCGGTGTGGTTTTCCTGCTTTTCGTCATTGGGCTTGAACTCAAGCCATCACGCCTTTGGACATTGCGACAAGCAATCTTTGGTCTCGGTGCAGCACAGGTAATTATTACCGGTGCTGCGCTGACGGGCCTGATAATGGCTTTCGCCCTCATGAGTTGGCAGGCCGCGCTTATTACAGGGTTCGGCCTTGCGCTCTCTTCGACCGCCTTTGCCATGCAGATTCTGGAGGAACGCGGCGAGACGACGATGCCGCACGGCCAAACCTCATTCGCAATTCTGTTGTTTCAAGATCTGGCAATTGTTCCGCTTCTCGCAATGATACCTGTTCTTGCACCAGGTTCAGCCACCCATGAAGCGGACCCGCTGGGTAAGTTTCTTATCGCTGTCATTTGCGTGGGTGCGATCATTGCTGTGGGGCGCTACCTGCTTAATCCACTCTTCCGGTTCATCGCCAATACGGGCGCACGGGAGGTGATGATTGCTGCGGCCTTATTTGTTGTTTTGGGTGCCGCGACATTGATGCAATATGCCGGGCTGTCCATGGCCATGGGCGCATTTATTGCCGGTGTGCTGCTGGCCGAGTCATCCTACCGGCACGAGCTTGAAGCGGACATCGAACCGTTTCGCGGTGTGTTTCTCGGCCTGTTCTTCATGGCTGTCGGACTATCGCTGGACCTTGATGTCATCCTGCAGAATTGGCAGGCAATTCTCCTGGCAGTGCCAGCATTCATGGCAATCAAAGCCTTGGTGGTTTATGTGCTGGCCCGGCTCTTTCGCAATAGTCACAATGATGCGATCCGCGTTGCATTCTTCCTGCCACAAGGTGGTGAATTCGGGTTTGTGCTCTTTTCGGCTGCTGCGGCAGCTGGTCTGATGACCGATTCGACGGCCTCTGAACTCGTCGCCGTTACAACCCTCTCCATGGCGGTAATGCCCTTGTCTGTTGCCCTTGGAAACCGTTTTCTGGTGGACCACAACAACAAGAAGGACGAAATCGACGAAGATTTTGACGGTGCCGGCGCGGATGTCATGATGATTGGCTTCTCACGTTACGGACAGATCGCCGCGCAAATACTTCTGGCTGGCGGTAGCGACGTGACGGTTATCGATGCATCAGCTGATCGCATTCGTGCTGCCAGCAAATTCGGCTTCCGCATTTACTTTGGCGATGGCACAAGGAAGGAAGTGCTTGAAGCAGCGGGTATAAGGCGAGCAAAGATTGTGGCCGTTACCACCCACCAGAAAGAAACGACCAACCAAATCGTTGAAATGATTCAGGCTGAGTATCCCGATATCAAGCTGTTTGTTCGGTCTTATGATCGGGTACATACACTGAAACTGCGGGCTCGCGGCGTGCACTATGAATTACGTGAGACGTTCGAATCCGGTCTTGTATTTGGAAGGCGTGCGCTTGAGGAGCTTGGCGTTACGGAAGAGCTTGCCTATGAAATCATGCAGGACATTCGCCAAAGAGACGAAGATCGGCTGCACCTGCAGGCGGCCGAAGGCTTGTCTGCAGGCAATGATCTTCTCCTTACACGCCCGGTCACGCCTGAACCTCTTGTCAAACCGACACGCGAAGCTCAGCGCATTGATACAGTTATCGACGACGAGATGGATGCCAAACCTGTACCAACGCCTGCAGAGTAAACTCAGGACTGCGGCGGCCCAACGATCAATACAGCTGGACTTGTCAAAAGCAGTTTCTGTGCTGCCGCCTTCACCTGCTCAAGCGTAACCGCGTTGATGAGGTCTGAACGCTTGTCGATATAGTCACGCCCAAGCTTCTGATCCTGTAGGCCGACCAGCGTGCTGGCCACGGCTGATGAGGAGTCCAGATTGTTGACCGCGTAGGAACCAACCAGATATTTCTTCGCCTCAACAAGTTCGTCTTCAGTCGGGCCGTCCTTCGCCATGCGGGCAACTTCATCTTTCAGAATTTGCAATGTTTCGTTGGAGCGATCGGCACGCGTTGCTGTCGATATGATCAGCGCGGACATATGATCCTTTGTCGCAAGGGTCGAACCCGCAGAATAAGCAAGGCCACGCTTTTCGCGCACCTCATTATAGATGCGCGATGAGAACGTACCCCCACCAAGAATATGATTCATGATGAAGACTGGGAAGAAGTCCGGGTCCTGGCGGCGCACTCCCGGATAAACCATGGAAATCGATGTCTGTGGCAGCACATAATCAACTCGTGTTGTTTGATCAAAACCCAGTTTTGCTTCATCGACAGGCTCCAGTTGAGCTTTCTCGGGAAGATCACCAAAAACCTTGTCGAGCAAGGTGGCAAGGTCTTCTGGGCTGATCGAACCGACCACACCTATAATCAGATTGTCTCTGGCAAAATTGCGCTTGTGGAACGTCGCAAGATCATCATGCGTGATGCTGCTCAAGGTATCGACTTTACCTTCTGACTGACGCCCGTATGGGTGCTTTCCGTAGAGCGCTTCGGCAAATTTGCGCCCCGCAATTGTGTTGGGATCACGCTCCGATGCTTTTATTCCGGCAACGACCTGCTGGCGGATACGGTCAATGGGAGCCTGGTCAAAGCGTGGCTTGTTGACCGCCAACGCAAGCAGATCGACAGCTGCATCGCGCTTGTCCGAAAGCATGCGGACTGTGCCCGATATGGAGTCGTCATCGGCGCTGAAACTCATCTCAGCTCCCACATCATCGAGCTGCTGTTGAAATGCTTCAGAATCCAGATCACCTGCCCCTTCATCGAAAAGGCCGGTCATAAGATTAGCTATCCCGTCTTTACCAGAGGGGTCCTGAGCAGAGCCACCCTTAAAAGAGAAGCGCATGGAGATCAGCGGAACGAAATCGTCCTGTACAAGCCAAGCCCGAATACCTTTTGGAGATACAACCTCCTTGATTTCGACGGCATAGGCGGGCGCGATGGTAAAGACAACGAGTACAAGCGCAGCGGCAAACCGCTTCATGATTGATGCAGTCATTGGACAACTCCCTGCGCTGGCGCTCCGCCTTCGGGTTCGCCTGAACTCTGACTCTGATGTTCAGTCTTTTGGTCGGGTGTACCCGCTTCCGGCATCAGATAACTTGTCACCGAACGGCTATCGACAAGGTATTGTTTAGCCACTTCCTGAATGTCCTGAACTTTCACCGCCTTGATGCGATCAGGCCATTCATCGATGTCTTTGATGGTTTGCCCTGTGGAAAGTGTCGACCCATAAATGCGAGCCATGCCAGTTTGACTGTCCCGCGCAAAGATGACGCTTTTCAAGAAGCGGTTTCTGGCTTTTTCCAACTCATCTTCAGTTACGCCATCTTTGACGATACGGGCGACCTGTGCATCGATGCCATTCTCCACATCTTTCAAAGTTGCATCGCCCCGCGGCGAACCGTAAACACCAAAACTGCCATCATCGAGCGATGAGCCCTGATAATAGGCACCGGCATTGGCTGCCGAACCATCTTTTACAACCAGCGTCTGGTAGATGCGGCTGCGTGATGAACCGCCAAGGATTTCGCTGAGCAGGTCCAAAGCTTCAGCTTCACCGGGCTTTGCATTGGTATAAGATGGAGCAAGCCACATTTTCTGGAAGCTTGGCTGCGAAACACGCGGGTCAGCGAGTGAAACTGTGCGTTTGGTGTTCTGTTCAGGCTCCTGCGGGCGCTCGCGCTTACCGGGTTCAGCGCGGCGGGGAACTTTGCCATAGGTCTTTTCAGCGAGGGTTTTGACTGTCGCGGTATCAATGTCGCCAGATACAACCAAGGTTGCATTATTAGGCGTGTAGTACTTTTGATAGAATGCCAAGGCGTCCGTCAGGTTTAGCTTTTCCATCTCGTGCAGCCAACCGATTACGGGCATGCGATAGGGATGGTTCTGATAAAGCGTGGCGTTCACTTCTTCTGAAAGCAACGAGGATGGATTGCTGTCCACGCGTGAGCGGCGCTCCTCAAGCACCACATCACGTTCTATCTTGACCACCTCATCGTTGAGAATGAGATTCTCCATACGGTCCGCTTCGTAAGTCATTGCCATTTCGAGCGCCTGCGGGGCAAGCTGCTGATAAAAAGCAGTGTAATCATATGATGTGAAGGCGTTTTCCTGACCGCCAATCTCGGCAACCTTGCGGGAGAACTCACTTGCAGGGTAGGTTTTGGTGGCTTTGAACATCAGGTGCTCAAAGAAATGGGCAATACCGGACTTGCCGGGCTCTTCGTCGGCGGAACCGACGTGATACCACAGCATATGAGTAACAACAGGAGCGCGGTGATCCGGGATGACGACCACTTCAAGTCCGTTATCCAGATGGAATGAAGAAACATCGGTTTTGAGCGATGCCTCCGTAGCGGGTACTTTTGTTTCCGCACGTACCGGAAAGGTTGAAATCGAGGCGACAAATACGCCGGACAAGACAAATGCCGCGAGGGTACGGCCTTTAGCAAGAAGCATTCAAATCAATCCAGTTCTGTTTTGCAAATGCCGCTACAATGATGGACTTACGACTTCCCAAGTCATTACGACTTCAATGTGACAAGCCTTATGATTGTGCCGCCATAGGGGCGCTCTTCGACAATTTCTAAGCGTGGATCAAGGTCAATTGCCGCATCGGCTTCTTCTTCGAGCACCAGCAGCGCATCCGGCTTGAGCCAACCGCCATCCAATGCAGCTTTGAACGCCATTTCTCCCAAGCCCTTGCCATAGGGTGGATCGGCAAATACCAGATCAAAAGGCTCCATATTGCCGATATCGCCTAGCTTTGTCGCATCACGGCTAAATACCTTGGTAGCTCCCATGAGCCCAAATGCTTCAATATTTGTACGGATCAAGCCGCGCCCTTGCGCAGACTCTTCAATGAATATCCCATAGCGCGCACCGCGTGATATCGCTTCGAGCCCGAGTGCGCCGGTGCCTGCAAAAAGGTCGAGGACACGTGATGCCTCGAACTTTTCCGGATAATTGTGCACCAATATATTGAACAGGCTTTCTCGCGTCCGGTCGGTAGTGGGCCGGATCGCGTTTGTTTCAGGGGTCGCCAGGCTGCGTCCGCGAAATTTTCCGCCAACAATCCGCATGCGAAACCTTAGCCCCTAGGCTTGCCACGAGGTGGTTTGCTTCCGCCTCCCGGACCATTGCGGGGAGCGCCGCGAGGCGCATCCTTTGGACCACCATAAGGACGATCGCCACTACCCCGGCCATCCTGCCTAGCCGGTGCGCGCGTTGGCTTACCGCTGGCACCATAAGGTCGTTCCGAACGGTTTGGGCGGTCGCTCTGAGCCGGTGCATCGCCGCGAGCTTCCCGCTCTTTCAGTTCTGCACGCTCGCGCTTGCCAACCCGTGGTGGACGCGGGGCATTGCGGGAACCCTCCGGCCGATCCGATCCGAATGAACGCTTTGGACGCTCTGCATTATCGCCGCCCTCACGCGGCGGACGCGGAGAATAGCTACGCGGCTTATCGCCGGAATAACCACCGGGCGTACGAGGTCCGCTTGATCTTTCACGATCTTCGCGCGGCCGATCCGAAGAAGCTGGACGGTCACTGGCCGCACGTGCCGCACGCCCTGCACCTTCACCAAAACGCTTTGGCCTATCGGCACTGTCAGACCGGCCGCGTGCTTCGCGAGCTTCCACGGCCTTTGCTCTCGCCTTGCCCATCGGACGCGCACCCGGAGCCATCCAAACATTGGCTGAGCGCGAACTACGCGGCGCCATGGCTTCATCTTCCTTGCGTTCCCGATCAGCTTTTGAGGTTATTCCCCGTGGTTTCTGATCGCCATCGCGTGCTGAGCGGGCTGGACGTTCTTCGCGTGGGCCACGCGCAGGCCGTTCATCACGGCTGGTTCGGGCTGTCGCTGGCCGGTCGCTGCGATCTGTAGTCCATCGTGACAGGTTTTCTTCGCGCTGTTCGTCTTTGGATTTGCGAGGCGCGCGCCGTTTCTCTACCGGTGCACTGGAGATCCATTCCGAGCGTTGAGCTGGCGCCGGACGCTCGCTTGGCTGCTGCACTGCTTCGCCTTTGACAGCTTCATTGGAAAACACATTAATGATCGGCGCATCGAAATCAGCACCGGACTCCTCGATGAGGCGTTCACCAAGCTGATCGCGCAGTGTACGGCCATTCATTTCGCGAACGGAGCCTTCCGGCAAATCACTCAGCTGGAACGGGCCGTAGGAAATCCGGATGAGGCGGTTTACGGAAAGGCCCAATGCTCCAAGCACATTTTTGACTTCGCGGTTCTTGCCTTCGCGCAGCCCCATCATGATCCAGACGTTGGAGCCCTGCTCGCGTTCCAGATGCGCATCAATTGCACCGTAGAACACACCATCGACGGCAATACCGTCTTTCAATGTATCGAGCTTTTCCTGAGTAATGCTTCCATGAGCGCGTACCCGGTAACGTCGCAGCCAACCAGTTGAAGGCAATTCAAGAGCACGCGACAGACCACCATCATTGGTCAGCAGCAGCAAGCCTTCGGTGTTGATGTCAAGGCGACCGACAGACAAAACACGCGGCATATCTTTTGGCAGGGACTCGAAAACGGTCTGACGGCCTTCAGGATCGCGATTGGTAGTCACAAGACCGGCAGGCTTGTGATAAAGCCACAGGCGGGTCCGTTCTTTTTCAGGCAGTGGCTTGCCGTCTACTTCAATACGGTCATTGCGTACGACGTTGACGGCCGGGCTTGCCAGGCGCTTGCCATTAACCGACACCCGACCTGCCGCAATCATGGTCTCGGCTTCGCGGCGAGAGGCAATACCCGCACGGGCCAGACGCTTGGCTATGCGCTCGCCTTCCTCCGGCTGTGCTTCTTCCTTGCGAGCATCAAAGCCGCGTTTTGCTGGAGCAGCGCCTTCGAACTTGCGTGGTCCTTTCGGACCATCATTGTTGTGCTTGTCGAAGCTGCGCTTTTCAAAGGGGCGTTTGCTGCCCTTGCCGTCATCTTTTGAACTTGTCATGGAATGTTTGCCTTTCAGCAGGGCTCACTACCAGCTATGGAGTGTGCTTGCGAGTAAATTCTGGATAATGAGCTGCCTGTGAACCAAAAAACTGATCCGATGAGCATAGCTTTAGCACAAGCGCATGCAGCTGCAGCGCGAGGCGAAGTGCCAATCGGTGCCGTGCTGGTCAAAGACAGGACGATAATTGCAGCGGCAGGAAACCGGACGCGGGAGCTAAACGACCCGACTGCTCATGCAGAGATACTGGTGATAAGGGAAGCCTGTCAGGCACTTGCCGATGAGCGTCTCCCGGGATGCGACCTCTATGTCACACTTGAACCCTGCACCATGTGCGCGGCCGCAATCTCCTTTGCGCGCATTCGCCGCCTCTATTATGGCGCCCAGGATATTAAAGGTGGCGGCGTGGAAAATGGTGCACGGTTTTTCTCGCAACCAACCTGCCATCACGTTCCGGAAGTTTATTCCGGATTCAGCGAGGCAGACTCAGAGGCCTTGCTTAAAGAGTTTTTCCGGACCAAACGGCTCTGACCTAGTTTTCGATGCGTATTTTTGCCGAAAAATCAGGGTCCCTATCGGCATTGATAGCGCGTTGATTGATTGACGCGGATTTCTCGACTTCTTCCAAGGGCTTTTGATTATCTATTGCGCCAAGATCGTACAGATAACCCGGCAGATAGCCGGACAGAACAACGCGGTAATCAATCGGCAAATCCGGCGTGATCGCACGAACCATATCAAAAATTACGGTGGTGCAATTTGCAGTTATAGTGTTGTAGAAGTTGGCCTTCTGCGCCAGATGATTGGCATTATCGATATATGACAGAAACAAAGCCTGCCGCATCTCCGGTGCCATTCTGATGCGATAACGATAAACATCTTCTTTGCGTATGTTGGTTCGCAATCGAACAATGTCGCGTTCATCCGCCGCAATCATGGCAAGCTCGAATTCTTTGAAGAAGCCTCCAATCTCAGAAAATTCTTCATGGCGTTCTTTTCGGATTTCAGCAGAAAACACCACGTGCTGACCATCGTTGAAACCAAAGCTGACAAGCGTATGGGCAATGGCGGGATTGGACCAATATGAAAGAAACACATCGACAGACGCTAGATCTTCCAGATCGTAATTCCTAACCTCCCAGCGGGGAGTGAAATCCTCGCGCGACCGCCATTCGAAATTCCGCACATTCGACAAGGTCACCTGATTGCCGTTTAAAGTCCCGGTGACAGTTTGGGCAACATCATCCGACCAGATTCGCGTGAGAGATGGGGTAATTGTGTTCCACCAGTAAAACAGGGCAACTGTTACTGGAATGAGAACGATCAATGCGCGAAGCGATCGTCCCTTTATCTCCAGCCAAAGTACGGAAAATGCAATTGCCGTCCAGATGACAAGGCAACCTATCGTGGCAAGGGCGCCAAGGGGAAGCTGATACCAAAGGGCAAACCCGCCCCACACAAAAACCAGAATCGAAATGAGGACAAGAATAATTCGTCCGGTCAATCTGAAAACGAACAATTGGAAAACCCTCGGCTAACGTAAAGATGAACCTTTGATCGGTGATCAACGAAGCACAGATACTTCTGTTCCAAATTTTTGGCACAGAGCTTCGATGACCACATCTCAAAGGGTAACCATTACAACGGGTAAGGGATAGGCAGTTTTTCGGAAATCAGTTCCAGGGAATAAGGTTTTTGAAACTGAAACCCTTATCCTTCCGGGCGGCGGCTTTCCGCTCACGCTCTTTCTTGGCCTCATCCTGACCAAGATCGTTTGTTGCAGCGGTAGTTGCCGGAGCCCGATATTCCAGTGGTGGCTCGCTCAGATATCTACGCGTCGTTGGCGATCCTGCTGTGGATGCAAGCTTACGGGCACGGAACTCACTACCTTGATTGGTCTGACCCCGACCACCGGGAACTACCTTTGGTGCCCTATCATTATTTGCGCCGTATTCGGATGGTCCCGAAGATTTCGCAGCAGGTATATCGTTTTCGACTTCCGGGACAAAATTGGGATTGTTCTGGTTGGCGGTTGCTGTGTCGCGGATACGTTTGCGCCGCTGTTCCGGCGATTCCGGCCAGTTCGCACTATTATCGGCAACAACATTTCCCTGCGGCTGCGGCAACTGTGCGCCTTCCGAGGTACCTGAAGCCGGGCGAACAAGTTCAGGCCTGGGGTTGTAAGCAATCGTACTTTTCTTTTTACTGAACGAAGCAATATTCGATACGTCGTCAAGCAACTGCGCGCCGGATGACTTGTCTGTGCCATAGGTGGGCGAAGATGCACAACCGGCAATTGCCAGCGATGCAAACAATGCACTTAGAACCGTAATGCGTCCGTTCAAATTCATACTCGCCACTTCCACCCAAGCCTGAGCACTGATGCCCGCCAAAAATACGCTTGATCTATGCCCTGCCTCTAAATTCAGGCAACTCAATGGCAGCCTTTTACATGAGGCCCGTAGCATTAAGCAAGTCGAGGCTCTTTCTTGTTAATAAAACAGCGGATTATCACAAGGGATAACCCGCAGTTTTTATTCAGACGTCAAGTTTGCCAAGCTTCGCCAGTTCATGCAGCGCTGCTGCGTCCCGCGCGGAGACATCAGGATAGGCAGAATCCGAACCGACATCATGCGTATAGCGCCACGAACGTGCACATTTTGTGCCAGTTGCCCGCTCTGACACGACTGCAACGCCCTTGACATCATCCGCAATGAACGCATTCGCTGGTGCTGTTCCATCCTTGATGGTTATAGCACTGGTGATGCAAATCTCTGCCATATCGAGGTCTTTAACTGCGGCAAGCAGCTCAAGATCTCTGATGAAAACCAGCGGGGCGGCTTCAAGCGATGAGCCCAGCGTTTTCTTGGCACGTTCCAATTCCAGCGCGCCGGTGACAACCCGGCGAACATCGCGCACCTTGCGCCACTTTGCAGCCAGCGCATCGTTCTTCCATTCTTTCGGCGTATCCCGAAACTGTTCCAGATGAACAGAAACCGCATTCTTATGCAGATCGAGCCAAGCTTCTTCCGTTGTAAATGGCAGCATTGGAGCCAGCCACGTAACGATACGGTCAAATAAATGCCTCACGACTTGCAGTGATGCTTTACGCTTGATGCTGGACGGTGCATCGCAATAAAGCGCATCTTTTCGAATATCGAAATAGAATGCCGATAGCTCCACATTCAGAAAATCGATCAACGCGCGTGTGATGCGTTTGAACTCGAATGCATCGTAGCCCGAACGTACAAGCTCATCCAGTTCGGCCAGGCGGTGCAACATCAGCTGTTCAAGTTCCGGCATATCCGCATAGGCAACATCGTCACCTTCGTCATGTGCCAAAGTGCCCAGCATCCAGCGAATAGTATTCCGAAGTTTGCGATAGGCATCGATATTCGTCTGGATGATGTTTTTGCCCAGACGCTGATCTTCCCAATAGTCGGTGGTCATGACCCAAAGGCGGAGAATATCTGCCCCGGAATCCTTGATCACGTCCTGAGGTGTGACAGTGTTGCCGAGCGACTTTGACATCTTGCGCCCCTCTTCATCCATGGTGAAGCCATGGGTGACGAGTGTATTATAAGGCGCACGGCCACGCGTACCGCAGCTTTCAAGCAGGGATGAATGGAACCAGCCGCGATGCTGGTCGGAACCTTCAAGATAGACATCGGCCGGCCATTTCAGATCAGGCCGGTCTTCAAGCGTAAAGACATGCGTCGAGCCTGAATCGAACCAGACATCGAGAATGTCGCGCACTTGTGTCCAAGGTTCGTTGGATTTTTCGCCAAGAAACCGTTCGCGCGCGCCTTCCGCAAACCACGCGTCGGCACCTTCTTTTTCAAAGGCTTCAAGGATGCGCGCATTAACGGCATCGTCCTTGAGCACATTTCCGGCCTCATCGGCAAACACGCAGATCGGCACACCCCATGCACGTTGACGGGAAAGCACCCAATCAGGACGATCTTCGATCATTGCGCGTAGACGGTTTTGTCCACCGGCCGGGACGAAACGGGTTTCGTCAATGGCTTTTAAAGCTCTATTTCTCAATGTATCGGCAACGAGATATTTTGTACTATCGGTAATGTGCTTGCCTGTAAGATCGACTCGATCACTAGACAATTGCTTGTCCATATAGACGAACCATTGCGGCGTATTACGAAAGATGACCGGTTTTTTAGAGCGCCATGAATGCGGATAAGAGTGCTTTATACGGCCGCGGGCAAACAACATGCTCCGATTGATCAGTTCTTCGATTACGGCCTTGTTGGCATCGCCCTTCTTGCCATTATCGTCGATGACGCGCGCCGGGCCGCCTTCACGATCCGGGCCAAAACCCGGTGCATCCTTGGTGTAATAGCCAGCATCGTCGACCGTGAACGGGATCGCCGAGGAAATACCGCGCGCTTCGATATCGTTGCGCGCATCCATCCAGGCATCAAAATCCTCGCGGCCATGACCGGGCGCAGTGTGCACAAAGCCTGTACCGGCATCGTCGGTTACATGATCACCGGCAAGCATCGGTACAACAAACTCATAGCCGCCGCCAAAGCCTTTGAATGGATGATCGAGCGTGATGCTCGTAAACTCATCAGCCGTTACAGTCCTGATGCGATTGAATGTCAGTTTCGCTTTTGTTGCAGAATCTTCTGCCAAGGCATCTGCGAAAATCAAAAACTCGCCGGGTTGCGGGCCAAAATCATTCTCTGCCGTTTCAACCTTGTAGAGTCCATAGGCAACGCGCGGTGAGTAGTTGACTGCTCGATTTCCCGGAATGGTCCAAGGAGTAGTCGTCCAGATGACAACCGCTGCCGACAAGAGGTCTTGAGGTCCGGTCACTACCGGGAATTTCACCCAGATTGTATCACTTTCAACATCCGCATATTCAACTTCAGCTTCAGCGAGAGCAGTCCGCTCAACGACCGACCACATGACAGGCTTGGAGCCACGATATAGCTGATCCGACATGGCGAACTTCAACAGCTCCCCAGCGATCCTGCTTTCAGCATGGAATGCCATTGTCGTGTAGGGATTCTCGAAATCACCCTCAATACCGAGGCGCTTGAATTCAACCGACTGCACCTTGATCCAGTTTGCAGCAAATTCACGGCATTCCTTGCGGAACTCGTTGATCGGCACCTGATCCTTGTCTTTACCCTTGGCGCGGTACTGTTCCTCAATCTTCCATTCGATGGGCAGACCATGGCAATCCCAGCCCGGGACATAATTGGAGTTATAGCCGCGCATCTGGAAAGAACGCGTGATGACATCCTTGAGGATTTTGTTCAGGGCATGGCCAATGTGGATGTTACCATTGGCATAGGGAGGACCATCATGCAGCACGTAGAGTGGACGATCCTTACCATCCTCACGCAGCTTTTTATAAAGGTCCATATCCTGCCATCGCTGGACGAATTCCGGCTCCTTGGCTGGCAGGCCAGCGCGCATCGGAAAATCCGTCTGGGGCAGATAAAGGGTTTTTGAGTAGTCGATTGGCTTGGACGTATCGTTCATTTTTTTCGGCTTTTCTTGGGCTCGCGCGTTATCGCTGCGAGCAAGGACTTGAAGAAATCGAGAATAGAGCGCAAATGCGCCGCCCGGACCTTCAACACCACGAAGCAGGTAGCTTCAGGTCAGGTGAAGGCCGGGCCAGTAATTCGTATCTGAATCGGTACGGACTTGGGAAAAGCCCCGCAAACGGTTTTCATGACCGCGCTTTTAGCAATCACGCTCGCGAGAATAAAGGGGCAGACGCAATAAACTTCACATGCGTCTGCCTTAATAGCTAAAGCGAGAAGTCGAAACGGTAGGTCGCCTGAAGGCCGAATGTTGCCTGATTGGCCGATCCTCGTTCTTTGACAAGGCTCGAATCGGCAGCCGGGCCCATCAAACGGCTGTATTCGGCATAGGCGCTTGTCGTGATCTTATCCGTAGTCTTCCAGGTTATCTGGCCGCCTATTCCGAGCGATTTCAAACCACCTCCGGGCCGGTACTCCTTCAAACCCGACGCAGCGGACTCGGCAGGATTAACGCCGTAGTATTCCCGGAAATAGTCCTTGGTGGCTACTGTTGCGCGCGGACCGGCGGACACACGAACGGTTGGGGTGATATCTGTGAAGGCGTCCACGGCAAAATCTGCAACGACGCCATCATGAGCACCAATACCGCGACGTACTTCAACACGACCGCGAACATTATCAGTTGGGTAGAATTCGGCAAAACCACCGACCTCAACACCCCAATCGGTATCATGCAATCCCTTCAAATCACGGGAATCGTCATCGTCACGGCCGGAGACCAGCTTGCCTGTCAAACCTGCGCGAAACACGCCTGTATCGATAAAGCCAAAGGAGGCATTGTCATTCAGAGACGAGAACTTCTCGCTTTTTCCTGCACGGCCAAGTGAAATAACCGGCGCGGCAAGCAAGCGATAATCGCTTGCCCCATCATAGCGCGGAGCGACAAAGCCCTTTGCTCCCAGAGTTAAATACCAGTCTCCAGACCACCAGTGATCGCCTCTTGGGCTACTGGTCGTCGTTTCAGGGTCACTGTAATATTCATCGGCAAGGACTATTGCGGGAAACGCGAAAAAAACTGCGCCGGCAAGGGCGCCAATTAAACGTACAGACATATCTAAACTCCGAAATTTGCCTTGGGAGACGGCAATTCCAGGTCAAGCTACGGAATGATAGATAAAATTGGATTTATTCTTATGGTAAACGATTTGCCATTTCAGACAAAATTAATCGTATCATCCAGTGGCGAGAGCGGCTTAACACCCTGCAAAAGCCCCCGCGCCTCTTCTTCATCCCTTCGAATCTGAAGCATCATTGGCTCAAGGCCATCAAATTTTTCTTCCCCACGGAGGTAGGCAAAAAAGGATACCGCGCAGTTCTCTCCGTAAAGATCGCCCGAAAAATCAAAGACATAGGTTTCCAACAGTGGCTCACCATTGGTGTCAACGGTTGGCCTCCGGCCAAAACTTGCAACCCCGTCATAAAGAGTTCCATCAGCGCGGCGAAAGCGAACTGCATAAATGCCATGTTTCAAATGTGTTTCCGGTGGCAGAACCATATTGGCGGTAGGATAACCAATTGTCCGGCCAAGCTGCTTGCCATGGACCACTTCGGCACGAATGCGGTGGCGATAACCCAGAAGCCCGGCCGCTTCCACAACTTCACCATCTCCGAAGAGCGAACGGATACGGCTCGACGAGACCGCCTGTCCGCCCTCATCCCGGAAAGCATCAACAAGCGTAACGTGAAAGCCGCGCTTGTCACCAGCCTCCATCAGGAAAGCGGGGCCGCCCTGGCGATTTTTCCCGAAATGAAAATCAAAGCCCGTAACGATGCGGCTGGCGCCCAGAGCTCCAACAAGAATCTGATCGACGAAATCATCGGCTGTCAGTTGTGAGAACTCACGCGTGAAATGGCATTCCACCACAGCATCGAAACCCAAAGCCTCAAGAATGCTGGCTTTTTCTGCAGCTGGTGTCAGCCTGTCCACGGGTTGGTCGGGCACAAAAACGCTCCGCGGATGAGGCTCAAACGTCAATACCAATGATGGCTTGCCTGTTGCCTGCGCGGCCTCCAGAGCCCGTCCGAGAACAGCCTGATGGCCGCGATGCACGCCGTCAAAGTTGCCTATGGCAACAACGGCGCCCCTCAAATGGACGGGTAACTGCGAAGGGTCGGTCAAACGCAGAATTGTCATGAACCTTGTCCTCAGGCCAGAGCAGGCATAGTGGCAACGGGATTGCTCCCGTGTTTTTTCAAGAAAGCCAACAGCTTTTCAACGTCGTGCACACCGCCGTCGACATAATCGCCTGCGTGAATACCACCGGATATATAAAGAACATCAATGCCAAAAAGATCGGCACCTTTAACGTCTGTCAGCATACCATCACCTATGGCTATGACACGGCTGAGATCAACAGGTTTGCCGCGAACTTCTTCCGCCGCAGCTATGGAGGCTTCGTAAATCGGGCGATGTGGCTTACCGGCAATCAACATTCGGCCACCGAGCTGGCCATAATCCCGGGCGAGCGCGCCAGCACACCAGATCAGGCGATCACCACGCTCTACCACGATATCAGGATTGGCACAGATGAACGGCAGATCGCGTGAACGAAAGCGCGTCAGCATTTCCGCATAATCAGCTGGCGTTTCCGTCTCATCGTCAAAGTACCCGGTGCACACGACGACATCGGCCTCTCGCTCTTCGACAAGCTCGACATCCAGCCCTTCATAAAGCGTTTCGTCACGCTCCGGCCCAAGATGGAAAATCCGGCGTGGTGAATTGCGGATCAACTCCCGGGTAACGTCACCAGAGGTCACGATGCGATCATAGGCATCCTCGGGAACGCCCAACCCGTGAATTTGCGCGGCTACACTGTCAAAGCGGCGTGGCGCATTGGTTATAAGAATCACTGTCAGACCTGCAGATCTGGCACGAGCCAACGCTTTTGACGCGGCGACAAAAGAATCGACACCATTATGCAAAACACCCCAGACATCGCAAAGAAGCACGTCGTAACGATCCATCAAGTCGTCAAGACTTGCCAAGTGTACCATGTCGGTCATGCCGATCTTTCTCCGTGCCGGTTATTGAGTTGCAACATCGCTTACCTGATTGCACGAAAAGTGTCACTCGGGATCACAACCAAAAGCTGTTTGGGTTGATTGACAACAAACATATGAATAGATATTGATATGTTACTATTCAATGAGGTTCATATGGCACACTCTCACGGCGCACATGGGCACGATCACGGACATGATCATAGCCCGAAGATTACTGCCGACAATCAACGCAAAGTTCTAATCGCTTTCCTGATTACTTTCACGTTCATGATCGTCGAGGTGATTGGGGGACTGTTATCCGGTTCCTTGGCGCTGATTGCCGATGCGGGCCATATGCTTACGGATGCGGGAGCGCTTGCACTCGCCTATGCAGCATTCCGTTTTGGCAAACGTGCAGCCGACGAGCGAAGGACGTTTGGATATCTACGGTTTGAAGTCATCGCGGGCCTGATCAATGCAATTGCGCTTTTTGCCATTCTCGTCTGGATAGCTATCGAAGCCTTCGAGCGTTTTCGCAATCCTGGTGAAGTGCTTGCCGGACCAATGTTCATCGTCGCAACGATAGGGCTGCTGATAAATATTGGCGTCTTCCGGATTTTGACACGTGGCGATAAGGATCATGTCAACATAAAGGGCGCGATCCTGCATGTTCTTGGTGATCTGCTCGGCTCCGTTGCTGCCATTAGCGCGGCGATTATCATCTACTATACAGGCTGGACGCCAATCGACCCGATCCTTTCGGTATTCGTATGTCTGCTGATTCTCCGCAGTGCATGGGCTCTTCTGCGCAACTCACTGCACATCCTGCTTGAAGGCGCGCCCGAGAATGCTGCACCGGAAGAAATCGAGCAGCACTTAATGAAAACCATTCCGAATCTCGCCGGAGTACGTCATGTTCACGTCTGGATGATTACCTCAGGCAAGGCTTTGGCAACGCTGCATGTCCGCCCCAAAGATGGTGCAGATCCTCGCCTGGTGGTAAAAGCCGTTGAAGCGGAACTGGTCAAAAAGTTTGAGATTGAGCACTCAACCATCGCCATCGATTTTGCAGATGCTATTGGCGATTGTTCTCTTGGCAATGAGCCTACCGGAGAACACGATCATGCAGATCACGATCATAGCGGTCACGGTGACCACGATCATGCGGCCCATGACCATGGCCACGAGGGCCACAAGCATTGAGTAAAATAGCGGTGCCATCCCAATTCGACACGACCATTCTGGCAGAAACATTCAAACTGCTTGGCGACCCGACAAGGTTACGTATTCTGTTTTTCTGTCTTGAGGCCCCGCGATCGGTTGGCGACATAGCGGCAACGCTTGACCTTTCGCAATCGCTGGTCAGCCATCATCTGCGCTTGCTACGCGGCGCGCGACTGGTGCGCGGCAACCGGCAAGCAAAGCAAATCTTTTATGAGCTTGCTGACAAGCACGTCAGTGACATGCTTGTCGATATGGCTCACCATGTTTGCGAGGATCATGGTGAAGATTGATCTGCCAAGCTAAAAGCCCGACAGCACGATCTTGCCTTTGGCAGTTCCGCTCTCGATCAGAGCGTGGGCTCGCTTGAGATTGACTGCATTAATCGGCCCGAAATCATCGCTGAACGTTGTCTTGATCGTGCCCTTGTCAACCAGCTCTGATACTTCGTTGAGCAGGCGATGCTGCGCTTCCATGTCAGCGGTTTTGAATAGCGAACGCGTAAACATCATTTCCCAGTGCAGTGAGATGCTCTTTCGTTTGAAGACAACCGCATCGAGGGATTTCGGATCATCAATCAGGGCAAACCGGCCTTGAGGGGCAATCAACTCAACTAGTTCGCTTAAGTGATCGATTGTATTGGTGGTCGAGAACACAAATGCCGGTGCACCAATCCCTAGCGCTTCAACTTGTGCTGCCAGTGGCTTGGAGTGATCAAGTACGTGATGTGCTCCAAGATCGCTAACCCATGCCTGCGTTTCGGGGCGTGAGGCTGTGGCAATTACGGTGAGGTCTGTAAGCTGCCGTGCAAGTTGCACGGCAATCGAGCCGACACCACCTGCCCCGCCGACAATGAGAATCGCGTTAACTCCGCCGACTACTGGTGATTTTACATCAAGCCGATCAAAGAGTGTTTCCCATGCTGTAATTGAAGTCAGTGGCAAAGCCGCTGCAGAAGCAAAATTCAGCGAAGCTGGCTTCTTTCCGACAATCCGCTCATCGACAAGATGGAATTCGGCATTCGTACCCGAACGGTCTACCGCGCCTGCATAAAACACTTCATCGCCGGGTTTAAAGAAGGTCACATCTGGTCCAACTGCTGCAACGATGCCAGAGGCATCCCAGCCAAGCACTTTTGCTTTGCCCTCGTCCGGCTTCACACCCTTACGGATCTTGGTATCGACGGGATTAACCGAAATGGCCTTCACCTCCACCAGAATATCCCGGCCTGTCGCCTCAGGCTTGGGCAAGTCGACATCGACGAGAGAGTTTTCCGCCGAGACGGCCAGTGGTTCGAAATAGGCAACTGCACGCATTGTTTTGCTCCATATTGAAAGGGTCTGGCTTATCTGCGCGCAAAGGTTTAAATGTGCAAGAACGCACATTTTCTGTATATAGTGTCAAAAAGGATACTATAATGGCTCGCATTCGACACCCCAAACCAAATGCTTCACCCGGCTGCAGGGTAGAGCGTGTTCTCGATCTCATCGATGGCAAGTGGAAAGGCGTGATCCTTTATCAGTTGATGGCCGGGACACTGCGCTTCAATGAAATTCGGCGCAAAATAAACAATGTGACTCAGCGTATGCTGACCAATCAACTTCGTGAACTGGAAGAAGACGGACTTATCGTGCGCAAAGTCTACGCGCAGGTTCCACCAAAAGTGGAATACTCCTTGTCAGATCGCGGCCGCAGTCTGGAGCCTGTAATTAACTCCCTGAAAGCATGGGGAGAGGCTCACCTGCCGACGCTGGAGAATGAACAGGATGTTGCGGCGTAGTTCCTGAAATACGTCTGCCCTGACATCCTCCCATCACATTTCCATGCGAACGTGTGATTTGTTGGAAATTTTACTCTGGCACCATCAGGTTTTTCAGCATCTGCCAGAAAGTTTTCACCAAAGCTTCACTTGACTCTTCCGACCCCTCCCACTATCTCCGGCTCCAGTTAGCACTCACCAATAGCGAGTGCTAATAACGCGAATGGCTTAGCCGTTTGCGAACCGTTTTGACACCAACCATCAAGGGTTCTAACCATGGCCAAGACCAAGTTCCGCCCGCTTCACGACCGCGTCGTAGTACGCCGCGTTGAATCGGAAGCAAAGACTGCAGGCGGCATCATCATTCCGGATACTGCCAAGGAAAAGCCACAGGAAGGCGAAATCGTCTCCGTAGGCACAGGCGCTCGTGACGAAGCTGGCAAGCTCGTACCACTCGATGTCAAGGCAGGCGATCATATCCTGTTCGGCAAGTGGTCCGGTACGGAAGTCAAGATCGGCGGCGAAGACCTGCTGATCATGAAGGAATCCGACATTCTCGGTATCCTCGGCTAATCACCGTCACCCAATAATATTCCGATCAAACCGGGTTAAATCCCAGGAGAGATAAAAATGGCTTCTAAAGAAGTAAAATTCGGCCGCGACGCGCGCGAGCGCATGCTGCGCGGCGTCAACATCCTTGCAGACGCTGTCAAGGTAACGCTCGGCCCGAAAGGCCGTAACGTTGTTATTGACAAGTCCTTCGGCGCTCCGCGCATCACCAAGGACGGTGTAACTGTTGCCAAGGAAATCGAACTTGAAGACAAGTTCGAAAACATGGGCGCACAGATGGTCCGTGAAGTCGCTTCAAAGACGAACGACATTGCTGGTGACGGCACCACGACCGCTACTGTTCTTGCCCAGGCTATCGTTCAGGAAGGCGGCAAGGCTGTTGCTGCCGGCATGAATCCTATGGATCTGAAGCGCGGCATCGATCTTGCTGTTGCAGAAGTCGTCAAGCAGCTCGGCAAGAGCGCCAAGAAGATCAAGACTTCGGAAGAAGTTGCGCAGGTTGGCACGATCTCTGCCAATGGCGAGATTGAAATCGGCGAAATGATTGCCAAGGCAATGCAGAAGGTCGGCAACGAAGGTGTTATCACCGTTGAAGAAGCCAAGACCGCCGAAACTGAACTTGAAGTCGTTGAAGGCATGCAGTTCGACCGTGGCTATCTATCGCCATACTTCGTAACCAACCCTGAAAAGATGGTTGCTGATCTCGAAGACGCATACATTCTTCTTCATGAAAAGAAGCTTTCGAACCTTCAGGCTCTTTTGCCAGTTCTCGAAGCTGTCGTTCAGACTTCCAAGCCACTCGTCATCATTTCTGAAGACGTAGAAGGCGAAGCTCTTGCTACGCTCGTTGTCAACAAGCTGCGCGGCGGCCTGAAGATTGCTGCTGTCAAGGCTCCTGGCTTCGGTGATCGCCGCAAGGCAATGCTCGAAGACATCGCTATCCTTACCGGCGGTCAGGTTATTTCCGAAGATCTCGGCATCAAGCTCGAAAGCGTTACGCTCGACATGCTCGGTCGCGCCAAGAAGGTGTCGATCACCAAGGAAAACACCACGATCGTTGACGGTCATGGCAAGAAGGGCGAAATCAACGCCCGCGTCGGCCAGATCAAGCAGCAGATCGACGAAACAACTTCCGACTACGACCGTGAGAAGCTGCAGGAACGTCTTGCCAAGCTCGCTGGCGGTGTTGCAGTTATCCGCGTCGGCGGTGCAACTGAAGTTGAAGTGAAGGAAAAGAAGGACCGCGTCGACGACGCTCTCAACGCAACTCGCGCTGCTGTTGAAGAAGGTATCGTTCCTGGCGGTGGCGTTGCTCTTCTCCGCGCTTCTGCAAACCTGACTCTCAAGGGTGCAAACTCTGATCAGGACGCAGGCATCAACATCGTTCGTCGTGCTCTGCAGGCTCCGGCTCGCCAGATCGCAACAAACGCAGGTGATGAAGCTTCTATCGTTGTTGGCAAAATCCTTGACAACAAGAAAGAGACCTACGGCTACAACGCAGCCAACGGTGAGTATGGCGATCTGATCGCTCTCGGCATTGTTGATCCGGTCAAGGTTGTTCGTACTGCTTTGCAAGACGCAGCATCGGTTGCTGGTCTGCTTGTCACCACTGAAGCCATGATCGCCGAAGCTCCCAAGAAGGACAATGGCGGCGCTCCACAGATGCCAGGCGGCGGAATGGGCGGCATGGGCGGTATGGACTTCTAAGAAGCCCTACCCTTACAGTTATGGAAAAGGCGGGTTCGACCCGCCTTTTTTGTTGTCCGCAATAATGGATCAGATGGACTTCAAGCTCACACGCTCTTCCAACGCTACTGCCTTTTCCTTACGTTCACTGTAGCGGTCCGTAAGATAGGAAGAGGCATCGCGGCTGATCAGTGTAAACTTCACAAGCTCCTCAATGACATCTACTACACGATCATAATAAGACGAAGGTTTCATACGGCCCTGTTCGTCGAACTCCTGATAGGCTTTGGCAATAGATGACTGATTTGGAATTGTGATCATTCGCATCCACCGACCAAGCACTCTCATCTGGTTCACGGCGTTGAATGATTGAGAGCCGCCCGACACCTGCATGACTGCCAAGGTTCGCCCCTGTGTCGGTCGTATCGAACCAACTGCTAAAGGTATCCAATCAACTTGCGATTTCAGCACCCCTGACATCGAGCCGTGGCGTTCGGGACTAATCCATATTTGGCCCTCGGACCATAGGGACAATTCTCTAAGCTCGGCAACCTTCGAATGGTCTGCTGGCGCACCATCCGGCAAGGGCAACCCGGCAGGATCAAAAATCCGCGCTTCGGCACCAAGTGCGCTCAGCAACCGCTCGGCTTCTTGTGCGAGAAATCTGCTGTAGGAACGCTCGCGTAGCGATCCGTAAAGTATCATAATGCGGGGAGGATGGCTGGAGAATGCAGATGCTAGTTTCGATCTTTCAATTGGACGAAACTGGTTGGCGGCAATATTGGGCAGGTCATTCATCACCCTGCCTCCTTTCCGCAGCATCAAGCAATGACCGCACTGTCTCTGAAGGGCGGCAAAGCTTTGTAGCGCTGGTAGTAACAACGATTGGACGATTCATGAGTATCGGGTGGGCAACGATGAAATCGACTAGCTCGTCGTCACTCCATTTGGCATCGCTGAGATTCAATTCCGAATACGGCGTACCCTTTTCCCGTAGAATATCACGAACATTTCCTCCCATTGCCGCGATGAGTTCAAGCAACTTCTCGCGCGTGGGTGGTGTTTTCAGATAGTTGATGATTTCCGGCTCTTCACCGCTCTGACGAATTATTTCCAGTACGTTGCGTGATGTGCCGCATGCTGGATTGTGGTAAATTATTATAGGCATGGAAAAAACCTGAAAACTTGAGGAGCCATCAAAAGATCAACAGCAGGATCGTCGCGTATTATCGGATAGGGTTTGTAAGAGTGGCCCGCAGATTTCGGGGCGACCACCACAACAATCTTCCAGTAAGAATGCCAGCAGTGCCCCTATGCCTGAATAGTCGGCGCGATAGATGACGCTTCTGCCTTCCCGCGACGCGGCAATGAGGCCAGAGCGCGTCAGGATCATCAGATTGGTTGATGTCGTATTTTGTTTACCCTGAATGGCATTGGCGATATCGCCGGCGGCCATGCCGTCTTCGCCAGCTTTTACCAGCAGCCGAAGTATATCAAGACGCGACCGCTGTGAAATTGCTCCAAAGGCATCAAGTGCTTTTTCTGTATCCATATATCTAGAAAACCAGATATATGGATACATGTCAACTTCGATATTATTCGGCCGCTTGGGCGAATGGTGCCACTATTTCTGCACCATTTGTGGAGTCGAATTTTGCACGCGCAGTGGCAATTCGAACTTCGTTCTGAATGGCGAAATCGGCAAGGCCGCGCACAGGCTCTAGCAACTCACGGCCAAGATCAGTGAGTTCATAATCGACACGTGGTGGAATTGTAGGGAACACCGTTCGCGTTACGAATCCATCACGCTCCAAACCACGCAGCGTACTCGTCAGCATCTTTTGTGAAATGCCGTTGATCGTGCGTTTCAATTCGTTGAAACGCATTGATCCCGTGCCCAAGTAGTTGACGACCAATACAGTCCACTTATCCCCCACCCGGGAGAGTATCTGATGGACTGCACCACAGGCAGGAGTTACCTCAAAGTGCTTCGGTTTCAAAAAAGTGCCTCCTTGCTTCGGCTTTTAACAGTCACTTATATAGCTCCGGTCACAAATAGTTACCACCCCAAGACAAGGATTTCTGAAAATGGCAAAACTAAAAATCGGCGTTATCGTCGGCAGCACGCGTATTGGCCGATTCGCCGAGTTTCCTGCCAAATGGATTGCAGACGTTGCTGGACAGCGTGCTGATGTCGAAGTCGAGATTGTCGACCTTCTGAATTACCCAATGCATTTCTTCGGTGAAGAACGCAGCACGACTGCCGAGACAGAAACGGCTGAACGTTGGAAGAAGAAGCTGCGCTCGTTCGACGCTTACATCTTCACGGTAGCCGAATACAACCACGCCCCGACTGCCGTCCTGAAGAACGCCATCGATCTTGGCGAATTCATTCAGAAGCCCGTGGCTTTTGTTGGTTATGGCGGTGTCGGCGGTGCCCGCGCTGTCGAACATCTGCGTCTGATCTTCGTTGAAATGGGTGCGGCGTCGGTCAAAACCGGCGTTCATATCTCTTTCCCTGAGTATTTAACTGTCGTTAAGGCAGAGAAGACGCTGGGCGACTATCCTCATTTGAATGAAGCAGCCGGTGCGCAGCTCGATCAGCTTGTCTGGTGGGGAAATGCTTTGAAGGCCGCTCGCGACGCCTGATTCAATGGCGGCTGTCTTGGACAGCCGCCTCTCCTACTTGTCTGACCATACTGCTAGTTCGTAGCCTTCCGGATCACGGAAATGGAACCGTTGGCCGCCCGGAAAATCGAATATTTCTTTGACTATTTCGCCGCCTGCCATTTTGACACGCGCCAGCGTATCCGCGAGATCATCGGCAAAAAGAATAACCAATGGCCCACCAGCTTTTACACCTTCTGAACGGGCAAAGCCGCCTTTCAGATTACCATCGTTGAATTCGCAATAGTCCGGGCCGTAATCGGTAAAAGTCCAACCGAATGCTGCGCCGTAGAAATGTTTTGTGCGTGAAATATCGTCAACGTTAAACTCGATATAATTGATCTGTTTGTCGTAACCTGAGCTGCCAGTCATATCATCACTCTACCAATTGTGCTTCCAGTAAATCCCGCAGTTTCTGCAAATCGCGCATAACCCATGCAGCATCTGCGGTAAACTTTTCATCGTCCATACCCGGCAGGCGAAACAGGGTGAATATCACCTCCGAGGCATCGCCATTGGCAACCACCCGTAGGGGTATATAAACATTCTCCCCGGTTTCAGTGATGACCCAATGGTCAAGTACACCGAACTCGTTCTCTGGAGCAAAGCGAAGGCGTAACCTGCCTGCCGGGCCATCGGCTAACCATTCATTGCCGGATTTTTGCAAGCCGGAAGTGAGACCCGACGCCCATTCCGGCAAATTCTCAGGCAGACTCGCGTATCGGTAGACATCCTGCCAATTGCGTTGAATCGCAATTTGAAGGCTTCTTGCTTCATGTGCTGTCACGGACTGTCCTCCCATGATTGCTATAATCGATTTTATCCTAGCAGCTTACGAAATCCAGACCAACATTGCGTGCTCAAACCTTGCCTCCCGCAACGCTTCGCAGTAGTCATTGCGCCAACTGTCACAGGAAAAATACACGATGACTTCTACACGCACCGAAACCGATACGTTTGGTCCAATCGAAGTGGCTGCCGACAAATATTGGGGGGCGCAAACCGAACGTTCCCTCCACAACTTCAAGATCGGCGGCGAGCGCATGCCGATTCCGCTGGTTCGGGCGCTCGGCATCGTGAAGCGCGCTGCAGCCGAAACCAACATGGCCCTTGGCAAGCTGGATGAGGTGACGGGCCGCGCAATTACCGTTGCAGCTGAAGAGGTGATCGAAGGCAAACTAGACGAGCATTTTCCATTGGTTGTCTGGCAGACAGGCTCCGGCACGCAGTCCAACATGAACGCCAACGAGGTTATTTCCAACCGCGCCATCGAAATGCTTGGCGGCACTAAGGGCTCGAAGAAGCCTGTACACCCCAACGACCATGTGAACATGAGCCAGTCGTCGAATGACACATTTCCGACAGCCATTCACATTGCAACCGCAGTTGAAGCGACCGAGCGCCTCTACCCTGCCCTCACTCATTTGACGGAAGCGCTCGCCAAAAAGGAAAAGGCGTTCGCAGACGTAATCAAGATTGGCCGTACGCATACCCAGGACGCTACTCCCGTAACGCTCGGCCAGGAGTTCTCCGGTTACCGTGCTGCACTCGAATATGCCCGCAAGCGGATTGAAGAGAGCCTCGCTGATGTTTTTCTACTGGCGCAGGGCGGCACAGCAGTAGGAACAGGCCTGAACGCTCCTGTTGGTTTCGACACGGGCTTTGCCGAAGCCGTATCCGATATTACCGGCTTGCCCTTCAAGACTGCTCCAAACAAGTTCGAAGCACTGGCAAGCCACGGTGCCCTGGCCAATTTCCATGGCAGCCTGAATGCGCTGGCGACCGACCTTTTCAAAATCGCCAATGATATCCGCTTCCTTGGATCAGGCCCACGCTCGGGTCTCGGTGAGTTGAAATTGCCAGAAAACGAACCTGGTTCTTCGATCATGCCGGGCAAGGTCAATCCAACTCAGGCAGAAGCACTGACAATGGTTGCCGCGCAGGTATTCGGCAACCAGACAACGGTCACCGTTGCAGCCAGTCAAGGCCATTTTGAACTCAACGTGTTCAAGCCCGTCATCGCTTTGAATGTGCTCCAGTCTATTCGCCTGCTAGCCGACTCGATGGTATCTTTTGCCGATAATTGCGTTGAAGGCATTGAGGCCGACGAGGTTCGCATCAGGGATCTCTTGGAACGTTCGCTCATGCTGGTAACTGCACTGGCTCCGGCCATTGGTTACGATAATGCCGCGAAGATTGCCAAGACTGCGCACAAGAACGGTACAACCTTGCGCGAAGAGGCTCTCGCAAGCGGACACGTATCAGCAGAAGATTATGACCGTCTTGTGCGTCCTGAGCGGATGATCGCTCCGGAATAAGCAGTGGATTTGATGAACAATCTGTTGTCGAAAAAGTGACTTTAGTAAACAGTACACATCGCGTACTGACCGCGCAGTCACTTTTTTGGAGAAATACCTATGTCTAACAATGGCATTCTGGTTCTGATCGGTCGCATTCTGCTTTCGATCCTTTTTATCCCAGCGGGCTACGGCAAGCTGACCGCGATCAGCGGTACAGCAGGATACTTCGCGTCCAAGGGTTTACCTTTGCCGGAAGTAACAGTTGTTATCGTCGGACTGGTGGAACTTCTGGGTGGGCTCGCAATCCTCGTTGGCTTCCAAACCCGCTATGCCGCAATCCTGCTTGGATTGTTTACGCTCGGCGCTGCTTATGTAGGCCATTTCAACCCATTCGA
Organism: Phyllobacterium sp. SB3; assembly: GCF_040009165.1. NCBI lineage: Bacteria > Pseudomonadati > Pseudomonadota > Alphaproteobacteria > Hyphomicrobiales > Phyllobacteriaceae > Phyllobacterium > Phyllobacterium sp. SB3. The sequence continues at coordinate 176,887 of NZ_JBDYKI010000005.1, read as the reverse complement.
AGACACGCAATTCTTCAAGAACCTCGCCATCACCGGCGGCTTCTTCATTCTTGCTGCTCATGGAGCAGGTGCTCTTTCAATCGACGCAAAACGCGGTTGATCTCCACAAATTCAAAAAGGCCGCTTCAAGCGGCCTTTTTTTGTTTTAGCTCATATCAATTTGTTGGTTTGGCATCGCTTACCAAAACTGGCTTTTCCCTGTACTCCTGCAGAAACAGCTTGCTAAGATTTTCGATCTTGGGCAGGTCGTTATAGACGATATAAGGCTGTGTGGGATTTATCGTCAGGTAATCCTGATGATAGCCCTCCGCCGGGTAAAAGCCCTCAAGCGACGAAACTTTGGTAACTATCGGATCGGAATAGACCTTGGCCTTATCGAGTTGGGCAATGTAGGCCTTAACCACCTTTTCCTGATCCGCATTGGTTGTGAAAACCGCTGACCGATATTGCGTACCGGTATCCGGGCCCTGACGGTTTAATTCCGTGGGATTGTGGGCGACGGAAAAATACACCTGCAAAATCTTGCCAAGGCTGACAACCTTTGGATCGAACGTAATCTCAACCGATTCCGCATGACCTGTATCGCCTCCGCTCACCAGCTCATAATTGGCAGTATCTTTCTTTCCTCCGGAATAACCTGAAACGGCGTTGTTGACGCCCTTCATATGCTGGTAAACGCCCTGCACACCCCAAAAGCATCCACCGGCAAGGACGATTTTCTCGGTCTTGGCTGATACGGTCTGATCCATGGCCGGCGGCGGCACCATCGTAACGCTTTCCGCAAAAACTGTAGCAGGTGCGAATAGAAGAGTTGTAGCAAGCAATAGGGAACGAAGTTTCATTTGTTCTTCCTCGAGCGTTTAGGCCGCAGCGGGCGTGAATTTCATGGCGACGCCATTCATGCAGTAGCGAAGACCGGTTGGTTGCGGACCATCATCAAAGACATGACCGAGGTGACCACCGCAGCGATGGCATTCCACTGCTGTCCGGACCATCCCGAACGAACTGTCTGATTTCTCAATCACGGCTCCCTTGATCGGCTGCCAGAAACTGGGCCAACCAGTGCCGCTGTCGAACTTCTTGTCCGATTCGAAAAGTGGCTGATCACAGCCTGCGCAGGCGAAAGTGCCCTTGCGCTTCTCGTGATCCAGAGGGCTGCTGAACGGAGTTTCCGTGCCTTCCTGACGCAACACATCGTATTGGTCCGGCGTGAGCAGCTTCTTCCATTCGGCATCGGTATGCTCGACTTCGAATTTACCCTCAGCCTGAGCCTTGGGGATAGCTATGAAGCGCGTGGCAACGACTGCACCAAGCGCGGCAAAAGCACTTCCGAACAGGGTTCGACGTGTCATCATGGGTAAGCTCCCTGTGTGATTATACCGAATTATTTCGGTCTCATGCAGGGAGATACGAAGGAAGAACCGAAAAGGTTACATTCCGGCGGTCATATCACAGAGAGTTGATATGATCAGAGCGAGTCCAAAGCCGTCTTTATACGCTGCGATAGATCAGCAACGGCCTTGGAATCCACCGCTGTTCGCGAGGAAATCAGGCAGGCTTCGGATTTCAGAATAACACCATCCTCAAGAATCTTGAGCTGGTTGGCGCGCAACGTCGAACCCGTCGATGTAATATCCACGATGATATCCGCTGAACCGGATGCCGGAGCGCCCTCTGTCGCTCCCAGGCTTTCGACAATGCGGTAAACCTGGATGCCGTGCATTTGCGAGAAAAATTGCTGCGTCAATCGCCAATACTTGGTCGCGATGCGCAGACGGCGGCCATGACGCTGACGAAAATCCGCAGCAACATCATCAAGATCAGCCATGGTTGAGACATCATACCAAACTTCCGGTACGGCAACGATCACATCCGCATGGCCAAAACCAAGCCGGGCTTCGATCTGCACCCGATCATCCGCTGACGACAGTGTTTCTCGAATAAGGTCTTCACCAGTTACACCCAGATCAACGCTGCCATAACCAAGCTCCCGGGCGATCTCAGATGCTGAAAGGAAAAGAATATCAATCTGGCTTTCACCCGCAACCTGCGCCCTGTAATTGCGCTGATCATTGGGGAGGATTACATCAAGTCCGGCTTTGCCAAGCACAGCAAGCGCCTGTTCCTTGAGCCGTCCTTTGGAGGGAAGAGCCAATGTTATTGTCATTGTGCCTCTCCGGATATCTGTTCGAGGCGGTCAAGCCATATGGAGAAGCCAACGCCCGGAATGGAACCGACGGCACCAAGCATGGTCAAAAGCCGATCATAACGGCCACCGCCAACGATAGCGCCTAAATCCGCGTTGTTTACTGCGCGAGTTTCGTAGACCAAGCCGGTATAATAATCGAGCGGGCGTCCGAATGAAGCATCATAGATGATGGTTTCGTGTCCAATACCTGCTTCGACAACCGAAGCTGCACGCGCCTCGAACTGTTCCAATGCTGGACCAAGATCGAACTCATTTGCCCGGGCGAAGTGAAGCAGATGCCCAGCCGCCGATTGCAAAGGAATGCGAATTGCCAAAAAATCGCGAAGTGCAGCAAAGGTCTTTGGTTGCAGACGGACAGAGGCGAGCGCAACCTTGTCAATCAGGCGACGAGCGATCTCAACAGGTGTACGACCTGCACCCGGCGAAATTCCGGCCGATTGCATATCCTTTTCCAACTCGGCGGCAAGAGCTGTCTCATCCCCATTCGCCACCAGCTTTGACAGGTGACCCGGCAGATCTCCATTTTGCCGATCCGATGACAAATCCTCTAACAGGCTTTTAAGCTGAGCGGGATTGCCGAAAGCGCGGGCAAGCTTTTTCTGCCATCCACGTGGAAGACCCAGAGCAGCCAAAACCGCTTCGAAGATCGCCTGATCCCCGAGCAGAGTTTCAAGCTGCGTGTGGGGCGCTGCGAGCCGGATGGACGCAAAAGCGTCAGCCAGAGAACGCGCATCAGCGCGAGCGCGATTTGCGTCCCCCAAATCCTCGATTCCGGCCTGAAAAAACTCATTGCCTCCTTCGCGGCGCTGGCGGAAGACTTCGCCCAGATAGGCATAGCGCTTTGGTGTAGCGGCATTCAATTCGATATGATTGCGGCAAACCGGAATTGTAAATTCAGGACGGAGGCAAAGGCTTTGACCCGTCTCATTTTCTGTCAGAAAAATTCGGCGGCGCAAATCTTCGCCGGCCATATCCAGAAATTGGTCAGCGGGCTGGATAACAGGGATATCAACAAGCTCCGCATCCCTGCCTGCAATCAACGCGGCAAGTTTTTCGCTAAAGGCTGGAGCGCGGGAAGCAACCATGGGACGTTACGAAACTTTTGCAGCGTTGGCGCGATCTTCGGCCTGCGCATCTAGAATCTTGCGTACCTCGGCAACGATATCGCTTTCTTTAGCAGTAATTTGCGCCGGACGGCTTTCGCGCCATGTAATGTTGTCCTCGATTTCAGCAGAAAGACGTGCGCCTTCGATCAAATCCTTGATCTGCACTTCGCCAAGATCGCGTTCCTGCGATCCTTGAATAATGACGCAAGGTGCTCCCCGACGATCAGCATATTTCATCTGCGGCTTCATACCGGAACCGCCGAGATACATTTCGGCGCGGATACCAGCCTGCCGCAAGTCAGATACCATTTTCTGATAGCGACCAAGGCTTTCCGTGTCGCGGTCCATAATCATGACGACGACAGGTCCGATATTGTCAGAGGTGTCGAGCTTGCCAAGGTTCTTGAGTGCCGTCATCAAACGGGAAACGCCGATGGAAAAGCCTGTTGCAGGCACTGGCTCTGAACGGAACCGCGAGACGAGGCCATCATAACGGCCACCCCCACCGACGGAGCCGAAACGCACGATCTGACCATCCTCGTTGGGAATTTCAGCAAGAAGCTCGGCTTCGAATACGGGACCAGTATAATATTCGAGACCACGAACCACTGACGGATCAATCTTGATGCGACCGTCATACCCTGCAGCTGAACAAAGAGCCTCTATAATACCCAGTTCCGAGACGCCTTCGACACCCTTGTCATTTCCTGTGACAACATTTTCCAGATTGGCAATGGTCACGCCGCCCGTCTCGCCACCGGCGGAAGTGAAATCAAGAACCTTTTTGATGGCGGCTTCGTCCAGATTTGCACCTTTGGTGAAATCGCCACTTTCGTCTTTGCGGCCTTTACCGAGCAGTTCGCGAACGCCTTCAACACCAAACTTGTCCAGCTTGTCGATAGCGCGGAGCACTGTCAGACGCCTGCCCGAATTTTCCTCACCGCCAAGACCAATCGCCTCAAGCACACCATCGAGAACCTTGCGGTTATTGACGCGGATTACATAGTCACCACGCTTGATGCCAAGCGCTTCCATGACATCAGCCATCATCATGCACATCTCAGCATCGGCCGATACATTCGGTGCGCCAACGGTATCGGCGTCGAATTGCATGAACTGACGGAAGCGACCGGGGCCGGGCTTTTCGTTGCGGAAAACCCATCCGGCGCGGTAGCTGCGATATGGCTTGGGGATGCTCTCATAATTCTCGGCAACGTAGCGTGCCAGAGGCGCTGTCAGATCATAGCGCAGCGAGAGCCATTGCTCGTCATCATCCTGAAACGAGAACACACCTTCATTCGGGCGGTCCTGATCGGGGAGGAATTTTCCAAGCGCATCGGTATATTCAATCAGAGGTGTTTCGACGGGTTCGAAACCATAAAGCTCATAGACTTTACGGATTTCCGCCATCATCTTTTCGGCGGCGCGCAGATCATCCGGTGTACGGTCCACGAAACCGCGCGGCAGCCGCGCTTTTACCCTGTCTGCCTTGGTTGCCATGATAATGATCCGATACCCTGAAATGAAGCTGATTGCCGAAGCGGTTTTGCTCTAGAGCCTTTTTTGTTTAAATAGAAACAGTTCTGTTTCACGGATGGCAAGACAATCCACGCGGAAGGTGGCGAGGTCGATGTGGTTCCATCGAACGAAGCCGCATGACAAAGTGGTTGGCCGACAGCCGGAAACCCGAAGGGCCGGGCAAATTTGGATCAAATCCATCGGGCCTCAGCATCGCCCGATGGATAAACATCGGTCTCGCTAAATCCCTCGACCTTGTCCACAAATTCCCACCGGCAGAACGAATCTATCTAAGCAAAAAAGGCTCTAGACCATCAAGCCCGCAAGGGCAAGGATATCAACGTCATTTGGGCCTTTTGAAACTTGCACGTGTGGCTTCAATTTCCTGACGGCATTTGCAACCTTCAACATGATCGTTGACGAGACCCATCGCCTGCATATGCGCATACATCGTCGTCGGACCAACAAAACTCCAGCCGCGCTTCTTCAAATCCTTGGAAAGCCGAACAGAAGTCGGAGAGGTTGGATTGGCAATCAGGGTTGCATAATCGACCGTTTTGGGACGTTCTTCTGCCGGTGGCTCGAATGACCAGAAATACGCGGCAATCGACCCCGTTTCCTTGACGAGTTCCAGCGCGCGATTGGCATTGTTGATAGCTGAATTAATCTTGCCGCGATGTCGGATAATGCCCGCATTGCCCAGCAGTCTTTCAACATCCTTATCCGTGTAGCGCGCGATCTTCCGATAATCGAAACCGTCAAACGCTTCGCGAAAATTCTCACGCTTGCGCAGGATTGTCAGCCAGGACAGACCGGATTGAAAACCTTCGAGGCATACTTTTTCGAACAGTCGCGTATCGTCTGTGACAGGCCTGCCCCATTCATGGTCGTGGTAATGAATGTACTCAGGCAACGCCCCGGGCCACGAACAGCGCGTGATACCGTCATCACCCTTTATCAGGCCCGTTTTCGCCGGAATATCTTCGCCCATGGGAAGTCCTTTTCAATTTTACCGGTGATTAACCAGCTTTCAGCACAGATCAGTAACCATACCAAATGGTTTCAGCCGAAAATCGCTCTTTGTTGATTCTCATTCACTTTTTTCTACCCCGCTGCTGGCAAACTCAACCCGAAAACTGACAAAACCTGTCAGCAGAGTTTTTGTTACGAGACTGATTCCCATGAAGTTTGCGCGCCTGCTTCTGCTTTCCTGCCTTAGCCTCACCGTCACATCCGGAGCAATTGCCAGCGAGCGCTATGCCACGCGCCCGCCGGTAGTGATGAGCCCAGACCTATCGGCCCCGTGGGTCATGCAATTGCGCCAGCGGCCCGTTGGCGCTCCGGTCAATCCTCGCGGTTATGTCGTCTTCGATGAGCAGCCTGCCCCCCGTGCCAAGCAGCGCGATCGCCGGGCTATGCGTAAAAACGTCAGTCCTAGTCCTGCCGTGCGGGAGGTTTCATTTCAGCGCCCAAGCGCACCGACTGCCGATGTGCAACCCAAGAAACGCGCAATGGATCCGAAGTTCCTCCCACAAAGCGTAGCTTATGATGGCACCGAGCAGCCGGGAACCATCGTCATCGATACCGCGCAACGGTTTCTCTATCTGGTTGAAGCCGGTGGAACGGCGCAACGCTATGGTGTTGGTGTCGGTAAGGAAGGCTTCGGCTGGTCAGGCACCAATACGATCAGCCGCAAGGCAGAATGGCCATCATGGTATCCGCCCGCAGAAATGATCAAACGTGAGAAGCGTAAAGGGCGCATTCTTCCCGCGCACATGGAGGGCGGTGTCGAGAACCCGCTTGGCGCACGGGCGCTTTATCTTGGCTCAACGCTTTATCGCATTCACGGAACCAATGCGCCGTGGACGATTGGTCAATCGGTATCAAGCGGTTGCATCCGCATGCGTAATGAGGACGTTACCGATCTCTATGAGCGGGTCAATGTCGGTACGAAAGTTATCGTCCGATAAAAGTTAGCGGGGGCCGGTATCAGGGGTGATGCCGGAAAATGGGCAGTGGCGCAGTATTCTGAGCCGCTGCCCTTTTTTATTCAGCGGCCGCGAGTGTTTGCCTCTCAGCAGGAATGTTCGCCGGCTTCGGTCCGCCATATGCCCAATCCAACAGTTCTACCGTGTGTACAATCGGCAGTTTCGACCCGCTGGCGATCTGAGTGATGCAGCCGATATTGCCGGTTGCTATCAGACTGGCTCCGGTGGCTTCGATGTTCTTGACCTTGCGGTCACGCAGCGTCCGCGCGATCTCTGGTTGCATGATGTTATACGTGCCAGCCGAACCGCAACAAAGATGACCTTCCGCCGGATCTTTTACGGTGAACCCTGCAGCCTTCAGCAAATTCTTTGGCTGGCGGGTAATTCCTTGACCGTGTTGCATTGAGCAAGCCGAATGATACGCGACCGTAAGGCCAGTTGATCGTTCTGTTGCCGGGAAATCCAACATTGTCAGATACTCGGTAATATCTTTGGCCAAGGCAGAAACCCGTGCCGCTTTTTCCTGATAGGCAGGATCGAGACGCAGCATATAACCATAGTCTTTGATCGTCGTACCGCAGCCGGATGCCGTGATGACAATCGCATCAAGGCCACCACTATCAAGCTCGCGTGTCCATACATCGACATTGCGGCGGGCGTCTTCCAATGCAGCTTCCTCGCGGCCCATGTGGTGCACTAGCGCCCCACAACAGCCCTCACCTTTCGGTACGACGACCTCGATACCAAGTCTTGTCAACAGACGGATTGTTGCTTCGTTTATACCAGGGTCAAGAACGGGTTGCGCACAGCCCGTAAGAATAGCAACACGACCCTTTTTCGGTACTTTCGTCGTGTGGGTGCCCGCCTCGGCATAGGAAGATTTCGCGGCAAGCGATTTTGGAGCCAGCTCCAGCATCGCCGCCATCGGTTTCAAAGCTGCAACGGACTTGAAAAGAGGCGCAAGTGGCCTGCCAAATCTGGCCGCAGTCAATGCCAATCGGAAGCGCGATGGATAAGGTAGTACAAGCGCCAGCAGAGCACGGGTCAAGCGGTTCATGAACGGGCGCTTGTAGGTCTTCTCGATATGCGCGCGGGCGTTATCCACCAGATGCATGTAATTGACGCCTGAAGGACAGGTCGTCATGCAGGCAAGACAGGACAGGCAACGATCAACGTGTTTGACAATCTGCTCGTCGGCCGCTCGACCGTTCTCAAGCATGTCCTTGATCAGGTATATGCGGCCTCGTGGGCTATCAAGCTCATTACCCAAAGTAACGTAAGTTGGGCAGGTGGCGGTACAGAACCCGCAATGTACGCACTTGCGCAGTATCTTTTCAGACTCAGCAACCCCGGGATCAAGCAGTTGCTCGGGAGTGAAATTTGTTTGCATCCTATACTCCTGCAACCATGCGACCGGGATTGAGTATACCGCTTGGATCGAACTGCTGCTTCAGCCGCTTGGACAAAGCTGCCAAGGGAGCAGATTGCGGTTCGAAGACGGGCACGGCAGCGCGTATTGCTATGGGTGCACGAACGAGCGTTGCATGTCCTCCGCCATACTTGGCGACGAGCGCCCGTACAGCATCCGCTTCCGGGTCGCCTTCCATCCGCAGCCAGACCAGACCACCCTGCCAATCATAGAAAGCATCAACTGCCGCTCCCATACGTAAGGAGGCTACCAGCTTATAGGCCTCCATAGGTATCATGGACACCCGCCAGACCGGTCGTTCGGTGCTATCCGCAAACGGAGTGACATCCCGGATTTCGCGCCATAGTTTTCGCGATGTTTCACCGGCCAACTGATTAATTTCACCGGCAGACGCGAGCAAATTCATCAGCATGGCCGCACGGTCTGCCACCGAGGGTGCAAAGCCTTCCAACCGCAAAAGGGTCGAAGCCTCGCTTTCAAGGGCCCCGCCAATCACACGGCTCGCTACGTTGGCAGGCAAATGCGCTGCGGAAGCAACCTCGCCGCTCGACCCCATGGCAATCGCCATGGCCCGGGCAGCTTCATCGTCTGCCAAACCGCACAGCACAAGCGTTGTTTCGGTTTCCGGCGCAGGCAGCACCTTGAAGGTAATTTCGGTTGCTATGCCAAGCGTACCCCACGAATTGGCCATGCCTTTTGACAGATCGTAGCCAGTAACGTTCTTGACGACACGACCGCCGGATTTGAACAGCTCTCCCCGACCGGAAACAACACGGACTCCCAAAACATGATCACGCGACGAGCCCGCCTTCAAGCGCCGGGGGCCGCATAGATTAGTCGCGAGCAGACCGCCAAGGCTGCCTTGTCCGGCGGGTTTGCCAAGCAACGGCCCATAATCCATTGGCTCGAATTGGAATGCCTGATTGTTGGCAGCGAGCAATGCTTCAAGTTCGGCGACTGGGGTTCCAGCCTTCGCTGCCAGTACCAACTCGTCGGGCTCATAGAGAGTGACGCCTGAATATTCCGACAAAGCTATCGTGTGCTCCGTCTGCAATGGACGCCCGAGATTGCGTTTGGAACCATGGCCAATAATTTCAACAGGTGCCTGTTCCGCGATAGACCATTGTACCGCCTCGACAACCTCAGATTCCTTTGACGGATTGAATGCTGTCATCGTATTTCCTCAAGCACTCTCTCGCCTTTTGGCGAAAGCCTGTAACCGATGTCGAGACTAATGGTCAGTCCAAGCTCTTTGAGCTTACGAACATCCCGTTTGAATTTGAGTTTCTCAACCCCCAGCGATGTCGCAAGGTCGATCGCTGCAATACCCGGGCGTTCGCAAATCAATCGCAATATTCTCATATAATAGTGAGCGGTGGGTGCGTTTTTATCCCAGCGTGCAAGCAATGCGACCAAGTCAGCAGCCTCGGCCTTTGTGAGTTCTTGGTTCTGCCGGCCTATCCGATCATCTGGTTCGACGCCGGCTAACTCGATTCGGAAGACTGTTCGCTCCTCGCCTGTTCTCAGATCATTCACGAGTGCCGTAACGTCCTTGAAACCTGCACGCTTCGCCTCTTCAGCAGTTAATCCGTCTATTTCAATTGGTGTGACTTTTCCGATCACGATAGCGCCAACGGAAGTTCGCAAAAGTGTCCCCTCTTTGACAGCCGGACTTGACCAGCGCCGGAACGCCAAATCTATCTCTGCACGCGCAATGCCATCAAGAATGCGAGCTTTGAAAAGCATCGGTCAAAATCTCGGTATGTCTGGAAATGGTACCTGGCCGCGATGAACGTGCATCCGGCCAAGCTCGGCGCAACGATGCAGTTGAGGAAAGACCTTGCCAGGGTTGAGCAGATGCTTTTCGTCAAACGCGCATTTGACCCTTACCTGCTGGTTCAAGTCGATCTCATTGAACATTTCCGGCATAAGGTCGCGCTTTTCGACACCAACGCCATGCTCGCCGGTCAGTACGCCACCAACCTTTACGCAGAGCCGTAATATGTCAGCACCGAAGCTTTCAGCCTTGTGTAGTTCTTCGGGGATATTCGCATCGTAAAGGATAAGCGGATGCAGATTGCCATCGCCCGCATGAAAGACATTGGCAACACGCAGGCCATATTTTTTCGAAAGCTCTCGCATTCCGGCCAGCACTTTTGGCAGCTCTTTGCGCGGTATCGTACCATCCATGCACAGATAGTCCGGCGAAATACGGCCAACGGCAGGGAATGCAGCTTTGCGCCCGGCCCAAAACGCCATACGTTCTTCTTCGCTTTGCGATACAACGCAAGTTGTCGCGCCATTCTTGCGGCCGATGGCTTCGACCATACTAATCAAATGATCCACCTCGACAGCAGGCCCGTCCAGTTCGACGATGAGCAAAGCTTCAACATCAAGCGGATAGCCTGCATGAACGAAATCCTCCGCCGCATGAATGGCTGGACGATCCATCATCTCCATACCACCCGGAATAATCCCCGCAGCAATAACCTCGGCAACACACTGGCCAGCCTCCTCGCTGGTGGGAAAACCCACCATGAGAGCACGCGCTGTCGTTGGTTTTTGAAGGATACGAACCGTGACTTCGGTGACAACGCCCAGCAAACCTTCGGAGCCAGTCATCAGACCCAGAAAATCGTAACCTTCACTATCGAGATGTTTGCCGCCAAGCCTGATTACCTCTCCCGTGATCAATACCATCTCAAGGCCCAGTACATTATTGGCAGTCAGCCCGTACTTCAGGCAATGCACGCCGCCGGAGTTTTCCGCGACATTACCGCCAATGGAGCATGCAATTTGCGACGACGGATCTGGCGCATAATAAAAGCCCTCGTGTTCCACGGCCTTGGTAATACCTAGATTGGTGACGCCGGGCTGCACAATAGCAGCGCGGTTTGGATAATCGATTTCAAGAATGCGATTGAAGCGGGACATGACCAGAAGCACCGCATCTTCCAACGGCAAGGCGCCGCCCGATAGAGATGTACCCGAACCGCGTGGAACAACTTTCACATTATGCTCGTGACAATATTTGAGAACGCGAGAAACTTGTGTCACAGTCTGTGGCAGCACCACAACAAGCGGCAGCTGACGATAGGCGGTCAGCGCATCCGATTCGAACACTCGCATTTGGTTTGTGGCATCGACGACGCCTTCACCCGGAACGATTGCCTGCAACGCGGCAACAATGGCTGCTCGGCGGGACATCGTGGCTTCATCAGCCTTGGGCATAACAAGTCCGGACATCGTTCCTCCCCTGTCGCGGTCCCGGGCGTCAATTCCGCCTTTTCGCTTAGTCTATAACATCCCGGTCGGCAGCTTTGCCTGCGTCATGCTGTTCCAGCCTCGAAATTAGTGCAATCATATTTGTCAAAATCGCAAACCATGCAAAGATTTGATTTCGAATACAGTTTCGATGACGGATATGAAAACAGTTGATTTTAAAAACGCTCGGGGCCCTGACAAGTTGCGGGTCTATGCGATAGGCGATGTCCACGGCAGGCTCGACTTGTTGCAGGAAATGCATCGGCTGATCCAACTACAAAATCAGAAATCTCCGCCCTTTGACTGGGTTGTGGTGCATCTCGGCGATTATGTAGACCGGGGGCTCCAGTCGCGTGGTGTCATTGACTTCCTGATTGATGGACAACGCAAGAATCACCGGATACTTGCTCTTGCAGGCAATCACGATGTCGGTTTTCTCGATTTTCTTAATACGGGCGACACTTATGGGCTTTTTGCCCGCTATGGGGGGCGTCAGACAGCTCTTTCCTATGGCGTGAATATCGACTTCAATAATGATTTATCGATTGCATCCGGGCGCGAAGCATTGAAAGAGGCCGTCCCGACTGCCCATTGGGATTTTGTACGACGCTTGCCCCGATCAATGATCTTCGGCGATTTTTTCTTCTGCCACGCCGGAATTCGCCCGGGTGTTGAGCTGGACCACCAAAATCCGGAAGACCTGATTTGGATCAGATCAGAGTTTCTCGATGATATGCGGCGTTATTCCAAAGTCATCGTACACGGACATACGCCTGCAACCGAGGTTGAGATAAGACCAAACCGAGTAAATCTGGATACCGGCGCTTACGCGAGTGGAAGACTGAGTGCCATCATGATCGATGGCCCAAACAAGTCATTTCTTGAAGCGACAGTCTAGAAAGAGTGATTAGCGGAATGAAGTGCTGACGCCGTAGCCATCGCTCGACACTTTGTGCGCACCTGCATCAACAGAAAACAGCCCAACGCCCATAAACAGGATTGCTGACAGCATGAAAGCGGTCAAAAGGGCGGCACTCTTGGTGGTCATCTCAGCGTTTCCGTTACTAGACTTGATCTGGCTTGCTGCCAGTTGTGAGCTGCCCACTACAGGCCACACTCGTTACCAACTAGTGAATCAAAGACACGTTCCACATATTTGAGTGTAGTAAGACCAATTCAGCATCCACCTGTTGCAGAGCTGCAACTAAAGTCGGGTATCACCCTTTAAATTAACGCTACCCAAGCCCGCGCCAGAGCGAGCCCCGCCGCATCTGCGATGGCACCATCTTTGGCGACGTTATTAGCGTAGTTCGCAAGCCAGTCAGGGTAATTTTCGACTATCTGGTCGTGAAAAACATCTTTCCACTCATCGACCAAATCCGTATCCGCCTCAAAATGAAACTGGATGCCATATACAGCGCGTCCAATCCGGAATGCCTGATTGGGCGTCATCTCGCTTGAGGCCAGATGTATAGCTTGGCTTGGCAAGGTAAAAGTATCGCTGTGCCAATGAAAAATCGGAAACTGCGTCGCGACAGCCGAAAGCACGGGATCGGAGGCAGCTTGCGCCGTGCGTATTACATCTTTCCAACCGAACTCAGCCGGTCTGCCAAGGATATTCTCGGCGCCATAACCCCTGGCTACCAGCTGGCTGCCGAGACAAATACCAAGAACGGCCTTGTCCGCATCACCGAACTCCTTGATCAGAGCTACCAGCTGCGGAAGGTAGGGATAAGCATCATCAGCCAATGCATTCTGATCGCCGCCAAGCACAACGATCGCATCGTAATCAGAATGGGTTTCGGGCAGAGCCTCGCCAAGATAGGCTTGGCGCAAATCAATTGATGCACCCGCTTCATTCAATGCGGTTCCTACTTGTCCAAGGCCGGTATCCTGATAATTCTGAACGACAAGAACCCGCATGACGCCTCTTATGTGCATTGTTCTGGTTCCCGGATAGCATGGAGAATCAACAACCGGAAGCCGTAAGATGCCCCTGCAAAATCGTGTCACACCCTTTGGCGACATAATCGCCATTAGCCAGCGCGGCTTGATGATGGGCAATAGGGGCATTATTCATGATCCGGCGACAAAAACTCTTCTTAAAAAGCGGTGGTCATCCCGTGCGTGGATCATCTGCGTTTGTCAGTTCAAGGATGTCCGGCGCGATGTGATGGCACGTCGAAGCTGGACGGAATTGTTCTTTCTTGATGAAGCTACCGCCCTTAGTGCAGGGCATCGGCCCTGCTTCTACTGTCAACGACAGCGAGCCAAGGAATTTCAGGCGGCTTGGGCTGAAGGAAATGGAACCGGGTTGCCACCTGCCCCAGCGATGGATGCGATACTTCATGGTGAAAGACTTGACCGACAGTGCAACAAGAAACATCACCCGCTCGAAACTAGCATCCAGAATCTGCCAGACGGAACCATGCTGGCTTGCGGGGCAAACGCTTATCTTGTCAAAAAGGGCGAAACCTTTCTGTGGTCGTGGAAAGGCTACTCTCCAGCTATAATCGATACGTCCGGGGCTACCGTGCTCACACCGCCGTCAACGGTGCGAGCACTACAAGCAGGCTTCGAACCACTACACAGTGATGCCTTCAAACTTTAGCATCCACTGCTATTGTCCGCCGGAAACTCCAGCCAAGACTTGTCCCCGCTGCTGCTATGAGGATGATTGCCGAGCCAATCAACTGACTGGGCTGCAACGCGTGGTCAAAAGCAAAATAATCGACCAGAATGGCAGCGATGGGGTAAATAAATGAAAGCGAACCAGTGATGTGCGTCGGAAGCCTCTGTATCGCGCTGTAAAGCAGAATGTACATCAGTCCGGTATGTATGATCCCGATGGTTATTATACTCATCCATTGCCCGGTGCTTTGCGGCAGATTGGTAAAATCCGCCAGCGGCGCGAGCATAATAATACCAACGCTCACCTGAATGAGCGCGATGAGGTGGGGCGGCGTTCCTTTCAATCTTTTGGCCACAATAGCAGCAATGGCATAAAGAAAGGCCGCGCCAAGTGCCAAGGCGATACCAGTCATGTAACCAGAACCGTTATAGGCACCGCCCGGCTTGGCCTGCACGATCAACAGCATGCCGGCAAATGCCAGTGCCAGCCATGCCAGCTTTGTGAAGGTAATCTTTTCCTTGAAAATCAAAGCGCCCAAGGCAACGAGCATGAAGGGCTGGACATTATAAACAGTAGTAGCGATGGCGATGGATGCACGCGAATAGGATGCGAACAGCAGCACCCAGTTCAATACGATTGCGATACCACCTATTGTTGCCAAACCCAGAATTTTCAATGAGATGACGTTCGGACGAAGTAAGCCCAAAGCGCCGCAAATAGCCAGCAATGTCACCGCGCCTATGACGCAACGCCAGAGTACCACGGAGAAAACCGGCTGGCCCGACATGAGAACAAACCAGCCTATAGTACCTGAAATAACCATGGCAGCTGTCATCTCAAAACTGCCCCTGACAATATCTTTCTGCATTTCAGATCTCCGTGATTTGGCGATAGACTATGCGCCGCCTCGTGGATTTGATATAGTTTTGAAAGGGTATTAGTTGTATTTTACCTTTTTAACACAGGTGATTCTGGCGTATCGCCTTAGGGAGAAACCATGTTGGATGAACTTGACCGAACCATCATAGAAATTCTTGTCGATGATGCGAGGATATCATTAAAGGAACTCAGCCAGAGGGTCGGCCTGTCATCGCCGAGCGTATCTGAACGTCTGCGGCGGCTTGAGGAGAAAAAAGTTATCCGCTCCTTCACTGTAGACGTCGATCCGCAAGCCTTGGGGTACAGCTTGACTGCAATTGTGCGGGTGCGACCTCTCCCTGGCATGCTTCACATTGTCGAAAAACTCATTCAGGAAACGCCGGAGATTACGGAGTGCGACAAGGTTACGGGTGACGACTGTTTTATCGGCAAACTACAGTTTCGCACGATGCAGCAGTTGGATAGCATCCTTGACCGCTTGGCCGAAAAAGCTGAAACAAACACTGCAATTGTCAAATCTTCTCCGGTAAAACGCCGCCTGCCACCCCTCGCCTGACACTGGAGCCTATGATGCGCGCCAATTATAAGATGCAACGGCTTTACGTCACAGATGACCTGAAGCAGGGAAGCCGAGCGGATACCGGTCCGGAGGCTGTGAACTATCTGGCTAATGTGCTGCGGATGAAGGATGGCGACGAGATTCTCGTTTTTAACGGGCGAGACGGCGAGTGGCGTGCCGCACTACGATTTGAGAGCAAGAAAAAGCTGTATCTCGAGCCCATTGAATTGACACGCAAGCAGCCTGTCACACCTGATTTGATCTATTGTTTTGCACCATTGAAGCAAGGGCGGCTCGACTATCTTGTGCAGAAAGCTGTTGAGATGGGCGCTGGCATTTTGCAGCCGGTGATAACCCAGCACACGCAAGTGGCGCGCATCGGAATTGAGCGGATCGAATCAAATGCAATTGAAGCCGCTGAACAATGCGGTGTTTTGGCCATTCCGACGACGCGTGAACCTTTAAAATTGGAAAAGCTGTTAGACGATTGGGACCCGGCACGCAGATTGATTTTTTGCGATGAGGGGCATGACACGCATAACCCTTTGTCCTTGCTGCAATCTCTCCCTAAAACGCCCTTGGGTGTGCTTATCGGACCCGAAGGCGGCTTCTCGGATCAGGAGCGGCAGAAACTGCGCAGTTTGCCTTTTGTGACAGCAATTCCCCTTGGCCAACGCATCTTACGGGCGGACACAGCAGCCGTTGCCGCTCTCGCCCTGATTCAGGCGACAATCGGAGATTGGTGAGACGCAATTTCTGTTGATCGATCCATCAGCGAAATTTGCTTGCGCTCTTATTCAAAAAATGGCCAATCACGCCCAACAATATTCAATAACGGAAAGCACCAGCCATGGCGCGGGACACCACAGACGAAACATTGATCACCAGCACCGAAGAACTGGCCGGATATCTCGCGCAAGGATCAAAGCCGGAATCAGCTTGGCGTATCGGGACGGAACACGAAAAATTCCCGTTCTATACTGAGCATAACAGCCCGGTGCCCTATGATGGACCGCGTGGCATTCGTGCCATTCTGGAAGGTATGCAATCCAAGCTCGGTTGGGAACCCATCGTCGACGAAGGCAATATAATCGGACTTGTCGAGCCGACCGGCCAAGGTGCGATTTCGCTTGAACCGGGCGGACAGTTCGAACTCTCCGGCGCACCACTGCTTTCCATCCACCAGACTTGCCGCGAGTCCAACGCGCATCTGGCTCAAGTGCGCGAAATTGCCGAACCACTGGGCATTCGTTTTCTAGGTTTGGGTGGCAGCCCGAAATGGACACTTGCCGAAACGCCGCGCATGCCGAAGTCCCGATACAATATCATGTCCAACTACATGCCGAAGGTCGGCAAGGATGGTTTGAACATGATGTACCGCACCTGCACCATTCAGGTGAATCTGGATTTTTCCTCCGAGACCGATATGCGCCGCAAGATGCAGGTTTCCGTAAAGCTGCAATCTATCGCCACTGCTCTATTCGCCATGTCGCCTTTCACGGAAGGCAAACCGAATGGCCTGCTTTCTTGGCGTTCGGAAATCTGGCGTGACACTGATAATAATCGCTCTGGCGTCCTGCCTTTTATTTTCAACCAGAATTTTGGTTTTGCCGATTACGTCGAGTGGGCACTGGATGTCCCGATGTATTTTGTCATGCGCCACGGGCGTTACCATGATTGCACTCACGTCACGTTCCGCCAATTCATGAATGGCGCGCTGAAGGATTCCATTCCTGAAAGCACCCCAAATATGGGTGATTGGGCCAATCATCTTTCAACGCTTTTTCCGGAAGTGCGTCTGAAGCGATTCCTTGAAATGCGCGGCGCTGATGGCGGTCCTTGGCGGCGTATCTGCGCTTTGCCGGCATTCTGGGTTGGTTTGCTTTATGATGCAGAGGCGCTTAATGCTGCCGAAGCACTGACCCGCGACTGGAACTATGAAGAGGTTCAGGCACTGCGTGATGAGGTTCCGGGGAAAGGTTTGCAAGCCAAACTGCACAATCGTTCTGTTCACGAAATTTCGCGCGATGTGTTGGCAATTTCGAAGCTTGGCCTGAAGAATCGCGCAATGCTCAACAGCGAAGGTTTTGACGAAACCCACTATCTCTCATCGCTGGAAGAGGTAGTCGCACGCGGAACTACATCCGCCGAACAGATGCTTTCTCAATATAACACCGCTTGGGGAAGCTCCGTTGAACCGGCTTTCCTGGAGTATGCCTACTAACAACGCGAAGGATTTCCGATGACCAAGACTATTTTGATTACGGGTGCGAGCCGCGGAATAGGTCGCTCTGCTGCAATCCTTGCTGGTCAAAAAGGCTGGTCGGTCGGGGTCAATTATATAGGCAACAAGGCTGCTGCTGACGAAGTTGTGAAGGCAGTCATTGCGTCAGGTGGTAAGGCCAAGGCCATTCAGGGTGATGTCGCCATCGAAGCCGACGTGATTTCGATGTTCGAGCAGACAAAAGAACTCGGCAAGCTCGACGGTGTTGTCGTCAACGCAGGTATTGTCGCTCCCGCATCCAAGCTAATGGATATGGACAGTGACCGCATACGCCGCGTCTTAGATGTGAATGTTCTTGGAGCTTATCTTTGTGCCCGAGAAGCAGTGCGTTATCTTGCTCGCTCCCGTGGCGGCAATGGCGGCTCCATCGTGCTCCTGTCGTCGGCGGCAGCACGTATCGGTGGCCCATTTGAGTATGTGGATTATGCCGGATCGAAAGGCGCAATGGACAGCCTCACCCTCGGGCTTGCAAAGGAGACCGGACCGGAAGGCATCCGTGTGAATGCCGTGCGGCCCGGGCTGATCGAAACTGACATTCATGCAAGCGGCGGGCAACCCGATAGGGCCCAGAGACTAGGCGTTACCGCTCCGCTTGGCAGAGCGGGAACGGCGGATGAAGTTGGAGAATCAATTGTCTGGCTCCTGAGCGATGCCTCGTCCTATGTGACTGGCGCATTGCTTGATGTGACTGGCGGGCGCTAAACGTTCATATCCCGATAATTAGGACTCCCGTTGCGCGCTATATGTGTTATGCGGGGGCCATCTCATTTCACGCGGATTTTCGAGCCATGGCAAAACACAAAGCGCTGTCCGAAGCATATATTCCCGAGCTTCCGAATTATTACAAAGGCAAGGTCCGCGAAAATTACGATCTTGCCGACGGCACGCGCATCATTATAGCCACAGATCGCATTAGCGCATTTGACCGCATTCTGGCCTCGATACCACTCAAGGGACAGGTATTAACGCAGACAGCACGTTTCCAGTTCGAACAGACACAAGACATCTGCCCAAACCACGTCATCGAATACCCCGACCCGAATGTCTTGCTTTGCCGCAAGCTTACGATCCTGCCTGTTGAAATTATTGTACGCGGCTATCTTGCTGGAACGACAGGTACATCGATCCTGACGCTCTACAAGGCTGGCAAACGCCAGATGTACGGCTTCGCCCTGCCGGATGGCATGCTTGACAATGAAAAGCTGCCGGAGCCGATCATCACTCCAACGTCCAAGGCATTTGACGGTGGGCATGATGAGCCTTTAACTGCTGAAGATATCATCGAGCAGAAACTACTTACCAAAGAGCAATGGGAAACAATCTCATCCTATGCTTTGAAGCTCTTCGCCCGGGGGCAGGAAATTGCAGCCAGCCGTGGCTTGATCCTTGCCGACACGAAATATGAGTTTGGCACCGATGAAGCGGGAAACATTGTTCTGGCAGATGAGATTCACACTCCTGACTCCAGTCGTTACTGGTTTGCGGACAGCTATGAAGCGGGCAAGCGGCCCGTCAGCTTCGACAAGGATTTCGTCCGCAATTGGGTTGTCGAGCGTTGCGATCCTTACAAGGA
This sequence comes from Phyllobacterium sp. SB3, assembly GCF_040009165.1. Taxonomy (NCBI): domain Bacteria; kingdom Pseudomonadati; phylum Pseudomonadota; class Alphaproteobacteria; order Hyphomicrobiales; family Phyllobacteriaceae; genus Phyllobacterium; species Phyllobacterium sp. SB3. Next base: position 157,446 of record NZ_JBDYKI010000005.1, on the reverse strand, counting down.
TGACATTCCGACAATCCCGGCAGATGTGATCGACGCAACGACCAACGTTTACATTCAGGCCTACGAGAAAATCACTGATCGTAAGTTCGAAGCCGGTGATGCGGCGCTCGATCCGCTGCAGCGAATAAGAGAAAATCTCAAGCGATTCTTCTAGGCGTACAAATCAGTTGATGTTCACATTACTACGGCGGTAGTCTTCCTTTAACAATCAGCGTGAGGGAGGAACGGCGTTATGAATCTCGTAGATATGTTTCTAAAGGGTCAGGGCGGCCAGAACATTGAAGCCCTGTCCCGTCAGTTCAATCTTTCCCAACAACAGACGCTTGCTGCGATAGAAGCGCTGATGCCTGCATTCTCGCAGGGACTGCAACGTAACACCGCAGACCCTATGGGCATGGGGGCTTTCGTGCAGGCGCTCTCGTCTGGCCAGCATACAAACTATTTCGATAATCCCTCCGCAGCATTCAATCCATCCGGTATCACCGACGGCAATAATATCCTTGGACACCTCTTTGGCTCAAAGGACTTGTCACGAGCTGTTGCCGATCATGCAGCCGCTACGACCGGACTTGCATCTGCAACTCTGAAAGAGATGCTTCCCGTTATTGCATCGATGATGATGGGTGGGCTTTACAAGAAATCTACGGGCCAATTTGCCGCGTCAGGCCTTGGCGGAGGCAATGTCATCGGCGATCTCATTGAACAAATGATGCGGCAAGGTGGCGGTGGACAAACCACCGGTAACCAGCAAACTGCTCCCGGCAGCAATCCCTGGGGTCAAATTCTTGAAGGAATGCTGGGCGGGGGGCAGCAACCTCAGGGACAAGGTGGCTCTACCGGCAATAACCCGCTCGGACAGATTTTCGAAGAGATAATGAAGGGCGGATTTCCCGGCGGCGCTGCGTCTCAAACTCCGGGACGAACCCAAACACCGAAAGATGCGGGGCAAAATCCTTTCGGCGATAATCCTTTTGGCAAAATCTTTGAGGAAATGCTTGGTGGCGCTGCGCAAAAGCGCTCTGCCCCGCAACCGGAACAAGAAGCAGAGCCGGAAGCTGCCACTCCCCCTCCCTCCGATAATCCCCTCAAGGATATTCTTGGCCAGATGTTCGATACTGGCCAAAAGACAAGCGAACAGTATCAGAAGGGTATCGAATCCATCTTTGATCAATATAAGCGCGGCATGGATCGTCACGGGTAGCTCGAACCAAAAAAGAAAAAGCCCGGCCAGATTGCATATGCAAACTGGGCCGGGCAGGAGGCAGGCGGAGCGCCGGGAGGGGATTCCGGCGTGAATGGGCGCCTGCTAAACAGTCAAATCATCGAACTACCGGGTAGCAGCGCGAACGCGTGAGCGTACATCTGCAAGTGCTCCAAGCCGTTCGCTTGGATCGTCCAGTAGTGACGTGCCAATGGCCGAATGAAGATCCGCACGCGTGACACCGATGTCATGCAGCATTTCATCATTCCATTCGCCAAGGCTCAAAATCGTTTTGCGGTTCCGGCGGGCAACAATCATTCGGTTGACAAAGCGGGCAGCCAGCGACGCAAGCGATGCGATCGTGCCGGTGAAACCGGTTACTTCAGTCATTCTCGTTGTTGTTGTCATCGCCCGTACTCCTTTTGAACGGCAGCGATCAGAAGTTAAATCGCGCGAAAACCATTTTTCGCGCATCACGCTAAATGCCTCGAAAGCACCCGCGTTTCCTGAACATCCTTAGAATGATACATAATGATTGATTATTCAAACGAATGTTTTTAATGTAAACGTTCAATAATAATGATGAGTCATCAACCTTGGGAACCCGCCATGAGCGCACCGCTTGATCTCGATCAACTGCAAACATTCACCGCTATTGCCGACTTGGGCAGCTTCACGAAAGCAGCAGACAAGGTCAACAAGACGCAGTCAGCTGTATCAATGCAGATGCGACGTCTGGAAGAGCGGGTTTCGAAGGCGCTTTTCGAACGCGATGGCCGGACAAACCGGCTGACCGAAGACGGTGAACGCCTCCTCGCTTATGCACGGCGTATGTTACAGCTTAATAACGAGACCATTGCAGCGTTTGACGATGCACAGCTGCAAGGGCATATTCGTATCGGCACACCAGATGATTACGCCGACCGATTCCTGCCCGAGATCATGGCGCGTTTTTCACGCTCCAATCCACGTGTCGAATTATCCGTTGTCTGCGAGCCCACGGTCAATCTCGACGAAATGATCCGGAAAGGCCAACTGGATATTGCACTCGTCACACAATGTGACGAACAGCGTCGTTCGGAAGTTGTGCGTAGTGAACAGCTACTATGGGTGACTTCTGCAAACCATAATGTTCATGAAGAAGTCGTACTGCCGCTGGCGGTTGGACGCCCCACATGCATATGGCGCGCAGCGGCTGTCGATGTGCTGGATTCAATGCATCACGACTACCGCATTCTGTTTACCAGCTGGTCCGCTACGGTTCTTGCAGCCGCAGTTTTGGCGGGGCTTGCCGTATCGATCCTGCCGGAATGCGCCTTGCGACCGGGCATGCGGGTTCTGACTGAGGCTGATGGTTTCGGCCGCCTGCCCGAGTTCGGTATCGGCATCATGCGCGGCCACACCAAGCCTTCGGCAATCGTTGATGCGCTCGTACAGCACATTATTGAAAGCCTCGACAACCTGTCCATGCCAACCCCCGTTAGCATGACTCAGGCATCAGTTCCCGTACCAATCAACCAGCGTTTGAGACAGGTCCGTTCAACGGAACTCGTGCCCGGTTGGTAATTACAACCCGCCCTGCCAGACTTTGATGGCATCCAGCGGATAGAGCAGCATGACAATATTAAGGGTGAGGTTATCGCGAATAACCCACCCTGCCAGCAGCTCGAACGCGATAGCCAGAGCAATCGTCAGCCAGATTGGGGCACGGGCGGCGAAGAAGAAGCCCAGCACCATAAAAAGAATATCGCTGACTGAGTTCAGAACGCTATCACCAACATATCCCAGCGCTATGGTTGCCTCACGATAGCGGTTGATAACCATTTCGGTATTCTCGAATATCTCCCAGGCCGCCTCTACGAAAATAGCGCCAAGGAGGCGCTGGCCGATTGGTCTTTTACGTGCTGCGAGCCAGAGGATGCCGTAAAACAGGAAGCCGTGGATGATGTGTGAAAGCGTGTACCAATCGGCGATGTGCTGTGAATTATCGGAGGAATTCGTATCACCCACCCAAAGTTTTACAGTACCGCAGGTGCATATGGGGTTGCGCCCCATGAACAGGAGAATCGCTGCGGCGACTGCGATCATCAAAGCGCCCAACAGCAAATAATGGCGTAAAGTCAGGCGTTTTTTCTGTATATCCGCAGCGGCAGGCATATTGTGTTCCCTCTTTCCCCTATAGGCGTTATTCGTCTGCTGATAAGAATGCAATCGGAGATTATGGAAGGTTGATTTCCACAGTCATCCCGATAGGAATGGAACATGACTGAAAAGCTCGAAACCGCATCCAATGTTGCCGAATATACCGTGTCGGAAATTTCCGGGGCGCTGAAACGCACCGTTGAAGATACTTTCGGACATGTTCGGGTTCGTGGCGAGATTTCCGGCTATCGGGGGCCGCACTCTTCCGGCCACGCTTATTTTTCTCTCAAAGATGACAAAGCCCGCATTGAAGCAGTGATCTGGCGAGGCTCGATGAGCCGCATCCGCTTCCAGCCCGAAGAAGGCATGGAAGTCATCGCTACGGGCAAACTGACCACGTATCCGGGTTCGTCGAAATATCAGATTGTCATCGAACAAATGGAACCGGCCGGTGCAGGCGCACTAATGGCCCTACTCGAAGAACGTAAACGCAAGCTTGGTGCGGAGGGGCTTTTCGACAGTTCAGCCAAGCAGCTTCTTCCCTATATGCCGCGGATTATCGGCGTGGTGACATCGCCAACTGGAGCAGTCATTCGCGATATCATTCACCGGATCACTGACCGGTTTCCATTGCATGTTCTTGTGTGGCCGGTGCGTGTGCAGGGCGAAACCTCCGGCAATGAAGTTGCCAATGCAGTCAATGGTTTCAATAACTTGGCAAATAATGGCTTGTTCCCGCAGCCTGATGTTTTGATCGTTGCGCGCGGTGGCGGCAGTCTCGAAGACCTGTGGGGTTTCAATGATGAGGTCGTCGTGCGGGCAGTCGCGGCCTCGCACATCCCTGTCATTTCAGCCGTTGGTCATGAGACAGACTGGACGCTGATCGATCTGGCTGCGGATGTTCGTGCACCCACACCAACCGGCGCTGCAGAAATGGCTGTGCCGGTAAAAGCGGACCTGTTGGCGCATCTGGCAACCCTGGGCGCAAGGCTTTCATCGGGCATGTCGCGCTATCTTGATCGTCGACGTCAGGCACAACGGGCGCTCGCGCGGGCCCTGCCCTCGGCAGACCAATTACTGGCGTTGCCAAGACGGCATTTCGATGAGACGGCAGCTCGTCTTGGCCGTGCACTGCAAGCAAATACGCAAAAGAAACGCGGCGAATTCGACGGTGCCGCACGGCAGTTGTCGCCCCGACTTCTCGAACAGCGCTTTCGTGAAAAGCGTCGTGAAATCAGCGTGTTGGCTAACCGGCTGCCACGTGGCTTGCAGGTTTATGTTCGTGACCGGCGGGCACTCTTCCACAGACGTGCGGGGCGCCTTTCCATTGAGCAGACCGCACGTCTCGCAGAGCGCGGCAGGCAGCATCTCCAACAGCTCGACCGCCGCCAAATTCAGGCAGTTTCTCTGATGCTTGATCGCGCCAAACGCCGCAGTGGTGAACTGGAAAGGCTGATGAAAACGCTTTCCCACACAAGCATTCTGGAGCGTGGTTTCGCTATTGTTTTTGACGCATCCGGCACGCCAATCAAACGGGCGGCAGCCATTACAAAAGGCGATGATCTGACGCTGCAATTTCAGGATGGCAAAGTCCAAGCTATGGCAAAAGACGGAGACGCTTTGCCGCAACAGCCCAAAATCGAGAAACCTGCTCCCGTCAAAAAACCACCAGTCACCGGCGGCTCCCAAGGCTCACTATTTTAGCCGAACTCGCGTAACCACAACCATTTTACCCGCTAGGATTACAATTCTGCTGCAAAATTCGACCGTTTTGCTCGCAATTTCTGTGATTATTGTTTCAAAGGCAGTTGCTTCTGATCGATGGGCAGTTCGATTGCCTCCTAAAAAGCCTCAAGTTCACTACCGCTAGTCAGAATATTTTGCAGGTTCATTCCCGGGTCCAGCCTGGCCCATTTAATTCAATCAGGGATTGTGACCAGTCATCAATAAAACGCTGGCGTTGTGCCCTGTCCTGCACTGCCAAAAGTGCTGGTCCGATGCGGATCGGTTGGGCAATACCGGACTCTTTCAAATTCTGCGGTCCATCCACATCGGGCGGCAAACTGCCGGTTTCCGTAAAATAAAACGCATTGGTTTTCGCTACGGCACGGCCCTGCTCCGAAAGCAGATAATCCAGAAATCTTGCGGCCAGATCGACGCGTCTTGCACCCTTTGGAATGAGTGCGCCCCGGCTCAACACGAGGGTGTAGTCACGCGGAACAACAACGCGCAGTTGCGGATAGCGTCGTGCTGCTTCATAGGCGTAAGAGCCGAGCATATTGTAACCAATATAGAGATTGCCCTTGGCCACCTCCTCCAAAATCTCACCCGTGCAGCAGCGGGCAATTGCCGAGGCACGTGCCATGCCTTCAAGAAGACGCCCAAACACAGCGGTGGTCTGGCGCGCATCATTGAACGCCAGCAGATAGCCAATTCCGGACAGGCGGATATCGTAAGTTCCCACACGCCCGCGATAAGTATCGAGTTGCTCACGCAAGAGATCGGCAAGCTCGACATGAGTTCGCGGCACATCCTTCGGCGGAACCTTGACACTATTATAAACGAAGACCGCTGGCTCATAGGTGAAGCCGAAAACCTCATCGCGCCAATTGGCCCAATCGGCAACACGCGCGGTTTCCGGCGAGGTATGCGCAGTGGCACAACCATCATTGGCCAGCTTGACAAGCTGATCCACTGACGAGGAAAGCAGCAGATCACCCAGCGGCTTCTGTTCGCGACAGGCTTCCGCTGCAAGAGCATTCAATTCGTTGGTCAGATATTCGATATAATCGATCGATACATCTGGCCAGATGGTTTGAAAGTCCTCAATCAACGGCTTCATAGCGGCCAGGTCGGTTGTGGAATAAATGGTCAGCCTGCCAGATTCTGCCTGGGGTGCCGGAAATCTCGTTGTGTTATCCGCAGCAAAGGCGAGCGAACCCGCCAACATCCCAGCCATTGAAATCATCAGACGCTTGATCATTTTACTTCCTAAACCGGCTTCGCAGATATGCCACATGCAACATTGATGTTCAAAAGTGCAGCAAAATAATAGCCCTGGAATTAGGCACTTGACGCGAGCAAAGAGTTTCATTCTTAATACCCGAATATTGTAAGAATTTTTTTATAAGTCGGGGAATTTTATTATGCCTTTTTATGCCGAAGCTGCGGCTGTTTCCGCACGCTACAACCGCCTCACTGTTTTTCGCAAGTTATTGAAGAGCTCCGCGTGTATTGCGTTGATTCTTGTTGCTACGGGTGCCGCGGCACTGGCAGACGGCAAGTATTTTAATGCTGACGGCAGCAAGACCGATGATCTGGAAGCGGCTGCAACAACATGGCGCACTGATCTTGAATTCATCGCGAGTACGGGGCTTGGCGATGCGAAAGCGGAATACGCCTATGCGATGGGCTTTACAGGCAAAAATGTTAGCGTTGGAATTTATGACACCGGCGTTTATGGAAAGCATCCGGAGTTTGCTGGCGATGGCAAGCTTACCGGATTACATACCGAAGGCAATTATGCCTATACCTATAATGATTATTACAAGGCAGGCGACGCGTTTTCCTTCAACGGCAATGACCCGCTGCACGGCGTTGGCTTGGTTAGCCCTGATAGGCATGGAACGCATGTGGGAGGCATCGTTGCGGCCAATCGAAATGGATCCGGTATGCACGGTGTTGCTTTCGATGCCAAACTGATCGCGGCTCACAACAGCGACGCTGGCCCTGAAGATGGTGTAGTAGCTGGCAATGATGCGAATGCTTACACTGCCGGTTTCAACGCGTTGATCGGAAGCGGTGCTCGTATCATAAACAATAGCTGGGGAATTGGATTTCTCGGCAATATGGGAACTGCCACAGGCCCAAAGGCCACGAAAGTGGATGTTATCACGCAATTCAACTCCGCACCAAACGATGGCACTATGGGCGCTGCCGCGAGTGTGGCGCGCGCAGGCATTCTGTACGTAAAATCAGCGGGCAACAAATACGGGTCGGAACCGGATGCGCTCGGTGCGTTGCCTTATTTCCACCCGGACATTGAGAGTCATTGGGTCACAGTCGCCAACCTGTCGGCCTTTAGTTCAGCAGCTCAGCTTTCCGCCAGTTCGAGCATCTGCGGCATGGCAAAATATTACTGCCTTTCTGCTCCCGGTACGTCGATCTATAGCGCCGTTTATGAACAGAGCAGCGGCAGCGATTCACCGGGCTACGATAAGTTAACGGGTACATCCATGGCAGCGCCGATGGTTGCGGGAGCATTGGCGGTGTTGATCGAACGCTATCCCTATCTCAACAATAAGCAGGTCCGTGACGTCCTTCTGACAACCGCTGAGCACATTGGTTCAAGTGCGAAAGGCACACCCGATACAGCCTTTGGCTGGGGACAGCTGGACCTTAAAGCTGCCATGAATGGCTCAGCGCAGTTTATGGATCGGTTTGTAGTAAATCTTTCGAAAGACGACATTATTTCTGACGAGGTGATTGGCAAGGATACCTGGTCCAACGATATTTCGGATAAGGCACTAATTGCTCGTAAGGTGGAAGAGCTCAAAGAAGTCGCTGATTGGCAGGAAAAAAAGAAAGCCAATGGCTGGGAGAATGGATACTCGGCTGCAGACGCTCAGATAGAAGTGGACATCCTTGTTCCGCAAGTACGCAGTCTTCTTACCTCTCTGGAAGCAGCAATCAGAAAGCAGAAGTTTGCTTCCGCGCTGGACGCAGTGAAGAGTAATCCACTTGCGACTACGGTGTGGTCGCGCATGGTAGCCCGAAGCACCTATGGACAATACCTTGAGGGCTATGGAGCGCAACCAACATATAAATTTGTCGCCGATAGTGTTGCCACTGATCTCGCGAACTTTTTGAAAGCAGCAGATATCGTCGTCGCAGCAGATATTCTTGTAACAAAGGAAATTTTGTTAGCTGGATACAATGGTGCAGAGCTGAGAACAAACTATCTCACTGCCAAACTTGCCGATCCTTCATCTTACGAATCCGGACTGACCAAGCTTGGTACTGGCCAACTGACATTGACCGGCGACAGCACTTATTCGGGTGATACAATTGTCGATGGCGGGGAGCTGGTCATCGGCAAGGAAGGCTCGATTACCTCTGCATCGTTCGTCAATGACACTGCGTTGTTTACGGTTGAGGGGATTGCTGCGGCAACGACCGTCAACAAGGGTGGACGTTTGAACGTTGCCGTTGGCGGGTCAACCGGCGATACATCGGTTATTGGCGGATGGGCTGCAGTCAATGGCAATAGCGGCGCGACCAGTGTTGGCGATGCGGGTGTTGTTTCAGGAAGTGGTACGCTTGATAGCCTTATTGCCAAAAGCGGCGGTGTTGTCTCGCCGGGCAATTCAGTAGGCACGCTCAATGTGAGCAAAGACACTACCTTCGAGAAGGGCAGTAGCTTCGAAGTGGAGATCAAGGCCGATCAAAGCCTTGCCGATCAGCTTGCCGTTGCAGGGACGGCAAACCTGCTCGGCGGTGCTGTCAATGTACGGCTTGAGGGCAAAACGGCTCTGCTGAGTGATGGCGAGATCAAGAGCTTCTTCAGCAAACGCTATGACATTGTAACCGCAGGAACCAAGGTCGAGGGTACGTTCGACACGGTTAATCCGGCCGGCAATTTCAACTATGTCTGGACTGAACTCGACTATAGCGACACAAATAAGGTCGTGCTTGGCTTTGACAGGAAGGATGTGGCCTGGACGGTTGGCGTCAACACCCATAATCAAAGAGCTGTATCCGGAGCAGTAGAGAGCTTGGAGCAAGGCAATGCGCTTTATAACAGCGTGCTGTTCTCAAGCAGCGACAATCCCCTCGACTTCGATACCCTCTCCGGTGAAGTCCATGCGACGCTTTCCGGTGTTCTGGCGGCCGATAGCCACTTCATCGCTGATGCGGCAACGTCGCGAGTGCGCAATGCCTTTGGCGGTGTTGCAGGCAAAGAGCAGGCAGTGACCACGCCACTGGCCTATGGTCCGGAGAGCAAGGCAAAGCACAGTGAAGCCTTTGCTGCCGTTGAGCCTGCCCCTGCCACCACGGCATTCTGGGGTGAAGCCTATGGCTCATGGGCGCATGCGGACGGGGATGGCAATGCTTCCGGCTACAGCCGCAATACCGGCGGCCTTGTCACTGGCTTTGACGGCATTGTTGCCGATGATTGGCGCTTTGGCCTGCTTGCCGGTTATGGCAGCACCTCGCTGCAGACAGGATATGGCAAGGCATCGGTCGACAGCTATCAGGTCGGCGTCTATGGCGGCACGAAGATCGATGCACTCGGCCTGCGCCTTGGCGTCAATCTCGGTCAGCATGAGATCGACACGAAAAGAACAGCACGCTTCGGTAGTCTCAACAACGAACATGAGGCTTCCTATGATGCACAGACGGTGCAGGTGTTCGGCGAACTCGGCTATGAGATCGTAACCCCCTATGCCACGCTCGAACCCTTTGCCGCAGCACGGCATGTGCACGTCAAGACGAACAGCTTCAATGAAGATGGCGCTGTCAGTAATTTGAGCGGGGAAGGTTCAAGCACCGACCTGACCATCACGACGCTTGGCCTTCGTGCCGCGCACCAGTTCACCTTGAATGAAAGCACCACACTGACGGCACGCGGCATGCTTGGCTGGACCCATGGCTTTGGCGATGTGACACCTGAGGCAAGCCTTGCCCTGAACGGCGGCGCAGGCTTTACGGTTGAGGGTGCCGGCATTGCAAAAGATGCGGCCATCATCGAGGCGGGCTTTGATATCGGCATCGGCAGGGCCACAACCATCGGCCTCAGCTATACCGGGCAGTTCTCCAGCCAGTCACATGACAACGCCATCAAGGCCGATCTCAACGTCAGGTTTTGACGGGATCAGCTTCCCCCGCAGAACTGTTCCCCTGCGGAACCTTGCAGGCCCTTCGGGGCCTGTCTTTTTTGCGGTGGCAGCAAACTACCGGACTGCGGCAGATGGTTCTTTTTGATAAAGCGGCAAGGTAAGAACTACAACAAAGCCTCGCTCATTGCGCGGGCGGAAACTCAGACTTCCGCCATGGGCCTTGGCAACTTCCTGTGCAATGGCAAAGCCAAGACCGGAACTGCCTTCATGGGATTTCGATGTGGAAAAACGCTGCATCGCCTTTTCCCAATCTTCGGGCGGAATGCCCGGTCCATCATCTTCCACCTCGACAAAAGCCTGAGTGTCGATCGCGCTGACCCTTACCTCCAGACGATGCTCCGCGCCGTGGCGCAGGGCATTGTCGATAACATTCACGATGGCCTCTCGCAGACTGACGGCATCGCCCAGAACCATCGGGCGATTCTCAGGCGTTTCAAAAGATACGACGATATCGGGATCAACGGTGACCGGAACCGCGGCACGCCATGCACGGCGTGCGACATCAACTAGGCTGATCGGCTCAAGCTGCACTGAATCCGCACGGTGGATGACCATGGCATGACTGAGCAGCTGATTGGTCAAGCGTGAAAGTTCTCCGGTACGTTCCTTCACGCGGGCAAAATGCTGGCGATCTGCCTTGCTCAGTTTTCCAGCGCCGAGTAGATCAATTTGCGCCGTAAGAGCTGTAAGCGGAGTGCGAATCTGATGGGCAGCATCGGCGATGAACCGTTGCAGCAGGTCAACACGCTCGCCGAGCCGACCCATGAAGTAGTTGATTGATCCGACGAATGGATCAAGTTCACGCGGGACATTGACCGAGACCGGCGTAAGATCATGAGGGTCGCGACGGCGAACCGCTCTACCAAGATGCTCGACGGGTTGCAGTGCATAACGGATAGCGAGCATGGCACCCACAAACGCCAGCAGGCTCATGACAATGACCAGGATAGTGGCGCGCAAGGTGAGTTCGCGCGTCAAGGCTGATCTGGCCTCATTGGTCTGCGCAACGATGACATATGCCCGGCCCGTGACAGCCGGATCCGCAAGAACTCTTGTGGCGCGGGTGATGCGAACAGCCTCGCCCTTATAGGTGCCCTCTTCGACACGCATTGCATCGCTGTTGTTGTCCGACGCGCTCGGGCTTTGCAGGTCGTCATATCCTGTCACGGTCTGACCGTTCGTATCGATAACGCGGTAGAAAATGCGGTCTCTGTCTGCCAGACCAAGCAACTCGAATGCGGATGCAGGCAGGCGGACGCTGAGCTTACCATCTTCGACAGCGAGGCTCTCAGCCATTTGCAACGCTGCGCCGACCAGCAGACGGTCATAGGCTTTGTCGGCGGCGGTATCGGCATAATACCAGGCGGCACTGACCAGCAAAGCCACGCCAATGCCGAGGACCAGCGAAATGCGCCGCGCGAGGCGGGCAAATAGCGAGGGCGGATTTATCGGCAACTCAGGATGCATCGCCGGATACCAGCTGATAGCCCAGACCACGGACCGTAACGATGTGCGCCTGCGCACCCTCAAGCTTCTTACGCAGGCGTCCGACATAAAGCTCGATGGCATTGGCATTTGCCGCTTCTTCGAATCCGAATAGCTGGTCGAGAAGTTCGTCCTTGCTGAAAACCCGGCCCGGCCTTGCAACCAGAACTTCAAGCAGAGTCAACTCGCGGCGTTTCAGCTGTATCTCGCGCTTGCCGACATGAACGGAACGCGTGGCACGATCCACGGCGATATCACCACATTTGATGAGATTGGTCGCTTCGCCGCCACTATGGCGCCGCATCAAGACACGGGCGCGGGCTTCAAGCTCGCGAAAGTCGAATGGCTTGACGAGATAATCATCGGCACCGAGATCCAGCGCACTCACGCGGTCGTCGATTTCCGACCTTGCGGTGAGAATGAGTACCGGAACCGAATTGCCCGACTTGCGGATGGATCTGAGAATTTCGAAGCCGTCCATGCCCGGCAGCATGACATCAAGGATAATCAGCGCATATTCGGTGAAGTCGATGATTTCCGCAGCGCTGCGCCCATTCGTCTCCCAATCGACGGCATGGCCGGTCGCCTCGAAACGCTTGGCGATCGCTTCTCCCACATCGTGCGTGTCTTCTACCAGCAATATACGCATGGCGTTTCATTGCCACGAAACCGGAAAGCTCGCAAACGGTATGATTACCGCAGCGACGCTGGACGCAACTGCTCAACTGAAGTGCGCCAACAAATACAACCCTGCATTCGTTGCGAACCCTGCCGATTAAGCGGATTGACAAGGTTCATTCAGTTTTGAGGGCAGAAGCAGAAAGCATTGAGCCAGCCGGTGCATCGAGGAAATTGGCTTCCTCGACTGCGGCATCAGCCTTGCGCTCAAACTTGGAGGTAAGCTTATGTGGCCAAAACCACTTAGCGTTACCCTCATCGTAAAAAGAACCCGGACCGGCTGGCAGCTGGTGATCCGGGTTCACTTTACGAAATGAGGAAAGGGGCGGACGAAAGTTCGCCCCACTCCAAGCCTCAATATAACATTGCTTCAGCCATTACTAAAGTCTCATTTAGTCTAATGCAAAAGCGCTTCAGGGGTGGACGGCGGCTGTCAGTGGCTTATTCTGCTGCTTTAAACATGCTGCGGGACTGACAGACAATGCGAATTAATTTGGGCAGCCGCTCTCCGGGGTTGCAATGGCTGATCCTTCTCGCGCTATCATTGCTCTTCTTTGTCGTGTTTCAGGCAATGCGGCTTCCCGCAGCGCTGCTGCTTGGGCCAATGGCCGCGGCGATTGCCGTTGCAGCCGCCGATGGTGCGATTCGTGTTCCGGTACGCCCTTTTGTTGTTTCGCAGGGTGTCATTGGTTGTCTCATTGCCCACAGTATCGAGCCTTCCACGCTGACCGAAATGGTGCATGACTGGCCGATTTTCCTCACGGTGATCGCGTCTGTGATCTTTGCCAGCAATACGCTTGGATGGTTGCTGGCGCGCTGGCAGGTGCTACCCGGCACAACCGCAGTCTGGGGTTCTTCACCGGGCGCCGCTGCCGCGATGACCCTGATGGCCGAAGCCTATGGCGCTGACATACGCCTTGTCGCCTTCATGCAATATCTTCGGGTTGTTTTCGTCGCCGTGGTCGCTTCGCTGGTTTCGCGCATCTGGGTGACGGGACCGACTGCCATGGCACCCGAATTTATCTGGTTTCCACCCTTGGACTGGATCGGCTTCGGGCAAACATTACTTCTCATAATTGGGGGCAGCTGGCTCGCGGTAAGGTTGCGGGTACCGGCAGGCCCCATGCTGGTGCCGATGATCCTCGGAATTATCCTGCACAATACCGGACTTATGACAATCGTCCTCCCTCCGTGGTTGCTGGCGGCAAGCTACGCGCTGATCGGCTGGAACATCGGTTCGCGCTTTAACCGGCCGATCCTCGTACACGCCGCGCGCGCCCTGCCCCGTGTCGTTGCATCAATCCTGACGCTTATAACCATATGCGGTGGCATTGCAGCTTTGCTGGTCTACTTTGCAGATATCGATCCGCTGACGGCTTATCTCGCCACAAGTCCGGGCGGAGCTGATTCCATTGCGATTATCGCGGCCTCCAGCGATGTGGACTTGCCCTTTGTCATGGCGATGCAAACGGCGCGATTTCTCATCGTGCTGATAACAGGCCCGGCCATTGCCCGTTTCATAGCAAAGCGCACGGGATTGAGCGGCAGGAACGAGCTTTGAAAAATCGCGTCCCGGAGGAAACGAATGAGCGTTGAGCAATTCAAGGATGTCAAGGCAATCGTCTTCGACGTATTCGGGACGGTTGTTGACTGGCGCAGCGGCGTTTCGCGGGATGCCGCGGCATTTTTGGCACGCCATGATCGTCAGGACATTGATCCCGACGATTTCGCCGATTGCTGGCGCAACCACTATGCCCCGGCAATGGAAGAGGTAAACAGCGGTCGCCGCGCCTTTGTGCGGCTGGATGTTCTGCATCGCGAAAATCTCGACAAGGTGCTCATAGAGCTTGGCATTGATGCAACCTCAATCCCGCGATCAGAACTCGATGAGCTTAATCTGGCGTGGCACAGGCTCGACCCTTGGCCGGATTCTGTTCAGGGCATTCAACGTTTGAAAAAGCGCTTCATCGTTGCGCCGCTTTCCAATGGAAATATTAGATTGATGATCGATATGGCAAAGCGTTCCCGCCTGCCCTGGGATGCAATTCTCGGGGCGGAAGTGGCAGGGATATACAAGCCAATGCCCGAAGCTTATCTCAGAACCGCAGATATTCTGGCGTTGCGGCCGGAGGAAATATGCCTTGTGGCGGCTCATAACAATGATCTTGCTGCGGCCCGCCAATGTGGATTGCGTACCGCTTTCATCTTACGGGCAAATGAGCATGGCGCGGACCAGAAAACCGATCTCCACCCAACGCAGGATTGGGACATCATTGCCGATAGTATCGATGATCTCGCGACAAAGCTGAAAACACCGATACCCCAGTAAAATAGCTGAGCAGTTATGGGGGCACGATGGGCCTCGGAATCATGATCGCGTTCCGGGCGCCCGCCAACCTATGAAAGCTGCATAGAGTGCTGCCATCAAGGCAAGCGATGCCGCGCACCACAAGCGCATTGGCTACTTACGAGCCAGCATGCTTCTCATCCAATTGACCGTGCTGGTGGCTATTGTCGGCCAGGGTCTCGATAACACGGCATTCCGCCACCCGACCGCATGCACATTCTGCAAGCATTCTCTGCAATTCGGTACGCAAAGAGCTGAGCCTTGCAATTCGTGCCTCTACTTCATCCAACCGCGCTGATGCTATTTGATCGGCAACACTGCATGACTGATTTGGATTGTCCTGCAACGAAAGCAAGGCACGAATGGCTTCGATATCGAAACCGAGTTCCCGTGCGTGCCTGATAAAGGCCAGTCGCGCCATGCCCTTTTTGTCGTAGCGTCTTTGTTGCCCTTCCGTACGCGGTGGCGGCAGCAGCAGACCGATCTGTTCATAATATCTGATTGTGGGCACCTTTACCCCGGTACGCCGCGCCAGTTCGCCTATCGAAAAATCCATGAAAAGCCCCTTGAACCTCTAGACACTATAGGGATTAAGCTGCTTCAATAAAAGGAGCACCTATGGCCGAAGTCTGCTGCAAACACGACACTGACACCGCTTGTGCGCCGCCCCCACTGGTTTTGCCAAAAGGCGAAGCTGGCAACGCGGGAGAGATCAAGGATGCTTGCTGCTCCGGTGGAGTGCCTGTTTTCGACGGGGTTGACCCCCGTTACAAGCGTGTTCTCTGGACGGTAATCGGTATCAATGGGGCAATGTTTCTGACAGAAATGATTGCGGGACAGCTGGCAGGCTCGCAGGCGTTGCAAGCTGACGCTCTGGATTTTCTTGCCGATACAGTCACATACGGATTAAGCCTTGCCGTTATTGGAGCAAGCTTGCGCACCCGTGCCACGGCTGCGCTGTTTAAGGGTCTCTCGCTATTTGCCATGGCGTTTTGGGTCTTTGGCTCAACCCTCTATCAAGTGTTTGTCCTTGGCCTGCCAAGTGCTGAGGTAATGGGTGCGATTGGCTTTTTGGCATTGGCAGCGAATCTGGGTTCCGTTCTCTTGTTGAGGCCCTACAAGGACGGCGATGCGAATGTCCGGTCTGTCTGGCTTTGCTCCCGCAACGATGCCATCGGCAATGTCGTGGTGATGGCCGCTGCATTCGGCGTGTGGGGTACGTCAACCGCTTGGCCCGACTTGGCGGTGGCAGCCCTTATGGCAGGTATTTTCCTGACATCTGCCGTGCAGATTCTCAGACAGGCGTGGGGCGAATATAATGAAGGAACACCCCGCAATCCTATTGTTGCGGGGTAACAGGCCGGGCCTTTGTGAATCGAGATCATCCAGCTAAAAACTGTCTATCGATGATTTCGGGAGAAGGAGGCGGCAACGTCGTGGGCATCAAAATCGAGACTTCGCGCCTTACTCTGCGACCTTGGAGTGAGGACGACATCGAACAACTTACGCAAGGCTTGAACGATCTCAAGCTCGCAAGGTGGCTGGCTTTCGTCCCTCACCCCTATTTGACGTCACACGCCGAAAATTGGATCAGGAGATGTCAGGAGATTTCAAATGCTGGCGGTCGGCCGGGTGCATACGAATTTGCAATTGAACTCAAGCCTGAGCGAACAGTAATCGGTGGGGTCAGTCTCAATAAGATCGATTGGGAGGCAGGGACAGGTGGGGGTGGCATTTGGATAGTCAGCCAGTATCAGGGGCGCGGCTATGGACGCGAAGCATTTGAGGCAAAGATCCGGTTCGCTTTTACCGAGTTAGGCCTGACAAGATTGGTCAATGGCTACTTCGACGGCAACGAAAACTCCCGGGCGATGCAGAGTAAATTAGGGTATCGGCACGTGGGTGAAGTTATCAGCCGCTGCATGGCTGACGGAAGACAAACGATCGAACATGTAACGGCATTGCTGCACAGTGATTGGCAGGATCGCGAGGACTAAAGCGCTCTCGAAAGCGGGCGCCGTGGGATCGTTATGCGGCACAAAAAATGTGCAACGCCCAACCAGCCCCGATCATCGGGCGAGGTATTGTTGCTTAGCAATATTGGGAAGTGGTGAATGGTACGGACGGGTGGATTCGAACCACCGACCTCAGGAGCCACAATCCTGCGCTCTAACCAACTGAGCTACGACCGCACACCGTCAAGATTTTTGACTTGCGTCACATACGGAGGATTGACGCTTTTTGCAAGCACCTGATGCAACAAAAGGCAGCGACATTCCCAAAAAAACGCGGCAGCCTGTTATGAAAAAGAAAAAAGGCCGGGGGGAGGACCCGGCCTTTTCCATTATTGCGAGAACGAGGCGGGAGGAGGTGCCGGTTCTCGCGTCTCCGGCGGCTGGGAGGAGGAATGCCGCTGGAGAATATCTAACGTAAGTGCCTTATTAGGCTACTTTAACGTCCTTGATTGCCTTCTCTACAGCGGACTTGACCGGTGCGGAGATTTCTTCAACTGCCTTGGAAGCAACAGCCTGAAGCTCTTTGGCCTGGCCGGAGATTGCTTCAGCCTGCTTGCGAACGAATGCAGTCTGCAATTCGATAACTTCGCCGAACGACTTTACGCCGAACAGAGCTTCGATGTGTGCAAAGCCAGCTTCTGTGTTGGTGCGCAGGGCAGCCAGCGCCTTCAACGAAATTGCAGTGCTGTTGGACTGTGCAGTTTCGAAAGTTGTTTCAAGTGTCTTCTGTGCAGCTTCAGCCTGATCCTTGATCTTGGCATAAGCTTCCTTGGACTGGGCAACGCCCTTTTCAGTGAATTCGCGAACCTGATCGGTTACAGCGGTTGCATCGAAAGCAGGAATTGCAAATGCGTCGGCAGTCTGTTTAGCAGTCTTGCTCATAATAAGGCCCTTCCTTGGTGCAGATGTTTGTCTCTGCAAGTTGTTTGATGGACCGTATATAGATGCATTTATTGTGCATTGCAACATTTTTCTTGCAACGCACCATTTCTCATTGATTTTGCTCGAAAATTATTATGGGGACCATTACAAAGTGGCAGCTGAAGTTAACTAAACCAATAGAAAGAGCTGCCAGACAGGGTACTGACTGTGGACGCGCGCCTTTAGGCCCATTATTAATAAAGTATTAAGGACTTCGCATGGATGCGGCGTCCGCTGCGGAGCTGCTAAACAATAATGGCGTCTGGAACCTATCCGTTCATCGACATTGCCGTTCTCGATGAAATTCGCGAGCACTTTGCCAATGGCGATGCGCTCGTCGTTATTTCACCTGATCTTACGCGCGTCATCTGGGCCAATGGCCAAGGCGCGTCCATGCTCGGCTATGCAACAGTAGACGACATATTGAATGCAGGTATGGTATTCGGCGTTCAGGCACAGCGCCAATTGAAAGCGCTCGACGGTTTTCCATCAATCGGGCACGGACGGACCATCTCGCTTCGCACTGCTTTCGGTTTGACCAGCCGTATCCTGACTTTTCAGGCCAGTGATCTTTTGCTGCCGCGAGGCGAACAGGCGATCTTGCTTTCCATTGCCAACACTGACCGCATGAGTTCCGACGCACAGATCGCTGCACTGGCAATCAAGAACTTTGGTGACGAGACAACTCATGCTGCCATAGTCGATGGTGCAGGCGTAGTGATTGCTGCGTCGCAACGATTTGCGCGGCTGGGCTTTAGCGACAAGAATCTTGGGGATCTGGTGCGCGAGGTTCGGCTGGAGCGCAACCGTCTGGTCAAGCGTCCCGTAACTACATCGCATGGCGCAATCCCAACAGGCATAGCCCGGCTGACAGACAGCCCTGCCCTGCATCTGTTGCTGGCAATTGAGCCCGACGACAACAGGCAAACGCCCGCCGCCGAAGACGTGATTCCCGCAGTGCCCGTTGTGGGCGCTGAGGTGAATGATGTACCGCAGGCGAGCCTGCCATTTCAGCCATCAGTCTCCACAGACATTCCAGCGGAGGAAAAAGCAGAGCCTCTCGCCAAACCTGATGAGCCTCTATCGCAGACATTTCAATATACACCAACCGATGCCACTGCGCGGTTTGTCTGGAAAGTGGATGCCCAGGCAAATTTCAGCGAGATTTCACCGGAATTTTCCGCGGCAGTCGGGCCGGTTTCCGCCGATGTTATCGGCAAGTCTTTCCGTGATGTTGCAGCCGGATATGGCTTTGATGCGGACGGCGAGATAGCGGGGCTGCTTGAGCGGCGCGATACGTGGTCGGGGCGCTCCGTACTTTGGCCGATCGATGGCACCAATCTGCGCGTACCTATCGAACTTGCAGCGTTGCCCATCTACTCGCGTGAACGGGCATTTATGGGCTTTCGCGGCTTTGGCATCGCCAAGATGGGCGATGTCACAGAAATCCCCAATGCCTTTGGCGCGGCAGTGGAAGCCGACGAACCTGAACCCACAACTCAAGTGTCGCCGGCCAGTGAGAGCGACAGTTTTGCGGGTGAAACTCCGGCCCTTGCCATCACACCGCCCGAGCCAAGCAACGTCGTAGCGCTGAAGACGCAGCGCTCCCTGCAGAATGACGGCCGGTTGAATGATGCCGAGCGCAACGCGTTTCGGGAGATTGCGGAGCGGCTGCGCAAGGAGGTTCTTGCCGAGCCTGCCACGGCTATGGAGCCAGCGAATGTAGCGGGTGAAACGCCGCAACCCATCCCAGCTAAAGCCCCCATCCCGACCAAAGCCCCCACCTCGACCAAAGCCAAGGTGCCGGACGCCGAGATTGTCGGACCGGGATTTGCCCCGAAAGCGGCCGGGCCTGAGGCTGCGGCTTCAAAGGATTTTGCCAGTGATATTCGTGAGCAGGTACGTCAGGGCGTAGACACAACGATCCTTGCCGCCTTGCCACTGGCTGTTCTGATCCACCGTGAAGGCCAAATTCTTTACGCCAACAAGGCCATGCTTGATGCGACGGCCTATGGGGATGCTGAAGCCATCAATGTCGCTGGCGGGTTGAGTACGTTATTTGCGGACAGCCCGGAAGATGAAGCCGACGAAGACGAGAGCGGCATGAACCTGCGCCGCAATGATGGCTCGACGCTTCGTGTCGAGGCGCATCTGCAGGCTGTTCGCTGGAACGATGAAAACGGCGACGGATCGCGGGCTCTGCTTCTGGCTCTTTCGCCGCAGACCAAGGCAGCCAATCATTTCGATGAAAGCGAACGCCTGCTGCTTCAAACGCGGATCGATGAGCTGAACGCCATTCTCGACACTGCAACGGACGGCGTTATCCTGCTCGATTCCGCCGGTTCTATCCGCTCGGTCAACCACTCGGCTTCAGCTCTGTTCGGTTATGAGCCGGATGAGGTCAGCGGCAAGGCATTCTCGCTGCTGTTTGCCATTGAGAGCCAGCGGGCGGCGATGGATTATCTCAACAGCCTTTCTGAAAATGGCGTCGCCAGCCTGCTCAATGACGGACGCGAAGTTATCGGCCGCGAAAGTCAGGGGCGATTTATTCCGCTGTTCATGACAATCGGCAAACTGGATGCCTCCAAGGGGTATTGTGTCGTATTGCGCGATATCACCCACTGGAAGCGCGCCGAGGAAGAGCTTGTCAGCGCCAAGCGTGAGGCTGAACGCACATCCACGCAGAAAAGCGAATTTCTGGCACGCATCAGCCATGAAATCCGCACGCCGCTCAACGCCATTATCGGCTTCTCCGAACTGATGGCCGACGAGAAATTCGGCCCTATCGGCAGCGAGCGCTATCGCGACTACCTGCATGATATCAGCCGTTCAGGCAATCACGTGCTCTCGCTGGTCAATGACCTTCTGGACATTTCCAAGATCGAAGCCGGGGCCGTCGAAATGAATTTCGAGGCGGTATCGCTAAACGATGCGCTGACAGAAGCTGTCGCGATCATGCAGCCGCAGGCCAATCGCGAACGTGTCATCATCCGCTCCAGCCTGACCTCCCGCCTGCCGGACATCGTGGCGGACAATCGCTCGATCACGCAGATCGCATTGAACCTTCTGTCGAACGCAGTCCGCTTTACCGGTCCGGGCGGGCAGGTCATTGTTTCCACCACCTATGAAGCAAGTGGAGACGTGCTCCTGCGCGTGCGGGATACGGGAATTGGCATGACGCGGCAGGAGGTCGAGCAGGCATTGCGTCCCTACAAGCAAATCACGACGCCGGGGAATGTGCGCAGTGACGGAACCGGGCTCGGTCTGCCACTGACCAAGGCAATGGCAGAGGCGAACCGCGCCAACTTTCACATTGATTCCAGCCCGGGCCGCGGCACGATGGTCGAGATAACATTTCCGTCCACGCGTGTACTGGCCGAGTAGTATCGATCATATCAATACCACTATATATCAATCATCAATTGGAAGAATAAGTGCAAGCCTGACAATCTCCTGACCGCAAAGGAGTTCATCATGGCTAAAACGCTTGTTCTTATTTTTCATCCGGATTTCAACCAATCCCGCGCCAACAAGGCTTTGGCGAATGCCATTGCAGATTTGCCCGGCGTTGAAACATTCGATGTTCAGGGGGCCTATCCGGATAACAATATCGACACTGACAGGGAGGTCGAGCGGCTTTTGGCTGCGGACCGGATTGTCTTCCAGTTCCCGATACAATGGTATGCCGCACCGCCAATTTTCCAAGCGTGGCAAAACGCCGTCCTGACGCGCATGTTTTACATCAACTACGAAAATGAAGGTCGTCTGTTGGAAGGTAAGCCATTGCTTCTGGTTGTTACTGCCGGAAATACCGCGTCGGCATACCGGCCGGCCGGTGCAAACATGATGCCGCTTGAAGAGATTCTCAATCCGCTACGCGTGACTGCCAACCGGTGCGGCCTGCAATGGAACAAGCCATTCTTCGTCTATGAGGCAATGAAGGCGCGTGACGAACAGTTGCAATCAGCAGGCGTCCGCTATCGCAATTGGCTAGACGAAACTGATGCGCTGCGTTCACATGAGCAGCCCTTACTTATTTCCATGGCCGTCTCGTAAACCGCATCGAACCAGCACTCCATCCGGCACAGCCGGAAAGAGTGCTGGGCATGCAAAACGTCAAACATCAAACAACGATTTCGAGAGGTCCATGATCGTCGCAGTGATCCCCATGCGGATGATGCAGGTGACCATCGACAAGATAATCAATGTGATCGCCATGTGGCACGGCCTCATGGCCACAATCCGGTCCGTGGACGTGAGAGGCATCATGACCGGCGCAACGGTGCTCCGGCGTGCATTCCGCAGGGTTCTTCTCACTGACCTCGATGACGTGTTCATCGATATGGTCGCCGTGAGGATGGTGAAGATGGCCGTCATGCAGATAATCAATATGGTCGCCGTGACGTATGGCAGTGTGACCGCAACCGGCTTCGTGTTTGTGATCGTGGTTATGGTGATGAGGGGCGGTGCAATTGCTCATAATTATTCCTTTCAAAAAGCATTGTCCTAATGTTGCTCACAGGCATGCTCGATAGCATTTTCGATGAGCTTCAAAACGTGGTCATCCGAAATTGAATAGATCACGTTTTTACCGTCCTTGCGTCGTCTGACCAGACGGGCATGCAGCAACAGCTTCAGGCGAGCTGAAACTGTGCCGATCTTATCCTGTTCAATATCAGCAATCTGCCCGACATTGCGCTCACCCTCGGCCAACACAATGAGTGTTTGCAAACGGGCAGGGTCAGACAAGGCTTTGAAAATCGCAGCAGTGTCTTCTAGTTCCTTGCGGCCAACAGGCTGTTGCATGACATTCCAACATTCTATCAATCTTCGATTTGTTAGAATGTTTTCTTTAGCAGGTCAATGATACAAAACCTTGTGAACAGCTTAAAAACACACCTAATTCCCGCCTGTAGGCAATAAAATTGCCCGAAAATCACTATATCGACTTGAATTGCTATCCATGATGGCTAAACCGTGAATGGCAGTGCAAATATTGTTCGTTGGTTTCTGACACAACGATAGTGAATATCGGAAACGCTCATGTCCTGGCTAAGGCCAAGAAACCTTTTGGCGACAATCCTGGTGTTGGCGCTTATCGCCGGTGGGATACTTGTCGCCCTGCCCAGCCTTGTCAGTACCGATCTCATCCGTGCACGTCTGGTTCAGGAAATCAGCAACTGGACTGGCTATGGCGTTGAAGCGAAGCAAGCGCCTCACATCTCGTTTTTTCCGACATTCACCGCCTCGATGGGCGACGTAACCATTCGTAACCCATGGGCTACGGATGGCGCACCTTTCATGCAGGCAGAACGGATCGAGGTTGATCTCTCCCTCCTCTCAGCGCTTATGGGACAGATCGAATTTACCGAGACCAAGATCGTCAGGCCGCGCTTCGTCCTCGATGAACCGATCAAGAGTCTTTCCGATATAGGCGAGGCACTTGCCAAGAGCGATGGCCGCATTGGCGATGTCATGCGCGAGGCAAAGGCCGCTATTGAGGCCAACCCTGCGAAGCCCGACATGAGCACGGTATCGTCGCAGCCGTTCGGCCGTGTGCGGCTGGAAGATGCAATGGTCACGTTCAAGCGTCCGATCAATGGCGCAGAGGAACAGATTTCCAGTATAAGCGGCGTTTTCGACTGGCCGCAGACATCTGGCGTGGCGAGCTTTCAGGGCAAGGCTATCTGGCACGGCGAAGAGACGGAAATTGACAGCTCTGCCAGCAAGGCGCTCCTGCTTCTGGCAGGCGGAGCAAGCCCGGTACAAATCAATCTGAGTTCTACGCCCCTGACCCTTTCATTCAATGGATCGGCCAATATCGCCAAGGACCAGTTTTTCGAAGGCACGCTGTCTCTGACATCGCCTTCCCTGCGACGTACGCTAGAATGGTCGAGAATGGCCGAAATTCCTGCCGCACCCATCGGCAGCTTCACACTGGACGCTTCGGTTACCGGTTCAGCCAGTCGGGTAAAACTGGAAAGTCTCACAACGACACTGAACGACAATCCGGCTAAGGGTGTAATCGAGATAACACTCAACAACCCCGCCAACGGCACTCCACTTGGGATCAACGGGACATTGGCTTTCGAGACTCTGGACCTGCGCTCGGTGTTTTCCGGAATCATGCCCATACCGGATGGGTCTGCTGAAACCGATACAGTGATCAGCACGCCTTTTCTGAAACAGCTCAACCTCGACCTGCGGGTTTCCACCCAGAAGGCGACCGCGGGAAATGTGAGCCTTTCGAACGTTGCTGCCACGGCGCAGATACGCAATGGGCGTGCGATATTCGACATTGGCGATGCAACCGCCTTTGACGGCTCCATCGCAGGCAGCTTCCAGCTGGCTGATGAGCCGGATGGCGGCACAACCGGAGAGTTGCGGCTGAACGGGACCGACGTGAACAGTGCATCAATTGCCTCACTCTTGGGACTGGGCAATCGTTTTGAGCTCGGCAAAGGCACTGTTTCGCTGGTGCTCAAGGGCCCGATAACCCGCTGGTCTTCGGCTTTGAGCAGCGCCAAAGGCACCCTTTCCATGCGTTTTGGCAATGGTCAAATCCGCAGTCTTGACCTCAACCGCCTTCTGAGCAAGGCCAAGACAGACAGATTTTTCAGCTTGAATGAAAAGACCGACGCCTGGCTCGCTCTCGACAAGATGGAACTGAAAGCCAACATCATGGATGGTGTTGCGGCGCTGGAAACCGCCCAGATACAGAACAAGCTCGGCACGCTTACTTTTGCGGGCATTGTGACGCTCATGAGCAAAAGCCTTGCGCTAACGGGTGACTTCGCAGCGCCGGTACCTGCTCCCGCTGCCGCAGAAGGTGCCCCCGCCGATGCACCGAAGCCTGAACCGACATTTAATCACACGCGGTTCTTTATCGGCGGTTCGTGGGACAATCCGTTCATTTCTCCAATCATTTCACAGTAGCCTGGAGAGACCCTGTCGTGGCCATAACCGGGATTGACCATGTACAGCTTGCCATGCCTGCGGGCGAAGAACAGGCTGCGCGCGGTTTCTACGCAGGCTTGCTCGGCATACCCGAAGTGCCAAAGCCAACTCAACTCGCTGCAAGAGGCGGATGCTGGTTTGAAACCAATGGCGTTAAAATACATCTCGGCGTTGAGGTCGGCTTCCAACCAGCACGGAAGGCACACCCGGCTTTTATCGTTGACGATCTGGATGCGCTGACAGCGCTACTTGAGGCTAGTGGCTTCCCCACGAACGAAGATCAGCCATTGGATGGCTATTCTCGCAGGTACGTAAATGATCCTTTCGGCAACCGCATTGAGTTGATGCAGGTTATTTTGGAGTAGGACCACCTTATCTCCCCCTCGTGAGGGAGATAACTCGCGTTATTCTTGGCGGCGTTACAGAGTATGATCCAATAAGACCAATTCTGATCTGCGTTAATTCCTCGCGGCGGCTTGTTCGTCGCGGGCGCGGTTGACCTCTCGCCGCTTGTTGGCGATCGAAGCTATGATTACCCCGACAGCGACAATGGCAATGAGGATCGTACAGGCGGCATTGATTTCCGGCGTCACGCCAAGACGAACCTGCGAATAGATGCGCATTGGCAAGGTCGTAGCGCCCGGCCCGGAGGTGAAACTGGAAATGACCAGATCGTCGAGCGACAGGGTGAAAGCCAGCATCCAGCCTGAAACAACCGCTGGCAGGATGATCGGCAATGTTACCTTGAAGAAAGTCGTAACAGGCGTGGCACCAAGGTCCATCGCAGCTTCTTCCAGCGAGCGATCAAACGTGACAAGCCGTGACTGCACAACCACCGCCACAAAGCACATCGAGAAGGTGATGTGTGCAAGTGTAACTGTCAAAATGCCCCGGTCGAGACCGATTGCAACAAAGAGCAACAATAATGACAGGCCGGTAATGACTTCCGGCATGACCAGCGGTGCATAGATCATGGCCGAGAATAGCGTCCGACCTCGAAAACGGGTGTAGCGGGTCATTGCCAATGCGCCGAGCGTACCGAGGATCGTCGCAAAGGTCGCAGAAATCAGACCGACGCGGATCGTTACCCAAGCGGCATCGATAAATGCCTGATTGTTGAAAAGCGACACATACCATTTGGTCGAGAAACCAGCCCAGACGGTAACAAGACGGGACTCATTGAAAGAGTAAATGACCAGCAGGACGATGGGCAAATAGAGAAAAGCAAAACCCAAGACCAGTGAAGCGATGTTGAAACGTGACCAGGTGGTGTTCATGTCATTTCTCGCTTTCCTGGGTTTTTGCTTCGGACCGCTGGAACAGCACAATAGGCACGACCAGCAGCAACAGCAGTATAACCGCAACAGCGGACGAGACGGGCCAATCTCGATTGGAGAAGAATTCACTCCACAAGGTCTTGCCGATCATCAGCGTCGATGAGCCCCCCAACAAATCAGGGATGACGAACTCGCCGGTTGCAGGGATGAAGACAAGGAAGCAGCCGGCAATGACGCCGGGCAAGGACAGTGGGAAAGTGATCTTCCAGAATGCCATGAGCGGCGGGCAGCCGAGATCTTCGGCAGCCTCAACCAGCGAGTAATCCATCTTTTCCAGTGCCGAATAAATCGGCAGCACAAGAAACGGCAGGTAAGAATAGACAATACCGATGAAGATCGCGGTATTGGTGTTGAGAATATTGAGCGGTGTATCAATGATATTCGCCCACATGAGGAACTGATTGAGCAGCCCCTCAGGCTTGAGAATACCGATCCATGCATAAACCCGGATAAGGAAGCTCGTCCAGAATGGCAGGATCACCAGCATCAGCAGCGTTGGCCGGATGGTCGCAGGCGCGCGCGCCATGCCATAGGCAATCGGATAGCCAATTATCAACGTCAGGAGAGTTGAAACTGCCGCTATTACCAGACTTGAAATATAGGCTTTGTAATAGAGCGGGTCCTCCACCAGCCAGACGTAATTATCCCATGAGAACTGCGATATACTGTTGAAAAGAGAGCGAACACCCGCTGCTATATCCAGCACGGGAGTATAAGGCGGAATGGCCATTGCCACTTCAGACAGTGAAATCTTGAAGACGATGATAAACGGGACAAGGAAGAAAATCAGCAACCACAGATAAGGGATGCTGATTACCAGCCGGCTTGTAACTGAGGCTATCAATTTTTGCATTGGATAGCCCTCCTCACGCAGTCAAAAGAATACCGGCATCGGTATCGAAGTTGACCCAAACCATGTCGTCATAACCCAGAGGATCTTCCACTGTGCGAACAGCATTGAGGCTCGCAGCCTTGATGATACGGCCATTTTCAAGCCGCACATGGAAAACCGTCATGTCCCCGAAATAGGCAATATCGTAGAGTTCCCCATAGGCCGCATTGACGGCAGGATTTGCTGGCTCCTTGCGGCTGAGGCGGATTTTCTCCGGCCGGATGGCAAAACCCACGGTCTGTCCCACAGAGCAATTACGCGTGGCATCGGTGCGGATTGTCATCTTGTCGGCAGTAACATCTATGTCGATCTTGCCATTTTCAACCGCAGCGGCGGTGCCTTCGAACATGTTCACATTGCCGATGAAATCAGCAACGAATTTCGAATTCGGAGCCTCATATACTTCGGCTGGCGTCGCGACCTGCTTGACCTTGCCCTTATCCATGACCGCGATGCGATCCGACATGGTCATCGCCTCTTCCTGATCATGAGTCACGACAACGAATGTCAGGCCCAGCTTCATTTGCAGGTCCATCAATTCAAATTGGGTTTCCTCGCGCAGCTTCTTGTCGAGAGCACCCAGCGGCTCATCCAGCAGCAGCACTTTCGGGCGCTTGGCAACACAA
Source organism: Phyllobacterium sp. SB3 (assembly GCF_040009165.1). Lineage (NCBI taxonomy): Bacteria > Pseudomonadati > Pseudomonadota > Alphaproteobacteria > Hyphomicrobiales > Phyllobacteriaceae > Phyllobacterium > Phyllobacterium sp. SB3. The sequence continues at coordinate 129,946 of NZ_JBDYKI010000005.1, read as the reverse complement.
CGTGCCAGCGCAACACGCTGGCGTTGACCGCCGGAAAGCTGGTGCGGTTTGCGCTTGGCAAACTGCTCAAGCTTGACCAGCTTGAGCATCTCCGCGACACGCGCTTCAATTTCGTTTTTCGGCATGCCGTCCTGCTTCAGGCCGAAGGCGATATTCGTCTCGACAGTCATGTGCGGAAAAAGCGCGTAAGACTGGAACATCATGTTGACCGGGCGCTTATAGGGCGGGATGCCGCTCATATCCTGACCATCTATCAGGATGCGGCCCGATGTGGGTGTTTCAAAGCCTGCTAGCATGCGCAGCAGTGTTGACTTGCCGCAACCCGATGCGCCGAGCAGCGCGAAAAATTCACGGTTATAGATATTCAGGGAAAGGTCATCCACGGCGGTAAAGTCGCCGAACTTCTTGGTAACGTTCTCGATAGCTATGAAGGGCTTTGCTTCCGGATCATTCCACGGAGCGAACTTGCGGCGAAAACTTCCCAATGACTTCATGATATCCCCGATTTTCCATCGCTTTTGTTGAAAGACCCCGGCAGTGACTGCCGGGGTCTTTGGTGATTTACTGGCCTGTTACAACTTTCGTCCACAAGCGCGTTACCACGCGTTGCACCTTGGTATCGTAGGGTGTGACGGTGAACAGTTTCGACAAAACCTCAGGTGTCGGGTAGATCGCCGGATCATCCATGATTTCCTTGCTGACGAATTCCTGCGACGCCTTGTTGCCATTGGCATAGAAGACCACGTTGGAAGCTTTGGCAACAACATCCGGACGCATCAGGTAGTTGATGAGTTCGTGTGCTTCGGCAACATGCGGGGCGTCGGCGGGAATTGCCAAAACGTCGAACCACATTTGGGCAGCGCCCGGAATGGCATAACCGACTTCCACACCGGCCTTGGCTTCAGCGGCACGATCACGCGCCTGGAAAATATCCCCGGAATAGCCGAGTGCAAGGCAGATATCGCCATTGGCAAGCGCGTTGATATATTCCGACGAATGGAACTTGCGGATGTTCGGGCGAATCTTCTCAAGCAGTTCACCAGCCTTTGCGAGATCGTCCGGATTCTTGCTGTCAGGATCAAGGCCGAGATAGGCAAGAACGGACGGCATGACATCCGTAGCCGAATCGAGAACATGAATGCCGCAATCCTTGAACTTCGCCGCCACTTCCGGCTTGAACAGCGCATCCCATGTCGGCGGTTCATCATTGCCTAGAATTTCCTTGGCCTTGGCAACATTGTAGCCGAGGCCCGTGGTTCCCCACATCCAGTCAACAGCATATTCGTTGCCGGGATCATATTTCTGGATACGCTCGCTGATGACATCCCACATGTTGGAAAGGTTCGGCAGCTTCGACTTATCGAGCTTCTGGAACACACCGGCAGCAATCTGGCGCTGCAGGAAGGATGCTGTCGGAACCACGACATCATAGCCGGTTCCGCCTGCAAGAAGCTTGGTTTCGAGAATTTCATTGGAGTCGAAGGTGTCATAAACGACCTTGATACCGGTTTCCTTGGTGAAATCTTCAAGGGTGGTCGGATCGATATAATCAGACCAGTTATAGACGTTGACGACGCGTTCCTGCGCCCACACGGAAGTTGTCAGCCCCAGCGCAAGCGTTGCGGTCAACAATACAGTTTTGATACCCATTATTTTCTCCATGCTGCCGGCATCTCAACAATGCCGCTTGTTCCCAGATCGATGTTCCGCTGTATCTTTGTGCACCCTGCAAAGGCGCACCGCACAGGTGAGTTTCCCCTACCTTTTTAGATTGCGATGACTTCGTCAACTGGGATCAGGCAACTCTCATGCGGAAAGTTGCATTGGCATGATGTTTTTTGGATGCAACTCCTTGTTGTCACGTATTTTTGCCCGAAAGGAAGGAGGAACGTACTAGCTTAAAAAAGCGCTTTAGCCGGGACAAGATTCGCCCGGGCGACCGTCCATATTTCTCATAGAACTCATCCTCCGGCATCCGTCGCTTCTGGCCAGAAGTGATCTGCTGCTGCGCAATTGCCCATAACAGATAAAAATAACTGCTCATATTTATCTCCAATAAAAAATGGATTGCATGAAAATAGAGAATGGGCAGAGTATTGGCCGATATCTACACGTTCCGACGAAACGGGTTTTTCAAAAATGAAAAATGAGAATTGGGATGATCTGAAGCTCTTCCTGCATGTGGCCCGCGAAGGCGGACTAACTGGTGCATCGGAAAAGACCGGCGCCAGTCCGGCGACAATCGGGCGGCGGCTGCTTGCACTGGAACGCCAGATGGGTCGCAACTTTTTTGTGCGAAGGCAGACCGGTTATTCCCTGACCAAGGACGGGCAGGCACTTTTAACCCACGTGCTTGCCATGAATGAAGCAGCGCAATCCATCGGCGCGTGGAATGAGGGCGTCAACGAATTGCCAACGGTGCGCATATCCGCAGGAAGTTGGATGTCACATTTCATGGCAGTCAACCTGGCGCAGCTATGGACACCGGATGATCCCTTCCGCCTTTGCTTCAAGACAGCGGAAGTGCGTCTCGATCTTGCACACCGCGAGGCGGAGATCGGCATCCGCAATTCTTTTCCGGAAAGCACAAGCCTCGCTGCCCGCCCGATAGGTAATGTTGCCTATGCTCCTTATTGCGCCAGCCACTTCAACATGGTGCGCGACTGCAATTGGGTGGGTATCGGGGCAGACGATGCGGTCGCACCCTCGGCCAGGTGGCTGCTTGCCCAGACGGATTTATGGGTAACGATCTGGGCAAACACACCGCGCATGCTGCACGACCTTTTGCGTAGTGGCGCCGGGCGGGGCGTGCTGCCATGCTTTGTCGGCGATACCGATCCTGCGCTGGTGCGTGCCGGAGAGGAAATAAAGCCGCTTTACCATCGGCAATGGCTGGTCATGCATAATGATGACCGACATCGCCCGGAAATCCGCACGCTGGTGGAGCGGCTGGCCCAATTGATTGAGAAACAGCAGCCGCTTTTTCGGGGATTAAGGCCAAGGGGTTGATATGTGCCTCCTCAATGAACAGCGCTCAAAAACGCCGTGAGCTGGTCAATGCCGGTGCGATCTAGAGAAACATATATGGTCCCGTCGCCACCCTTTGATTTTAGCACCATATATCGGGTTTGGTCGCCACGCCTTTGTCTAAGCTGGCAAAACAAGAAACCCTGCCCCAAGCTGGTTGGGATATCGCGTTCCGATATAATTGGGTCTCGGTAGATATCAAATATGAAGCCTAGTCTTCTACGGAACCAACGGAACATTTAATTCCCCCTATGCCAATTTCATTAAAAACATCGCGAAAGAAAATCACAAATCAAATATTGATCAATTTGCTCTTTGAAGGCGCATTTCACAAGTGCTTTTACTGAAAATCAAAGGCGCTCAAGCCCGTAACCATTTCATCAAGGCCGAGCGGGCGGGTGACTGGTGGCTCCGCACGGGAGAGGCAGGCTGCACGTTCGCACAGGCGGCAGGCGGGGCCGACCGGCGTAACGCCGACAAATTTGCCGAGCGGTGCAGCGCTGATGCTGCGATTGCCGAGCGCTGAGCCATAGACCGTCTCGTCGGCAAAGCCGATATCGCACCCCAGAAGAAGTGCCGTGCGACGCGGGCGTTCATTGAACGCGCCTTGCGGCCCCTCAAGCGTGCGGGCAATGGTTAGAAATTCGGCACCATCCGGCATTTCCACCGCCTCGACCAATATCTGGCCGGGCTGTGAAAAGGCGGCATATGCAGCAAGCTTGGGACAATCGCCACCGAAGCGCGACTGCGGAAAGCCCTGCGCCCCTGCCCTGCGGAAACGGTTACCCGCATGATCGACTTCGAGCATGAAAAAAGGAATGCCGTTTCCCGGTGCGGCAAGCGTCGTAAGCCGGTTTACCGCCTGCTCATAAGACACCGAAAAACGCGAGCGCAGCACGTCCACATCATAGCGCGCGCGAGTCGCGGCTGTCTGGAATGCCTGATAGGGCATCATCAACGCATGGGCGGCGTAGCGGCCAAACTCAAAACGGGCAATGCGGCGTGCTTCATCAGAAGAAAGCTTCAAATCCTGAATTTCGGCAGCGATAACAACCTGCATACGAATTAATGCCACTTCCATAGCCAATTCCCGTAACTGGTCGAAAGGCGACAGGCGCTCTGAGAGAAACAGGCGTTGCGAGTGCCGGTCATAACGACGGCGCCAATTGGGCATTGTGGCGACCGGCAGGATGCGGACAGTGGTGCCATATTCGCTTTTGAGCCAGGTTTTCAGAGCACCGGAAAGATCATCGCCGGGCTTTATCAAACTGAGGAAGCTGTCGACCTCTCCTTCGATGCGCGGGAAATAATTGGCGCGGCGTTCCATCACCTCACGCACTTCATTAAGCGGCAGCCGTGTGCCGGAAAGCGATGGTGCATGCCCATCCTTCGCCAGAAGCTCGGACAGATCAGACAGGCGCTCCTGCTGCTCGCGATAAGCCCTATAAAGCTTGATCATCCCCGTCGCGGCATTGGGCGCAGCGTTGGAAATCTCGATCAACTCCTGATCGCCCGGCAGTTCACCATTCAGCAGTGGATCGGAAAACACTTCCTTGAGCGCCGCCATGGATGAGCCGGTTTCAAGTTGCAGCGTGTCCAGTTCGATCTTGTAGGTGGAGGAAAGCTTCAGCAACAGTTGCACGGTGAGCGGGCGCTGATTGCGCTCGATCAGATTGAGATAGGACGGCGAAATGCCAAGCGCTTCCGCCATGGAGGTCTGGGTCAAGCCCTGCTCGTTGCGAATGCGCCTTATACGCGGACCTGCGAAGATTTTGCCTTCAGCCATAATGTTTCCAATCGCCCCCTAGGACTTGCAATTCAACTGTGCGTGGTTCGATAAGCTCACCATCAGGAAAGTGGTTATTGCATTAGCTTGCATCGGGACGCGCATAGGCTCAACTGCAGCCCCCCGTCTTTAAAGTCTCCGGCACACCACCTTCCTCATGGGTTAGCATCCTGAGCTTGTCGAAGGGCGAACCACGCACAATACCACTTGTGACAAGATTTACATTAGAACGCCTTCAAAAGAGATATTACAACTTTTACAGATTTACAATTGCGCATTGTAAATCATCTTACAAGATAACTCGATAAATCAACATAAAATGGCAATATTTCTCGCTTTCATCGCAGTGCAATGTAAATTTAGTCATACAGAAACGGCGATGAACACCTCCCGATCTGACCGCCGCGAGTGCGAAAACATATTTTGGAGATGACAATGACTGATTTTTACAACCTTGTACCGAATGCGCCTGCTGGCCGCTATGACAATATTGAGCGTCCCTACACTACTGAGGACGTAAAGCGGCTGCGCGGCTCGGTCCAGATCAAACATACGCTTGCGGAGAACGGCGCAAACCGGTTGTGGAAGCTTATTCACGAAGAAGATTTCGTCAATGCGCTAGGCGCGCTTTCCGGCAATCAGGCCATGCAGATGGTTCGCGCCGGACTGAAAGCGATTTACCTTTCCGGCTGGCAGGTTGCCGCCGATGCCAATACAGCCTCGTCCATGTATCCGGACCAGTCGCTTTATCCGGCAAATGCTGCCCCTGAGCTGGCCAAGCGCATCAACAAGACATTGCAGCGTGCCGACCAGATCGAAACCGCTGAGGGTAAGGGCCTTTCAGTTGACACGTGGTTTGCACCGATCATCGCGGATGCGGAAGCAGGATTCGGCGGACCGCTCAACGCTTTCGAGATCATGAAGGCCTTTATCGAAGCTGGTGCAGCCGGTGTTCATTATGAAGACCAGCTGGCCTCAGAAAAGAAGTGCGGGCATCTTGGCGGCAAGGTTTTGATCCCCACGGCTGCACATATCCGCAACCTCAATGCGGCACGACTTGCTGCCGATGTGATGGGAACGCCAACACTGGTTATTGCCCGCACCGATGCGGAAGCTGCAAAGCTTTTGACCTCGGATATCGACGAGCGCGACCAACCATTCGTTGATTATGATGCCGGTCGCACGACGGAAGGCTTCTATCAGGTCAAGAACGGCCTCGACTCCTGTATCGCCCGTGCCGTGGCCTATGCGCCGCACGCGGATCTTATCTGGTGCGAGACATCGAAGCCCGATCTGGAACAGGCAAGGCGCTTTGCCGAGGGCGTGCACAAGGAACATCCGGGCAAGCTGCTCGCCTATAATTGCTCGCCTTCCTTCAACTGGAAGAAGCATCTGGATGAAGCAACGATTGCCAAGTTCCAGCGCGAATTGGGCGCAATGGGCTACAAATTCCAGTTCATCACGCTGGCAGGCTTCCATCAGTTGAACTTCGGCATGTTTGAGCTGGCACGTGGCTACAAGGACCGCCAGATGTCCGCCTATTCGGAGCTGCAGGAGGCAGAATTTGCCGCTGAAGTTAATGGCTACACAGCCACAAAGCATCAGCGCGAAGTCGGAACCGGCTATTTCGATGCGGTTTCGCTCGCCATCACCGGTGGTCAGTCATCGACCACTGCAATGAAGGAATCAACGGAAACCGCGCAATTCCGCCCGGCTGCCGAATAGAAATAACGAGAGGAGAACAATCATGGCTTCCATTTCACGCGTAAAAGAACGGGCCGAGGAACAGGCTTCCTCCATGAATGCGGACCAGCAGGCTGTCATTCGTATGGTTGCCAATGATCTGCACCGCCTCAACCAGTCCGTCATGAAGGCAGTTGATGCCGGGGTTTCCGTGGAGCTGGTTCGCTCTGCCCGTCACCATGGCGGCGACGGCAACTGGGGCGATCTTCTGATCCCGGTCGTTGTCACCAGGCAGTAGGGTTTGCTGTGGCCTTCTCTGGTTTCGGTCTGGGACCAGCACGGCACGCAGAACCGCTCGCAAGCAATTGCGGGCGGTTTTGTTTTCAGGATTTCGGATAGTACCTCACCTCTCCGTCATCCTCGGTCCTCGGGTTTAACCCGAGGACCGAGGATGACGGAGAGGGTATAGAGGGAGATAACCGGTGCCGTCTTTAAATCAGCTGCCTTAAAATTATAAACAGCGTGAACGACAGGCCGATGGATACGGGTAATGTCAGCACCCACGCCATCAGCAGGTTGCGGACTGTCGACATTTGCAGGCCAGAGCCATTAGCGGTCATTGTGCCAGCCACACCGGATGACAGAATATGCGTCGTGGACACCGGCAGGCCCAGCGTGTCAGCCGTGAAGATCGTCCCCATTGCCACTAGTTCGGCGGAAGCACCCTGCCCATAGGTCAGATGCGTCTTGCCGATTTTTTCACCTACGGTAACAACGATGCGCTTCCAGCCAACCATGGTTCCAAGCCCGAGCGCCAGCGCAACGGCAACCTTCACCCATGTGGGAATGAACTTTGTCGCGTCATCAATAGCCTTGTGATAGGTCTTGATGGCCGCAAGATCGGCCTGTTCAACGGGCAGCAGCTTGTTCTTTTCAATCAGTTTCAATGCTTCACCGGTCAGATACATATCGTTGCGGGTATTGCTGACCATCCCGTCAGGCACGTTGGCAACTGAGCCATAGGGCGAAATATTCGTATGCGTATCGGTGATAAGTTGGCGCAGGCCAACTGTCGTCTCGTCGCTCCATGTCTTGTTGCGAACCGCATCGCCAACCACTTTTCTGGAGTCGGACACGATGATTCCAGGTTTCTCATATTTCTGCAGCGTATCGGCAGCGGCAACAGAGGCGGACTTGTAAGCTTCGAGATAATTGACATCCGGTGTGCGGTTCAGGGCAAAGGCGGTCGGAACGACGCCAATCAGGATCAACATGATCAGGCCCATGCCTTTCTGACCATCATTCGAGCCATGGGCAAAGGAAACACCGGTGCATGTGAAAATGAGCAAGGCTCTGATCCAGAACGGCGGTGGTGTGCTGCCCTTTGGCGCTTCGTAGAGCGCCTTGTTACGGATGAAAAGCTTCATCGCCAACAGCAGCAGGGCAGCAGCCCCGAAACCCACAATCGGCGAGACCAGAAGTGACATGCCGACTTCCGTCGCCTTGGACCAGTCGACACCACTCGTTGCAGTTCCGGCGGGCGCAAGGAACTGATTGGCGAGACCAACGCCGACGATAGAGCCGATAAGTGTGTGCGAGCTGGATGATGGCAGGCCAAGGTACCAAGTACCGAGATTCCATAAAATAGCGGCTGTCAGCAACGAAAACACCATTGCCAGACCCGCGCTTGAGCCGACCTGCATGATGAGTTCAACAGGCAGGAGCGAGATAATACCGAAGGCGACTGCACCGCTTGCAGTTAAGACGCCAAGGAAGTTGAAAAAGCCGGACCATATGACGGCGATTTCAGCTGGCAGGGAATTGGTATAGATGACAGTCGCCACGGCATTGGCCGTGTCATGGAAGCCGTTTACAAACTCAAAACCAAGAGCCGTGACCAGAGCCAAGCCCAAAAGTATCCATGGCACTGCAACGGAGCTGGTCAAATCCTGCGTCAGTGACCAGCCAACATAGAACAGGCCGCCGATCAGGATTGCTACGACCGCATAATTTGGCAGATTGCCCAGTTTTCCGGGTTTACCGAGCGGGTGGTCGGCCCCTATGGGCCCTGTATCGGTTGTGCTGGTGATCGTCATGGCAAAATCCCCTCATCAAAGAAGGAAAAGCTAGGACTGCTGCGTGAACCTCTGATGACAGCATGGGTTCCATTTGATTCTTCTTTGCTCTATCGCTTTTCTAAAGAAGAGAAACTCTGGAAACGTTCATGCATAAGGTAGTCATCAGCGGCACTGGCGTATTTACGCCTGACCAGTCCATCAGCAATGCCGAACTGGTCGCGGCATTCAACACCTATGCAACGCGGCAAAACGAAATTCACGCCGACGAAATCGCCGCGGGCACGCGCGAAGCGATGACCATGTCCAATGAGGATTTCATTGTCCGCGCTTCGGGCATCGAAAACCGCTATGTCCTCAACAAGTCCGGTATTCTCGATCCTGATATCATGCATCCAGTTCTGCCGGAGCGCGGCGACGAAGACATTTCTGTCATGGCACAAATGGCCGTGCACGCGGCAACATTGGCGCTGAAAAAAGCTGGCCGCGACGCATCGGAGATTGATGCGGTCATCTGCGCTGCCTCGAACCATGAACGCGCCTATCCTGCCATCGCCATTGAAGTACAGCAGGCACTTGGTATTGAGGGTTTCGGCTTTGACATGAACGTTGCCTGTTCATCTGCCACTTTCGGCATTCAGGCGGCAGCAGACATGATCCGTTCAGGATCGGCGCGCGCTATCCTGATGGTCAATCCGGAAATCTGCTCGGCGCATCTCGAATGGCGCGACCGCGACTGCCATTTCATCTTTGGCGATGTATGCACGGCGGTATTGCTCGAGCGCGACGACCTTGCCACAGCGGAAGACCGGTTCGAGATCGTCTCGACGCGCTGCCTCACCCAGTTCTCCAATAATATCCGCAACAATAATGGCTTTCTGCGCCGGACGCGGGAAGGTCACATGACGGACCGCCGCGACATGCTTTTCAAGCAGGAAGGCCGTAAGGTTTTCAAGCAGGTCGTGCCGATTGTTTCCGACCTGATCCTGACCCACCTTGCAGATGAGAATATCGCACCGGCGCATCTATCGCGGCTGTGGCTGCATCAGGCCAACAAAGGCATGAATGATCTGATTGGCGTCAAAGTGCTTGGCCGCGAGCCAGAGCCCGGCGAACAACCGAACATTTTGCAGGATTATGCAAATACTTCCTCGGCAGGTTCGATCATCGCATTCTCGAAATATTCCGATGATCTTGCCCCCGGCAGCCTCGGCGTCATCTGTTCTTTCGGGGCGGGATATTCTGTCGGCAGCGTGATTGTGCGCAAGATTTAGCTATAGCTACTTGTAGCGCGTATCGCTACATGCTACATACGATCAATGATAATCAGCTTCCGTCATAAAGGGCTCGAAACGCTCTATCGGACCGGCTCAACTCGAGGCGTGCAAGCCACCCAAGTTCCAAAGTTGATACGTATTCTGGCAGCACTGGATGCCGCACTATCACCCGATGAATTGAACCATCCAGGGTATAAACTTCACCCGCTCAAGGGCAACATGAAAGGCCACTGGTCTGTTTGGGTTAATGGCAATTGGCGTGTAACTTTCAGATTTGTTGGCTCCGATGTGGAGCTGGTTGACTACAAAGATTACCATTGAAGGATCGACATCATGATGAAGAACCATCCACATCCCGGTGAATTGCTTCGCGAAGATGTATTGCTGCCGCTTGGCATTGAGGTAACGGACGCAGCACAGCGACTCGGAATTTCGCGAACAACTTTGTCACGCGTCATTAACGGACACGCAGGCATTAGTCCTGATTTGGCAATCCGTTTGGAGCAGGCGGGTGTTAGCACTGCACGATTCTGGATGAATCTGCAGACTAATTATGAGCTGGCAAAAGCACACGAGAAAGTGCAGCCGGTCGTAAAAAGGTTGCAGTCCGCCGCTTAAATCCGGTCCATCAGCGCGTACCAGCTAAGCGCCAGGAACAGCATGGGCGCGCGGAATGTGCGTCCGCCCGGAAATGCCGGGACTTTCAGATCTTCCAGAAGTTTCAACCGATCCCGATTACCCGCTACAGTCTCGGCATAGAGCTTGCCGACAAAGTTCGACAGCATCACGCCATGGCCGGAATAGCCGCCGGCAGAAATGACATTGGGCATGACCTCACGCACGAATGGCTGGCGCGGCATGGTGATGCCGACAGAACCACCCCAGGCTTGCGTCATTTCCACATTGGCAAGTGCGGGGTAAATCTCCGCAATCTGGCGGCGGATATGGGTGCTGATGTCTAGCGGATTGTCGGCCGTATAGGCCTCACGTCCACCGAACAAAAGCCGGCCATCCTGCGAGCGGCGGAAATAACGCACGACAAAACGGGAATCATCGACGCTCTCTCCTCCGGGCAGGACCGGGCTGTCATCTCCCAATGGCACAGTTGCGCCAATGAATGAGCGTATCGGCATGACATGCGATGCACTGACGGGTTCGAGATTGCCGCCATAGGCATTGACGGCAATCAAGGCTTTTGCCGCAGTGACAGTGCCGCTGGCAGTGGTGACTGTCACCTTGCCGTTTTCAGACTTGATGCCGGTTGCCTTGGTGTTTTCATAAAGATGCGCACCGGCTTTTGCCGCGGCACGAGCAGTGCCCACAACAAGTTTCATCGGTTGGATATGCCCCGTGCCCTTGTCGTAGAGACCGCCAAGATACCGAGTTGAGCCAAGACGCTCGGCAGTTTCGTCCGCTTCCATGTAATGAATATGCGGGTAGTTGAACCGAGTCGTCATCAGTTCCGCATGCTCGCGATAGCTTGTCAGATAACGCTTCTTGTGCACCACCGACATCTGGCCGGGTACATATTCAATGTCGATTTTGTGCGTTTCAGCAAATTGCATAAGGTGGCTTTTCGCTTCCTCAGCAAGATCGAACAGTGCCTTGGCCCGCGCGAAACCATATTGCGCTTCAAGCTCTTCCGCCCAGGCCCGCTGACCTGTGCCAAGCTGGCCGCCATTGCGCCCGGAAGCACCATCGCCAAACCGGAAAGCTTCGAGCAGAACAACATCGACACCTGCCGATGCCAGATGAACAGCTGCCGAAAGACCCGTAAATCCGCCGCCTATGATAACGACATCAGCGCTGCGCGAGCCATCCAGAGCAGGATATTCAGTGCGATCGACAATGGTGGATTCGTACCATGATATGCCGGGCGAAATGGGGGATTGATATGCCATGTCGTTTTGCAATCTTGTTCACTTATTTTGCGGCAAAGGCCCTGTGCGTGGTTCGCCCTTCGACAAGCTCAGGAGGGCGAACCACGCACGATAGTGGTGCTATCCAACTCAGACGTTCAGCAGCAGAAATTCACGTTCCCAAGGGCTGATAACCTCCATGAAGGTTTCGAACTCGGCGCGCTTGATTGCAGCGTAGGTAATGGCGAAGGATTCGCCCAGCATCGCAATCAAATCCCTGTCCTGCTCAAACAGCAAAGTGGCTTCTATCAGACCGCGCGGTAGTTCGATGAGGTTATCATTGACCGTGGTTGAAGCAGGTGCATCAGGTTCGATTTTATTGTTCATACCAAGCAAGCCACATGCGAGCGATGCCGCCAGTGCCAGATATGGGTTGGCGTCGGAAGACGGAATACGGTTTTCCACGCGCCGCGCTGCCGGGTCTGAACGAGGAACACGGAATGCGGTGGTACGGTTATCATAGCCCCATTTGACATTGACCGGTGCCGAGGCGGCAGGCGTCAAACGGCGATAGGAGTTCACATAGGGAGCGAACATGACCAGCGACGCCGGAACGTGTTTTTGCATACCGCCGATGAAGTGCCGGAATGCTTCGCTCTCCGTACCATCAGGGTTGGAAAACACATTGCGCCCTGTCTTCTTGTCTACGATGGATTGATGGATATGCATGGCCGACCCGGGCTGCCCTTGGATAGGCTTTGCCATGAAGGTCGCATACATATCGTGCTTGAGCGCTGCTTCCCTGATTGTGCGCTTGAACAGAAACACCTGATCTGCAAGCTCAACGGGATCACCGTGGCGCAGGTTGATCTCCAGCTGTGCTGCGCCCTCTTCATGGATCAGCGTATCGATCTCTAGTCCCTGACTTTCGGAGAAGTGATAGATATCATCGATCAGTTCGTCGAACTCGTTGACGCCTGCAATCGAATAGCCCTGCCCGCCGCCAATAGCGCGGCCTGAGCGACCAACCGGCGGTGTGAGCGGATAGTCCGGATCGGGATTTTTCTTGACGAGATAGAACTCGATTTCAGGAGCAACGACCGGCTTCAGGCCCTTTTTATGATAGGCAGCCACAACGCGTTTCAGAACATTGCGCGGCGTGAACTCGACCGCCTGCCCGTCCTTGTTGACAAGATCGCAGATGACCTGAGCTGTACGGTCGCTTTCCCAAGGAACCTCCGACAGGGTTGAAAGATCGGGCATAAGCTTCAGGTCGCCATCATCTTCCGGATAAGAAAAGCCATGGCCATCTTCCGGATAAGAACCGGAAATCGTTGCCATGAAAACAGCGGAAGGCAGTGCCAGCGATGTGTTGGAAGTGAATTTCTTCGACGGCATCATCTTGCCGCGAGCAACGCCTGCCTGATCAGGGGTAATGCATTCTATGTCTTCGATGTCCCGCCAGGCCAGCCATTCAGCTGCTTCACGCCAGTTTTTCACTCCCCGGGTTGCCTTGACATAAGCGGGCGTACGCCGCCGTGTCGCTGTGGTCCGCGCGGGTTTTTTTTCAGGAGTTTCGGAGGGCATCAATCACCAGATTTTATTGCGGTGACAGAATGATAGCGCATAAAACAAACCGATGGGAGGCTGGGCGGAGAAAATTGTTTTAGCAAGATGGTGAACGGAACCACGCGGATACCTGCCGTAATATCCGCGTAGCTTCCTGCATTATTGCTTGGGTGAATCCGCGCCCGAGCTTACTTCTGCCCATGCATCAAAATCGCGCTGCATTTCCTTGATTTTCTCGCGGCCGCCATCGAGGGCAATCTTACCGAGTAAAAGGCGTAGTGGCGGGTCTTTTGCCTCAACGGCTTGGACGATCGCCTGAACTGCCTTCACCGGATCTCCCGGCTGGTTGCCGCTGGCTTCGCGGATCTGGCGCATACGCTCGCCTGCGGATGGGCGGTAATCTTCAATCGTTTCCGGCGCTTCGTTGGCAGAACGCCCGGCCCAATCCGTGCGGAATCCGCTTGGCTCGACGATCAGCACCTTGATGCCAAGATGAGCCACTTCCTTGGAAAGTGATTCCGATAATCCTTCAACTGCAAACTTCGTCGCGTTATAAAAGCCCACTGCCGGGAAGCCGCGCAATCCACCGATTGATGAGATGTTGACCACCATACCCGAACGCTGCTTGCGCAGGATCGGCAGTACGGCGCGGGTCATATCCATGAGGCCCCAGATGTTGATATCGAACATCTTGCGGGCTTCGCTCAGTTCGCTTTCTTCGAGCGAGCCGAAATAGCCAATGCCCGCATTATTGACGAGTACATCTATCCGCCCGAAGCGCTCTTCGGCGGCATTGACCGCAGCGGCAACTTCATCCGGCTTGGTGACATCGAGTTTGAGGACAAGTGCATTGTCTTCATGGCCCTTTATAATGTCTTCAACTTGTGCGGGGTTACGCGCGGTTACCACAGTTGGATAACCAAGCGTCAAAGTGTGTTGGGCAAGTTCACGGCCAAAGCCGGTTGAACAGCCAGTGATGAACCAGACAGGTTTGGATGTCATGATGATTTCCTTGAAAAAGCATAACGCCAGAGCGGCAGCTTGGCCGGGCAGCGCTTATTAAAAGGGGAATACATCAGAGATGTAGAGTTGCTGGCTGGCGATTCAAGGTGAACGCAGGTCCGAATCTAATACTTTACCAAATGCGACCAATCCAACCCTTATAATCGGCAAGTTCGTCAAATGCAGAATCTGCGGAAACCAACGGCAACTGGAGGTGGATTGCGGTGGCAGCGAGCATACGATCAAAAGGATCACGATGAGTCCAATCCATCATTCCCGCAAGCAAACTTATTTCAGCGCCCACAGCAATGATATGGGCTCCGCTCTTCTCCAAAGCTTCCTGCACTTTTTCTATAAATGGCTCCATTTCTGGCCACTTACCCATCCGCACCTTCTGGCTCATTTCATAAAAGCTCATGGCGGAAACATATATCTCATCAGCATGCTCGATCATTTTGACAAGTGAGGCTGGCAGTCGCCTGTCGCCTATCATGAACCAAGCCAGAACGTGGGTATCAATCAGCAGAGCCTTCACTCGCCACCTTCCCAAAGCCGGAGATCTTCTTCCGACATAGGTTCAAGAAAATCCGGAGGCTCACCGCCAATCGACAACATGCCTGCCTTCAGGCGGTTTTTTGGAATAGGAACGAGCTTCACCACAGGCTTATCACCCTTGGCAATGATAACCTCTTCGCCGTTCAGCGCCGCTTCAATGAGTTTCGACAGATTGGTCTTGGCGGCATGTACGTTTACCCGCATAATACTGCTCCAGCTTAGCTAAGTTAGCTAATACACTAAAACAGCAGATACTCCAATGCTTAAATGCAACGTCCTCCATCCACTTCGAGCGCAACGCCGGTGATAAACTGGGCTTCGTCAGAGGCTAGATAAAGCGCAGCATTGGCAACATCGAGCGGAACAGAAAGACGGCCGAGAGGAATTGTCGCCTTGAATTGTGCCCTACGCTCCGGCGTGTCTTCGCCGAGGAAAAGCCCCAGCATCGGCGTTTCACCTGCCGCAGGGCAAAGGCAATTGACGCGGATATTCTTTGGACCAAGCTCGACGGCCATGGATTTTGTAACGCTGATCGCCCAGCCTTTTGAAGCATTGTACCAGGTCAGGCCAGGACGCGGGCGCAAACCAGCGGTTGATGCTGTTGTGATAATCGATCCGCTGCCCTGCCGCTCCATGATGGGAACAACAGCAAGAGCTGTGTAGTAGATTGCCTTCATGTTGATGGCTGCAATCAGTTCATAGGTATCTTCATCGACACCCAGCATCGAGCCGTTGCGATGAGAATAACCGGCATTATTGACCATGATGTCGATGCGGCCGAACCTTTCCATGGTGGCCTGTACCATCGCATCAATTTCTTCCTTACGGGTAACATCCGTATGCACGGCAAGGGCATTTTCACCGATGGACTGCGCAACGGCCTCCGCTCCGACGAGATTGAGATCAGCCACGACGACATTCGCACCTTCTTCTGCAAAGCGACGCGCCATTGCCTCGCCAAACCCTGATGCTGCGCCGGTAATGATCGCTGTCTTGCCTGCCAAACGGGCCATATTTCATCCTCCATTTTACGTGATTTGTTTGTGAGCTTTAATCGTGGCGGAAAACGATCGTCTTGGTTGCAGACATATCGTAAAGCGCCTCAAAGCCTTTTTCGCGGCCATGGCCAGAGCGTTTGAAACCACCAAACGGCAATTCCACACCTCCGCCAGCGCCATAGGCGTTGACATAGACCTGACCCGCACGCACCCGCTTAGCCACGCGGTGTTGCCTTGCTCCGTCCTTTGTCCAAACACCTGCGACAAGCCCATATTCCGTGCTGTTGGCGAGACGGATTGCGTCCTCCTCACTGTCGAATGAAAACAGCGAAAGTACAGGGCCGAAAACCTCTTCCTGTGCCAAAGATGCTGACGGCTCGACCGCTCCAAACAGAACAGGGGCAACATAAAAACCTGAGACCGGGGCATCCACATGGATTGAACCGCGTGCAATGACCTCTATGCCAGCTTCGGCGGCGGCAGTAATATAGTTTTCCACCCGGCGCTTTTGCGCTGCATTGATCATCGGCCCAAGATCGAGATCTGCATCGTGCGGTCCGGCAACAAGATCGCGGAACCTTGTACCCAGTGCCGCCGCGACCTCATCATAAATGGAGCGTTCAATGAGAATGCGGCTGCCTGCCGAACAGGTCTGCCCACCATTTTGGATGATTGCATTGACGAGGACCGGCAGCGCTTTTTCAATATCCGCATCGGCAAAAACAATCTGCGGAGACTTTCCGCCCAGTTCCATCGTAACACCGCGATTATTGATGGCTGCGGCTTGCTGAATTGCCGTGCCGGTAACCGGCGAGCCGGTGAATGTCACATAGTCAACGCCGGGATGAGCCGACAACGCCGCCCCCGCCTCATTTCCATAACCTGTGATGATATTGAGCACACCATCAGGAAATCCTGCTTCGATGGCCAGTTCGCCAATACGGATCGTTGATAGCGATGCATCCTCGGCGGGTTTGATCACGAGCGTATTGCCCATGGCGAGTGCAGCTCCAACCACACGCGCCATGATTTGCATCGGATAATTCCATGGGATGATGCCAGCCACAACGCCATGCGGCTCGCGCAATGTCAGCGCTGTATAACCCTCCAGAAACGGGATCGTATCGCCGTGGATTTTGTCTGCCGCACCGCCATAAAACTCATAATAGCGTATGGTCGCGGCAACATCAGCCTGGCCCTGTCTTACAGGTTTTCCCGTATCGCGCGCTTCGAGCGCCGCCAGTTCGTCGCCATGCTTTTCAATCAGCAGTCCGAGGCGCGTCAGCAGGCGCCCACGCTCAAAGGCAGGCATGCGCGACCACGGCCCGTCATCGAAGGCTTGCCGCGCCGCGTCGACTGCACGATTGACATCGCTGGCATCGCAAGCCGGGATCGTGGCAAATTCCAACCCATCCGAAGGACATGCAACAGGGATCGTTTTTCCATCCGCTGCGGCTACGCGTCTGCCATTGATGATGCCAAGGAAATTCTTATCCTGTGCGACAATTCGCGAGAGATTCTGTAACATGACTGTTTCCCGTTCGGTGTAGTCGTAACGGAACTTCAGCGGATTGGAAATGCAATTTGACGCAGTTTGCACTTCAGGACTGGTCATTTTAAATCGATTAGATTATAGAAACCATGCGCCGTGAAATCTCCCTTCCGGCAATTAGGCATAGTGAGACTCGATCCCATGACAAGTCAGATTATCCCGGTTGAACCATTTGATTGTATTGTTTTTGGCGGTACCGGCGATCTTGCCGAACGCAAGCTGATCCCGGCACTTTATCAGCGTCAGCGCGATGGCCAGCTTTCCGAACCTACCCGCATCATCGGTGCATCCCGTTCGGCAATGTCAAATGAAGACTACCGAAAGTTTGCGGCAAGCGCGATCAAGGAATTCGTCAAGGCCGATGAGTATGACAAGAAGCAGGTCGAGCAGTTTCTGGAACGCCTGTCCTATGTAGCTGTCGATGCGACATCAGAAACCGGCTGGGAAGAACTCAAGACCGAGATCGGCACCGACCACAAGCGTATTCGCGCCTTTTACCTCGCAGTCAGCCCCTCCCTTTTCGGCGATATCGCCAGCCGTTTGAAAAGCTACAAGCTCGTTACCGATCACACGCGCATTATCGTTGAAAAGCCGATTGGCCGCGATCTGGACAGTGCTATCGCTCTCAACGATACAATCGGCCATGTGTTCAATGAACAGCAAATTTTCCGAATTGATCACTATCTCGGCAAGGAAACTGTGCAGAACCTCATGGCGCTGCGCTTTGCCAACGCCTTCTATGAGCCGCTGTGGAATTCGGCGCATATCGATCACGTGCAGATCACAGTTGCCGAACAGGTGGGGCTTGAAGGCCGCGCCGGATACTACGATAAGGCGGGCGCGCTGCGCGACATGGTGCAGAACCACATTATGCAGCTACTATGCCTTGTGGCAATGGAGCCGCCGGCATCGATGGATGCCGATGCAGTGCGTGATGAAAAGCTGAAAGTGCTGCGTTCGCTCAGCCCCATCACGTCGCAGAATGCCGATGAACTTACCGTTCGTGGCCAGTACCGCGCCGGAGCATCATCAGGCGGTGCCGTGAAGGGCTATCTGGATGAACTCGGCACGCCAAGCAACACCGAAACATTCGTCGCAATCAAGGCGGAGATTGCCAACTGGCGCTGGGCAGGCGTGCCATTCTATCTGCGCACTGGTAAGCGCCTTGGTGCACGCGCATCTGAAATTGTTGTTTCATTCAAGCCTATCCCCCACTCCATCTTCGGTGAGACGGCTGGACGCGTGGTTGCCAACCAGTTGGTTATCCGCCTGCAACCGGATGAGGGCGTCAAGCAGTGGATGATGATCAAGGACCCGGGTCCGGGCGGCATGCGCCTGCGTCACGTTCCGCTGGATATGAGCTTTGCCGAATCGTTCAAAGTTCGCAGCCCTGACGCCTATGAACGCCTGCTGATGGATGTGGTTCGCGGCAACCAGACATTGTTCATGCGGCGCGACGAAGTGGTAGCGGCATGGCGCTGGGTCGATCCGATCCTGAAAGCGTGGGCGGAGACCGAACAGGCACCTTCCGGCTATACTGCCGGAACATGGGGGCCGTCATCTGCCATCGCACTTATTGAGCGTGATGGCCGCACATGGCACGAGCCGGAATAGGCATGATCCCATGGTGACAGATCAAAGACTAAACCGTTTCGACAATGGAGAGACATTAGCCGAGGCGTTGTCTACTGCTGTTGCGGACCGCCTTGCGGCTGGCTGCGCGGCCAACGGAAAGGCTGTGTTGGCGGTTTCAGGCGGCACGACCCCTGCCCGCTTTTTCAATGCATTGTCGGCCAAAAATCTGCCCTGGGAAAAGATTATGATAACGCTGGTGGACGAGAGATTTGTTCCGCCCACCAGCGAGCGCTCTAATGAGCGTCTGGTACGCGAAGCCTTGCTGCAGAATGCGGCGGCAGGGGCTAATTTTGTCGGTCTCTATCATGAAGCTGGCGATGCCAACGAAGGGGCAGAAATTGCCGCGAAGGAAATCGCCAAGCTCGGACAGCCCTTCGATGTGGTTGTTCTCGGCATGGGCGGCGATGGACACACGGCATCGTTCTTCCCGGGCGGCGACAATTTGAAAGAAGCAATTTTCAAAGAGCAGAAGGCATTGGTTTTGCCGATGTCGGCAGAAAATGCAGGCGAGCCGCGATTGACACTGACATTGCCGGTCATTGTGAGAGCCGGTTTTGTTGCGCTGCATATCGAAGGCGCAGGCAAGATGACAACACTGGAATCAGCGCTCGGCGATGGCAGGATCGAAGATATGCCAATCCGTGCCGTGCTGCGCTATGAGCCGATCGATCTTGAGATTTTCTGGGCGCCGTAAGCGTCCGGATGCGTGATCGCCGGGAGGCTCCCAAACTCCCCGGCAAGCGCTACAAGGAGAGAACACATGACCGTCATGCAACGGGTGAAAAGCATTACAAATCGCATCCGCGAACAGTCAAAGCCGACGCGCGATGTGTATCTCGATCATCTGCGTGAGGCCGCCTCGCGCAAGCCGAAGCGCTCCGCACTCGCCTGCGCCAACCTTGCGCATGGTTTTGCAGCTTGCAGCCCTTCTGACAAGGAAGCGCTGGCAGGTGATGTCGTGCCAAACGTTGGCATCATCACTTCCTATAACGACATGCTTTCCGCACATCAGCCTTTCGAAACCTATCCGAACCTGATCAAACAGGCGGTGAAGGAAGCGGGCGGCGTTGCGCAGGTTGCAGGCGGTGTGCCAGCCATGTGCGATGGCGTGACACAAGGCCAGCCCGGTATGGAACTATCGCTGTTTTCACGCGACGTTATAGCAATGGCAACCGCCATAGGACTTTCGCATGATATGTTCGACTCTGCGGTCTATCTTGGTGTTTGCGACAAGATCGTGCCGGGTCTGGTCATCGGCGCGCTGACCTTTGGTCATCTGCCAGCCGTGTTCATTCCCGCTGGCCCAATGACCACAGGTCTCCCGAATGATGAGAAAGCCAAGACCCGCCAGCTTTATGCGGAAGGTAAAGTCGGACGTGAGGAGCTGCTGGAATCGGAGTCGAAATCCTATCACGGACCCGGCACCTGCACCTTCTACGGCACGGCCAATTCCAACCAGATGCTGATGGAGATCATGGGCCTGCATATGCCGGGTTCATCGTTCATCAATCCGGGCACTCCCTTGCGCGATGCAATGACCCGCGAAGCCGCAAGGCGTGCGCTGGCGATAACGGCGCTCGGCAATGAATTCACGCCTGTCGGCGAAATGATCGACGAGCGTACGATCGTCAATGGTGTGGTCGGCCTGCATGCAACCGGCGGCTCCACCAATCACACGATGCATCTTGTGGCGATGGCGGCAGCAGCGGGCATCAAGCTGACATGGCAGGATATTTCCGACCTTTCCGATGTGGTGCCACTGCTTGCCCGCGTATATCCGAACGGCCTCGCGGACGTGAACCATTTCCATGCGGCAGGCGGCATGGGTTACATCATCCGCGAATTGCTGGATGGTGGGCTTTTGCACGAAGACGTCAAGACGGTCTGGGGCGGCAGCGATGGATTGCGCGCTTATACAATCGAACCCAAGCTTGGCGAGAATGGTACCGTTGTCCGCGCCCCTACTCCCGCCGAGAGCGCCGACAAGAAAGTCCTCTCGACCTGTGCAGCGCCATTTCAGGTGACTGGCGGCCTCAAGATGCTCAAAGGCAATCTCGGCACAGCCGTGATCAAGACTTCAGCTGTAAAGGCTGACCGCCACATTATTGAAGCGCCTGCTCTGGTGTTTGACAGTCAGGCGGCATTGCAGGATGCCTTCAAGGCTGGACAACTCAACCGCGATTTCGTGGCAATCGTCCGCTTTCAAGGGCCGCGTGCCAACGGTATGCCCGAATTGCACAAGCTAACCCCTGCGCTCGGCGTTTTACAGGATCGTGGCCATATGGTTGCGCTTGTAACCGATGGTCGCATGTCGGGCGCATCCGGCAAGGTGCCGGCGGCAATTCACGTGACACCGGAAGCGCTGGACGGCGGAATCATCGGCAAAATCCGCGATGGCGACATTGTAAGGTTGGACGCAGAGATCGGAACGCTGGATGTGCTTGAAGACCCGGCAGTTCTGGCAGCACGCCCCGCTGCGGTAGGCGATATGAGCCATAATGGATACGGCATGGGACGTGAGTTGTTCGCATCGTTCCGCAATGTTGTTGGACGTGCAGACGCAGGCGCTTCGGTGTTTGGACTTTAGTAGCATTGCATGAATGTGTAGACACTACTATATTATGTCTACACACGAGGAATCGCTATGCCACTCAACATTCGCAATGAGGAAGTCAATCAGCTCGCGACAAAGCTCGCGGCTCGCAAACATATTAGCAAGACCGAGGCGGTGAAGATCGCTCTGGAAAAAGAGTTGCTCAGAACGGAAAAAGAAACTCCTTTGCTAAAACGTCTGCAGCCATTGCTTGATGAAATTGCAGCCTATCCCGACACTGGCGTCAAACTAGACAAAGCATTTTTTGACGAACTAAGTGGCGATTACTGATGTTCGTGGATGCCTCGGTCATGGTCGCTATCTTGACCAAAGAACCTGGATATACAGATTTTGTTGCAAAGCTTGACAGTACAAAATCAGAAAAACTGATTACGTCGGTCATTGCCGTATGGGAAACTACCGTCGCACTTTTAAAAAAGACGGGGATATCCATGACCGACTCACAGGCTAGGGTCAGCAAGTTTCTTGCCCTTACCAAAATACAAACGTTGCCCGTAACTAATGACGACTTACCCCGAGCATTGGAGGCGTTTGATCAATACGGACGGCATCGCTACCCCATCAACGATAGAAACAGTTCGCTCAATCTAGCTGATTGCTTCCACTATGCCACAGCGAAATCCCATCGCGCACCAATTTTGACCAAAGATGCTGGTTTTACGCTCACCGATCTCGAGACCATTGGCGTTGCGAAAAATCAATAATTGGTGCGGCGTTCGTCGGAAGGTGAGCGCCCGAATTGAGCGCGGTAGCTCTGCGCGAAATAGGAATGCGATGTGAAACCGGTCGCCAGCGCCACGTCCAAAATTGGCGAATGGGTCTGGCGCAAAAGTTCGCGTGCACGCTCAAGGCGCAGGCTCATGTAATAACGGCCGGGTGTCATATTGAGATGGCGCAGGAATAACCGTTCCACCTGTCGCACGGATAATCCAACCGCCTTGGCCAGACGTACAGCCGATTTAGGCTGCTCAAGATTATCAGCCATAAGTTCAACGATCTTGCGCAGTTTTTCTGACTTGCCCGTGAGGTCACGTTCCGGCCCGATGCGCTGGCGATCCGTCTGTGAACGGATGCGTTCATGATGGAACTGGTTCGCCACTTCGTTGGCAAGCGTCGGACTGAAATCCTGCTTTATGATTTCAAGCATGAGATCAATAGAGGTTGTGCCGCCTGCGCAGGTGTAGCGTTTGCGATCAATCTCGAAGACATTGCCTGTGCATTCGATCTGGGGAAACCGCTCCTGAAAACCGGCGCGATTTTCCCAATGGATCGTGCAGCGATGCCCCTCCAACTGACCCGCTTCGGCCAGAATATAGCTGCCGATATTCAGCCCTCCAAGCGATGCTCCGCGCCGCCCGAGATTGCGAAGAGTTGCAATAACTTTCGGTTTATCGTCGAATTCGGTGGTCAATCCTGCACAAATAAAGAAGATATCGGCAGCCGGAAGATCGGCGAGTGCATATTCCACGTTGATCTGCAGACCGTTTGATGCCGTCACTGCAGCCCCGGTCGCCGAAACCGTTATCCACGAATAAAATAGCTCCTCGGACATGCGATTGGCCGTGCGCATTGTATCGATGGCAGCGGCAAGGCTGAACATCGGAAATTTGTCAACGAGCAGAAAGGCAAAGGTTCTGCCGACCTTGAGTGCTTCGGCCATGCGCTGTTGTAACGGGATTCCCTATTTGAGCAAACTGATCAGAAACGTGGCGGATTTTTGCCCACTGAGCGATAGGCAGCAACAAGCGTCGCTACCATCAGCATGGCAATTGTCATTGGGCCGACACCGCCCGGAACGGGTGTGATTGCGCCTGCAACTTCCGATACGCCTTCAAAATCGACGTCGCCGGTAAGCCGCGTCTTTCCTTCACCTCTCTCCGGTGCCGGAATACGATTCACGCCAACGTCTATGACGGTTGCGCCCGGTTTCACCCAATCGGCTTTGACCATTTGCGATCGGCCTACAGCTGCGACCAGAATGTCTGCAGTCCGGCAAATGCTGGCCAAATCCTGCGTCTTGCTGTGAGCTATGGTCACTGTCGCGTTATGCGCCAACAGGAGATTGAAGATGGGCTTACCCACAATGTTCGACCGCCCGATAACAACCGCATTCAATCCTGACAGGTCTCTGCCATTGATGCGCTCTATCAGCAGCATCACGCCGGTTGGCGTACAAGGGACGAAAGCCGTGCCAATTTCACCCGTGCCAAGTTTTCCGACATTGATGAAATTAAATCCGTCCACATCCTTATCAGGCGAAATCGTCTGGATGATCCGGCCGGAATCTATGTGTTTTGGCAAAGGAAGTTGTACGAGAATGCCATGTATCTGCGGATCGGCATTGAGCTTCTCCACCAGTGCCACGAGATCTTCCTCGGAGGTTTCGGCCGATAATGTATGCTGTTCGGAGTGAAATCCGCACTCGCGCGCCTTGCGACCCTTCGATGCAACATAGACCTGACTTGCAGGATCTTCGCCGACAATCACAACCGCAATACCCGGCGTTATCCCACTATCCTTGATCAGTTCGGCAGCAAATAGCTTGACCTTCGATACCACGTCCTCGGCAATTTCCCTGCCATTGATCGTCACTGCCATGTGCTGCTCCTGGAACTGTACTTCGCGGATTGAGCGCCATTCTCTTGATTTTGCGCCCGAACAATACCGTCAGAACGGCGTTCCCTGACGCAATAGCGAAAGCGATGCAGAACCGCAATGCGATGATACGCAGCAGGGCTTGGCTAAAGGGATGAATCCAAGCATGATCTACTGAAAATTCGAATCCGGGAATCCAAATGCGCTATTCAGCCTTCAGCCTTCTCAAGAATGCCCTCAATGGCAACAAGGACTGGAAACCCGCCTGGCGCAAACCTGATCCGAAGCCTGCCTATGATGTGGTCATCATTGGTGGTGGCCACGGACTTGCAACAGCCTACTATCTCGCCAAGGAACATGGCATTCGCAACATCGCTGTCGTGGAAAAAGGCTGGCTCGGCTCAGGCAATATCGGCCGCAATACCACCGCGATACGTTCCAACTATCTTCTTTCCGAGAACCAGCATTTCTACGAAGCATCGATGAAGTTGTGGGAAACCATGTCTCATGATCTCAATTACAATGTGATGTTTTCACAGCGTGGGGTCGTCAACCTCGCCCATAGCCTGCCGCAACTGGATGTATATGCAAGACGCGGCAACCAGATGCGGTTGAATGGTATTGATGCGGAATTGATGAACCCGGCCCAGATCAAGAAATTGATACCCGGTCTTGATATCAGCAATTCTGCGCGTTTCCCCATTATTGGCGGGTTGATGCAACGTAGCGCAGGTACTGCCCGCCACGATGCAGTCGTCTGGGCCTATGCGCGTGCTGCCGACCAGCTTGGCGTTGATATCATCGAAAACTGTGAGGTAACGAGCTTTCTGAAAGACGGCGACACTGTTACCGGCGTCATGACAACGCGGGGTCCGATCAATGCCAAGAAGGTTGGCTGTGCCGTAGCAGGTAACACCAGCGAACTGATGCGCAGGGCCGGTATCGACCGGCTGCCGCTGGAATCACATGTGTTGCAGGCCTTCGTATCGGAAGCACTGAAACCCGTCGTCGATACGGTTGCCACCTTCGGTGGCGGGCACCTTTATTTCAGTCAATCCGACAAGGGTGGTCTGGTCTTCGGTGGCGATATTGACGGTTACAACTCCTATGCGCAACGTGGCAATCTTCCAGTCGTCGAAGATGTGATGAGCGAATTCGTTGCGCTTATCCCGGCCCTTGCTCGGGTCAAACTACTCCGTTCGTGGGGCGGGATCATGGATATGAGCATGGATGGTTCGCCCATCATAACAACGGGGCCATTGCCAGGCATGTATTTGAATACCGGCTGGTGCTATGGCGGGTTCAAGGCAACGCCTATTTCCGGCAAATGCTTTGCTTGGACAATTGCAAAGAATGAACCACACCCATTATCCGTACCGTTTACGCTTGATCGCTTCTATCGCGGCTATGTCATAGACGATAAAGGGCAAGGCCCGACGCCGAGACTGCATTAGAGCCGGAAGCGGTCAGGCAGTTTGCCGCTCAGCCTCTTCGCGCAGTATTTCCCGCAAGACCGCGATGTCCGCCAGCATATCTTCTATGTTGGAATTATCGTGCTGGCGCGGTGCAAGATGAGCGTCGGCATAGGCATAGAGAAACTCTGCAACAGCCGCTTCGTCTTCCGCAATTTCATCGAGCGCCGCAGAAGCATTGCGGTTTTGCGCACGCTGGATCGCGGCGCGAAGGCGAGATTTCTCTGGCGAAGGCGTATCATTGGCAACCGGAGTTGTCCGCTTTCCATTACTTTCAGGAGACGGGTCCGTAGGCGAAGTTTCGCTACGGTTTCCCGCACGGAAACTCTCTATCATGCCAAGCAGGACGGCTATGCCAAGACCGGCAAAAAGGCCGCCCAACAGCCCTGCAATGGCAACCATCTTGCGCGATCCGCCACTACTTTCAAGCGCTGGTCGCGCTGGCGATATCACACGAATATTGGCGGTGTTTACGCTTTCAAGCTCGCCCGTTTCCTT
This sequence comes from Phyllobacterium sp. SB3, assembly GCF_040009165.1. Lineage (NCBI taxonomy): Bacteria > Pseudomonadati > Pseudomonadota > Alphaproteobacteria > Hyphomicrobiales > Phyllobacteriaceae > Phyllobacterium > Phyllobacterium sp. SB3. The sequence continues at coordinate 103,749 of NZ_JBDYKI010000005.1, read as the reverse complement.
GGCTCGCAGAAGAAAAGCCTCGTAAACTTCGCGCTTGGCCGCAACTTCGCGGTCCAGTTCGCGCAGCTTGACCATGTCTTCATTGTTTGAAGCCGTCCGGGCTTTCAACTGGTTTAACCGGGCAGTCAATTCCTGTTCCTGCTGCTGGGAACGCTTGAGTTCCGTCTGCACCGAGGAAGCAATCCGCTGCAACTCGTTACGGATTTCAGTGCGAATGCCGCTAACCTGCGACTGCGCCTGAATAAGCTGCGGGTGGCGGGGTCCCAGTTTGGTAGCCAAGCCATCGGCTTGCTGTTTCAAAGCGCCATACTGAGAGCGAAGCGCCACTATGACGCCAGAGCGAAACTCTTCCGGCAATGTATTGCCGAGTACACCATCGACAGATGTGCTGCGGATAGATGCCGCCTGCGAATTCAGCCGGATTGTCTGGTTGCGTGCTGCGGTCAGTTCGTCATTGGTACGCGAGATTTCATCATCACTGATAAGCCGGCCTTGCACATCGACGAGATCATTCTCCGCTTTGAATTTCTGCACGGCATTTTCGGCCTCTTCGACACCGGCACGCAGATCATTCAACCGACCCGTCAGCGCCTCGGTCGCGCGTCGTGCAGTATCCGATTGAATATTGTTCTGCTCCTCGCGGAAGACATCTGACACAGTATTGGCAATAAGCGCGGATTTCTCAGGATCGCGCGAATCCACGGTGATGTTGAAGATGTAATTCTTCGTACTGCGCTCGACATTGAGATGCTCGTACAGATTGCGCAGGAGCAATGTTTCGCGTGTCGTCGCATCGGGAGTGCTATCGGTCGAAAACAGCTCGCGTATGGTAGCAATGAATCCGCGTTCCTTCAGATCGCCATTGAATTCCGGATCTTGGGCAAGCCCGGCCCTGTCAATGACCTTGGTTAGTACACTGCTTGACTGGATAATACGCAGCTGACTTTCAGCGACGGCAAGCGAGGCATCCAGAGGCAACTGGTTCGATGATATTTCCTTGTCGACAATCTTCAGGTCGCGTGGATCAACCAGCACCTCAACTGTTGATGAATAAAGCTTCGGCAGCGTCATCGCATAACCAACGCCCAGCAATGTTCCGATAATTGTTGTTGCGACAATCAACGACTTGGAACGGCCAACCCTGTTGATGACAATACGTGGATCGACCAATGGCCTCCACTCATCGTCCTGATAGGTAGTTTTTTGAGGCTCTGCCCGAACTGGTTGTGGCCGCCGTAAAGGAGCCGATACTGGTTTCTCGAACATCACTGGCTCTGGGGGTAAGGGCTCGGCGATTATGGGGATGGAGGCTGCAGGGGCAGGTTCGTCTTTCGGCAACAGATCTTCATAGGCAGCGGCGGGCATGCGGACTTCACTCTCGGCGGCATCGACACGGCGATTAAGCTCTGCCTTGATCGCAGCCATGTCCGCACGCATACGGTTTATAGCGTCCTGCTGTGCCTCCTCATCGCCGAGATCTTCAGAGGTATCAACCGGCGGAGGTAAAACGTCCGTTTCCGCAGCGAGACGCAAAGTGCGCATTCTGTGATAATGGTCGAGGTTGGTCTCGTTGCGAACCGACGAAGTCGGCTCGACAGGCGTTGTCTGCGCCTCCGGGCCCTGCTCGCTGGCAAACGAGAGAAGCGAGCGCCGCTTTACCGTCTCGTTTTCACGACTAGTCATCCGCAACTGAACTCCAACATCCCGACTCAAATGCGATCAATCGCGGATGCGACATCCACGGTTAATCCAGATTAAACTTCTATGGAAAATAAATCGTTAATGATCATGACGACTCCAAGCTTATAGGGGAGTCATATCGACACGCAATTCATATCCCGTAGCTTCAGCATATCGTCGCAATGTTGCAATTGAAGGGGAAACTTTGCCTCCCTCCAATCTTGCAATCGCAGACTGCGTGGTAGCCATCCGTTTGGCAAGTTCGGCTTGCGATAGTTTTGCTTGGGTTCGCGTACGGATAAGCAGCTCTATCACTGCATATTCCCGATCTGCCTGCTTATAATGTTTGCGAAATTCGGGATCTTTTACATATTTCTTCTTCAGTTCCCCGAGAGTTTTCATATTTCCACCTGCTTCATCCGTTGATAGGCTAGAGCCAGAGCACTTCGTGGTGTCCGCTGCGTTTTTTTTTACGAACACATGTAAAATCACAACTCGTCTTCCCGCGACAGCTATATACAGACCCCGAGCTATTCCTTCCGCTGCCTTGGCGCGAAGCTCCCACAATTTTCCATCAATATGTTTCACATGTGGCTCTCGCATACTATCGAGCCCAATGCTTTCGACCATTTCCATCAGGCGGATTAACCGCGCCTGCAAACCGGGTGGCAATGCGTCCAACTCCGCTTCCGCCGAGCTTAGTACTTCCACAGTCCAATTCATTAAATATAGCCTATATGATATAATTTGAGAATATGCAGCCGAGAAAAATAGGAAGTTAAAATGACAAATGAGCATTTACAACCAGTACAATACCAGCCGTTAAACCTTTTACGATAGATGATGCGAACGTTTTTACGCAGGATATGAAATTGGTCGTTCGGCACATCAAAGCCAATGCGGGGCTCATCCGCGACTATTTCTCGGTGATCAGCGGATCGGCGGGGCGGCTGGTTATATCGCTCGCCTATTTCGTAGCGCTGGCAAACACGCTGACGATTGCAGAGTTTGGACTATTCGCCACCGCATCTGCCACAGGTGTCGTACTTTCGCGGCTTGTATCATTCGGTTTTGTCTCGCCGCTTTATCGTATCTCCACAGTCAAGCCACAACTTATCGGCGCATATACCGGCGGGTTTCTCGCCGCTGTTGTTATATCCCTGCCGGTATTCCTGCTGGCAGCTTACCTAGCTCATCTTGTATTCTTCGGCGCTGACCTGCCCCTTGGAATTTTTGCGGTAATCGTGGCCGCCGAAGCCTTGCTATGGCGCTCGCTTGAAGTAGTGGTCGTCGTCAACAACGGGCTGAACCGTTTTGGTCGTGCAGCACTGCTCGTCACTATCGGTACTGCTTTAAGGGCTGCGGCAGCTGTTCTGTTCGCCTTTTCCAGCGTTACCAATCTTGCCATCTGGAGCTGGTGGTATGCAGGCGCGAATGGCTTTGCCTTGATCATCGCAGTACTTTTTTTCTATCCAAGAGTGCGGTTGCGGCTGGTGCCAAAACTCTACCGCCGCAGGCTCAGCGACTCGTTTGCAGTCACCGGAGCAGAAGTACTTTTCTACGTTCAGTCTGAAATGGACAAACTGCTGGTACTGGCTGTCGGTGGACCACAGACGGCGGGCGTTTATGCAATCATCATGCGTCTCGTCGATCTGACCGCCCTGCCCGTGCGTTCGTTTAACATGATGCTTGTACAAAAGCTCATGCGCACGCCAGACATGCTGAAATCGATGAAGATCCGGGGCGGGCTGGAATTCGGTGTATTTCTTGTGTCTACTTTGGGGCTGGCAGCGCTTGCGCTCTTCCTGCATATTTTTCCGCGAGCGTTGGGCGACAATGTTGCATCTGTCGTTGCCCTTCTGCCGCTGGTTTTACTTGTGCCCGGCTTGCGCAATCTCATCGAATATCAAGCCGAAATTTTGTACGCGCGCGGTCAGTCTGGTTTACGGGCTATCAATCTTGCAGTGCTCGGAATTATAAAAGCCGGGCTGTTATCCTGGCTATTGGTGACATTTCTGGAGGTAAATGACTGGCTGATCTGGCTGAACGCCATGTTTGCTGTCATCTACTTTGCTTCTACGCTACTCACCTACAGAGCTATCAAAAAACCAGCACGCCGGGTTTAGAAGAACAGCTTGCGTATACGATCCGTGCCGTCACCGAGAAATGACTGGATGCCAATGGCAACCTGATAAGGCGCCATTTCCTCAACGAACTTTACCAATTCGGCATCGGTCGGTGCAGGTGCTGACCAATGGATTCGGCAGAACTCCCTGCCATCATGATAATGGCCTTTGACCTTCAATACTTCATCTACATAGCGGCCATAAATCATGCATTCTGAAAACTTGCGTGTGCGGCCGATGGCAGCCACCCAATGCCTGCCACTACGCTTTTCTATGAGATCACACATGCCAATTACGGAATCGCGCCGCCAGGCAATCAACGTTCCGATGTAATCGTGCCCGGCAGGATTGACTGGAGTAATCCCGAGCAGATTTCCGGCGTTTCCCGACCAGATGAGTTGATCACCGGGAACCGGTCGCAGGAGGTCGCCATCGCGGCGAAACAGACGCATTTCTTCTTCATGCCAGAATTGCGAGCAATCGAATGGCTTGAGAAAAGTCACATCGGAATCGATGTAGATAAGTGCATCGTCGTCCGTATGTTTGGCGATTGCGATACGCCGGAACTGCTGCATGTGCCAGCCGCGTAGTGGCATGGTTCTTGGCGACAGCCAGATACGCCGGCGACCGAAATTCGTCGGGTCTGGAAATGGCCTTATCCAACCCGGCAACAGATCACTTTCGTCAATAACGATGCGATTGGACGTTTCGAGTTGTTTAAACAAGGCAACATCGCGATGTTCGACAAGAATGTAATGCTTGGTATAGCCCGTCACAAAACGGTCAATGGTCTCGCACAGCAATTGGCAGCGCCGAAAATCCGGCGCATAACTTGCTGTGACCAATGCATTCTTCAATTGCGACCCCTCAATTTTGCTCGCATAACGCGTAACAGAAAAAGCGGGTTGCCTACAATATAGCGCCGCCATAAACGTGCCGGCTCCTGAGCCAGACGATAAAGCCATTCAAAGCGTAGTTTTTGGACAAGAGGTGGCGCGCGCGGCACGACACCAGCCATGAAATCAAACAATGCACCAACGCCAAAGGCAAGCGTGCAGTGCTCTGGCGAAAGCCTTTGCGCCATGAACATTTCCTGACGCGGAACGCCCATCGCCACAAGAAGGATGTGAGGAGCGAAGTCTTTCAATGATTGCAGAACATCCGACTCATTGTTCGCACTAAAAAACCCGTCGCTAATCACGCGAATGTCATGCTGTGGAGCAATTTCCTTGAACCTGTCTGCTGCTTTTTGAACGACATCCGGTTTCGCACCAATAAGCCCGACACGCAGCGGATTGGTTTCGGCTTGCAATATGGCGGGGGTGAAATCCGTACCGTTCAAATTGGCTGGAAACGACGAGCCATGCAGAATTTTTGAAGCGATATCGACACCGATACCATCGGGAAGAACCAGAAAACTTTCCAGCGCTTTGCGAAACCCGGCGTCCGTCTGGGCAACATTTGCGTTATGGGCATTAAGCCAGGTGACCAGTGTGAATTTCTTGTCTGAAATACGATTGCGCATCAGATCAATGGCATCCTGCCATGGCAGAGCAACGACAGGAACGCCGAGAATGGAGCGGCGGATGAGCGGGGCGGTTTCGCTCATTTCCCCGTCTGAACCCGGTCGAGGCCAAGTTTGATCTGGCGATCAAACCGCGCACGCTGTGCCGCCCGGAAGGCCTCACCGGAGCGGGTCATATCCTCACCACCCCGAACTCTATCAACCATTTGATTGACAGCTTTGGCGAAGGCAACCGGATCATCCGCCACAACGCAATTATCCGGCACATCGGCAATACCGCGCACGGAAAGCGCCGTTGCAACACTTGGCAGGCCAAGTTCGAAAGTTTCGATTGTCTTTAACTGCACGCCGGTCCCCGCGCGGCTGATGAGCGGGATCACCGCACAACTGCGAACGAAATCCGTTGCATCCGGCACGCGTCCCGCAAAATTGACCTTTGGCCATGCAGCTTTAAGATCGGCTGGAGTACTACCTGCAACCGTTATGCCAATATCCTTGTCGAGGTGCGGTGCAACCTCGCGCAAAAACCATTCCAGGCCGATCCGATTGGGTTGCCATGTCCATGTGCCGATCAATCCGAGATCACGTTCAATCTTGCGATCTGACATTTTGGTGGTGTCTGCTTCTGTCACCAGCGGTAGGGCTGTTGCACGTCCGGTTGTCTCAAGTTGCAACGCCGTGATGTCTTCGTCGGCCAAGGTAAAGACAAATGATGCGCTGTCGCACAGGCGCTTTTCCAATCCGGCCAAAAGCCGGGACTCACGACTGAACAGATATTTCTGCACAATACTTGTAGCTGCATCGGCATTTTCGCGTGCCGAGCGGTGCTCGACATTATGTGCGATGAATATTTGCGGCTTACCCGTAAAGCAATCCTCGAAAGCACCTGCGAGAGCAACGCCATTCAGCACATAGGCATCAAACGGCTCAGCCGAAGCCAGTGCTTCCTTGAATTTTTCTTTGGTGATAATGCGCAACTTGACTGAAGATACGGTCAAGCCAGCGAGCACGGCTTTACCCAGCCAACGCAGTTTCTGACTGAAACTTGCCGTGTCGTTGCGGACGTCGACCTCACCTAAAAGGATGGTATTCTCCGGGTCGAGAGGTGCGCTTCCGGGCCAGACAAAGCCTATTACAGTGACTTTCACACCAGCACGCCTCAGCCCATCGATAATTGCCTTGTTGGCGATCTCGTATCCAGTGGCCGGTTTACCGTCGGGGACGATAGAGGTGACAAAAACTATGTGCATGCAGACTCATTATCGGGTTTTCTGTCCCAAACGTAATGAAATATTGAACAAGTGTCCTCTATATCTTCTTATAGTAATTAACGGATAAATAGTTCTGTGATGAAATTAAGCGGCCACGACAACATAACCATCGTTACACAGTCGCCCGGCCTATCGCCGGAAGCGGTCGAGGTTGTTGTCACGCTGCCAACATTCAAGCGGCCCGATCATCTGCTGAAGACCCTGACTTCGCTGAAAGCACAGATCACAGATCGGGCTTTTGCGATCATCGTCATGGAGAACGAGGCTGAGAAGCGCGAAGGTGCAGCGGCTGCCGCGCCATTGTTCGAAAGCGGTGAATATCGTGGTTTGCTGATCATTGCCCATGATCGCGGCAATTGTAATGCTTACAATGCAGGGTGGCAGACAGCGCTCCAAATATTTCCGAACTTCAAATCATTGGTGGTGATCGACGATGATGAGATCGCGGACCCGCATTGGCTTGAGAATCTCTGCAAGACACGTGAGCTATACAGCGTCGATTTTGTTGGCGGCCCTCAAATCCCGATGTTCGCGAAGCCGGAACATCAGATATGGGCCAGTCACCCTGTGTTCAGCCCGCATTATGACACTACCGGACGTGTGCCAATCATCTACTCATCGGGGAACCTGCTGGTTGGGCGCAATGTGCTTGAGGCAATGCCTTTCCCTTTTCTCGACCTCACTTTCAACTTCATGGGCGGCGGCGATTCAGATTTCATCAGTCGCAGCGTGGTAAAGGGCTTTAAAATCGCTTGGTGCGCGGAAGCGCCGGTGTACGAGACCGTCCCTGCGCGGCGCGTCGAAGCCAACTGGATCAGAGCAAGGGCTTTGCGTAACGGCGTTATTTCAAGCCTTATTGAAAAACGCAAACGCGCCAATGAGCCTTTCGGTAAATTGAAGACGGTTTTGAAGAGCTTGGCTCTTCTCGCTGTTTCGCCATTTCGTGCAGTGATGAAGACGGTGCAAACGGGTTCTCTGTCCATCGGCGTTTATCAGATTTACATTGGGCTTGGCCGCGTTTTGGCAGAATTCGGATATTCGAATGAGCAATATCGGCAACCTGAAAAGAACTGATACCTCTTTGGTGATTCCGACACGACTGGCGGCGAGTCTGCTCGCCGCGCTTATCCTATGCATCCTGCTCGTTTCATTCCGGCCTTTCCAGCCGGCAAGCACTGCCATAGCGGGCGGCGGCGGCGACGTCGTTAATCAGCTTGGATTCGGAGCATTGGGAGGCATCTCGATCCTTGCAATGATCCTGTTCGCCAATCCGCAACGTCTCTGGGCGCTATTAAGCCCTATGTGGATCGTCATGTTCGGCTTCCTGTTTCTCTCTACCATGGTCGCCGTTGATCCCGGCGCTGCACAACGCGCTGTGATTTTTACGGTGATTGGCGTCCTTTGTGTCATAGCGGTTCTTTCGCTACCACCTGACATGGACGGATTTTCGCTGGCGCTGGTCATTGCCGCGACAGCCGTTCTTGCCCTTTCCTACATAGGCCTCGTCATCTTCCCCGATCTGGCCAAGCACACCGCCAGTGAAATTGAATCAGAACATGCCGGACTGTGGCGGGGCATTTTCGCCCATAAGAATGTTGCCGGGCCAGTGATGGCTGCATTTTCGTTTGGCGGCATTTATCTCATCCGGCGTGGCTGGCGAAACAGCGGCATTGCTATTCTTGCATTCGCATTGTTGTTCGTTGCTCATACCGGGTCGAAGACCTCGACGGCACTCGTTCCAATGGTCATTCTGCTTGTCATGCTGCCCGGCCTGTTCGGGTTACGGATATTGACTGCCCTGCTCATTGCGGCGGCACTTGCCGGATTTTTCTTTTTCACCATTGGAACGCTGTTTTTTCCTCCTACACACGACCTATTGCTGCAAATGGGTGCCGATGCGACCTTCACCGGGCGTACATCAATCTGGCAATTCGGGCTTGAGAAGCTCAGTGAGACGCCGTGGCGCGGTTATGGTCTCGAAAGTTTCTGGGAAGCACCAGTCGTGCGGCAGGCGGAAACACCATATTATCTTGATTGGGACGTGCGCGGTATCGTGCATGCTCATAATGGTTATCTCGATATTGCCATTGCAATGGGTGTCCCCGCACTGGTCTGCGCGATAATCGTCCTCGTATTGCTGCCGCTTGTGGACTATGTCCGAACATTGAGAAAACGTGAGAATATCTACCTCTCCGACTTCTTCATGATGTGCCTGACTTTCTCGCTGATGAACGCGTTTCTTGAAAGCTTCTTCTTTCGCCGGGCCGATCCGGTCTGGTTGCTGGTGGTCATGGCGTGTTTTGGCCTGCGCATGACAGCACGGATTCCACTGCCCTCACGCACCTGATTTTGATTGAAGACTGTTGACCCGGCGCTTGCGACCGGATCAAAGTGCCGCCTGTTCAAATGGAGAGAGACAATGGTTGACAATGTGGTTCTGGTTGGTTGCGGCAATATGGGTTTTGCCATGCTCAAGGGCTGGCTGGACGCTGGTATATTGCAACCGGGCCAAGTCACTGTTGTCGAGCCCACGCCAACACTGCTTGAGCGCGCCGCAACGCTCGGTGTGAATGCCGTAGCCGATGCGTCAAGGATCGAAGATGATCTGGCACCGCGCATTATTCTAGTCGCAGTAAAGCCTCAAGTGATGCGCGACGTGCTCCCGGCCTATGAGCGATTTACTGGCACTTCCACATTTGTCAGCGTAGCCGCAGGCATAAAGGTTGCGTTCTTCGAAGAGCATCTTGGCGCTAACGCGGCGATCATTCGCACGATACCCAATACACCGGCTGCAATTGGCAAAGGGATGATCGTCACATTCCGCAACGCGCACGTGAAAGACAGTGATGCAGTTTTTGTCGACAAGCTGCTTGAAACCAGCGGGGCTGTTGCCGCAGTAGATGATGAAAGCCTGATTGATGCTGCCACGGCCGTTTCAGGATCTGGACCGGCTTACGTGTTCCATTTCATCGAAGCTTTGACCGAAGCAGCTGTTGATGCCGGCCTTGAGCGAAAGACTGCGGAAATACTGGCGATGCAGACCGTTTTCGGTGCCGGTGCACTGGCTGCTTCGAGCGAGGATACACCAACCAGGCTTCGCGAACAGGTGACAAGTCCCAAGGGAACAACCGCCGCTGCATTGGATGTGCTGATGGGCGATGACAGGCTAAAAAAGCTGGTATCAGAAGCGGTTGCTGCTGCACATAGACGGGCTGTCGAACTCGGCAATCAGGCATAGAAATACGGCCGGAAACTACCGGCCGCATTTACTTGCTTTGCTGGAGGCAAAGAACATTCTCTGGAACTGTTTAACTCGGCTTTTTGGTAACGAGTGTCAGAAGGCCTTTTGAATCCAGGCTGGCAATCACCACCGCCTCAGATGTCAGGCCCTTTTCCTTCAAGGCGGCGGTTACTTCCGGCGACTTGTCGATGGAAGAACGCAGTTTCTCTACGTCGCCATCGCTTCGCTGGGCAACCGCATCATTAACCTGTGTCTTGGTTGCATCGGGCAATTCATTGATATCGACGATATTGATCGTCGTGATCTGCGGTGCACCGGTTTGAGCCGGAGCTTCACCAGACGGCGTTGTTTCTGCAGCGCTTGGAGGTGTCTGCGGGGCAGTCTGGGCATAGGCGGCCGAAGTGGCCAAGGGGAATGCCGCGCAGAGCGCGAGCACTATCATCTTTCGCATCGTTTTTCCTTTCAGATGATTGGCGAACGATCATCTACTGATGATGCGCGCCACTTCACCTGCGAAATTCGATCTCAACCGGTCGATGATCGGGTTTTTTCAGGGCAATATAATGGCATAAATGTGGCAAACACATTCACACCGGCATGCTCACGGCCGCAGAAGCTGCACTCTGCCCGATCATTGTATTTGCCAGAATTTCATATGATCGAACGCGTGCCGTATGATCGAAAATATGACCTGTGATCATAAGTTCGTCCGCTCCGGTACGATGAATAAACTCCTCGACCCCTGTTTTTATTGCGGGAGCTGCACCGACTACCGAGCACGATAAGGACTGGCGCAAGATTGCCTTCGCATGCAAATCCAGAGTTTCTTCGTAATTTTCAACAGGAGCAGGCAATGGACCGGGATTTCCGGTACGCAGATTTACAAATGCCTGCTGCTGGGATGTTTGCAGAAGCCGCGCTTCATCATCACTATCGGCAGCGAATACATTCAGACCGAGCATCACATAGGGCTTGTCGAGATATCGGGAAGGCTCAAAACGCGCCCGGTAAATCTCGATAGCCCGCTCCATTTCCGCTGGAGCGAAATGCGATGCGAAGGCGTAAGGCAGACCCAATGCAGCAGCAAGCTGCGCACCGAAAAGACTGGAACCCAATATCCAGACAGGGACTTCAAGCCCGGCGCCCGGAACCGCAATAACGTGCTGTCCAACCTGAGGTTCGCTGAAATAACCCAGTAACTCGACCACATCCTGCGGAAATCCATTAATGTCCTGATTGAGATTGCGGCGCAGCGCCTGAGCCGTGATCTGGTCCGTACCGGGAGCGCGCCCAACGCCAAGATCAATGCGGCCCGGATGCAACGAGGCAAGCGTGCCAAAAGCCTCAGCCACCATCAACGGCGAGTGATTGGGCAACATGATGCCCCCGGCACCGAGGCGAATCTTCGAAGTGCCCGCCGCAACATGCGCTATGACAACAGCCGTCGCCGCACTGGCTATGCCACGCATACTGTGATGCTCGGCAAGCCAGAGGCGGTTATAGCCAAGGCGCTCGGCATTCTGCGCGAGATCGAGTGAGTTACTAAGGGACTGCGCAGCGTTGCTGCCTGCTGCAATCGGTGAAAGGTCGAGTACGGATAATGGGATCATGCTCTTCATATAGGCAGCCGCAGGCGGCGCACAATGAGGCTATGTAGTTTCACGATTCACAAAAATTGAACGTCGATTGAATTTGGATTTTGTCGTTCTGTAGATGGAGGAAACTATCCGGCCGTCCCGGTACGTGAGGTAGCCAAGCGTAATTCCATACCGACAACCGGGCGCATTTCCTGCGAAAGCTGTTCGTCGGATTCGCGGATAGCAGTCTCGATGAAATAAGCAATCATTTCAAAGCCTTCATCATCGGCAAGAGCGCACAATCTGGAAAGTTCTGTTTTAAGAACTTCCAATGTCTTGGTCCTCTTGTTCATGCATTCCTCTCCCACAATCTCAGAGAACGTCACGACGTTCTATTAACCCTCGACCGCAGCAGAAATTGAACATCCCGCTGCCAGCATAGCAATTGATCCAACGATACTGTCGCGGACCTGTCATTAATTGTAAATTTATCGCATTGAATCAGATGGTATTTTCCAGCGGGACACTAATACCAAATTTAACGTTTTGAAAAGATCAAAAATTGCCTGATCTTCTTTCAATATATACGCTTTAACATAAAATTAATTTAAATTTTTATGGGAATACATGCAACCCTGTGACTTCATTCAATAACTTACTTTTCTTGTCTAGAAGCTGGACATCTGCACTTCTGGCTTTCCGCACATCTTTTTTGATCCAGTCTTTGTTGCATGATCGATAATACCCGATGCAAGATCTGAAACGACTTCGATGGCGATATCTTCAGGTAACCCGGTTTCAGCCATTCCTGCCCGCATAGCCGCTTCGCTACCCTCTGTACCGGTACCGCAGATATAAGCTTTGGCCTCCAAAACGGCCGCTTTCTGGAACTTCTTATTGCTGATATCGGCGCTCTCACCTTCCGTCTCGACCGCTCCCTTTATGCTGAAAGCGTGACCAGCGGTTACGGGAGCGAGCATAACGAACGCGACTGTTGCAACAATCATTGATGATCTTAAAAAGTGCATGATACGCCCTTTCCAACCATTCTTTCAAAGCGCGGCGATTTTCGCCGTTTTCAGCTTCGTTAATGCATTATAAACGATAATCGCCCGCTTGTGTTCCGTGATCCTCTTCAACTGGCTGTGATGCAGTCTCACTTGACGATCAAGTGAAAGGGAAATGCTGCATTGCACCAATTGCAATGCTGCTATGCAATATTGTCTGTATTAAATCACGGCGGTTGAGTTATCTTCAAATCAGGAATTTTCGACAGCGTCACCTCCTCCCGACCCTGTCGAAACGGACGGTCTCTTCTCCTCCCAGAAGGCCCTCCATAACCAACGAAACCCACCGCACCTCCTCCCGCGGTGGGTTTTGTTGTTTCAAGGCCTCTTTCGTTACCGAAAACAAAAATGCCGCTTCACTCCTTGCGAAATGAAACGGCATTGAAATTATTGAAACGTCAGGCGAATTATTGTTTGCCTGTTTCTACTTTGCGTCTTGCCACGCTTTCTTCGAGCGTCAGCTTCTTTTCTGGCTTGGCACGTTCGGTCAGTGACTTTGGCGGCGGCACGAAAGAGAAATCCTTGACCGGCGAGTTGGCAGGAACACTGCTTGTCGGACTAGTGCAACCGGCTACGACGATTGCTGACAGGATAATCAGGGTAGATGCAACTCGCATTCAACTTTCCTTTGCATGAAACGCCGTTGAGCAGCGCCGGGCGATCAAACGCGACGCATTATGATAGCGGTTGACCATCGAATAATGGCGATAGCGCGTCAACGGACAAGAATTGCCCGCAAATCATTGACGTTTGTTCCAGTCGGTCCCGGCACGAATAAATCGTCTATTGCATTGAATGCCGTCCAGGCATTGTTGCCATTGAGATAGGCTGATGCGTCATGTCCCTTACGTAGCAGGCGTTCTACGCTCGTACTGTCTGCAAATGCACCGGCATTGTCTTCAGAGCCATCGATACCGTCCGTATCGGCTGCAAAGGCAGTGATACCGGTCGCACCGTCTATATCCATCGCAAGTGACAGCAGAAACTCGGTGTTGCGACCGCCTTTGCCCTTGCCACGCACCGTAACCGTAGTCTCGCCGCCGGAAAGGATCACCACCGGCTTTGTAAAGGGCTGGTTTTTTGCAAGCACATGCTTTGCCAACGCTGCATGAACATGGGCAACCTCCCGCGCCTCCCCCTCGATGGCATCAGAAAGGATAACCGCGGCTACACCATTCTCTCTGGCCACATTGGCAGCCGCTTCCAGCGACACGCCGGCAGAGGCAATAACATGGCGTTCGTGATTGTTGAAAACTGCATCACCCGGCTTTGGAGCATCCGCAGCAGGGGAGCCCAGATGGTTAAGAGCCGCTGGCGGTAAGTCGAGACTATAACGTTTGACAATTGCCAGCGCTTCTTCACGTGTTGTCTCATCAGGAACCGTTGGGCCGGAAGCCACAAAAGCTGGGTTGTCGCCCGGAATATCGGACACGATAAGCGAATAGACACGGGCTGGATACGCAGCGGCAGCAAGACGCCCGCCCTTGATCGTGGAAAGATGCTTGCGCACCGCATTCATCGCAGAAATAGGCGCGCCCGAAGCCAGAAGCACCTTGTTGACGGCAATCTCGTCATCAATGGTCATGCCTTTCGGCGGTGAAGGCAGTAATGCAGACCCGCCCCCCGATACAAGTGCAATGACGAGATCATCTGCGGTCAGACCGGATACGCTTTCCAGAAGTCGCTTCGAGGCGATAAGTCCGGCAGCATCAGGCACCGGATGGGAAGCCTCGATGATCTCGATGTGTTTGCAGGCAGCGCCAAAACCATAGCGGGTCACCACGAGACCCTCGACATCCGCTCCGGGGTGTTTAACTGCCCAAGCCTTTTCGAAAGCACTCGCCATTTGCGCAGAGCCTTTACCCGCACCGATGACGATTGTCCGGCCTTTCGGTCTTGGCGGAAGGTGCGATGCAATCGTTCGTTCGGGATCGGCAGCATTAACCGCTGCCTCAAATAGCTTCGTGAAAAATTCCCTGTCGCACATAGGTGTCAAACTTCCAGATCGAATACGAAAACACCGGACGGGCCACCGACAGCTGAAGATACGATGCGTCCGCCAATTGCCTGATGTTCAGGATCAACGAGATATGCATCCCGCGCTGCACCATCCGTGAAATCGAGAATGAAACCCTCGGAATAATCCTTATCCATCCCAGCCTCGGGACTGACATTGACACCGGATTTGAAACTTAGAGCGCCCGGCAAGCGCTTACAGAGTTTGTCTAGATCATCATAACAAGCCTGTCGCTCGGACGTGGGCACGTCGTCACGAAAATGAATAAACACACAATGCCGGATCATGGCGAAGCCTTCCTTCAAGATATTGGATGCGCATCCTGACTGGATCGCTGAAAATTGCGAGTAATATTTCCGCTCATTTTATAGTATTTCTTCCCGCAAACATCAGCTCAGAATACGCTCAACAGACAGCGCCATAGCGAGAAGACGCCGGTCCGTGCCGTGCTGTCCCATCAACATTAGTCCTGCGGGTATCGCCAATCCCGGCATCGGAAGACTTATGGCAGTCAAATCAAACTGGTTGGCAACCTGCGTATTGCGCAAAAGCAATGACTCGGTTTCGCGATAGAATTCCTGCTCGGCGACAGCTTCGACAGTTGGCGCCAAGATCGGAACGGTTGGCAAGGCCAGGAGATCATACGCCTTGATCCTCTGGTCCATGTCACGCACCAGCAATTGGCGCTTCATCATGATTTCTATGTAGTCAGACTCGGATATCTCAAGCCTTCGCACCAGCGGACGTTGCACGCGCTGATCTACATCCAGCGTATTGTCATGCAACCATCCCGCATGAATCCTGCTGGCTTCAATGCCGGCAATCGAGCCTATCGACGTTGCCTGAGCCATTGCGTCAATCAGATCATCTATCGAGCACTCGACGATAACCGCTCCAGCTTTCTCGCAAGCCCGCAGGCCTGAGGCGAATGCCTTTTCAACCTCCGGCTCCATGTTTTCGAACAAAACACCATGGGGCACGCCGATACGGAGATTTGCCAGGGAAACACTATCGAGCATCCGTGGATGCTCGCCAGCCAGGACCGAATCGGTGATCGCGCAGTCCGACACGTTGCGTGCCAAAGGCCCTACGGAATCCAGACTGGGCGAAAGCGGAAAAGCGCCTTGCAAAGGCACACGCTTGGCAGTTGGCTTGAAACCTGTAACGCCGTTCAAAGCTGCGGGAATTCGGATCGAGCCGCCGGTATCTGAGCCAATTGAAATTTCGCTCGTACCTTCGGCAACAGATATTCCAGCGCCTGTCGAAGAACCTCCGGCAATGCGCAAAGGATCAATTGCATTGCCGGCAACCGGATGATGCGGGTTTAAACCAACGGCAGTAAACGCGAATTCGGTCATCAGTGTTTTACCGACAATCACGGCACCCGCAGCACGCAATCTTTGTACAATGAGCGCGTCCTCGCCCGCCGCTAAAGCCGTATTGCGTATAACGGAGCCGGCCAATGTGACCTCGCCGGTAATATCGAAAAGGTCTTTGATGGAAACAATTCGCCCATCCAGCGGACCGAGTGTTTTATTCCCTCGAATTCGCTTGTCGGAAGCTTCAGCTTCCCGGCGCGCAGAATTAGCGTAGACCCGCGTAAAAACCCGCTCATCCGACTGGCGTTCCTTCAAATGCGCAAGTATTTGCTCAAGCCTTTGCAGGGTTGTCAGGTTTGGCTTTGACAAGAGAGTATCCCGCTGGAAATGTTGCAGTTACACTTCTATAGCGCGAAGGCATTAACGATTAAAGCCCGGTAACGTGCCATGCAGTGGGCGCAATGGTGCGTTGCAACATTCGCAGTTTTAAATCGATATTATTTGAAGCAAGCTGTGTCACAGGGAGGATCACGATAAAAGGGGTAAAAACCATGAGCCTTCGCAATCGCATCCAGAAATACCGTCAGTACCGCCAGAATCTCCACGAGCTGCGTCTTTGCAGCGATCGCAACCTTGCTGATCTTGGAATTTCCCGCGCAGATATCCGCCAGATTGCCTGGACGGCCTGCAACTGATCAGACTGCATAATTCAAGAAAGGCGCCGTGAGCTTTGCTCCGGCGCTTTTTCGTTTGTGGAATGCCTGCTCACATTTGCGACCGCTGAATCAAAATCGCGATAAAAAGCCCAATTGATGGAACGGTGTTTACCAGCAACCCAAGAACGCCCAACAGGCGCCAGCGCTCTTTCCGGATAAGTGAACCGACAGCGAGCGCGGCACCGCAGACGCCTGATCCGACCATGGCAATGACAATCCCTCCAATAACAGCGAGGCCATCAGCTACGCTCGCAAACAACACGGCGGCCAATACGCCGCCTATCGGAGCGAGAAGCGATAAAATCGCCAAAGCAGGGGAACTGGTGCTCCGACTTTCCGCTGGCGAAAGGACGATCGGGTTGTTCAACAAAATACCTCGGAGTATGGGCGTTGCGGTCTGTATCCCATGAAATTCATATATACAGCCTGATTGCAGGCAAATGCCACACTTGACTGACAAGACATAGATGGCACATTTCCAACCATGTCCTGTCCAGAATGCGGTCATACGTTAACAAGTACAGTTCAAGGCCTGAGCCTGAACGTGACTTGCAGTAATTGCAGTTGGATGGTTTCGACTACAAATCAGGATCACGCCGCTTTCGACCAAACAGAATATACCGTGCGTCTGGTACCAATGCCCTTCCTCCGAAAGGAGGCAATCATTGACCTTTCGGCAGTTCTGAACATTAGCGTCGCCGATACCAGAGAGCGGATGAATGAGGGCAAACCCATAGCCGAAGACCTAACTGCAATGGAAGCGATGCGGCTGCGTAAAGAATTCTCACTGCGCGGCATTGAAGTTGCTTTCACCCCGCCCCTTGAATGGAAAGATGACGGTACATCGCCGCAGTGAGTTGACGACAATGCACACTTCCAACACTCCAGCCTCACGTTGCACGGAGCTTTCCAAACCGATACTAACCATGTGGCTGCGCTGCGGTCGCGGCACCATGATTCAGCAGAATCCAAATCTAAAGTGAAGATTACAAAGTGATCAAAGCATTCATCATTCATCTGTCGCGATCCAAGGACAGGCAGCAGCAGGTCGATCTGCTCAGTCAAACGCTTCCTGTTCCGACAGACGTGATCGACGCTGTGGATGCCCGAAACTTGACCGACGAGGATGTTCAACGTGTCTACAAGCCCGGGCTGTATGCGCCGCGCTATCCGTTTGCTCTCAATATCAGGGAGATCGCATGCTTCCTGTCTCATCGGAAAGCCTGGCAAGCTATCGTGGATCAGAAGCTCACGGCGGGGCTGGTGCTTGAAGATGATGTCGCTTTAACGCCGGATTTTGCCAAGGCTTACGCCGCTGCTGCCGAGTTTGTCCGGCCCGAGGATTTTATCCGCTTCCCTTTCCGCCCGCACCGGGAAAACGGACCAGAGATATTTGCCGCAGGTAGTACGCGAATATTGCGGGCCAAACCTGTGGGACTGGGAATGGTGATGCAACTTGTCGGCCACGATGCGGCCAAACAATTGCTGGCGGTCACCGAAACCTTTGACCGTCCGGTAGACACGACATTGCAGATGAATTGGATAACCGGACTATCGCCACTTGCGGTTGTTCCCGGCGGTGTCAAAGAAGTTTCGTCGCAACTTGGCGGCAGTACGATCCAGCAGCAAAAACCTTTGCTTGAAAAACTGCAGCGCGAGATATTGCGGCCGATTTACCGCATGCGGGTCAAAGCTTATTCCCGTCAGGAGGGGAAGTGACCATGGCCGTCCCTATCCTCCTCTATCACCAGATCGCGACACCCCCGGGCCACAAGACTCCCTATCGAAGCATGCTCGTCAGTCCGGAAGCATTCAGACGTCAGATGGCATGGCTCAAACGACTTGGCTTTCAGGGGCTCTCGATGCGCGAATGCATGCCATACATCACCGGCCGGAAAACCGGGAAGGTAGCCGCTATAACCTTCGATGACGGCTTCACCAATGTTTATCAGAACGCCATGCCCATCCTGCACGAGTTTGGCTTTACCGCGACAAACTTTTTTGTCAGCAACCAAATCGGCGGATCGAACGAATGGGATCAGCCACTCGGCGTTTTACCAGCGCCCTGCATGGATATGGATCAGGTCAGGCAATGGCTTTCGGCAGGCCACGAAGTGGGCGCGCATACGATGGACCATGTGCATTTAAGCCAGCTTTCGGAAAAGCAGGCATTTGAGCAGCTCTCGCTTTGCAAGGAAGCGTTGCAAGCGATCACTGGCGATGTTGTCGATTCCTTTGCATACCCTTACGGCGATCATAACGACCAAGTACGGGAACTCGTGCGTCAGGCAGGTTATACCGTAGCTGGCGGCACTGAACGGCGACGCGCAACAAGCCAAGACGATTTGATGAACCTGCCGAGGCTGACGATCCGCCGGGATGATACGTGGCTGCATTTCGTAGCAAAGTGCCTGCTGCGCTGAGTCTTGGCGGCTGCTTGTGATGCTTTCGGGACGAAGGAGGCTGTATCGTGGCGGACATCAAAATCGAAACTTCGCGCCTTACCCTCCGACCTTGGCGTGAGGAAGACATCGAACAACTCACGCTAGGCTTGAACGATCTCAAGCTCGCAAAATGGCTGGCTTTCGTCCCTCACCCCTACTCGACATCAAACGTCAAAGACTGGGTCAAGCGATGCCAGGAAATTTCAAATGCAGGCAGTCGGCCGGTTGCCTACGAATTTGCGGTTGAACTCAAACCCGAGCGAAAAGTGATCGGAGGCGTCAGTCTCAATAAGATAGACTGGAAAGCCGGAACCGGTGGTGGTGGAATTTGGATAGCCGACGACTATAAAGCATTACTCACGGCCAGACCAAGGCACTAGCCAACGCTCAAGCCGTCGCAGCCCGACTTCAAGAATGAAAGCTATAATGGCAATGGTGAATATGCCCATGATCACCACATCGGTGACAAGAAATTGCGCGGCCGATTGAATCATGAATCCTAAGCCGCGCGTCGCTGCTACGAGTTCGGCAGCGACGAGCGTTGTCCAGCCCGTACCCAGCGCAATGCGCAACCCAGTCAGAATTGAGGGAGTTGCACTGGGTAGAATGACATTCAGCACCAGTTGAATGCGGCTGGCGCCAAGCGTCTTTGCTGCGTTGATACGGTCATGCGAAACGCCGCGAACACCTGATGCAGTCGAGATGGCAATGGGCGCCAGCATGGCAATCGCAATGACAAGTATTTTAGACGACTCGCCAATACCGAACCAGATGATCACCAGAGGCAGATATGCGAGTGGAGGGATTGGTCTCAGGAATTCAAGTATGGGATCGAAAATACCTCTCCCGATACTACTCACGCCAATGGCGATACCAATGGGGATAGCGACCAGCAGCGAAAAGAACAGGGCAGCGAACACCCGGATCAAGCTTGCGCTTAAATGCTGCCAAAGCGTTGCATCGACAAAGCCGTTCACGGCTACACTATAAAACTTCCAGAGCACGGCCAGCGGCGAAGGAAGGAAAACCGGAGACACAAGCTTGAAATATGCGCTAAGGGACCATGCCAGGAAGAATATGAGTATAGTGGCAATGCTGATTGCCCGTGTGCTCCAAAGCTCGTTCACCTTTGCGCGCGGCGTCACCGGCGACGCCGGTTTAAGTTCAGCGATGTCGTGTTGGGTTTCAATGGAGAGCGTCACACTGTTTCTCCATCGAAGATTGAGTCTTCAATCTCTGCGCGCGCTCGCGCAAAAGCGGGATCGGCTTTGATTGATCGCACTGTTTCGCCCTTAGCATAGCGCCGCCCAAACCCGACTTCGATCTCGCGAACGATGCGGCCGGGTCCCGGTGCCAGAATCACAATACGCGTAGCAAGCAATAGTGCTTCATCAATCCCGTGCGTGACCATGAGAACGCCAGTTTTACTTTCTACCCATATGTCCAGAAGCAGCGTTTGCATGCGCTCCCTTGTCAATGCATCAAGGGCACCTAAAGGTTCATCCATGAGCAGGAAAGCAGGCTGTGCCGCCAGAGCCCGGGCAAGCCCAACCCGTTGCCGCATACCGCCCGACAACTCCCAGATCGATTTGTCTCCAAACCCGTCGAGCTTGACCAGACCAAGCAGTCTGTCTGCAATCTCGCCGCGCTCCTTGCGGGAGATGCCACGTAGTTTGAGTGCAAACGCCACATTCTCGCGAGCATTGAGCCAAGGAAAGAGGGCGTCGTTTTGGAATACCAAGGCCCGGTCCGCACCGGGATGGGTTACAAGTTTGCCATCGACCCTGACGGTGCCATCTGTTGGCTTCATCAAGCCTGCAACGACATTGAGCAGTGTAGTCTTTCCGCAACCGGAACGACCGACCAGCACAACGAATTCGCCGGACTTTACAGAAGTGGACGCATGAACCAGAGCCGGCCATTGCTGGCCGGAATAATGAACAGAAATATTCTCAACGGCAAGATGAGGCATAATTTTCCAATTGACCCGCTCGCGGTTCCATTAATTGGAAACTGCTGCCTCTTTGACATATTTCGTTGTGACATAGCCGCTATAGTCAGGCAGGACAGCGTCGATCTTGCCCTGTTCCTTGAGGAACTCCGACGTTGCCGCAATAGCCTTTACGGTATCGCCTCCAAGGAACTTGTCCGATGCCTGCTCTGCCAAGGTCGGGAAAACGTAACCTTTAAGCAGCGACGGTACCTCATCCAGTTTCGCTCCCGTCAAACGGCCGATCTTTTCAGCTTGAGGAGAGGAAGCCGACCAGGCTTCCGGCTTTGCCAGATAATCGGCGTATGCCTGACCTGTAGTCTTGACAAAATCACGGACTGCATCCGGGTGTTTCTCTGCGAATTCTGTCCGGACAATCCAAGCATCAAAGGTAGGCGCACCCCACTCCGCGACTTTAGCGGAATCCACTATGATGGTGCCATTTGTGCGAATTTGCCCCAGCGCGGGGTCCCACACATATGCGGCGTCGATATCACCGCGCTCCCATGCTGCGGCAATTTCCGGCGGACGCAAATTGAGAATATCTACAGTTTTCGGATCAACATTCTCATGTTTCAGGGCGGCCAACAGACTGTAATGCGTCGTGGAGACAAACGGTACCGCCACTTTCTTTCCAGCCAAATCAGCAATCTTCGAAACACCGGAACCATTGCGCGCGACCAGCGCTTCAGACTCGCCGATTAGCCCAACTACGAGAATTGTCTGAATTGGCAGTTCACGACTGGCGGCAGCAGCCAGCGGACTGGACCCGACATATCCGATGTCAACCGAGCCCGAAGCTACAGCCGTGATAACATCCGCGCCGGAATCGAACTTTCGCCAGTCGATTTTTGCGCCGGTGACTTTCTCATAACTGCCATCAGCCTGCGGCACTTTTGATGGCTCTACGACTGTCTGATAGGCAATGGTAAATTTTAGATCTTCGGCCTGGGCAGGGCCGAACCCTCCGACAACCAGCATGACGGTGCTTGCAAGAAACAATTGGCGACGATTTAGCATTGAGAGCCGATCCTTGTTGAAACCTGCTACCAATTTTGGCCATCTCAACCGGATTGTAGAGATATGTTCTGCCAAGTTTAGGCAAAAGACCGGAATTTAATTTCGGCGTCTACGATGGACGCTACCAGATACTTTTGGAAGCTCAATGACATTGTCGAGACTTACTTTGCTGCGCGCAAGTGCCGTTCAAGCCAGAGGCTGTAGCGCGATGCCGAATAGCAAAGTGCAAAATAAATCAGACCGACAAAGACATAGCTCTCGTCGTAGAAGCCCAGCCAGACCGGGTCATTTGCAGCATTCTTTGCGGCGTTCAGCAGATCAAAAATTCCAATCACTGCTATCAAGGTGGAGTTCAATAATATCCCGATTGCCAAATTAACGAGTGCAGGAATCACCGAGCGTAGCGCTTGCGGCAATATAATCAGCCGCAATGTGGTCCAATAACCAAATCCTAGCGATGCGGCAGCTTCCGCCTGACCATACGCCACAGACTGAAGCCCTGCACGTATGACCTCTGCCAGATAAGCCGAGACAAAGAGCGTCAGGCCAATCTGTGCGCGGACAAAGGCCTCCGGCGAAAGTCCGGGCAGCATCATGGGCACAAGCAGCATGGCAACATAAAGAATCGCGATCATCGGCACGCCGCGCACCACCTCGATGAAGATGATCGACACAGTCCGAAGACCTGCCATCTTCGAACGTCTGGCCAAAGCAAGAAGCACAGCGACAGGAAAAGCACAGGCAAAGCCGACAACCGAAATCAGTAAAGTCAGCGCCAATCCTCCCCAGCGCCCCGTTGGCACTGACGGTCCAATGATAGTCCCGGCCATCAGCATCCAGACAGTTACGACTGTCCCGATCCACAACAGAACGAGATGCCGAGACCAAAATCTGGGCGTTCCCGTGATCACAAGTAAAAGTGCTATCAGTCCAATTGTGAGCGCGGGACGCCAATCCAGTTCCGGCGGATAGAGTGCAAACAATATGAAGCGCAGCTTTGCCCCGATAAATGCCCAGCATGCGCCGGTTGCTGCTGCACAATCCTTGGCACTTCCGGTCCATGTCGCATCAAGTAAAAGCCAACGAAACAAGGGGGGAATTATCCAAAGCAGGAAGCCAGCGGTGGCCAACGTAATGAACGTATTCAATCGCGTTCCAAACAGACCGTGACGCCATTTTTGCCAATGCTCCGGGGATACCGGGCGAGCGCTTCCAGTATAAAATAATGCAGTCATCGCGGCAGAAATCCACGTTGTTCGATACGTTTGTTGTATTTATTCATGACCGCTGACACAGACAGGTTAAGTGCCAGATAAGACAAAACGATTATCGCCAGCGCTTCAAGAGCCTGACCGCTTTGGTTTGCTGTGGTGTTCAGAACACTAACGAGGTCGGGGAACCCGATTGCCACGGCAAGGCTCGAATTTTTAGTCAGATCAAGGTAGCTTGAAGTCATTAACGGCACGATGACCCGCAAAGCCTGCGGTAGAATTACCAGCCGCATAATACGCCCGGGTTGCAACCCGAGAGACCGCGCCGACTCCCACTGCCCGGACGGCACGGATTGAATACCGCTTCTGACGATTTCAGCTATAGTTGCGGATGAATTGACAACCAGACCGATCAGCAATGCTGCAAATTCAGGTGTCAGGTTAAATCCGCCAGCTATATTGAATCCGCGCAGCAATGGCAGTTCAAGCGCAACACTCGCCCCACTCAGGCGCAGCGCGAGGCCAATTCCCAGAACAGCAAGCAGGCCCATTGCGGAAAACTCAGTAATGCCATGCTGTATGCCCCGTTTGCGGCGCACCATATAAAACGCGAAGATTGCGGCAATGCACACGCCTGATATGGCCAGTGTAGTCAATGACAATTCATGCAACCGCAATGCGGGAATCGAGACACCGCGATTGCTCAGATAAAGAATTCCGATTGGATTGAACGCCTGACGCGGAGCCGGAAGCGCGTGCGTAACAGCGCTCCAGAAAAACAATTGCAGAAGCAGAGGCGTATTGCGAATGATTTCGATATACCAGCGCACCAAGCCTGAAAGCAGCATGTTTCCGGAAAGGCGTGCTATTCCCAGAGAAACGCCAAGAAGCGTTGCCAAAAAACAGCCGGAAACAGCAATCGCTATCGTGTTCAGCAAGCCTACTATTGCTGCTCTTCCGAACGTGTCGCTGGGTAAATAGGCGATCAGACTCTCGCCAATAGCGAAATTGGCACTCTGGCTCAGGAATGCAAAGCCCGGCTGAATTCCAAGCCGGTGCATGGTTTGCACCATATTCGATCCCATAACCCAAAATATACCGATCAGACCGATCAGCACTGCCAGCTGTGTGACAGGATAGCTTCCCCACCATTCACGTATGAAATAACCAATACCGGGCTTTGGTGAGCCCGGTATTGGTAACGGCTTTGATGTTATTCCACTCACGGACATTTCACCGGAAACCGTTAGCCTCAGCGGAATGGTGGCGAATAAAGCAGACCACCCTGCGTCCAAGGCTGGTTGTAACCGCGCTCGAAGCCAACTGGTGATCCCTTACCGATTGTCCGTTCGAATATTTCGCCGTAATTGCCAAGTGTCTTGACGATATTATAGGCAAACTTCGGATCCAGCCCGATCGCTTCACCGAGCGATGGGTCCGTGCCAAGGAACCGCTTGATGGCCGGGTCTTCGCTCGTCAGGAACGTATCGATATTGTCCTTGGTTATCCCGAATTCTTCGGCTTGGATGGTCGCATTGACTGTCCAGTTGACGATTTCGAGCCAACGGTCATCACCGGCAGCAATTGCTGGAGCCAACGGCTCTTTTGACAGGCGTTCCGGCAGCAATATGTAGTCGTCAGGATTTTTCAAAAGGGTGCGTCTCAATGCCAGATCCGAAGCATCTTGAGTCAACGCATCAACACGGCCGGATTCGAGTGCCTTGAGGAACTCATTGCTGTCTTCGATTGTGACTGGAGTGAATTTATGATCAGATTTGCGGAAGAAGTCGGCAATATTCAACTCGCCTGTCGTTCCGCTCTGAACACCGATGGTTGCGCCATCCAAATCGCTGCCCTTGGTTACTCCCAGTGATTTATTCACGAGCAGACCCTGTCCGTCGTAAAAAATCGTCGGTCCGAAGTGAAATCCTAGCTTAAACGCGCGTGTTATCGTTACGGTCACGCCAGAAAGCAGGATGTCGAATTCGCCGGACTGAAGTGCAGGCAATCGCTGTTGCGGCGAAGAAGAGGTAAACTCGACTTTATCCGGATCGTTGAAAACAGTGATGGCGAGTGCCCTGCCGAACTCAACGAAGAAGCCTTGCCATTTGCCGCTTCCGTCTGGCGCGAAGAAGCCTGGCGAGGTGCCAACTCCAACCTTGATGGTGCCGCGCTGCTTGATTTTGTCGAGTGTTGGCCCGGCGTGGGCAAAGCCCGTGAACAGTGTCGCGGCGGCCACAAGACCAGCAGCAATCTTGGTTCTCCAGCCATGTGGCCGGTTTTTTTCTGCTCGCATAATCCAAATTCTCCTGATGAAGTTCGTTCCACGGGTCAGATAAGTCTGGATCGTGCGATCCCCCTGCTAGCCCCACGAAAAGACTATTGAATTGGCAGACTTAAAGGAGACATCGTTTTGCTAATGCGAGAGGGAGTTTGTAGTATCTTGCTCAAATAAAGTGCATTGGCGGTTTAATTTCTCAACGGAAATTCTTCCTCTCCAGTCGTCAAAGTGATGTGCGGCAGACTATAATACTGCGTCAGCGGAACACGTTTCTTCTTTTTTCGAAAGCAAGAGCAAAGCTTTTCGTTTCAGCGCCAAAACCATACTTTAGCGTGCGTTGCGCGGGTCTAATTCGTTAGTCAGAATCCAGCCAAGGAACGTTGTAATGGATATTTGAATGACGATGCTTACCCGGACGGAAATAATCGCGCAGTTCAGGCATATCCTCGACGTAATCAAGGAGGCCGACGGCGATACGTTTGCTGGTCAACGCGAGCTTGACATCGTGCGAAATACACTGGAGTTCTCTATCTCGCGGCTGCGTTACACAGAGGCCACACCGACAGCTAACGACAATCCACCCCTGCTCGACCCAAGACTGGGTCCCTGACGGGCTTACAGACCGACATCAAAGAGCATATGATTCATAGTCTTGGCTGGTTCCTTCTCTTTAACGCCTCCAACGACCCGAGCAGGCACCCCAGCAACCGTTTTGCGGGCTTCCACAGCTTTCAGTACGACGGAACCTGCGCCAATCCGTGAGTTGATGCCGATATCAATGTTTCCCAAAATGGTGGCTCCCGCACCGATGAGAACACCGTGTCTTATCTTCGGGTGACGATCGCCGGTATCTTTTCCGGTGCCCCCAAGGGTAACGCCTTGCAGAATTGAAACATTATCCTCAATGACTGCAGTTTCCCCGATGACAATGCCTGTGGCGTGGTCAAAGAAAACTCCAACGCCCAGTTTAACAGCGGGATGTATATCGACCTGTAAAACTCGGGAAGATCGTGATTGCAAATACATTGCAAGATCCAGCCGCCCCGTTTGCCAAAGATGGTTTGCGAAACGGTGAATTTGGATAGCGTGAAAGCCTTTGAGATATAAGAGAACATGAAGCGGTCGGGTGGCAGCAGGGTCTCGTTCAAGTACTGCCCGGATATCGCGCGCAAGCCCGTGAAGAAGCCGTGGCTCCTCAGCCCTTATACTATCAAACAGCTCTATTAATCGGCTGCTCGATAAGGATCCGTTCGCCAGTAGTTCTGACAACACGCGGCAAAGTGCATCTTCCAGATTATCAAACTGAAATACAGCTTCCTCAAGAAATGACGCAAGCCATGGTTCCGAATTTGCCACTTGTTCGGCGTGGGCGACTATCTGTCGCCAAATTACTCCAGTGGTGGAAGGCATGGTTTAACCTTTGAAACTATCGGACAGATGTGTAGCAGACATCACATGAAACAGTTCAAGGATTTTAAACCAGCCTGCAGAGACTGAAAACTACCGCACCCGTATCACGAGAGTGCTTATTATTCCGCAGCGCTTGCAACGGTCGGCTTTTGATTGACCAATAATGGTCGTACTTCACTTACGACCTGGTCAATTTGCGAATTGATGTGTGCCGCTGCAACTTCGTGGTTTTGAAAATCTCGATCTATCGCATAAATGCCGGTCGGCAAGGTGTGCGCCGCGAAAAATCCGAAGAGTGGTCGTAGCTGATGTTCTATGATGAGAGCGTGCCGGTCGCCCGCTCCTGTGGCTGTCAAGACAACAGGCTTTCCCTGCAGGGCACGAGCGTCGATCAAATCGATGAAGTGTTTAAACAAACCGGTATAGCTGCCCTTGTAGGTTGGAGTTCCGACTACAAGAATGTCAGCGGCCAGTACGTTTTCCAGAATGTTGCTCGCGGCTGGGCTGAGTTCATTTATATGCCTCGCAGCACCAAGTGAATCGCCGATGTCTATAAGATCGTAAACTTCGTGCGTCAGACCGTAACTATCGCTGATGCGGCTGACTACGCTTGTGACGAGAGACTTTGTCTTTGAAGGGCGGGAAAAGTTGCCCGAGAGGCCAACAACGGTCGGATTGGACATCATCAAGATCCTTGGTAAGTTCGCATTGAGCGGCTATCAGCAAACGTTACCAAAGCTGCCACCATAAAAAAGGAAACTGACGCTGAAGTGCGTCATGATTGTAGTATATTTTTCTCCGATTTCGACAAACACAACCTGGGACGGGTCAAGCAGTGCTTGCAGCTCGCCATGATTTTCATTTCGCATGATCTCGGCGTCGTCCAGCATATCAGTCATCGCATAGCCGTGATGAAAGACGGTGTGATCGTTGAAAGCGGTAGTGTCGAGAGCGTGTTTGATGCTCCCCGGTCGGAGTACACGCGCAAACTGCTTGACGCACTTCCGCGCCTTCCATCCCCATCGAACCGTAAATGACCTCTGTAGAAAATGGCTGCGGGTAAGCGCTGATCTTTGAAACAATTATCGCAGCCTTTGCCGGTTCGAAGAACTGCCTGCGTTGTAGTCCTTCCAATCAAAACTATCCTCGTCATATCGAATCTTGAAGGAATATTCATTTGGCAAACTCCCGATGAACGAAGCCGCGCATGAACGATACATCAACTTACGATGATTTGAGCGAGGATGATGAGGCAGCGTGGCACTGTCACTCATGTCCGATACGATACCTGACTGTCATCGCTCTGGGCTTTGCGCTTGCTGTGATGATCGTTGAACTAATAAATCGGTGCGGAGCTTGAGTTTTTCCACGAAAACCATCGAGGGTAATTCATGAACCAATCTGGGAGAATTCAGCTTCTGGAACGCATAGCACGCGCGGCATCCAGTCTTGAAAATGACCGTACCATCGTCGCGATTGATGGCGTTGATGGCAGCGGAAAGACAATATTTGCCAATGAACTGGCAGCAACCCTGAAAGCTCAGGGACAGGCGGTGATCAGAGCCAGCGTGGATGGATTTCATAACCCAAGGAATGTCCGGTATCTGCGAGGCAAAGATAATCCGGAAGGTTATTTCCTTGATTCTTACAACTACGAAACGCTCAAAAATGATTTGCTGATACCGTTTCTCTCAGGAAGGGATCAGATAAACACCGCGCATTTCGATCACAGGACGGATCAGGAAATCCTATCAACCTTCACGGTTTCGGAAAAGCGCACGATACTGGTGTTCGACGGTATTTTCCTTCATCGCGATGAACTGTATGGCTTATGGGATTTGAGCC
The DNA here is from genome assembly GCF_040009165.1 of Phyllobacterium sp. SB3. Taxonomy (NCBI): domain Bacteria; kingdom Pseudomonadati; phylum Pseudomonadota; class Alphaproteobacteria; order Hyphomicrobiales; family Phyllobacteriaceae; genus Phyllobacterium; species Phyllobacterium sp. SB3. Next base: position 75,009 of record NZ_JBDYKI010000005.1, on the reverse strand, counting down.
TGTTCCTCGATGTTGCTTTCCATATTACCTATGCGCGAATGGCCGTTCGGGATGGCTCGAATATAGATCCCTTTGCACCAGAGAATCACCGCTACCTCAAAGGACAGCACCTTTATCTAAGAGAGTGTAGCCCGAAAGCTCGCGCTACGCTTGTGATCGACAATTCCAGTCTTGATGTACCACGTATTTTATGACGATGCCGTTGGATAACAACGTCACGCTGGAGCGGCCAAATCCATTACAGCCATATTGATCCAGACGTTCACCGGCTGCTGAATGGACACACTATCCGATCAGATCGACAATATCTAAACGGTTGCCTGGATCGTCTTGATTTTTTCAAGCCCGCCAACGATTGGGGCAAACTCGTTCCAAACTCCATGCGCTCCGGCTTCCCATTTGTCTCTTTCTTCCGGCTGCAATACGTGGCCTCCATGCTGGGATGCAATCGCAACTGACCCTGCTTCATCCTCTACAATCAGCTGGCTGAAATAACGGGCTCCCTCTTCCGAGGCCTCCAGAAAGACTGCCTTCTGTTCATCATTGAGACCATCCCAGAACGCTGTGGAGTAATAAACGACACCCGAAGCCCAAATGTGTCCAGTCTCCGTAAGATAGGGCACGACTTCGTAAAGCTTGAAACCGGCATAAGCCGATTCTGTCAAATCCATCGCATCGGCAACGCCGGTCGATAGGGCGTTATAAGTCTCAGTGATCGGGATGCCGATCGGCGTTGTGCCAAACGCACTCCAGAGCTTGGTATGGAGAGGGCTTTGGATCACGCGAATTCGTTTCCCTTTGAGTTGCTCAGGCCGTGTAATCGGCTCTTTCGTCAAAAGGTGCCGAGCGCCATAATTTATGTATCCGCCGACCACGAAATTCTGCGCCAACAGTTTTTGCCGCAGGTCGCTACCAACGTTTCCTTCGACGACTTTTTGCACGTGACCCGCATCCCGGAAGAGAAACGGCAGATCGAGCAGTTGCAATTCAGGAACCCATCCGGACAGCCATGATACGGTGGACTGACTGGCTTGAATTGAGCCAAGCCGCACGCCTTCCGCCACTTCTTTTTCGCCGCCGAGTGCACCATTTTTGACGATGTTGAATTTGAACTGCTCGGGCAGTTTGGCTTCGACGAGATCGCGTATCTTGAACCAGATTTTTGTCTCCGGCTTGTCATCTCCGAAAAGCGAGGCAACGGTCAGCGTTCGCGTTTGGGCCGATGCATGCCGGACGAGTGCCGGCAGTGCGAATGCCGTAGTTCCGGCAATAGCTGCTGTTTTCAGAAAGGCTCGGCGGTGCAAAATGGTCATGGCGTTGTTCCTGTCAGTTAGAAGATGAGGGCCCATGCGCATATGATTGCGAGGGAAACCAGAAGCGCGAAGAGATAGGGAAGGACAGCGCGAAACAGCGCCGATGCAGGTAACCGGGTGACACCGCTAACGACGAAAATCAGCACTCCGAGTGGCGGTGTCAGGCCATGGATCATCAGGTTGACGACAATGATGACGCCAAAATGAATCGGATCAATACCCGCAGCCACGGCGGCTGGCAGCAATATTGGACCGAAGAGCAGAATTGCTGCGCCGATATCAAGAACCAGTCCCACAGCCAGCAAAATGAGGTTTGAAAGCAGGAGAACCGCCAGCGCACTTCCGCCAAGCACAGTGGTTAATTCCGTCACGAAACCGGATACATTGTCTACCGCAAGCAGGAATGCAAAAGGTCCGGCTGTTCCAATCAAAAGCCCGATTGCCGAAGCTTCGGCCGCCGCCTGCCGGAATGCCGCAAAGAGTGTGTTGAAGCGCAGCCGTGCACTGATGGCGAGAGCCAATGTATAGGCGGCAGCCAGAGCAGCTGCCTCGGTGGTCGTCACCACGCCCATCCTGATGCCAACGACGACAATAACGCCGAGGCCAAAAGCGGGAATGGCAGCCACGGCGGAACGCCAGCGTTCACGGCTTCCAGCCCGAGGCAATGGCGTTTGTTCGTGCACCGTCAAATGGATCGCGACGGCGAGACACACAGCCATGACGCCGCCTGCAAAAAAACCGCCGACGAGAAGCGAGCCGACAGACAGGTTGGTAGCGGCGGCTAGAATCAGGAACGCGACGGAAGGTGGGATAATATTATCAAGGACTGATGTTGAGGCGATGATCGCCGCAGCTTGCGCGGGCGGATAACCGTGTTTGACGAGTTCAGGTTGAAAGGTTGATGCTCCGAATGCAGCATTGGCAACCGACGAGCCGGATGCACCGGAAAACAGCACACTTGTGAGCAAGGTCGTTTGCGCAAGCCCGGCCCGCCGGTGGCCGACGAGAGCCGAAGCAAAGCGAACCAGTTGATTGGCGACGCCGGATGATGTCAGCAGTCCGCCCGCGAGCAGAAAGAACGGAATGGCGAGCAACAGAAATTTGGACATGCCGGTTACTGTTGATGCCACAATTGCTGGTTCCGGCAATGTGCTGCCGAATGCAATGACCACATAGGCTGCGGCCAGAAATGCATGAGGCAAGGGCGCCGCAACAATAAGTCCGAGAGCTGCAACCAATCCCAGCACGATGCTTGGGGGCCAGTCAGCCGACAGGGCGAGATGGGGAATGCTGAAATATAACCCTGATCCTAAGATGGCGGCGGCCATTATCTGAAGGGATCGCCCTTCAGATAGACGCTGTAAAGCAAGTACAATGATAAGAAGCGCGCCGCCTGCGCCCAGAAAGCCGAACCGGATCCATTCCGGCAGACCCAGTGTAGGCGAAACTCCCCCAAGCATCGTCATGATCTCCACACCGCCAAAGCTCAAGATCAACCCTGACAGAATGGTAAAAACATCCGCAGTAATGCTGGTTATCTCTTGCCCGCGCCGAGGAAGCAGGCGCGCGAATACATCAAGGCGCATGGCAAGCGTGCTGTTGAGGCTGAGAGGGGCACCAAATGCGATCAATGCCACATTGAGCCATACAGACAAATCTTCCGATCCCATAAACCCGGCGCTGAATAGATAACGCATAACGACCGTAGTGAGCACGACGACAAGCAGAACACCAAGTATTAGCGCGCATAAAACACCGAGCCCGCCCTCTAGTTTTCGAAGTATGCAGGCAGCCGTCCGGGCAAGTGTGCTGGGCAGCGCCAATCCGGCAGAAGCATTCAGGACACTCACCGCTCACCGCCTGCCGGTATCACACCAGCGGCATTGGAGTCGGAGCCGGACAAATCCTTGTCGAACAAAGTCGACCATGTGAAATGTTTCGCTTGAGAAATCTCCCGATTGACATCAAGGCGCGGGAGCACAGTTTCACCAAAGCGATAAGCCTCTTCAAGAAGCGGCATGCCGGACAATATAAACGTGTAGACGCCCGCCTGCTTATAAGCTTCGAGAGTACGAAGAACCGTATCGGGAGAACCGACAATGGCCGTTCCTGGTCCGGGGCGGACCAAACCTATTCCCGCCCAGAGATTGGGAGCGATCTCAAGGTCACGGAGATCATCGGGCTTCGAACCACCGTGCAATGCACTCATGCGTTGCTGCCCTACGGAGTCGCTCTTGGATACAAACCGTTGATTGGCGGCTATGGCCGCCTCGTCCATCCGAGCGTAGAGGTCGTTTGCAGCTTCCCACGCCTTGGCGTCAGTGTCCCTGACAATGACATAAAGCCGGATTCCGTATTCCAGCGTGCGACCCAGACGGGCAGCGCGTTCCTTTACGGCATCAATCTTCTGCTTAATCTGATCCGGCGTCTCGCCCCATGACAGATAGACATCCACATGCTTGGCAGCAACGTCTAGCGCCTTGTCTGACGACCCGCCAAACCATAGCGGCGGCGGTGCAATACTGCTTCCGACGGGAAGTGCAAGCTTTGCTCCTTCCGTGGAAAAATATTTGCCTTGATATGTAACGCTTTCACCGGAAAACAGCCGATGCCAAAGACTGAGATATTCGTCAGCCATATCATATCGTTCGTCATGTGGCAGCGTCATACCGTACGCGCCGAGCATCTTGGCATCGCCGGAAACGATGTTGACCAGCAGTCGGCCTTTGGAGAACTCCTGAAACGTCGCTGCCATTTTTGCAAGTAGGGTCGGTGCTATCAAACCCGGATGCACCGCCACCAGGAATTTCATGCGTTCGGTATAGGGCAAAAGCGCCCCCGCAAGCACCCAAACATCATGAGCCCCGGTGGCGAACAGCGCACCGGTATAGCCAAGATGATCATAGGCCTGCGCCAATTGCCGGTAATAACTGTAGTCGACCTGTCGTGAACCTTCCGGCTGCCACGGATAAGCCCCATCCGGTGCGCACATGTACCATAAAACGTTCATGGCAAAATCTCCGCCGGGATGCTTTGCCCTGTTTGCTTCAGTCGCAAAGGGGCCTTGAAATGTTTGTGGCGGTACAGCGTGTCGGCCTCTTCCTGCTGCTCGGAAAGAATGTTGCCATCCGCGGGGAAAATCGAAAAATCGCGTGACCGGACCACCTTTTCCCATGCATCAATATCCGCATCGCCGCCGCCACTTTCGGCAAGCCGGGATGCTGCAAGACGGGGATCAGCTGTAACTTCGGTTCCGATACGGCTCAGCTCTGCTGCGATATGCTGCCGGATATCCTCGCCCAAACCGTTCTCATCAAGTGTCCAGAACAATGACCTGTTCGGAATTGTTGAGCCACAACGCACAATCAGACGGATATCACTTCGTCCAAGGGCTTTTTCCAGACGAGGGTCCATAGCGATCCACGCATCTACGCGCCCTTCAAGCAACGCTGGCAAACCGTCACTTGCTCCAGTTTCGACACGATGAACATCCGGAAGAAAAATACCGTCACTTTCCAAGCTGCGGGCAAGCAGATATGTGTGAAACGAACCGTCTATCAGTGATATTCGCTTTCCTCGCAGATCGCTTACACTCCGGATCGGACTGTCCTTCGCAACAATGATTCCGCCATTGGCGGGGCGCGGAGCGGAAGCAGCCAGATAAGCGACGTTTAGCCCCTCAGCTTCTGCCGTAATAGGCGGTGTCGAGCCAGTGCCGCCGAAGTCAATCGCTTTGCTCTCTAGCAACCGGGCTGTATCACGACCTTCCGGGTAATTGACGAACTCCGGATCAAGCAATGCAAATGCCCCCGGCCAGACTTGTGCCAACCGCAAATGAAGATTGCTTGGATGAACCCCGATTTTCATTCCACTATCCCGCATGAAACAAGCCCTACGAATGAAGGACTTGAACATCAATTTACTTTTTTATAAATTGTTATGGAAACAGGACTATCCCAAAAGGCAGCATTCCAGCGCATTGGATTTCTGAATAATCCGTTCAAAAGAGAACGGCTTTTCAAAGTTCGGTTGGCAGCGGTTTCCTCATTGAAACACACTCACGGTCAATCTATGTTTTTATAAACAATGCAGGATGATTTATGTGACCAAAGCCATGTCCATAAAGGTTTGCCGCAGCGTCAGGGACGCAAGCGAGATGCTCAAGCTAATCGCAAATCCAAACAGGCTTTCCCTTGTATGTTACCTCATGGAACAGGAATGTTCCGTCAATGCGCTGGAAGAAGAGCTTGGAATTCGGCAACCGACTCTTTCACAACAGTTGAGTGAATTACGGGATGCAGGCGTTATCGAGGGCCGCCGTGACGGTAAGACTGTTATCTACAAGGTCGCGGATTACAAAATTGAACGGATAGTCGAAACATTGCGTGATCTGTTTAACGGATTGGACGATGTAACCAGCAAGCGCGGCATGAATTTTCACGGTACTCCCGTTGACGAAATGATGTTCGATTGAGCACACTCGATATCGATTTTTATACCTGGATCACGCCTAATGGGCTGAAGGTGTCCATTGCGCTCGAAGAGTTTGGGTTGCCATATCGGGCCCATACTATTGATATAACCAGAGGCGATCAGTTCACTCCTTCCTATCTCGCCATCAATCCCGGCGCCAAAATCCCGGCGATTGTCGATCACGGTACAGGTATGACCCTGACAGAATCCTCTGCCATCCTGATTTATCTCGCAGACAAAACTGGACGGTTTCTCGCCAAGGATGGACCAAGCCGGTATCGCGCATTTGAGTGGCTTATTTGGCAGACAGGAAACTTTGGACCAACAATTGGTCACGCGCACCATTTCCTCACTTATCATGCAGGCAAAGCACCTTTTGCCGAGGAACTTTTTGCCAAAGACACGCAGCGGCTTTATCGGACACTGGATGCAGCGCTCCGCGATCGCCGCTATCTGTCAGACGATTACTCTATAGCTGACATAGCTATCTGGCCTTGGGTCTCTCGCTTCGAGCGCCATAAAATTGATCTGAATGACTATCCGGAAGTGCGCCGCTGGTATCTCGATATTGCAAAGCGGGATGCAGTGCAGCGCGGCTATCGCGTGCCGGTGATCACCGGAGAAATTCCCGTTCCCTAGAATGCTGAAGTGGCTTGGCATCATAGAGAAAACTGCTGCATCTCGAGAACACGAACCCGAATACGTCTTAAAAGTTTGAGGTCTGTCATATGAACCGGCAAAAGCAACTGCATCTCGGGGCATTCATGCGCCCGTCCACCATTCATACCGGTGCGTGGCGCTATCCGGGTGCATTTCCCGACGCAAACTTCAACTTCGTTCATCTAAAACGTTTTGCGCAGACGCTTGAGAGAGGCAAGTTTGACGCGTTCTTCATGGCCGATCACCTCGCCGTACTGAATATGCCCATCGAAGCGTTGAAGCGCAGCCACACCGTCACCTCCTTCGAACCATTCACGTTACTTTCCGCACTTGCCGGCGTGACGGAACATATCGGCCTTGTAGCCACAGCATCTACGACATTCGATGCGCCATACCATGTGGCGCGCCGCTTCGCCTCCCTTGACCATCTCAGCGGCGGTCGTGCGGGATGGAACATCGTCACGACCTCCAACCCGGATGCTGCACTCAATTTCGGGCTTGATGATCACATGGACCATAGTGACCGCTACAGGCGCGCGCGGGAATTCTATGATGTGGTAACAGGGCTTTGGGACAGTTTCGCGGATGACGCATTCATTCGCGATGCGGAAAGCGGCATTTTTTTCGATCCTGATCGAATGCATGCACTCAACCACAAAGGTGAGTTTCTGTCCGTTCGGGGTCCGCTGAATATTGCCCGTCCTGTACAAGGTTGGCCCGTTATCGTTCAGGCAGGTGCGTCCGAGCCCGGACGACAGTTGGCCGCAGAAACGGCCGAGGTGGTTTTTGCAGCATCGTCAAATCTCGCCGAAAGCCAAATGTTCTATGCTGACGTTAGAAGCCGTATGGAAAAGATTGGCCGGAATCGCGATCATCTCAAAATCTTGCCCGGCGCATTTGTGGTGATAGGCGACAGCGTCGAGGAGGCGCGGGAAAAGCGTGATGCTCTCGACGGTTTGGTACATTACGCCAACGCGATTGGCTCTCTATCCATTGCCATTGGTCAAGATGCTTCGCTCTTTGATCCAGATGGACCGCTTCCGGAGATTACTGATACAAATGCCAGCAAAAGTGCGCTCGAACGAGTGGTAACCATGGCCAGAGGTGAAGGCCTTACGGTTCGGCAACTGGCCCAAAGACTTGGCGGTTATTCGGGCCTCGCCTTTGTCGGCACACCATCCACAATCGCTGATGAAATGGAGGAGTGGCTTAATACGGAAGGTTCGGACGGGTTCAATATTATGTTTCCCTACCTACCTGCCGGTCTTGATGATTTCGTTGAGAAGATTGTTCCCGAACTGCAGCGCCGTGGCATTTTCAGAACTGAGTATCAGGGTACGACATTGCGTGAAAACCTGGGACTTCCCCGACCTGATAACCGCTTCTTTTGAACCGTCGGCATAGCGACGTCAGCGCAGTTCTAAACATCGAGGCGTCGAACACACTTCTCAAAATGTCAATTGCAATGTACTGCGAGTGTTACAAGTAGCCATTCGTAAGGTCTGCAAACCAGCAGACCACCAAGCGGCAGAAGTCGCATAATGCTGAATTGCGGTATGCAGCGAATTCGCGGATGGCTGCGAAAAAGTTTGTGTTGACGGCTTTCAAAGGTGAGACGACATTTCAATCCATAGCAATGCAAGAGGAAAAACCATGGACGAGTCAAGCCGCTGGCGCCACATGGCGAGCGCGCCGAAAGACGGCAGCCGAATTCTTGTAACCATCCGGCCATCCGAACAGGGGCAGGCAGAAGTTGATCTTGCATATTGGTCTAGTGGCGACCAGTTCGGGGCCGAGGGTTGGCGCGCCTCTGATTCCTCACCCGGCCGCATAATTGAGTATGCCGAGCCGGAATTGAAGTGCTGGATGCCGATGCCATCAGCTGATCTGGATCGTACCTTTATGCCCCCACCTTGGGAAGGCAAAGACGACAAGCAGCTCGACGGTTCAGGAATTTAAGACCCGCCTCGTAGGCATCAATTCTAATCCGAAGGAATTCGGCTTCTCAAATACTAACCTACGAACTATGGCTTACTACTTTTTGGGAGATGATGCTTAGACAGGCGATCATAGAATGAATGGCTCAATGGGTGCTTGAGGCCGTCACTCCCGCCCTTGAAGCCGCGCTCGCGATTCTCCGAGAACTGCCAGTCCGCTGAGAGTCGGCATCGATAGCGGCATTGACCTGTCTGGTAAGTGTTCGTCTGCAGGTCGCGGCGTGATGGTCTCTCCATTGCACCCAAGGGCTCTAGTGATAGCTCGAAAGCGGGTACAATAACTCAAGGGAGTGGGATTACCCGGTCTGACGAGCGTGAAAACCGAGGATACCCTTGAACCGCGCCCGGGGCAGAGCACCGAGGCTGCCGTCCGGCAGCGTTGAAATGCGCGAGGGATGGAAAGCCGGAGGGCGGGAGACAACCCGTCAGGCGCAGGCTCCATTAATGACAGCCCAGTCCGTTAGGACGCGCTAGTCGAGGGGAGATTAAGAATAACATTCTGGATTCGTCACATTTATGACTCGCGAACATTACAACAACTCGGATATGCTTGGCTTTATTTGCCGTTGACTGACCCCAGATTACGAGCCCTCAAAGCAAAAGATGCTGCGTATCGCATAACAGACATGGGCGGTCTTTACCCGAACGTTAGCCCTTCCTGAAAACGGTCATGGCGGTATGACTACACCTTTTCACGGACACGGGCTGACGCTGACCGTAGGCACTTATCCGGAGGTTAGCCTTGCGGACGCTCGTGGCGCAAGGAATGAAGCCTGCATTTGCCCACCTTACAACCGCGTTCCGTACGGCATTTTTGTGAGATGCCATGAAAACACAAAAGAAATGCTGAGAAAAAGAAGTGGTGCCCAGACGCGGATTCGAACCACGGACACGCGGATTTTCAATCCGCTGCTCTACCAACTGAGCTATCTGGGCACTTTTGGCTGCCAGACCGGCAGACCATTCCGACGTGTTGGTTTTCGTTGGAAGCGGGTGGGTTATAACACTAAAAATCCTGCTGTCCAGCATCAACTAACGAATTTTTCGCCGTTTTTCTGCCTCTTGCAAAGGGCACAGATAGATGCGTTCTTGGTGGGGTCACAGACAGGATTCGGTTTATATGGTTGATACGGGGGATAAAGCCGCCAAAGCAAAGTCTTTTGGCTGGGGAATCATTGGCAGCGGACAAATCGCCGGACAATTTGCCGCTGATCTGGCGCTGGCGCCGGGAGCTGCACTTTTAGCCAACTACTCGCGCACCGCAGCCAATGCAAAACGGTTTCATGAAAACTTTGGCACCGTACGCGCGTATTCCGATCTCGATGCATTTGTAGCCGATCCGCAGATTGATGCAGTTTACATCGCAACACCGAACTCAATGCATTTGGCACAGGCCCTGAAAGCCATCCGCTTTGGCAAGGCGATTCTGACTGAAAAACCGCTGGCCCCTTCCCATACGGAAGCCTCTGTCATTGAGCGAGAAGCCACTCGTGCAAACGTCTTTGCCATGGAAGCGCTATGGACAAGGTTCCTACCCGCAGTCACCGCCGCGAAAACAAAAATCAATAAAGGAGAAATCGGCGAAATTCGTAAAATCACCGCAGAATTGGCATATAAGCACCCATACGACCCCAAAAACCGCTTCTTCAGCAGATCCCTGGGCGGAGGTGCCAGTCTGGATCTCGGCATCTATTGCGTTTCTCTGGCCATGTATTTCCTCGGTCAGCCGCAGAAGGTTTCAGGCCTGTGGTATGCGGCTCCCAACGGCGTGGACATGAGTTCGGAGATAATGCTGCATTACGATGATGCTCAAGCAGAGCTCTCCTGCGGTTTTGATCGGGATGGAGCCAATCATTTCATCATTGAAGGCACAACCGGTACGATTCGCCTGGATGCGCCATTTTTGAAAGCCAAGAAACTAACCATCTACAAGGGATTCTCGCGCCAAACGTTTTTCGGTCCTTTGTCAGGCCCACGCGGAACACTCGGCAGAATGTTGGATAATTTGCCCGTACCGGGCCGGTCTTTCGAAGAATATGACTTTGAAGGCAGCGGCCTGCAATTTGAGGCAATTGCGGTCATGGACGCGATACATCAAGGCAAAACGAACTCTGATGTGATGCCGATTGCTGATAGTATCAGCGCATTGCGCGCCATCAATATTGTACTGGCGCAGGCCGCGACACAGCGCGTGATAAAGCTTTAATGTAGGCTTTAGGCCTACATGTCCTCTTCGCCGTCACTGTCTTCGGCGCTTTCCACGGCAGGCAACACGTAAGCGCCTGTCAGCCACCTGTTAAGATCAACATTGCGGCAACGCGACGAGCAGAAAGGGTAATGCTCACGCTGTGAGGGTCGCTTGCATTCGGGGCAAGGGCGTGTCGGCCGCAGGGGCGTGACATTCGCCATATTGTTTCTGTCGTCTGTCAAAATCGTAGTCCGTTTATTGTCCTGAAGCTTGCCAATTGGCATAGACAGGAAACCCCTCTCCCTGCAAAAGGTTCAAGGTTTCGTAAAGCGGCAGGCCCACCACATTGCTGTAGGAGCCGACCAGCTTGATCACGAAGCTACCGGCCAGACCCTGAATCGCATAGCCACCAGCTTTGCCGCGCCATTCGCCGGAAGCAAGATAGCTCTCAAGCTCCTCGCGCGAAAGCCGCTTGAAACGAACACGCGTTTCGATCAAATCCTGACGCAGTTTTCCGGCAGGCGTTATCAGGCAAAGGCCGGTATAAACCCTGTGCGAACGGCCGGACAACAGCCGTAAACAGGCAGTTGCTTCATCAAGTATTTCCGCTTTTGGCAGAATGCGTCGTCCAACGGCCACAACCGTATCGGCGCTGAGAATATAGGCTTTCCCAAGGTCAGCACTACCCTTCAACTCCGCAGCAACCTTTTCAGCTTTCAGACGCGAAAGCCGACGCGCCAGCGAACGCGGATGCTCCGCCCGCAACGGCGTCTCGTCCACGTCGGCAGGCAGCAAGCTATCCGGTTCAATGCCGATTTGGCCGAGCAACGACAAGCGGCGCGGCGAACCGGATGCAAGAACTAATTTGTGCTGATCGCTCATAAAGAGAATTCCTGCGGACAGGCTGAGGGCCGTTTACTTGAAACGGTAGGTGATGCGACCCTTGGTCAGATCGTATGGGGTCATTTCGACAAGAACTTTGTCGCCGGCAAGAACGCGAATACGGTTCTTGCGCATACGTCCAGCCGTGTGAGCAATAATTTCATGATCGTTTTCGAGCTTTACCCGGAACATCGCGTTGGGCAACAGCTCCGTCACGAGGCCAGGAAACTCCAGTACTTCTTCTTTCGCCATGCGTAGTTCTATCTCCAGAAATTGAATTTGCGGCCGTGTTCGACCGCAATTTTGCGCGGAACCTATAGTATTGCGCGGCATTTGTGAACAAGGGAGTTCGATCCAATTGTGCGGGCGCACAAGAGTATCAAGTCAATGGACCGAAACGATCCTCAATATGTTGTTTCAGATGATCGCGCACGTCGCGATAGGCACCCAGTATCTGATCTCGGCGGCCACGTACGAGTGTTGGATCGGGAGTAGGCCAATATTCGACATGTACGGACGTTGTTCTGGTCAACTCCAACGCCATATGGTGAGCCTTGGGGGATAATGTAATGATCAGGTCGAAATAATCATCCTCAAGCTCTTTAAAGGTGCGCGGCGTTGCCGACAGCCGCTTCAGACCAATTTCATCAAGAACCGCATCAACGAATGGATCAAGCTCACCCTTCTCGACACCTGCTGAGGCTACATAGACCTTTGACGGCAGGATTTTTCGCGCTATCGCTTCTGCCATGGGAGAGCGAATGGAGTTCATGCCGCATATGAACAGGACTGCACCCGGAATCCTCGGTTTGTCCCCTACCATTTCATCTGGGAGGGAATCGGGCAATCCGGGCACTGGTGCGCCTACCCCCGCCAATGCAGCACACATACCAATGTAAACAACCGGCGGGCGGTATCGAAATCGACCTCGATCTTGCCGCCAAGACGATCCATCAAGGCTTGCGATCCCTCATTGTGCAGCCCTCTCCGCCCCATATCGATAGCCTCGATCTTGCTGGGACTGGAGGCGCGAATGGCTTCATAATAGCTTTCGCAGATGAGGAAATAGTCTTTAATGACCTTGCGCAAGGGCGTGAGCGAGAGGATATGCGTAACGACTTCATCGCCGCTTTCGCGTGAAATCCCAAAAATCAAACGCGATTCGACCAGCGAAATCTTGAGCTTGTAGGGGCCCGCGCCATCATCACTGACAGGACGGAAACGGTTTTCTTCGATCAGATCGAAAATCGCGACAGCACGCTCATGCTCGACGTCGGGTGTCGAACGGCCGATCGTGTCGTCCAGCTCCACATCTATCAATCTCGCATCGCTTGCCGTCATCAGAATCCTAAAGGTTCAACCGGATTGCGACTGAATTACCATGTGCATCAAGTCCCTCTGCGCGAGCCAGTTCAATCGCAGCGGGTCCCAAAGCACGGAGTTGCTCGACACCCAACCTCAGAATGGAGGTTCGTTTGACATAGTCAAGCACGGAAAGTCCCGACGAAAAGCGTGCTGAGCGCGCCGTCGGCAATACATGGTTCGAACCGCCAACATAATCTCCGATGACTTCAGGCGTATAGCGGCCCAGAAAGATCGCTCCTGCGTTGCGAACGCCAGCCAGAAGTTGGTCTGTATCGGCAGCCGATATCTCAAGGTGTTCCGGAGCGATGCGATTGACCAGAGGCAAGGCTGATTGCAGGTCATTGACCAGAATAATCGCACCGTAATCCCGCCAGCTCTCGCTTGCGGTCTGACCGCGCGGTAGTGTTTTGAGCTGACGTTCGACGGCCGCAGCTACATCCGTGCCGAACGCTTCATCGTTAGTTATGAGAATTGATTGCGCCGCGCTGTCATGCTCGGCCTGCGCAAGCAGATCAGCGGCGATCCATTCCGGATTATTGTCGGCATCGGCCAGGATCAGCACTTCAGATGGTCCGGCAATCATATCGATCCCGACCGTGCCGAAGACCCGTCGCTTCGCTGCCGCCACATAGGCATTGCCGGGGCCGACGATCTTGGCAACCGGGGCAATGGTTTCAGTACCATAGGCCAGTGCTGCAATGGCCTGCGCACCGCCAATGCGGTAAATTTCGGACACACCGGCAAGCCGCGCTGCCACCAGAACCAGCGGATTGAGATTGCCGTCCGGAGATGGAACCACCATGACGATACGTTCGACACCAGCCACCTGTGCCGGGACTGCGTTCATCAGCACTGAGCTGGGATAGCTTGCCGTGCCGCCAGGAACGTAGAGCCCTACGGAATCAATTGCCGTCCAGCGTGAGCCGAGTTCAACACCAAGTGCATCCGTATAATGGTCATCCTTGGGCATTTGCCGTGCATGGTGCGAGTGGATGCGATCCCTTGCGAGCGTCAAAGCCTCGACTGTCGCTTGCGGCGCTGATGCCATGGCAGCATCGATCTCGGCGGCAGAAATAGCGATGCCATGTTCTGTCAGGTCGATACGGTCAAACTGCTTTGAATAATCGACAAGAGCCGCGTCACCGTTTGCGCGTACATTTCTAATGATGGTTTCAACCACGCGATCCACATCTTCCGACACTTCGCGCTTGGTTGAAAGAAATGCTGAAAATTTTTGCTCAAAATCCGAGTCGGTCTGTCTAAGTACCGATGTCATAATACTTATTCCTCAGTCTTCATGTTCCGGGCGGGATTGCGTTTCCCAAGCAGGACCCAGATCGGCCATCTGTGCTTCGATGGCTTCAACTTCCAGACGCAGGGCTTTATTAGCCGAGAACACCAATTCAATGGTGCCGGATGGGGCATCTGAAACAATAAAGCGGATTGCCAGAATGGAAAGAATATCATCCTTGTAGTGCCGATCGACACCCGTTGCTTTAACACTTGATACCTGACCAAAATACAGTGCTGTACGGCGGCGCTCGAAACTGCGATGGCGTTTGCCATCAGCTGCCTGTTCCCAGACGAACCGATTGACACCAAGCACCAATTTCTTTTCCGCTGCCAGATAGTCGATATCACCGACCTTCAACACGGAATCCTGCAGGTGCGCAGACAGAATTTGAAGATCTTCCTCATCAAGGGCGATGAGTTTGAGAGTGTCCATGTCTGCCCTTTGCCTCAGTTTACAGGATCGGGGTTTCCATTCGCAGACCCCGCTCCCTCCCTGTTAGAGGAAAGCGAAGCCAAATGGAATTATGCATAACGCATAATCGACGGGGAAATTCAGAACTCTCAGTCGCTGATACGTTCAACCACCGCACCGCAGCGGGTCAACTTTTCTTCAAGACGTTCAAAACCACGGTCGAGATGGTAAACGCGGTTGACCGTTGTTTCCCCTTCTGCCGCGAGACCGGCGATCACCAGCGAGACCGATGCACGCAAATCGGTTGCCATGACCGGCGCACCGCGCAAGCGCTCAACACCTTCGATCTTTGCAGTCTGCCCCGACAGCGAAATCTTTGCACCAAGGCGTGCCAGTTCCTGCACATGCATGAAGCGGTTTTCGAAAATGGTCTCCGTGATATGCGATGTGCCTTTGGCTTTGGTCATCAGGCCCATGAACTGGGCTTGAAGATCAGTCGGAAAGCCCGGGAATGGCTGTGTTGTAACATCGACCGGCATGATACCATGGCCGTTACGAACAACACGCAAGCCTGAATTGGTTTCCGATATTTCAGCACCGGCCTGACCGAGCGTTGCAAGTGCAGCAGTCAACAGGCTGGCATCAGCGCCTTCCAGAATGACGTCGCCACCTGTCATGGCAACCGCCATGGCATAGGTGCCTGTCTCGATACGATCCGGAATGACACGCACACGCGCGCCCGAAAGGCTGGTTACGCCTTCAATCGTGATCGTTGCCGTACCGGCACCGCTGACCTTGGCGCCCATAGCATTGAGGCACTCGGCGAGATTGACAACTTCCGGCTCCTGAGCAGCATTTTCAATGATCGTTTCGCCCTTGGCCAGCGTCGCAGCCATCATCAAAACATGCGTCGCACCAACGGAAACCTTGGGGAACACATAGCGAGCGCCGATCAGACCGCCCTTGGCGCTGGCTTTGACATAACCATTTTCGATCTCGATATCGGCACCCAGCGCGCGCAGACCATCGATGAACAGATCGACCGGACGTGTGCCAATCGCGCAACCACCCGGCAGCGAAACCGTAGCCACACCCATGCGGGCAAGCAGCGGGCCTATGACCCAGAAACTGGCACGCATTTTCGAGACGAGTTCGTAAGGAGCTACGGTGTCTACGATATTGCGGGCGGTGAAATGGATCGTACGCGAATAAGCCCCATCCTGCCGTTCACGGCGGCCATTGACCGAATAATCAACACCGTGATTGCCAAGAATGCGAATAAGCTGCTCGACATCTGCCAGATGCGGCACATTTTCGAGCGTCAGCGTGTCATCTGTCAAAAGAGACGCAATCATCAACGGCAGGGCCGCATTCTTGGCACCCGAGATCGGAATTATGCCATTAAGCTTATTACCGCCAACAATCTTGATGCGATCCATAATCTGTCACTTTCGCGGGGAATATACCCGTCCTGTCGTTAAGGCCCTTTGCAGAGCGGGTTGATGTAAACCATCACGTCTTCTGGTTCAAGAAAGGCTTTCGCTGACTGTGCATAACAATAGTTTTGCGAATCGGCCGTGCCAGTTTCTCTTGTTCTTGAATGCGAGTGCGTCGATTCTACGTCAAAACGACTGCACGCAGTAAATATGCACTTTATTCTTCAGCGCCAGCCGGGTTCGTGCCGGCCGCCTTTAATCCGTCATCGCGATCATCGGCAGCGCCTGCCCGGCGTGATCGTGACTGTTGTTTGCGGCGAGCAAGGTTTGCGCGCAATTGTTCCGAGCGGCGTTTCTCACGCTCCTCTTGTTCCCGACTGGGATTTTTTGAAGAAGAAGGCATTGGACTTATCCGGTATTTCTGCCAGCGGTTCCGGCATTTTCCCGGCAGCTGACCTGTGTTTTTTGCTCTTGTTGGATATTTTACCCAAGAGATTACGAATGCTTGCTTGCGATTTAAGCAATGATATGCCAGAAGTCCGCCGCGTTCGCAAATCGGCTGCGGTAGCTCAGTGGTAGAGCACTCCATTGGTAATGGAGAGGTCGAGAGTTCAATCCTCTCTCGCAGCACCAGTTCCCAAACAATTCAATTGATAGTCATTCGTCCCCGGATTTGTCTGGGATGAGGCTGATAGCAATGGCTATTGCTATCCCGATGCCAATACCCATCACTATATTGCCGAGGACAACTCCGATTGCTGTCCCGATCGCAACACCAACGCCTATGCTCAATGGTTTGTTGCCGGTCATATTTCTAGCCGAACTTCTCCAGTTCCTCTTTAAAACGCTCAATCATCCACGTGGCCGCTGGCCCCACCGCTTCCTCAACGGGATGAAGCGCCACCAGATTATAAGCCTGCTCGGGATAGGGCTCCAGATCGAGCGGGACAAGTCTGCCCTCAGCAATATCATCCTTGACCATCCACTTGGGCAAACCACCCCAACCAAGGCCAGCCAGCATCAGGGAATGTTTCGTTGCCACATCAGTCAAGCGCCACGTACGGTAAGCAAAAACGCCGAAATCCCGGCCTTTTGTCTGTTCGCTCAGATCCGTTATCACCAATTGGATATGGTCGCGTATAACGGCCAGCGGCACAGGCCCTTCATACAAGGCTAAAGGGTGCTCCGGCGCAGCAACCGGAATCATTGCAGTCTGCCCTAAACGGCACATTATCAACTCGTCATAGGCCTCAAGTGGCTGCCCTCCAATTCCGATATCAGCGCGCTTCTTGAGTACAAGATCCCATACGACGCCCAAAGCTCCAACATGCAACCGCAGGCTGACTGTCGGGAATTGCAATTGAAATGCAGTAAGGACTGCGATCAGCACAGGAGACGGCAATGTGACATCTACCGCAACAGCAATTTCTGCTTCAAGCCCCTGCTTCAATCCCTCGGCACGCGAACGCAGATTCTGGAGCACTGATATCATGCGCCTTGCATCCTCCAGCATGGCAGTACCGGACGCAGTGAGACGAGGTTCCCGCGTTCCACCCCGCTCAAAGAGCTGGAGTTCAAGCTGGGCTTCAAGATTGGCAATCGTGTAGCTGATGACGGATTGCGAGCGGTTCATCCGGCGAGCGGCAGCCGAAAAACTCCCCGTTTCGGCTACCGCCACAAAGACTTGTAGTTGATCCAGCGTCGGATTTGGCTGCATGACTTAATATCTACTTTATCGATGGGTCCAATAGATATTTTCCCAGTTTTCCTAATAGATGTCTAGGACCAAATATTGGCCATCAGTTTCATTCCTGAAAGGACCAATTAAATGTCATCTATTCTTCTGATCACTTCCAGCCCACGTGGTGAAGCATCCCATTCCACGCGCGTTGCTACTGAATTTGCCAAGAAGCTGGCTTCAGCCAAGCTGGGCAATACTCTAGTCACACGTGACCTGGCCGCCAATTCACTTCCGCATATCGATTCTGATTATACAGCCGGCATTTACACACCGGATGAAGCCCGCACCGCACCTCAAGCCAAGGTTGTAGGTGTGTCGGATGTTGTGATCGATGAAGTGTTTGCTGCGGATACCATCATTCTTGCTACAGGCATGATCAACTTCAATATTTCATCGACTCTTAAGTCGTGGCTCGACCATGTAATGCGGGCTGGCAAGACGTTCAGCTACGGCGCAGAAGGTCCGAAGGGTCTCGTGACTGGCAAGAAGGTGTATGTTGTGCTCGCTTCCGGCGGTGTTTACTCCGAGGGACCTGCAACACCGTTTGATCATGCAACGCCATATCTGAAAACGGCGCTCGGCTTCATTGGAATAACCGACCTTGAATTCATTCGTATCGAAGGTGTCGCGATGGGTCCTGATGCAGAGGCAAAAGCCATTTCGTCAGCTATTGAACAAACCAACGGTTTTGCCCTCGCAGCGTAATAGGCAAACCACAAAAAACAAAAGCGGGCCATGGCCCGCTTTTTGTTTGGTCTTTAATTAATGTGAGTAAAGCAATTATTCCTGACGGTTCCGTTCCGCATCATCCAGACGTTTCAACTGATCAAGCAAACTTTCAGGAACGGTTTCTTCTACTTTGTATATTCCGGCTGCGCGAATAGCCGAGCGGTAACATGACTGCGATATATGTCGTCGCAATATTTGAGATAGCTGTTTTTCGTAGGTCCGGTTGCTGCCGTCCATTGTTTTAGACTCCAACTTACTTGTCCTTGTAAACCCGCTCTCTACGAAGAAGGTTCCTCTTCTCCTACATTCCAACCCGTTAACGCAATGTGTCGCTGCGCCGCAGTCTAAAGTCTCGGTCAGTTTTCAACTGTTTACGGAACGTCTTGTCGTGCCGAACGTTACCCGCCAAATCATTTCAAGAGGAAATTCATTGGTAGAGACGTTTCACTATCTCAATTCCTTGCCGGTCGTGCCTCACGCGATTGCGCTGATCATTGCCTACGTTCTGGCATTCCCAATCGGGATGGAGCGGGAAGCCGAAGAGCGAAGCGCCGGTGTGAGAACTTTCCCCCTTGTTGCGATGGCTAGCTGCGGATTCATCCAAGGGGCAGAACAGCTGGTGACCGACAATCCCGAAGCTCTGGCCCGCATAGTTGAGGGACTGATAACCGGCGTTGGTTTTATTGGTGGTGGCGCAATTCTGCAACTGAAGGATTCAGTACGGGGAACTGCAACTGCTGCCAGCATATGGGCGACAGGAGCAATCGGTGTTGCCGTAGGACTCGAAAGTTATGATGTGGCTTTCATCATTTCGCTGTTTACGTTCCTGACTCTGCGCTTGATGCTGCCGCTCAAAAAAGAACCCAAAGAGAAATAACTATCCTTGGACTATCGACTTGAATTCCGCTTCTGCAATGCAATTTCCCATTTCATCGCGGATTCGACAATTCTATCGAGATCGTCCAACTTCGGCACCCAGCCCAATTCATTGCGAGCCTTGCTGCTATCGGCAACAATTGAAGGAGCATCGCCGGGACGTGCGGTGGTTGGGCGTGCATCGATGGGAGCGCCATGGATACGTTCCACACTGGCTATAACTTCCTTGACGGAAAAACCCCGCCCATAGCCGCAATTGGCAACCATGCTGCTTCCACCCGACCTTAGACGGTCAAGCGCCAGTCGATGCGCCAAAACAAGATCGGTCACATGAATGTAGTCGCGCACGCATGTCCCATCCGGTGTGGGATAATCGTTTCCAAAGATCTCCATGTAGCGCCGTTTGCCCAGCGCCGTTTCACAGGCGACCTTGATCAGATGAGTAGCGCCCCGTGTAGACTGCCCTGTACGGCCATTCGGATCAGCGCCTGCGACATTGAAATAGCGCAGGGCGGTGTAATGAAAATTATGCGCCGCAGCGGTATCCAGAAGCATACGCTCGGTCATGAGCTTTGACATGCCATAGGGTGATTGCGGGCTGGTGGCAAAGTCCTCGGTTACCGGAATCATGCCACCATCCCCATAGACTGCTGCCGTCGAGGAAAAAATGAAATTCTTTACATCTGACTTCACCACGGCATCGATGAGATCCCGCGATTTGGATGTGTTGTTTTCGTAATAGGCCAGCGGGTCCTTGACAGAGTCCGGAACCACTACAGAACCGGCAAAATGGATGACGGCATCTACATAATTGCGTTCGATTGTCTGGCGTACCAAGCTTTGATCAGAAATATCGCCTACAACCAACTTTGCTTCGGCTGGCAATGCCCAATCAAAACCCGTAGACAGCTTATCGATAACTACAACAGATTCACCTGCGTCAAGCAGATCCCAGACCATATGACTACCAATATAGCCAGCTCCCCCGGTCACAAGCACTGTCATAGTCGAAGCCCTCAACAGATTCCGTTTCATCAGCAGTTATTTTACCGCATTAACCCGTATGCAAAATTTAACCCCACAAATCAAACATATACCGCCAGCAGGTCTTCGCTCCCCAGTGTCAGGCTCAATGTGTTCATCTCGGCAATGTGACCAAGCGTGGCAAATTGCCCATGCTCCCGTCATGGATTTCGACAGTCAAAAAAGCTAATACGTTCATGATACAGGAGCAATTCATGGACTATCGTCGGTTTTTCGAGGACGCGATTGACCAGCTGCATGCTGAAAAGCGCTACCGGGTCTTCGCTAATTTGGAACGGATCGTGGGAAAATTTCCGCGTGCGCTTTGGCGCACGGCGGATGAGACGCGTGAAATTACGGTTTGGTGCTCGAACGATTACCTGGGCATGGGCCAACATCCGAAAGTTATTGCAGCAATGCACGACGCTTCGAGCCGGATGGGTTCAGGCGCTGGCGGCACGCGAAACATTTCGGGCAACAACCACCCGCTTGTAGAACTTGAAGCCGAGTTGGCTGACCTCCACGGGAAGGAAGCCGGGCTCGTTTTTACTTCGGGTTTCGTATCCAATGAAGCTTCGATTTCAACTATCGCCAAGTTGCTGCCGAACTGCCTCATTCTGTCTGACGAGCTAAATCACGCATCCATGATTGAGGGTGTCAGCCGCTCGGGCGCCGAAAAGAAGATTTTCCGGCATAACGACCTCGTCCATCTTGAGGAACTGCTAAAGGCCGCTGGTAAAGAACGCGCCAAATTGATCGTGTTCGAATCTGTTTATTCCATGGACGGCGATATCGCGCCGATTGCAGCAATAGCCGATCTTGCTGAAAAGTATAATGCCATGACCTATATCGACGAAGTTCATGCCGTTGGCATGTACGGCAATCGTGGTGGTGGTATTACGGACCGCGAAGGCCTGTCGCACCGGATCGATATTATCGAAGGCACCCTGGCCAAGGCTTTCGGCACGCTGGGGGGGTATATTACCGGTTCGAAAAGCGTTATCGATGCCGTTCGCTCCTATGCCCCTGGCTTTATCTTCACTACGGCATTGCCCCCGGTGATCGCAGCTGCGTCGACCGAGTCGATCCGGCATCTCAAAGTGTCTCAAGAAGAACGCCGAATGCACCAGTGTCAGGCTCAACTGACCAAGGATGTATTGGCGCAGGCAAATTTGCCGGTGATGCCATCGGAAACGCACATCGTGCCTGTTCACGTCGGCGATCCGGAGCTTTGCAAGAAAGCCAGCGACCGGCTTTTGGAGAAGCATGGCCTGTACATACAGCCGATTAACTACCCGACCGTACCTCGTGGGACAGAACGTCTACGAATCACGCCAACGCCTTTCCACTCAAACGAGCTTGTGGTCGAGTTGAAAGATGCCTTGGTTGAAGTGTGGACTGCGCTCGGCATTCCCTTTTCGAAGGACAGCGCACCTGTCATCGAATCGAATAATCGCGTGGTTACGCTCGCTGTCTCGAAAGCAGGCGGCTGAGATAAGTGTTCGGATCAGCGTTTGCTGATCCATTCTGCCAACCTTCCCGCAGCTTCTTCGACCTGATCCAGACGACGTGCAAAGCAGAGTCTCAGGAAAGCCTCTCCTCCGTCACCAAATGCGGTACCGGGTGCCAGTCCGACCTTGGCCTGATCGACAATATCGAACGCGGCGCGATAAGAGTCGCTGATGCCTTCAATTCCAAACATGAGATAGAACGCTCCGGCGGGTGGCGAAAGATGCACTCGGCCAGTTGCTGCCAGCCTGGCACAAAGAATATCCCGGGCTTTGTGTGCCCGCTCGACTTGCGAACGAATGAAGTCGTCGCCCTGATTCAAAGCGACGACGGCCCCACGCTGCATGAACTGGGCAACGCCTGATGTGGAGTACTGGATCAGATTTTCGATTGTCTGACCAAGAGACGGATGCGCCACAAGCCAGCCGACCCGCCACCCCGTCATGGCCCAGTTCTTTGAAAAGCTATTGACGAAGATAATACGATCATCCGGGTCCATGACATCAAGGAACGACGGGGCGCGCCGCGCGCCATAATAGAAATGTGCGTAAATTTCATCTGCCACTATCCACAGCCCGTGTTGGCGGGCAATATGGAGTATCTCTTTCAATGTCTCGATATCGGCGGTCCAACCGGACGGATTGGAAGGCGTATTGATGAATAATGCTTTGGTTTTCGGCGTAATGGCATCGCGAATTTTCTGCGGGTCGAAAGTCCAACCATTTCCAGTGAAATCCTGCGTCACCGCAACAGGCGTTGCTCCGGCGATTGCTGCGGCTGCCGCGAAATTTGGCCATGCAGGCGAAAGGTAAATAACTTCATCGCCTGCTCCGGCTGTTGCTTGAACGGCCAGTTGGATGGATTGCATCCCGGAACCCGTGACGTAAAAATGCTCTACGGGAAGATCAACAGCAAAATGCCGCCTGTAATAATCGGACAGCGCTTGCCTCAGTTCCGGAATACCACGCTGCCACGTATAAAAGGTCTCACCATTGTCCAGCCCCTCACCCGCCGCATTGCGGATGAATTCCGGTGTTGGGAGATCACCTTCGCCGGCCCAAAGAGGAATAACTCCTTCTTGCTTCCTGCCGTGATTCATAACGGCAACGATGCCACTTTCCGGCGCCACCGCAGCTTCGTGACGGAGATGCTCTATCAAACTCATGCGTTGCGTTCCCACTCAATATTTGCAGGCTTCCTGCGGATTATCCGCAGAAACCATTGAGTAGAAGGCCTAACGCAATGCCAGCCCTTTATCACGCGGATATTTGTGATGTTTCCATCAGTCCAAATGATGGGCTGCTGACAGTGCCTGACAAAGAAAAACCCCGGCTCGTTGGCCGGGGTTTTTTGGTCAGCTTACTTTTTCGCGAGCAGATCGCGGATTTCGGTGAGGAGAACCTCTTCTTTGGCTGGTGCCGGATCAGCCGCGACTTCCTTCTTCTTGAAGCGGTTCATGGCCTTGACAACCATGAACAACACCCATGCGATGATGAGGAAGTTAATCAGCAGGGTAATGAAATTACCGTAGGCAATGGTGGCACCGGCTTCGCGTGCAGCGGCAAGGTTTGGTGCCGCGGCTCCTGATAGCTGTATATAAAGATTTGAAAAATCCGTGCCGTTAGTCAAAAGACCGATGACCGGCATTAATAGATCAGCCACAATGGATTCTACCAGTTTGCCAAAAGCGCCACCGATGATCACACCGATTGCAAGATCAACCATGTTTCCCTTTAAGGCAAATTCCTTGAATTCCTTTAGCATGATATACCACTCTCCAGTATTGTGTGATAATGCGAACCATCCGTCCCAGATGGCCTGTAGTCCACGTGCGACACTAACAGAATTTTTGCATTAATTAATAGACCGATTAAATGTTTATACAGTTGCCTGGCCCGTTGCAGCGCTTGCTCCAGCTTGAAGCCATTCAGACAATTTGATTGGCAGGTCGAACTGCGAGGATATAGCGAATGGCAAGCTGGATCGCGATAATCGTCGCGTTTCTCTACTTCTCAACCCAGTTCTGGACGATCCACGTTGCAGATCGACAGAACAAAGCCACGATAAACCGACCGCGACCATTACTGTATTCACTTGCAATCGCAGCCAGCGGTAGCAGCTGGCTCTATTACGGCTCCACAGGTTACGCTGCGCTTCACGGCATTGAGTTCATTGGCCTTTACGTGGGGATTCTTCTCTTCTTTACGATCGGCTTTCCATTCCTGCTCAAACTACGCCAACTGGCGGGGACGGAGGGCATTACTTCTATTTCCGATATGATTGGTGCACGGTACGGCAAGAGCTTTATGGTAGCTGCCATCGTGACGTCGATTATGGCCATAGGGTTAATCCCCTATTTTGCCTTGCAGATGACGTCTATCCATTACCTCTTCGATATTCTGGCTGGGGCTTATACACCGCATGCAGAACATGATCACACCGGGCACTTTGCAATTCCATTTCTGTTTATCGGGCTGTTTGCGATATTCATTGTCTTTTACAGCGGACGGTCCAATCCCTCGGCAGAGCGCTATAACGGAATTTTTCACAGCCTGGCGCTAGATACCGTGATCAAGTATGCAGCGATTTCATGTATTGGAATTGCGACTGCCACTTGGCTGTTTGGCTCTCCGTCAGACATTCTTGAATCAATTTCAGCAAATCGACATCGCATACCTGCACTTCAACAGGATTTTTCCCTGGGAGACTTCTCCAGCCTCGTTGTACTCGGAATCTCGTCTGTATTTCTTCTACCCAGTCAATTTCATCTCATAGTTGTTCAAAACCGGAACGATAACGAACTGCGCATGGCACGTTGGTTCATTCCAACAACTATGCTGATCCTTGGAATTCTTATCTTTCCTGTGGCAGTCATTGGCTCTCTCGTTCTCCCATCGGACACCTCAGTCGACTTCTATTTCCTTGCTCTACCTGTTGTTGCCGGGCAATCCTGGTTGGCAATGATCGGCCTTGCCGGAGGATTGGCGGCGGCGGCTACGATGATGCTCTTTCCGGCAATTCTCTTGTCGGTGATGATTTCAAACGATTTGCTCCTACCAATTCTTTTGAGACGAACGTCCGTTCGCACAGGCCCGCCCAAAGACTTCACAAAAGTTATCCTGACGCTTCGCCGTGCCGCTGTTTTCGCAATCCTTCTGACCGCGTTCGGTTATCAGTTTGTTATATCCGTGCATGTCGATTTTGCATCGCTGATCCTGATATCCGCTACAGCGATGATACAGCTGGCACCAGCTTTTTTGGGCGGAATGTTCTGGAGCGGCGCCAATGCAAGGGGTGTGTTCCTCGGCACATTCGGGGGCATGGTTGTGTGGTTCTACACAATGGTTCTGCCAAGTCTGGTGCCAATTGATTCCAGCTTTCTTGCCATCGGACCATTGGGGGTGACTGCACTGCGGCCACAAGCCTTGTTTGGCCTTGAGGCGTCAAATTTCGTGAATGGTCTTTTTTGGACGTTATTGGTAAACGTCTCGCTTTTCGTAGTGGGCTCGCTTTCCCGCACAGCTACTCCCAGCGAGCGTATTCAGGCATCAATATTCCTGACGGATAAATCGCTATCAAAAAATGCTATAAAAAATCTGGAGGCCAATGTAACAGTCAGACAATTGAAAACCACGCTGGCGAAGTACATTGGCAGTGCACAGACAGAACTCGCATTCAATAACTTCTACAAACAATCGAATATAACCCCGAATGATGACGACCCTGCAGATTTCAATACAGTGCATTTTTCGGAACAGTTCCTATCAGGTATTGTTGGGCCCCCATCTGCACGGCTGATCCTGTCTCTTGCGATGGGCCCGACCAGTACGGCACAGCGGCAGGCGCAAATCCTGCTGGATCATGCCACCGACGCGTTCTCACAAAACCGGCAACTTTTGCAGACTGCTCTAGATCAGATGGATCAGGCGATCGGTGTCTTCGATAGCAACTATCGACTCAGCTGTTGGAATTTGCAATTTCAACTCATTCTGGAACTGCCCAGAGAACAGCAGAGAATGGGTACGTCACTCGACCGAATTCTGGTTGCGCTGCTTCGCCATGGAGATGTCTCCAACCGGCGACATCCAATAACCAAAGCAGTGTTCATCAATTCTTCAGAGCCGCTGCGGGTGAAGCTGAGAAAAAATGGCAGGACAATCGAAATTCGTTCCAATGCCATGCCCGATGGTGGGTTGGTTACGACATTTACTGATATAAGCGAGATCGTTGATGCTGACGAATTGCTGAGGCAAACGAATGAGTCACTGGAGCAGCGTGTCCGTGATCGCACGACCGAGTTGACATTGGCAAATCAGCAACTGGCCAAGGCTCAAAAACGTGCTGAAGAGGCCAATATTGAGAAAACACGTTTTCTTGCAGATGCAGGCCACGATATTCTTCAACCGCTCAATGCTGCCCGACTATACTCCTCCGCATTGATTGAAAGGCTGGGCGATCTGCGTGAGAAAGAACTCGTGCAAAGCGTCGACTCATCACTGGAAGCCGTCGAGTCAATAATCAGTGCACTCCTCGACATTTCCCGGCTGGATACGGGCGCGTTAAAACCAGTCATATCCGTATTCCGTCTGGATTCCCTTCTCCAGCAAATAGGAAGAGATTTTGCTCCTGCCGCTCGGGAAAAAGGTTTGGACCTTCGCATTGTTGCAAGTTCTGCAATCGTCACTACAGACCGGAATCTCTTAAGACGCCTGATACAAAATCTTGTTTCCAATGCCATCAAGTACAGTCGCAATGGCCGAATACTGATTGGAGGTCGAAAACGCGGCGAGTTCATCCAGTTGAAAGTCTGCGATACCGGGATAGGTATCGCACAATCAAAACTGGACTATATTTTTCATGAGTTCGCCAGATTGGTGGAAGGAATGAAGGAGTCCGACGGTCTCGGGCTTGGCTTGTCGATTGTAGAGCGGATTGGCAAGATTCTCGATCTGGACGTTGGCGTAGATTCTGTTGTCGGCAAAGGTTCGGTATTCTCCGTGACGATACCACTTTCCAATGCTTTAGCGCTGTCTTCCGAAAACAGTCCGGTTCTACGCCCAGCGAGTTCTCTCACTGGTATGCGCATAGTTTGTGTCGACGACAACGCCGACTCTTTGTCTGGATTGGAAGAACTCCTGAGCACTTGGGGCTGCGTTGTAGTTGCGTTACGAACAGGCAATGCCATGCGGCAGTATTGTCTTGATGGCGAAGCTGCGCCAGACGCAATCCTCGCTGATTACAACCTCGATGAAGAGAATGGTCTCGATCTAATACAGTTCTTCAGAAACAATTATAACAGAGATATAAATGCCGCTTTGATCACTGCTGATCGTTCCGAAGAGGTGCAGCAGCAAGCGGCGGCACTGGGAGCCTCATTAATTAACAAGCCGGTGAGGCCCGCAATCCTAAGAGCATTACTTTCGCACTTTCGTCAGGATATCGCTGCGCAATGACTACTGAAGAGCAACAGTCGGCATTTCGGCGGGCACCGCTTCGTCCTTGAAACGCGCAAGTCTAATAACTGCCTGAGTGCGGCTTTCCACGCCAAGTTTATAAAGAACCGCCGACACATGGGCTTTAATTGTGGCTTCTGAAACATTCAGATCATGAGCTATCTGCTTGTTTAGCATCCCGTCAGCCATCAAATCCAGAACGCGACCTTGCTGCGGCGTCAGCTTGCGGATGCACTTTATCAGATCAATCAAATCCGCATCCAGTTCGCCCTCTTCCTCACCAATCAACGGAGACCAGATACCCCCATCAAGTATGGTTTGCACCGCCGCTTTGATAACGTCCGGAGTTGAAGCTTTGGATATGAACCCGGAAGCGCCCAGTCCGAGAGCCGCACGAATTGTTATCGGATCATCCGTCGCCGAAACAATTGCAATAGGAACAAGTGGTTGAAGCGACCTGAGAGAAATAAGTCCTGTCATTCCGCCAATGCCATTCAAGGATAAATCCAATAATACCAGATCAATATCGCTCGACGACTTGATAAGTTGCTTGGCACCATCAAGATCACCAACTTCAATGATGTCGATATCATCCGTGGAAGATGAAAGAGCCAATTTTAATGCACCCCTAAACAACGGGTGATCATCAACAATGATAAATGTATATTTCATAGGTAAAAGTCCCTAATACTAAAATAAAGCAGATATAATCCTAAATATCTAATGCTAACGACTAACGCCAATTTCCCTGATATATCAACTAGATTTTGACGCATGATAAAGTTTCACTAAACACAGCTCCCATTAGCTATAGACCAGCCAAGGAAATGCCTTGTTAAAATCTTAATCCCAAGCGATTATCCATTAGTGGGGAATAGTTTGAAAGTAGAATTGGATGATCACACATACTCTCTACCCTGAGACGCAACCTTATTCGGAACAGATGTTGCAAGTTTCCGAGTTGCATACGATCCACGTGGAGGAATGCGGCAATCCTGATGGCAAACCTGTCATCAT
The DNA here is from genome assembly GCF_040009165.1 of Phyllobacterium sp. SB3. Classification (NCBI taxonomy): domain Bacteria; kingdom Pseudomonadati; phylum Pseudomonadota; class Alphaproteobacteria; order Hyphomicrobiales; family Phyllobacteriaceae; genus Phyllobacterium; species Phyllobacterium sp. SB3. The sequence continues at coordinate 46,642 of NZ_JBDYKI010000005.1, read as the reverse complement.
GATTCATGGCGGGCCGGGTGGCGGTATAAACCCCACCATGCGTCGACTGCATGACCCCGAACTTTACCGCATAATTCTGTTTGATCAGCGTGGTTGCGGAAAATCAACGCCATATGCCGAGTTGAATGAGAATACGACCTGGGATCTGGTTGCCGATATGGAGCGCATCAGAACTCATCTTGGTGTGGAGAAATGGCAGGTGTTCGGTGGCTCGTGGGGCTCGACGCTCGCTCTGGCCTATTCGCAAACCCATCCTGACAAAGTAACCGAGCTGATCCTGCGCGGTATATTCCTTATTCGTCGTTTTGAGATTGATTGGTTCTACTCCAACGGCGCCAGCATTATTTATCCGGATCGCTTCGAGTCATATCAGGAGCATATTCCTGAAGATGAGCGCGGCGACATGATTGCCGCCTATTATAAGCGTCTCACCGACCCCGATGAGGATGTACGTCTTGCTGCGGCGAAACTCTGGGCACGCTGGGAAGGGTCTGCGCTTTCCTTGCTGCCTGATCCCGCACGGGCGGATGCCTTTAGCGCTGATCATTTCGCTATCGCCTTTGCCCGTATCGAATGTCATTATTTTCAGAACAAGGGCTTTTTCGATACCGACGATCATCTCCTGCGCAACGCATATCTGATCCGCGATATTCCGGGTATTATTGTGCATGGCCGCTATGATATGTGCACGCCTCTCCTGAACGCCTGGCATCTGAAAAAAGTCTGGCCGGAAGTTGACCTTCGCATCGTCGAAGATGCGGGACATGCGGTAAGCGAGCCGGGAATAGTGCATGAGCTTGTTGCTGCGACCAAACGTTTCGCTGCACTATAAAACGATAGGCGGCTATTTGTGGCCGCCTCTTCAAGTCAGGCCGCCAAATGCTTCCGCCGGGATTTGATCACCCAGATATGGCCGAACGGATCAACCAGAACACCTGCACGATCACCGCTTTCGAGCGTTTCCACTTCATTGCGGACATTTCCGCCCTCAGAAACTGCATGATGCATTACCCGGTCCGCATCATCCACATGGATGTCTAGCATGACAGGCGTAGCGCCTATCGCATGAGCCGAACGCGGGCCACCCAAAGATGCGTCTGCATCGCGTTTGGGGTTGGCTCCTACAATCATAATGAGCGATTCACCCATCCGGATTTCGGCAGCGATCATAACTCCGTCGTGTAAATACGGACGCCCCGCAAGCTTAGCGCCAAATACATTCTCGTAAAAATCGAGGGCATCCTGCTGATCGCCGTGGCGAACAAATAGCCTGATCGAAACCTCTCCAATCAATGTTGGTACGGCAAACATATCATCGCTCCCAGAGAAGAATCCTGAGCGAAAATCATGCCTCAAAACTAAGAACAAATCAAGAACAATTACTCTTTCCCACTGAGTCCCTCCTGCCAAGTTCCTGTCAAAAAGCGCTGAAGTCTCAGGTCTTTTGCGGTATGGAAGGACTTGGCGTTGCGTCCTTGTTATCACCTTCAAACTCTTTGGCTAAACCCATGAAACGTCGCATGAATTTTTCCATATAGCTTAGACCTTTTTCGAAATCCTCGTCTGATGGGAGATTATCGCGAACAAGCGGGGGAAGTTTACCTATACCGGCAACCGTATCTTCCAACTTGGCAACACGCGCTTTCAAATCGGCTATATCCTCCTCATAGAGCGTGCGCTCTTCAGCTGCAACCTTGCAGGCGAGTTGGCCCAGCTTTTCATGACAGATCGACATTTCTCCTGTCTTGTTATTCATCCGGACATAACCATCAGAGGTTTTTTCGAGTGAATAATTCGTTGTCTCCTGCGCTATGGCGGGTACAATCAGAACTGATGCCGCAGCAAGAAGCGCGAATGGTACGAGTGTGCGTGTCATTGAAATACTCCAACATTGCATTCGGCCATGATGTGGAAACAATACGCCAAAAATCCGGAACAGACCGATATTTCTGTTATCGATCGCAGTCTACGCTTTGCGCATGGCGGTTTTGCGTCTAGTAAATCTGCGATGACACAAATGATCTATAAAATCGTACCGCGCTCGCTCTGGCAAATCGCAGAGAGTAAAGGTGTTTTCGATGGTGCGCCTATCGACCATGCCGATGGTTACATCCATTTTTCAACGGCAGAACAAGCACGGGAAACCGCAGAGAAACATTTTACCGGACAAGATGATTTGCTTCTGGTTGCCGTACGCGCAGACAAACTTGGTCAAGCTCTCAAATTCGAGGTATCGCGTGGCGGTGCCCTCTTCCCACATCTTTATGCATTCCTGCCCCTTGATGCGGTCGAATGGGTGAAACCTTTGCCTCTCGACAACGACGGCAAACATTTATTCCCGGACCTAGCGGTATGAGCGATCTATTCCAATCTATCGGTCGCAAGCTTCTGTTCATACTCAATCCGGAAGATGCCCATGGGCTTTCGATAAATGCATTGAAAACCGGGCTTATTCCTACTTGTGCTCCAATCCATGATCCGGCGTTGCGGGTTACTGTCGCCGGCCTCGATTTTCCCAATCCTCTTGGCATGGCTGCGGGCTATGACAAGAATGCTGAAATTCCAGATTCCTTGCTCAAGCTCGGTTTTGGCTTTGCTGAGGTCGGCACGCTTACCCCTCTGGCACAGGCAGGCAATCCAAAACCTCGCATTTTCCGGCTTGTCGAAGACGAAGCTGTGATCAATCGGCTTGGTTTTAATAATGGTGGGCACGATGCTGCATTTCAGCGGCTGAACGAACGGCTTGGTCGTGGTGGTATTGTGGGCGTCAACATCGGAGCCAACAAGGATTCCCCAGATCGCTTCGCCGACTATGTTGCCGGTATCCGCAAGTTCTATGACCTTGCCAGCTACTTTACCGTCAATATTTCCTCACCCAACACACCGGGATTGCGGGATTTGCAAGCAAGAGACAGCCTCAGAGAACTGCTGGGCAAGGTATTGGACACTCGCGACGAATTGGCGGCTCGCTCGGGAACCAGACGACCTGTTTTCCTGAAGATTGCGCCGGATTTGCCTGACGCCAGCCTTGATGACATCGCTGCGGAAATTGCCTTGCACCCGCTTGACGGGCTCATCATTTCCAACACGACATTGGCTCGCGCAGGCTTGAAGAATAGAGCCAACGCGAGCCAAGCTGGTGGTCTTTCAGGTCGGCCCATATTTGAACGTTCGACAATCGTGCTAGCCAAGATGCGCCAACGCATCGGTGGTAATCTTCCGATCATCGGCGTGGGTGGCGTGGACAGCGCCACCACAGCGATCGCCAAGATTCGCGCTGGTGCAGATCTTGTCCAGCTTTATACCAGTATGATCTATCGTGGACCGGGTCTCCCGGGGCAAATCGTCAAAGACCTGTCGGCGACATTAAGGCGTGACGGCATTACCAACATTGCCGAGCTGCGTGATCGGGACGTGAACGATTGGGCGTCCAGAACTACCGCCGACTAGCGGGCGAACTGCAAACGGGCTCTGCTGGGCAGAATGCATAACAGCGAAATGCCGCGCAACCCGAGAAACAGATGCAAGGCCAGCCAAAGCCCGTGATTGCCGAAATATTTCGGCAGGATGAAGTAGGCAACAAAGTATCCTATCAACGATAGGATCATCATGTTGCGCATGTCACGTGACCATGTTGCGCCGATGAATACGCCGTCCATGTGAAAAGCCAGCAAGCCCACGACTGGCGCGAGCGCTGCCCAAGGCAAATAGATCGCAGCCAAAGCCTGTACCTCGGGGGACTTGATCAACAACGCAACTATAGCATCTCCATAAACGAGGAAAAACAGCGCCATTACTGACGCCAACACCATCCCCCAAAGGAATGACAACCTGATACCCCGGTCAAATGCCGGGCGATAATGCGCGCCCACGGCACGTCCTGAAATCTGTTCGGCGGCCGTAGTAACCCCGTCGATCAAATATCCGGAAACAAGCAGGAAATTCATGAGGACTGCGTTGGTCGCAAGGGTTATTGCGCCTGCTTCGGTCCCTGCCCGCGTAAAGTAAGCATAGGCGATCAACAGGAAAAACGAACGCAACATAATGTCTCTGTTGACAGCAAACATCCTGCGTATCTCCTGCACGTCGAAAACCCGGGCACGGGACGGATTAGGCACTGCTCGAAATTGCTTGTAAATCATAGTCAGTCCGACTAGCAGCGCGACGCTCTCACCGAGCACCGTGCCCCACGCAATACCTACCACGCCCCAACCCAGAACAAGTCCGAACCAGATCGTCATGATGATGTTCACGCCGTTCAGGAGAAACTGGAGATAGAGTCCCTGCATTGCTTTGCCCTGCCCCAACAGCAAGCCAAGGACAACAAAATTTCCAAGTGCCATGGGAGAAGACAAAAGCCGTATCGACACATATGTCGACATTGCATCAGCGACCGCCTTGTCTGGATTCATGAAGCTGATCGTAGCGCCGATGATGAGCGGCATTGCCGCGATAAAGATCACACCGGCAATCAGGGCAATACCGATCGCACGCCAGAAGACTGCCTGTTGCTCCACGCTGTCGTGCCGGCCCATTGCCTGAGCCACGAGCCCGGTAGTGCCGGCGCGCAGGAAGTTCATGGTGGAAAACAGGAAGTCGAAGACCAGCGCACCAATCGCAAGACCGCCTAGCAAATGTGCATCGCCGAGCTGTCCAACAACAGCAGTATCGACGAGGCCCAGAAGCGGCGTTGTCAGCGATGCCAGCATTACCGGGATGGTAATAGCCAGCATCAGACGGTTCGTTACCTCAAAAGGACGAACCGTTTTTGAATTGAGGACGGGTGAATTATCGATCATTATGCAAGGCACCGGCAAGTGCAACCGAGATAGTTGCCAACTCTCTATGCCACTACGCGGCGAAGCTTGCCAGAATAAATGAAACGACTGTATTCAGCTTGCCAGAACAAGCGCCCAATATCGCTCGTCGCTGCCAAGTTTAGCCTCGGCATAAGCCAAACCATATCGTTTGAAGCGAGCGTCCAGCATGTTGCGCCTATGCGGTGGAGATGCCATCCACATCGCAAAAAGCCGGTCGATATCCATGCGCCCCATTGCAATGTTTTCGGCGGCGGCGCCGTGGATTTCGTTGTCCTTGACCCGCGCTTCGAAACTTTTTCCCCAACCGGTAGTGTGCAGCATGCGTCCCGCTTTCGCCATATAGGCGGCCTGCTGTCCGGCAGCGCGTTCCAGAGTTGAATCGCTTACCAACCCGGAAAGACCGTTGCCAGTGCGTATATTGTTGATATTTGCGTTGGCAGAACCAGAGGCGCCGATACCATTTCCAGCCGATCCGATTGTCTGGCAAGCCGCCATTGGTAGCAGGGTAGCAACGGCAGCGAAACTGATGAAGCGTCGGCGAGAAATTTCGAAATTGGTTATTGGCATGAGCAACTCTTGAATATTGAACGCATGCGGGTAGCGCTCAATTATGGCTGCTTCACGTTACGGCAGGACTGCCGGATAATTTTGTTCTATCTGCGGTAATTCAAAATCCGCAAAATGATGAAGCAGGGAACAACAACGGCAGCTCCAAGCAACAAATAGGAAGCGAATCCCTCAATCGCACCAAACCCGAGGTTCCAGATACGTCGAATGAAGTTTTCGATCCCATAAACAATATCCATTGGCGACCAGTTGAAAGCACTCATGACGACGCCAACAACCAGCGAGATGACGATCAGTTTCAGCAATACCCTTCCCGGCGTATCTCCCAAGAAACGGTTTGTGCGATCTGACATGTTTACTCCCGGTGCTAGCTGTTTATCGCCGATACCCTTATGGCCTTTGTGGGCCGTGAGCAAGCTACGACCTGTTCGTGATAGTCGTTCTATGCCATGTAAGGTTGGGTTTGGAACTGGGTGATTCAACTGTTGAGTGACACAGAGATTTTTGCTGTTGTCTCCACGCAACATCGGGGGAGAGATATCGATGTGCATTACTTTGGCGCGCTGGAAGTCCCGCACCCCGGCATTGGCCAGTTTTCTGTTGCTAAGTATCTCAGCCTTTGCACAAACCCCTTCAACCAGTGTTCTTCCGGATTTGGCGCCCGCACAAATGCGCGAAGATCTGAAATTCCTGAAGGGCGATTGGGCACGGCAGGATAAGAGTTTCACAACTGTACAGCGCCTTGAGTTTGAGCGCATTGTCGATGAAACGGCGACCGCTGCCGATCAACTCTCCGAGAAAGCTTTCGCACTGGAAGTGATGCGCGCGGTGGCACTTGCCCGCAACGGGCATACGGTTGCACGAGCGGCCAACATGATGAACGCTATGCCGGTCAAAGCATGGTGGTTTGCCGACGGGCTTTATATTGTCAAAGCGCAACCGGAACTTGCACACCTCATTAGTGCGCGTATCGAAAAACTGGGCACTTTCACTGCTGACGAAGCGCTTGCGAAAGTCGCACCATTCATTTCCGGCACTGATCAGCGCATCCGTTTTCTAAGCGCCAATCTTTTGACCAGCCCTGATATACTGGAACATGTCGGTGTTGCTTCCGGGCCGGAAATCCCTCTTACATTACGGCTTGCGGACGGGAGTACAAAAGAAGTCAAATTGGGTGCTGCTTCGACACCTGATCCGGGCGACAAGGGTAAAAATATCAACAGGGGTTATACCGTACTTGTTCCTGACGAGCTCAGTCTGGAAGGCCGCTGGAACCATGTTCTGGATCCGATCAAAAAGCGCTCGCCGCTTTATACAAAACGCACGGATGTGACGACGTCCTGGCTTGAGGACAAGAAGGTATTCTATATTCGGCTCGACACGGTCTCGAGTATTGATGATACGCCACTTGACCAAAAATTTGCGGACATCTTCCGAAAATCGCTACTACCGTCAATCCCGAAATTTATAGTGATCGATCTTCGCCTGAACAGTGGTGGAGACTTCTTCAACACAATCCTTTTTTCACAATCATTGCCAAGGCTTGTTACGCCGAAGGGACGTATTCTGGTTCTCGTCAGCCGCGCAACTTTTTCGGCAGGCATCTCTACGGCAGCCATGCTGAAAGGTGCATCACTGGATAATGTGACGCTCGTTGGCGAAACCATGGGAGATAGTGGCCAGTTCTGGTCTGAAGGTGAAACAATCCCACTGCCCAACTCGAAAATTGGCGTTGAGTACAGCAATCAGTTCGAAGATTATGAGAATGGCTGTACCGATCCTGCAACATGTTTTTGGGCAGTGGTCGCGTTTGGGCCAAAGGGCATTTCACTCACACCAGAGGTAAGGCTTGACGTGACATTCGCGGACTATGCAGCCGGACGCGATCCCGTGCTTGAGACAGCATTGTCTCTGGCAAAGTGATGCCACCAGAAAGACTTTGACGGCTTTTTCCGCCCCTTTCTTAATAGTAATCATTACCTGCCAGCGCTTTGAACGGCATTACAATAGGGCTATACTGACCCGCACCAAACCGGCAGGTGCGGTGAACGGGGATAGCTTTTATGGTTTCAACGGCCAGATTAATTTTGGGTGTAGCGGCTTTCGGCTGGGCTTGCGCCTCTGGCATTACGAGCGCCCCGGCTCAATCAAGCAGGCCGAGTTGTGTACTGATACAGATCGGCGGCACTTCCCGCCAAGTTCTCAAATGTGGTGACGGACTGACGATCACACCTGAACGTGGCGCGAAATACACTCTGCTCGACCGGAACCGCGATGGCAAAGTCGATGCAGCACGCCTGCAAAGCAAAGCGATATTGCTCGACGCGCCGAAATTGCCATCCGGATTTGAAGTCATCACACCGCAAGCCATCGCCGCAGTTCGTGGAACGAAGTGGGCCGTTGATACAAGTGCTGGAACAACGGCTGTTTTCGTGATCAGAGGCGCAGTTGAGGTGTCACGTCCACAAGCAGGGAAAGGCGTTGTGCTCCGCCCCGGTGAAGGTGTCGATGTGGATAATGGCAGTGGATCACTGGTTGTAAAGCGGTGGCCAGCCGCCCGTGCATCCGCCTTGCTGGCGCGGCTCGGACAATAGGCCTCAATGAACAAGCGTCTGACACTAACGTTGACCGCGTTGATATTGACCTGCATCTGGGGAACCAGCCTCGGACTTATGCATATGAGAGGCAATGTCTGGTTCCTTGAACGCGTCGAAGCGACGCTTACTGACCTGAGAACTATCATCCGCGGCACGAAACCCGCTCCGGATATGGTGAGGATCATCGCGATTGACGATGCCACTGTTGCGCAAGCCGGGAACTATCCGCTCGCGCGCGCAAAACTGGCGGCAATGGTTGAAGAAGTGGCGCGGCTTAAACCAAAACTCATCGCCCTCGATATGCTTTTCGTCGACCCGGGTGCCATAGATGGAGACAAGGCTTTGGCAGCCGCTTTGTCTGGTACTCCATCTCTCATAGCTGGTGCTGCAGTCTTTCCTGAGGGAAAGCAAATGGTCGATGATAGTGCCGACGCGCTGGAAAGGGTGCCCGACGCTGCAAGCTTTCTTTTGCCGCAGAAACAGTTTTCGGATGTAGCTCCAGTCGGTATCGTCAATGTGGCCACTGATCGATCCGGCACACCCCGCTATATTCCGATGCTGTTCAAGAGTGGTGATGAGATACAGGCATCATTCTCACTACGGGCAGTGGCACTGGCATCCGGTGCCGAGCCGGTGTTCGAAGCCAGCGGTATTTCATTAAGCGACCGTTTCATTCGGACCGATGCGGGCCAGACCTTACCGATTACCTTCTATGGGCCACGCGGGACAATCAAAACGATAAGCGGTGTAGCAGTGCTCAACGGGCAATTAACCGCTGAAGATGTAACGGGCAAAATAATCGTGTTTGGCACTACCGTTACCGGTGGGGGCGATGTTTTCCCGACGCCATTCGATCAGGTCTTGCCCGGCGTGGAGGTGATTTCCACTGCGATTACCCAAATGGCCGCCGGGGATACGCTGGTGCGAGACCGTTCGACACATATGCTCGACGCCGTTTTTGCATTCTGTATTCCACTGATACTGGTGGGGCTGCTTGCCTGGCAGCGCAGTGTCATCGGCCTTTGCGCCATGGCCGCAGTAGTCGCTCTCTGGGTTGCGTTCAATATCCTCGCCTTCAATAACGGCACTTGGCTGAGTGCATCCTTGCCCATCACTGCCGCTGGGCCGCCAGTACTGTTATTCGGTGCGGTCCAGCTTTTTCTAGGTCGCAGGCGTGCCCAACATTTCGCTGATCAAAGCAAGATGCTACAGAGCGTCCAGGCTCCCGGCCTTGGACATTGGCTGGCGCGCAATCCAGATTTTCTGTCAGAACCGGTCCGGCAGGATGCTGCAATAGTCTTCATCGACCTTTCGGGTTTCACCGGCCTGAGCGAAACTCTGGGCCCCAACTCGACACGCGAGCTTCTCAACGCATTCTATAAACTCGTTGATGAAGAGGTTGCCGCCTGTAATGGCACCATCACCAGTTACATGGGTGATGGCGCTATGATCTTGTTTGGCCTCCCGCAACCTTCTCCAAACGATGCGCTAAATGCTACCCGTTGCAGCGTCAATCTTTGCAACCGCACCCGCCTATGGCTCGCATCGTTACCATTATCAACGAATTCGCGAATAGGCTTTAAAACAGGTGCTCATTTTGGCACGGTCATCGCATCCCGTCTCGGTGGCAGCGGACGTCAGCAGATCACTGCTACGGGTGATACAGTGAATGTAGCGAGCCGCTTGATGGAGGTCGCTGCAGCCAACAAGGCGGAACTCGCATTGAGTACCGAGATACTGCATGTGGCTGGCCCTGAAAGTGCGCCCCATAAATCAGGCCAGCTTACTGGTCCTGTTGAAACGGAAATTCGCGGGCGCTCCGGTTCAATAACGATCTGGCTCTGGCGCAACGCTTAAAAAGCTAGAGCGGGTAAAGGCGAACTTTATGCGCTTTATGAAAACAAGGCTGCTTTTCCTGATCCGTCGTATAATGAGATTGCATTTAAGGGAGACGGTTCTTAACGAGTGGAAGAATGGCAGACCGAGAGACCAAGAAGCTTAGCCGCTGGACTGATTTTGTTTTTTGCTGCTGGCAGCTTGGTGATCGTCGGCTTCATTGGCAAAGCCGCCTACCTACTCTTGGGCAGTTAGGCACGTGTTTTGACAAATTTTTAGGAGCAATGATTTTGATTTGTAGATTTTTTAAACTCGTTCTATTGGCGGGTGCAGTACTATCCATCCACACCAGTGCAAATGCCTTCGAGTATAACGGGTTTCGGTCCGCAATGACGTTGCCCGATGCTGAGAAAGCTGCCGCAGCACTGGGCACAAAGCTAACGCAGATGAAAGCCCCCTTAGACTCAAATTTTATTGTAGAAGGCAAATCTTTTTCGATTTTTGTCTGCGGAGGCAAGGTTGCCAGCTTGAACACACAGCATGAGGGTGGAATCGCAGAGTTTGCCTTGCTGATAAACTTCCGTAGCATAAAATTCGGCGAACCAAAACTGCAAGTAGTCTCTTTAAGACCAAGCATGGCGAACATTGATGCAAATTTTGATCTCCCGAATGGCGAAAAGAGATACCTCCAATTACATAGCTACGATGGGAAAGTAGGTATTTCAGAACACTACGTCTCATCCCCATCTGAGATAAGCTGCGAATAATTTCGAGCCGTTTTTCCACAGACACGCCGTCAAACCGGCACTAACCCATTGAAAAGATTGTTGGAGCGGGTGAAGGGAATCGAACCCTCGTATTCAGCTTGGGAAGCTGCTGCTCTACCATTGAGCTACACCCGCATACTGCCTATCAGGACCAATTGCGCCCGGCTTTGTCAAGCCGGACTTTAGCCTCTTCAGTTCACTTGAAATGCTTGGAGAGTTTCAGGCCTTGAGCCTGATAGTTTGAACCCAAATCCGTACCGTAGAGTGCACCAGGACGTTCCAGCATGTGCTCGTAGATCAACCTTCCGACGATCTGGCCATGTTCAAGAATGAAAGGAACTTCATGGCTCCGGACTTCCAGCACTGCACGGCTTCCCGTACCTCCAGCGGCCGTATGACCAAAGCCAGGATCGAAGAACCCGGCATAGTGAACACGAAACTCACCAACCAATGGATCAAATGGCGTCATTTCAGCGGCATATAGAGGCGGCACATGAACGGCTTCGCGGGAAACGAGGATATAGAACTCATCAGGATCGAGCACCAATTCGCGAGCGCCCCGATCATGGATCGGTTCCCAGAAGTCATAAAGGTCGTGAGCGCCGCGCTTGTCGACATCAACGACACCCGTATGGTGTTTGCCCCGATAGCCAACGAGTCCGTTTGCGTCACCCGTCAGATCAATGGAAAGAGCGATACCACCGCCGGAGATATTCGGTACCTCCGAGGCGACCAATGTTTCATTGGCATGGAGCGCTGTCAGTTCAGCCTCTTCCAGCTGAGCCCTACCCGTGCGAAAACGTATTTGCGACAAACGCGATCCTGCTCTCGCCACAATAGGAAATGTGCGTGGGCTGACTTCGAGATAAAGCGGTCCCTTATATCCAGCCGGAACTTTGTCGAATTCCTGCGCACCATCCACGATGACGCGCGTGAAAATATCCAGTCTGCCGGTTGAACTCTTTGGGTTGGCGGAAGCCGAAACATTGTCTGGAAGGTCCAGACTTTCGAGAAGCGGGACGATATAAACGCAGCCCGTCTCAAGCACTGCGCCTTCACTCAGATCAATCTCATGCAGCTTCAGACGTTCCAGCTTTGCCAAAACCGGCGTTCCCGGACCCGGCATGAAACTGGCTCGGACCCGGTAGGCCTTGGTTCCAAGCCGCAGATCAAGACTTGCCGGTTGAATTTGATCGCTGTCAAAATCCCGCGCAGTCTTCAGCGATCCCGCCTGATATAATGCCTTGATACCGTTATCGGCGAGAATGCCCGCTTGGTGTCTGCTCATGTTGGCCGTTCAATCCTGTAAAATCTCACAAAAGCTTTAGCGTTTCACCCCGTTGACGCAAGCGCCAGAGAGGATTAAAGCAGTTTTATCCCGTGGTGATTTGGCCGGCCGGCTTGCAGCCACGTAAAATAATTTGCTAAAAGAGGCCCGGTATCGTCCGGCCTTTTTGCGATTCACGCAAGGCCGGTTTTTTATTGCCTGATGAGGCAGATTGAGAAGACGATGCCAGAAGATACAAAAATCGGAAAGACTATCCGTACGTTCCGCCCCGCTACTCAACTCGTTCACGCAGGAACCCTCCGTTCCAGTTTTGGCGAAACATCCGAGTCTCTGTTTCTGACACAGGGTTTCGTTTATCCGAACGCTGAGGCTGCGGAAGCTCGCTTCAAAGGTGAAGAGCCCGGTTTCATCTATTCGCGTTACGCCAATCCAACGACTGACATGTTCGAGAAACGTATGTGTGCACTTGAAGGTGCGGAAGATGCCCGGGCCACAGCATCGGGTATGGCAGCCGTTGCAGCGGCCATTATCTGTCAGGTGAAAGCCGGCGATCACGTGTTGGCAGCGCGCGCGATGTTTGGCTCCTGTCGCTACATCATCGAGACTCTCCTGCCTCGCTATGGCGTGGACTTTACGCTGATCGATGGTTCAAAAATCGAAAACTGGCAGAATGCTATCCGCCCCAACACAAAGGTACTGTTCCTCGAAAGCCCGACAAATCCGACGCTGGAAGTCATCGATATCAGTGCTGTGGCTGATGTCGCCAATTCGGTCGGCGCGAAGCTCATCGTGGACAATGTCTTTGCAACACCGCTTTTTCAGAAGCCCCTTGAGCTTGGTGCGCACATCGTCGTTTATTCAACCACCAAACACATTGACGGACAGGGCCGTTGCCTTGGCGGCATGATCCTTTCCGACAAGGCCTGGATCGACGAAAACCTTCATGAGTATTTCCGGCATACGGGCCCCGGCCTCAGCCCGTTTAATTCATGGGTCATGCTCAAGGGACTGGAAACATTGTCCGTACGTGTGCGGCAACAGACGGAAAGTGCGGCGAAAATTGCAGATTTCCTTTCCAGTCACTCGGCCATATCTAAAGTCATCTATCCGGGCCGGGCAGACCACCCGCAGGCCGACATTATTTCCCGGCAGATGAAGGGTGGCTCGACGCTGCTGGCGTTCGAAGTAAAGGGAGGCAAGAAGGCTGCGTTTAAATTTGAGAACGCGCTTGAAGTCATCCTGATCTCCAACAATCTCGGTGATTCAAAGAGCCTTATTACGCATCCTACCACGACGACACACAAGAACCTCACGGACGAAGCCCGTGCGGAACTTGGAATCTCGGATGGATTGCTGCGCTTGTCTGTCGGGCTCGAAGATGCCGACGATCTGATCGAAGATCTCGATATTGCATTGAAGGCCAGCCTTTAAGCTGAAAACTGTCGCGCCGGGAATAAATCCGGCGCGGTTTGTCTCGTTTTCCGCTCTCCGGACTGTGATCACAAATGATTTAGATCGAGACGGTTGACGTCACGGCTTTGACTCGTGATATCAAGTACATAAGTCAGAATGTAATTGTTGCGAGCTGTTTCGGATTGCCCGTGGCCCTTTCCGGATGAGATGGAGAATGCTCACGCGATGAGAGCGGGAACCTATAAAGCGACCACACTCGATATAGAGGTCAGTGTCGAACCATTTTATCTGGAGGAGCAATCCGATCCGGCAGCAAACCATTATGTGTGGGGGTATCGTATAACCATCGCCAATGAGTCTGAACGTACAGTTCAATTGCGATCACGCCATTGGAAGATAACGGACGCACATGGTCACGTTGAAGAAGTAAGCGGTGCCGGTGTTATCGGTGAACAGCCGGTGTTGAATCCTGGTGATAGCTTTCAATATTCATCCGGTTGCCCGTTGAAAACCGCGTCGGGTGTAATGGTAGGACACTATGTTATGCAGACGAATGGCGGTGACCGATTCAACATCGAGATTCCTGCCTTTTCGCTTGATCTTCCCGATCAATTGCGGACATTGAATTGATTATGGGGGAATTGATCATGGGGGAAACGATGCAGGAAACCAACCGAACCCAGTCTCCTTACATCAAAGCACTCAGTTGTTCGGCAGTTGCTCTGCTTGCCGGGCTAGCAGCGCTTTTCTTTGGATTTCGGCTTCCAAGCTTTACCACCAATGCGGAAGCAGCAAGTCAACTCGTAGCACTTGCGGCAGTTCCAGGGCTGATCGTCGGACTGCTGGCTAAGAAATCAATGCGGCCTTGGCCACTATGGCTGATCATCAGCGCCTTTATCATCATATTGATTGTCGTAACAATCGCACATGAAATGACGGCCGGGTTTCGGGCCTAAGCCCCTCTGGTCAGGCTTTCTTGACGAATTCCGTTTTCAAGACCAAGCCTTTAACCTGCTTGGTATTGCATTCGATTTCGCCATCCCGGCCATTCAGGCGGATGTTCTTGACCAAGGTTCCCCGCTTAATGGTCTCTGATGTACCTTTGACCTTCAGGTCTTTAATCAGGGTCACGGAATCGCCATCATGCAACTCAGTGCCATTACTATCTCTGATCTCCATAAGCGAAATCCTTAGTTCTTCGGCCGAAACTCGGCCGGGTCAAAATCATATTGTGTGGAGCAGAACTCGCAGGTAACGCTGATCTTGCCCTCTTCGATGCTGTCATTGATTTCTTCGGCAGTGAAATTTGCAAGGACACTGGCGATCTTATCGCGCGAGCAGGCACAATCATCATTGACCGCTACCGCATCAAAAACCCGGACACCGCGCTCATGGAAAAGGCGATAGAGCAACCGTTCCGCACCAACCTGCGGATCTGTGAGTTCCGAACTTTCGATTGTCGAAACCAGAGCCTTGACCTCGGCCCACTCATCATCCTCAACAATTTCCCCGTTGGCATCCAACTCTGTTTCAGGCCCATCGCCACCAGGCAAATCACGCTGACGCATACGCAATTCGGACTCGGGAAGAAACTGTACAATCAGACCACCGGCGCGCCACTGCTCGACCGGCCTGCCGTCTGCGCCACGTTCAATCAATTTTGCTACGGAGAGACGCACGTCGGTCGGGATCTGCTCCGACTGGCGAAAATAGGTCTTTGCAACCTCTTCGAGATTTGAGCCATCCAATGCGACGATACCTTGATAGCGCTGGGAATACTCGCCCTGATCCACGGTGAATGCCAGCGTTCCGCTGCCCATCAGCTCCACCTGAGAAAGCTCACCTGCCTCAATCGCATCCGCAAGCCGCTCTTCATCGTAACGGGCGTAGGCGCGCACTGAATTTGGCGTACGAAAATCGACAACCAGCATGTCTACCGGGCCATCAGACTGTGATTGAAAAATGAACTTGCCATCGAACTTCAATGAAGTGCCTAGCAGAACCGTCAAAACGATGGCTTCTGCGAGCAGCTTCGCAACTGGTTCCGGATAGTCATGGCGGCTCAGTATTTCATGAAGCGTCGGCCCAAGCTGAACCGCACGGCCGCGCGCGTCCAATTCCTGAACCTGAAACGGCACAACCGCATCATCGCCTGCGAAAACATACTCATCCGGAAAACTTGACGATTCAGACACCCGGGCGTCCTCCTTCAAGACACCATGCAAGGATGGCTTTTTGAGCATGCAGCCGGTTTTCCGCTTCATCGAAGACCACCGAATGCGGTCCATCAATGACAGAATCCGTAACTTCCTCGCCCCGATGCGCGGGTAGGCAATGCATGAACAATGCATCAGGGTTGGCATGTTTCATCAATGCATCATTGACCTGATACGGCATAAATACATTATGGCCACGGGCGCGGTTTTCCTGCCCCATTGAAACCCACGTGTCGGTGACAATACAGTCCACACCTTCCACAGCCGCAATCGGGTCAGTGGTCAGTTTGATTTTGCCGCCAGCGTTTTTCGACCAATCAAGATATTTGCGTTCAGGCTCGCTGCCATCGGGCGTGGCGATATTAAGATTGAAGTCAAAGCGCGCGGCAGCTTCCACCAGCGAGTGCAAGACATTGTTGCCATCACCCGTCCAGGCAAAGGTTTTACCCTTAACCGGTCCACGGTGCTCCTCAAATGTCATGATATCAGCCATGATCTGACAAGGATGCGTATCATCGGTCAATGCATTGATAACCGGCACTGTCGCATTCTCGGCCATTTCGATGAGCCGTTCATGTGTCGTGGTACGCATCATGATAATGTCGACGTAACGCGACAATACTTTCGCGGTGTCGGCAATTGTCTCACTGCGACCAAGTTGCATTTCCGACCCCGTAAGCATGAGCGTTTCACCGCCGAGCTGACGCATGCCCACATCGAACGATACGCGGGTACGTGTAGAGGGTTTGTCGAAAATCATCGCCAGCACCTTGCCTGCAAATGGTTTTTCGATGTTACCAGCTTTGAGGCGTGTTTTGCGGGCACGCGCATCGTCAAGAATGAGACGGAGATCGCCTGAAGAAAGCGCCGAGAGATCCGTAAAGTGACGGAGATCCTGCTTGATTGTCATTGGATTGCCCTCACGCGATCTTCTGTCTGGATGCAGGAGCCAGGCGCTCTGCTGCAGCTTCAATCTTTGAAAGAGCGTCGCGCATTTCCTCTTCACTCACAACCAAGGGTGGCAAAAGACGAATGACATTGTCACCAGCGCCCACGGTCAGAAGATGTTCATCGCGCAGTGCCTGCACGAGCGTCGTATTAGGAACAACCGCTTTCAGCCCGACAAGAAGACCCCGGCCGCGCACTTCGGAAATAACGCCGGGATAGCGATCCGAGATAGAAGCCAGTCCCTGCTTCATAAACAGAGCCATCTTCTGCACATGATCGAGAAAACCGTCCGCGAGAACGATGTCGAGGACAGCATTGCCGACGGCCATTGCCAAGGGATTACCGCCATAGGTTGTGCCGTGCACACCGGCGGTCATGCCCTTTGCAGCTTCTGCCGTGGCAAGGCATACCCCGAGTGGAAAGCCGCCGCCGATGCCTTTGGCTACAGCCATGATGTCCGGCGTAATCCCTGACCATTCATGAGCAAAAAGCTTGCCGGTACGACCCATACCCGACTGTACTTCGTCGAGGATGAGAAGAATGCCTTCCTCGTCGCAAAGCTTGCGCAAGGCGCGCAAATCTTCGTCGGCGACGGGACGCACACCGCCCTCGCCCTGAATTGGTTCTATAAGGATAGCAGCCGTCTGAGGACCTATTGCTGCTTTCAAGGCCTTTTCGTCACCGAATGGAACCTGGTCGAATCCTTCGACTTTGGGGCCAAAACCTTCCAGATATTTGGCCTGACCGCCTGCAGCAATAGTCGCCAGCGTCCGACCGTGGAATGCACCCTCGAAAGTGATGATGTGGAAACGTTCCGGATTGCCGTTCACATAGTGGTACCGGCGCGCTGTCTTGATGGCACACTCAAGTGCCTCGGCGCCAGAGTTCGTAAAAAACACCTTGTCGGCAAAAGTATTGTCTACAAGACGCTGCCCCAAGCGTTTTTGGCCCGGAATTTCATAGATGTTGGACAGATGCCAAAGTTTTTCGGCCTGGGTCTTCAGCGCCTCGACCAGATGCGGATGCGAATAGCCAAGCAGGTTCACGGCGATACCGGCAGCGAAATCAAGATATTCTTCGCCGCTCTCGGTTGTCAGCCATACGCCCTCTCCTCGCTCAAAGCGCAGATCCGCACGAGCATAAGTGTCGTATAGCGGTTGCGCGTTTGCGTCCGTCATTTTTCCTGGGCCTCCAAAACCCTATTTGCCAAACTGCTGATCCTTAAAGGAAATCGGCAATGATTAAATCAAAAAGCCGCCCCACAATGCCATTTTTGGGGGCGGCCACACGGTGTTAATATCATCATTCAGTTTCCAATTGTCAAATAAACAGTTCGAAAGTGATACATCACAAATATTGCTGTAATTTGATTGCAAGCGGCTTATTCAAAAGCCGGCATTATTTGGTTTGTCGACAAAGCCGTAAAACGTCATTTTTGCAACAGTTTAACGTGCAAGTTGGGGAAAACCAAAAAAAGCACCCCTGCAAACCAAGCCTGACTCTTGTCACGGAGTCATCGCATATTGTAGCTTGAGAAACGAAATAGCTAGATTTCGTACGGCGTCCTCGTCATCTGAATAGATATAGTACTGATACAATCTGGAGCAATCCAGATGCGAGGAAGGATTCAGTCTGAAAGCCGTACAAAACAGAGCCCCATATGGAGCTAGGGAACAATGAACTGGACAGATGAGCGCGTAGAGCAGCTGAAAAAACTTTGGGCCGAAGGTCTGAGTGCAAGCCAGATCGCAGCACAACTGGGCGGCGTGAGCCGTAATGCCGTTATCGGCAAAGTGCACCGGCTGAAGCTGTCCGGACGCGGAAAGACGACTTCTTCTCAGACGCGCAGCAAGAAGGTCAATACCACCGCATCCAGCAGCCAGCGCAGCAGCGGCGGAACTATCGGCCATATGTCGAGCCGTGTTGTAAACCGCAGCGTGGGCGCGACTGCACTACAAGCTGAATACAGCACTGATATCGTACCTGTGGTTACTCGGACGGTTACAGATGTGGTTGTGCCTATCTCTCGTAAGCTTGAATTGGTCGAGTTGAGCGAGCGCACCTGCAAATGGCCGGTAGGCGATCCATTGCTGCCAGGCTTTAATTTCTGCGGCAATGATGTTGGCGAAGGTGGCCCATATTGCACATACCACTCACGTCTTGCTTATCAGCCGGCTTCAGACCGCCGCCGCCGCTAATTGTTGCCTTCGGAATGGAAAAATAAAGGCGCCAAACGGCGCCTTTATTTTTAGCAAGATTTCGTGCCTAGACCTTTTGCGGACCGAAGACGACGGTGAAGGAAGAGCCTTCTCCAACCTGCGAACGAATTACCAAGCGCGCGCGATGCCTTGTCAGAATGTGCTTTACAATGGCAAGGCCCAGCCCCGTGCCTTTTTGGGCCCGGCTCGTTTCTACATTAATTCGATAAAAGCGCTCCGTCAGACGCGGGATATGCTCATCGGGAATACCGGGACCGAAATCCTGCACCGTTGCCTTGGTCACATCGCCAGTCTGCTTGAGTTCCAGAATAACGCGTTTACCCGACTGACCGTACTTGCAAGCATTTTCCAACAGATTTTGAAACACTTGCGTAAGCTCGTCGCGATCTCCAAGCACATTGATCGGGCCGGGACTGATAACGCGTTCGATAGTAATGCCCAGATCCGTCGCAACCGGACGAAGTGAATCCGCGACATGATTAAGGACTGCTGTAAGATCGACCTGATCCTTTACGGCAATATGCGCCTTCATTTCGATGCGGGACAAGGACAAAAGATCGTCAATGAGCCGAGCCATCCGCTCAGCCTGTTTTTGCATAATCTCCAGAAAATTATCCCGGGCTGTCTCGTCCTTGCGCGCTGGTCCTCTCAATGTCTCGATAAAGCCCGTAAGCGAAGCAAGCGGCGTACGTAACTCGTGGCTGGCATTGGCAATAAAATCTGAGCGCATTCGTTCCAGTCTGCGGGCTTCCGTCTGATCGCGGAACGACAAGAGGTATTGACGATCACCAGCGGTTGCCTGATCAAGCAGGAGCACTGTCGCACTGTACCAGCGCTCCACAGGTACCCGTTCAAAATAATCGACGGAGCGGGCTACACCATCTGTCATGACCGAATGCACAAGCGTCTGCATTTCAGGCGCACGGAAATGCAGCATTAAGACGCCACCTCGCTCCACCGACCTGAACGCGCCGCTCGCCGCAGGGTTCACATAGAGAATAGTACCTTCATGATCGAAAATAATCAGCGGGTCTGGTAACTGGGCTGCCAGTTGCTGACCTGACAAATGAAAGATTGCTGGATCACCAGGATCTACGGTTGCAGGGTTTTCCTGCCGCGGCAACGCTGCAGATACGGCGACGACAGTCAGGAGAACAAGCATGAGAACAACGAAACTCAGCCACCAGGATTCACTGACGCCGAGTATCAGAGCGGTGATAAAGGCAGCCGCAGCAAGTATGAAGCGCGAACGAATAATGCGCTCCAACGCCCTGCGCCGAAGTCCGCTGCCACCCTGCCCGAATACGCTCATACACTAAGCTCCCGATCCGCCTGTGTTTTTAGCCACTAGACGATACACTGCTGTCCCAATAACATGGATTTATGTCAATTGAGGACGTTCACATTGGGCAAAGATTCAAAAAAGAAATCAACATCATCCAAATCGGATATTGCGCCACTCAAACTGAAAATTGACGGCAAGAAACGCCAGTTCGATATCAATAATCCAAAACTGCCAGACTGGATTGATGATGGAGATCTGACATCAGGCGGCTTTCCATATACTGAGAAAATGCCAAAAGACGAGTATGCAGATACGCTTGAAAAGTTGCAGATCGAACTCGTCAAGATGCAAAGCTGGCTTCAGGAAACTGGCGGACGTGTCATCTCGGTGTTCGAGGGAAGAGACGCAGCAGGTAAGGGTGGGACAATATTCAACCTGCGCCAGTATATGAACCCGCGCTCCGCGCGCAATGTTGCACTACCCAAACCAAGCGAAATCGAGCGCACCCAATGGTACTTCCAGCGTTATGTTTCACATTTCCCAAGCGCGGGCGAGTTCGTAACCTTCGATCGTTCCTGGTATAATCGCGGGGGCGTTGAGCCTGTCATGGGATTTTGCACTCCAGAGCAACATGAGTCATTTTTGGAGGAAACGCCCGGATTTGAGCGTATGATCGTTGCGGATGGCATCTATTTTTTCAAGTTCTGGCTGAACATAGGCCAAACGATGCAACTAAAACGTTTTCACGATCGCCGACATAGCCCGCTCAAGAACTGGAAGTTTTCACCTATCGACATTGCTGGTGCAGAGAAATGGGACGAATACACCAAAGCGCGCGACGGAATGATGGCTCGGACGCATACGGCACACGCACCTTGGACTATCGTCAGATCGAACGACAAGCGTCGCGCACGAATTGCCGTCATCCGTCGGATTTTGCTTAACTTGCCTTACGCTGATCGTGATCTGACGATCATTGGCAACGAAGACTCCCTGATTATAGGAAATGGCCCCGATTTTATTTGAAGGAGGGGCGATGCGGCGTCTTTTCCCAAAGAAATGGAGCAACCTGTAATTGCCATAAGGCCCGCCATGCTGCTGCGGAGATCAATGCCCAGTAAAACGGCAAACCTAACAGGATCTGGCCTGACAGGTTCTCCTTTTTGAGTGCCGCGCGCCCCAACAGGTGAAACGACAAGAAGCCCGATATAATGCTCAGCAGGTCGAATATGAGGATGCGGCTGTAAAAACCAGTGTCCTTAAATAAAGTGATCTTCAACAAAGCATAAGTGATGAAGATCACCATTGCAGGAAAAAGCAGAGCAGACATCAGCAGTCCGACCGTCAGGATGTGATAGACCAAAAAACGCTTCAGGCCGGCGCGCCTCAGCATTTCCTCAGGCTGCCGCATTTCAACCAGCCATGTTTGCATCCAGCCTTTTAGCCACCGGGTCCTTTGTTTCAGCCACACCCTTACGTCATTGGGTGCATCTTCGACTGTCGGAAGGCTAAGCATTTCAACATAGTAGCCACGCCGCGCAAGCCTGGAGCCCAATTCTGCATCCTCAGTGACGTTGAAGGGATCCCAGCCGCCAATTTCCAGCAAACACTCACGACGAAAATGATTGGAGGTTCCACCAAGTGGAATGACAAATCTGCCGCTCGCCAACCAAGGTAAAAGACCTCTGAATTGGGCGGCATACTCAAATGCAAATTGTCGACTGATCCAACTATCATTACCATTAGCAATGACGAGCGGAGCTTGAAGGCAGGCCAGCGTGTCGGGGGCTACAGAAAATCTTTGCCACGCCTCACGCAATTGACCGGGATGCGGCCTGTCCTCAGCATCATAAACTCCGATGAATTCACCCAACGCGAGTTGCAGTCCAAAATTGAGCGCCTTTGGTTTTGTCCGTGGACCAACTCCGGGAACGGAAATCACCTTGAAACTGACGGGCAACAGTTCTTGCTCGAAGGCTGCAAGCGTAAATTGGTCGTCTGCTTCGCAAAGGAAAAGGACTTCAAGACGAGAGTGGGGCCAATCAATCGCTTTGATGGCCTCTACAAGTTGGGGAACTACCTCAGCTTCCTTATAGAGAGCGATCATAACGGTATATATCGGGACGCTGGCAGATGTGTCATCCAGCACTTGGGTTTGAGCGATGCCCGCATGCCGACTGGCCAACAGGCGTAAAACGATACAGCCAATAAAAAGCGAAGAGAGAAACACGTGCAGTACCGGCCAGAGAACGCCTGGAGCAATCATTGCAAGGAATATGAAGACTGTAATCGCCACTCCAATGATGACGCCCTGTCGGCCATTTGCAACGATTCGAGCCGAGTGAATTGGCCCATTCTCGAGCATGTTCACGGCATTGCCCGCGAGATAGTTCGAATGTTTCGACAGAAGAAGTTCGTTCAAGGAGGAGGGTGAGATTATTTTAAGGCTAGTCGTATCCGCATCACTCCTTGAAAAGTTTTGCTTGATACGAGCAATGTCCGATAACGTCGGCACTATATACTTCTTTATCGCAAGGTCGGCAGTGACAGCAACGACATGACGTATCTGACGCAGTTTCACGAAGTCTTTGCCGCTCGGAGCAATGACATGAATATCGGGTGGTATGTCCTCGAAGACCAGACCCGCCTCTTCAGCCAGACAGCGGGTAAGCAGCGACTGGTCTATGCCATCAGCGGCGTAAAGCTCATCGATGAATGACGTGCAATTAAATCGGTAACGCTTGAATGCAGCTACTATTTCAGATTTTTCCACGCCAGTAGACGCAAGCCGCGTTGCGATCGAAATTTCGAACTGACGCTCCATCATCGCCAAAACGTAGCGTGATAATGATCCTCTGCTCTATATAAAATATTTATACAGTATATTTCTGGTTGCAAAATACACACCCGCAATTTAAAGTAATAATTAATTCATCTAAACAACTTTATTTATAAATGAGAATAAATTTATATTGTGTCAATAATTATTTTTATCGTGTAAATATTATTTTACACTTCTACCGATTACAACTTGCAGTATGATAATGTCTTCACAATGCGGCTTATCGGAATACGCGCCAAATAGCAGTTTCCGTTTTCTGCCTGATGCGTTAGCCTCTGTGCAAATCAATTGCACACTGAGCCTCCATGCATTTTCGGTCCACCACTATTTTTCTATTAAGTCTCGCTCTGCTCATGATGGCGCAGGCGACGCATGCAGCAGATTTTCCACGTTATTGGGATGGTCGAGAACGGGTTTCCAAACCTGATCTGACAGCGGTAAAGCGCATCCGCTTTGTTACGACAGTTGATTACCCTCCATTCAATTTCATCGATAATGCGGGCCGCATATCAGGCTTCAATATCGACCTGGCACGCGCCATATGCGCTGAACTGGATGTAACTGCGATCTGTCAAATAGAAGCGCGTCCTTGGAATGAGTTACAGGCTACACTCGAGAGCGGTGAAGCGGAAGCCATCCTTGCAGGACTTCGCCCAACCACTGCTCTCAGACAAAAATATGCTTTTACTGCACCCTACATGCGGCTAACAGCGCGATTCCTCACATTGAATGATCACCAACTGACAGACCCTATCGACAAAACCTTGGAGAACAAGAATGTCGGTGTGATCTCAGATTCGGTACATCAGGCAATTTTTGCCGATTACTTCCCCAAGGCCCATTGGATCGGTTATCCCACGCGCGAGCTTATGCTCAAGGATCTGAAGGCAAAGAAGATTGATGCCGTATTTGGCGATGGCTCGGATTTGTCTTTCTGGATTGGTAGTCCGGATGCTGAAAAGTGTTGCGTGTTTGCCGGACGCCCATATACGGCTCCGCAGTTTCTCGGCGATGGGTTGATGATCGCTACGACGCTTCAAAACAGCGATCTTGCCGATGGCTTCAATTTCGCGCTGAAATCAATGGAAGCAAAAGGTACGATATCGGAACTGTATTTGAGATATTTCCCTATCGATTTCTATTGATGCAGACGAATAACTGCAAAAATCGGCCCTGACCCGCCATTGCCGCGATACATATGATTGACGCGGGATATCTGCCGCCATAGTGTCCGCCGGCTCCACAAGACAGCAGGAAAAACGAATGACTTCGCGCCCAAATAACCAAATCGAACTGACCCCCGAATTGATCGCGGCGGCAGCAGAGGCCAAAGCGTGGCCTTTCGAAGAGGCGCAGAAAATCGTCAAGCGATATCAGAAGACAGGGTATCCTGAGACAATCCTGTTCGAAACAGGCTATGGCCCCTCCGGTCTTCCGCATATCGGCACGTTCGGCGAAGTCGCGCGTACGTCCATGGTGCGCCATGCCTTCCGCATTCTGACAAACGATACGGTCAAGACCAAACTGTTGTGCTTCTCTGACGACATGGATGGCATGCGCAAGATTCCGGATAATGTACCGGACCCCGCTTCCCTCGTGCCACATCTGCACAAGCCGCTTTCGGCGGTGCCTAATCCCTATGGCGGCGATTACAAGAGCTTTGCTGACCATAACAACGTGATGCTGTGCCGCTTCCTCGACACGTTCGGCTTCGATTACGAATTCGCCAGCGCTACACAATACTATCAGCAGGGCCGCTTTGACGAAGTCCTGCTGCGGGCTGTCGAGCG
The DNA here is from genome assembly GCF_040009165.1 of Phyllobacterium sp. SB3. NCBI lineage: Bacteria > Pseudomonadati > Pseudomonadota > Alphaproteobacteria > Hyphomicrobiales > Phyllobacteriaceae > Phyllobacterium > Phyllobacterium sp. SB3. Next base: position 22,054 of record NZ_JBDYKI010000005.1, on the reverse strand, counting down.
CTATGACGACATTATGAAAGTAATGCTGCCCACACTCGGCGAGGAGCGTCAGGCCACTTATAGCCCATTCCTGCCAATATCACCGACAAGCGGTCGTGTTCTTTATGTCCCGATGAAGAATGTTGACGCGAAGAACGGTACAATAACGTTCGATGACGAGAACGGTACGGAAACAACCCTGTCCGTAACAGGCGGAAACGTAAAGCTGCAATGGAAGCCGGATTTCGGCATGCGCTGGGCTGCGTTGGGTGTCGATTTCGAAATGTTCGGGAAGGACCATCAGACGAATGCGATAATCTACGATCGGATTTGCGAAATTTTGGGTGGCCGCGCTCCGGAGCACTTCGTCTATGAGCTGTTCCTGGACGATATCGGTCAAAAGATATCCAAGTCGAAGGGAAATGGCCTCAGCATCGATGAATGGCTGACATACGCTCCAACTGAGAGCTTGGGGCTTTATATGTTCCAGAAGCCAAGAACTGCAAAGCGCCTTTACTTCGATGTCATTCCGAAGGCAGTGGACGAGTATTTTACCTATCTCTCAGCCTATGAGCGCCAGTCATGGAAGGACCGGCTGAACAATCCTGTCTGGCACCTCCACAGCGGCAATCCTCCCGCCGTTGATATGCCAGTTCCCTTTGCTCTCTTGCTTAATCTGGTCAGCGCATCAAATGCTGAAAACAGCGGCGTTCTCTGGGGCTTCATTTCGCGTTACGCCACAGGTGCCACACCGGAAAAGAATCCGGAGCTTGATGCGCTGGTGAAGTACGCAATTCGTTACTTCAACGATTTCGTAAAGCCGACCAAGAAATTCCGTATGCCTGACGATGTGGAACGCGTTGCACTGCAAGGAGTGTCGGACAAGCTGGCAACATTGCCCGCAGACGCCGACGGCAACACAATTCAGAATGCCATTCTGGACGTTGCACGCGCTATCGAACGTTATCAGGACCATACGAAGAAGAGCCCCGAAGGTGGCCCGGGTGTGGCTGTGTCATTCTTCCAGATGCTTTATGAAGTTCTTATCGGTCAAGAGCGGGGGCCACGCTTCGGTTCGTTCGTAGCATTGTATGGCATAGACGAGACACGCGCTCTGATTGCAAAAGCATTGGCTGGCGAGTTACTCTGAGCAAACAGCTCGGAGGAACGGAATGATCGATCATACCGGGATAATAGTCAGCGATTTCGAAGCGGGTAAGAAGTTCTATTCTCAAACGCTCGGGGCAATCGGATACAGTCTGATTGTCGAGTTTCCGGCTTCAGTTACCGGCAGTGCCAACGTTGCAGGGTTTGGCGAGAATGGTAAGCCTGATTTTTGGGTTATAAGCGGCACGCCAAACAAGCCGCTGCTTCATGTAGCCTTCCGGGTCAATAGCCCTGATGTCGTCGACGCATTTTATAAAGCCGGATTAGCAGCGGGTGGTGCTGATAACGGGAAGCCGGGGTTACGCCCGCGCTATCATCCCAATTATTATGGCGCATATGTGCACGATGCGGATGGCCATAATATCGAAGCGGTCTGCCACGAAGCCTAAAGACATTATTGCGGAGCTGGCGGGAACGGCGCGTCAGGCGAAGTTACCGGCGGCGGCGCTAGCGGCTCTTCAATAACATCCGGTGTCTCGGTCGCTTGAGGCAAGGGCAGCTCATCGCTTGCCGGCAAAGACGGTGGTGCACCACCGAAAATGCCGAGCTTCTGCTCCTCAGCTTTCTTCATCATGTCCGCCAACGGCGCCCCATCCCGAGCGCGTGCCCACCCATTGGAGACGAGCCAACTGGCGACGTCCATGGTACCCAATTTACATTGCGTGGCGATCAGTTCATCCGAGGATTGGCCCGGCACATTGCATTCGATAGCGCGCGAACGCAGCCAGTTACGCAGGGCAGTGCGTGCGGCCATGCCGCATGGCCAATCGACACCATCGGCCTTGCACGTTTCCTCAACGCCCGGCGCATTGATGCCTTCAATAGATATTCTGTATCCAGACGCTTCGATGCTTCCTGCACTCGTTGCAACCGGTCGGTAAAGCAGAACCGGCTTTGCTGTATTATCAACTGGTGCTGGTGCAGGGGGTGGAGTTGGAAGCGTGGCCTGTCCGAGTTCACTCAATGGCTTGCGTGGGTCTATCCGCTGCAATGGGCCCAATTGCGTGGGCGCTGGTGCATCATCCGGGTCGACCTGGCGCAAAGGAAGCCTGTTTGTGGTTGCCGGAGGCTCTTCCCGCACTGGCGCGGGGGCTGGTTCTTCAGGTGCCGCATCCTGCATCTCTGCAGGCAACTCGAAATCTTCAGCTACGACACTTACGTCCTGATCTGATGCAATCGTTGCTTCAAGACCACCATGAAACGGCGCAATAAACGAATAGGCCAGAGCGAGCGCGACCAAAACGGTCAGAACATAGAGCCGTATCTGGCGCATGCGATGCGAATCCCTATTGGCTCGCCCAAAGGATACGCGCAATCCAATCAATATGAACTGCGTCAAAAGTCCTGTTTGTATGTTCAGGGTTCATCGACTGCAATTCAATCGTGCGAGGTGTTTGACGGGAAAGAATTTTTGCCATGACTTCGCCGTCCTTGGTTCGAACGACAACGCGGTCGCCCCGGCGCACAGGCGCTCCTGGAGCAACGATGACTGTGTCGCCATCCCGATACAGAGGCAACATCGAGTCCCCGGACACTTCAAGCGCGTAGACAGTATCGCCGGGACCAATGGGGAACTCCACGACATCCCACCCCTGCCCGACAGGAAAGCCTCCATCGTCGAAAAAACCACCCGCACCAGCCTGAGCGAAACCAAGCAGTGGAATTGACCGCATGGCTGTTCCAGCAGCATTGGAAACCTTGCCGTGAACCAGTGTTGTGAATTCATCCAGAGAAGCGCCGGTTGCTTCCATGATCTTTGCAAGCGATTCAGTCGAAGGCCAGCGTGCACGTCCGTCTGCAGCATAGCGCTTGGATTTGTTGAATGTTGTCGGATCGAGGCCAGCACGCTTCGCCAATCCGGAAACGGATAGCGAATGACGTTGAGCCAGCGCGTCGATGGCCGCCCAAATGCGGTCATGTGAAAACATGGACATATTCCAAACAGAAGGAAAAAATACCTTGGCAATGATTTTAAGCAGCAATTTAACAAAAGTCGAGAAGAATCGCGGAAAACTTTCTTATTTTGTTAGTTCCAATTGCCAGATTTCTATCACTTGGAAAAATGCGGAAACTGTCCAGGACAACTCCCGCATTTCCGTCAGGCAGCTTTCTTTGCGCTCTCCGCAGGATATGGATTGAAACGCTCATAGAACGTGTCACCCTTTTCGGCCATATCAAGCAACAGCTTCGGAGCCTTGAACTGGGCACCATATTTCCGTTGCAGATTCTTGGCGATCTCCACGAACTGTGCAGCTCCAATGCCATCAATATAGGAAAGTGTTCCGCCCGTATAAGGGGCAAAACCGAAGGCCAGAATGGAACCGACATCCGCTTCACGCGGGTCGGTAACAATGCCCTCCTCCATCACACGCGCGGCTTCCAAGGCGATTGTCACAAGGAAACGCTGCTTGAGCACTTCCACGTCGATCTTGTCAGCATCCTGTTGCGGATAGAGCGTCTTCAACTCCGGCCACAAATGCTTCTTCGCCGGCTTGGCTGGATAGTCGTAGAAGCCTTTGCCATTCTTACGGCCACGACGATCATATTTGTCGACCAAAGTGTTGATCAGTTCCACATGACGTGGATCAACGGCCTTTGGCCCAAGATCTGCCAATGTTGCTTTGAGGATTTTCTGAGCAAGATCGATTGCCGTTTCATCGCCGAGTGCCAATGGGCCTACCGGCATTCCCGCCATGCGGGCAGCATTTTCGATCATTGCCGGAGGAACGCCTTCGATCAGCATATTGTAGGATTCAGACATGTAACGCAGGACGCAGCGATTAACGTAGAACCCGCGTGTATCATTGACCACAATTGGGGTCTTCTTGATTGCACGCACATAGTCCAGTGCCACAGCAAGCGCCTTATCCGAGGTCTTCTTGCCCATGATGACTTCCACCAGCATCATCTTGTCGACAGGTGAGAAGAAATGGATGCCAATAAAATTCTTTGGCCGCACAGAAACCTTTGCAAGTCCGGTAATCGGCAGGGTCGACGTGTTTGAAGCGAAGACTGCGCCCGGCTTCAGCACGGCCTCTACTTTTTCTGTCACTACACGTTTGACTTCACGATCCTCGAACACCGCCTCGATTACGAGGTCGGCACCATCAAGGTCAGCATAATCAGCTGAAGCAGTTATCAAGCCGAGCAGCGTTTCCTTATCCTCGGCAGTTGCCTTGCCTTTCTGCACTTCCTTGGTGATCAGATCGGCGGAGTGAGCCTTGCCCTTCTCAGCAGCTTCAACGCTCTGGTCGACAAGTACCACCGGAATGCCCGCTTTCGCAGTGACGTAGGCAATGCTTGCTCCCATGAAACCGGCACCGACTACACCAACCTTCTTGAATTTTGTAGGCTTCACCTCTGCTGGACGACGAGCGCCCTTGTTCAACTCCTGCAAGGAGATAAACAGCGAGCGGATCATCATGCTCGCTTCAGTTGTCTGCAATATCTTGGTGAAATACCGCTGTTCGATCTTGAGGGCGGTGTCGAAAGGTACGAGCAGACCTTCATAAACAGATTTGAGAATCGATGCCGCACCCGGATAATTGCCATAGGTCTCGCGGCGCAGAATAGCCGTGGCAGCAGGCCAAAGATTGGCACCGGCAGCCGAATAAATCGCTCCACCCGGCAGTTTGAAACCTTTTTCGTCCCAAGGCTGAACCGGCTTCAAGCCGTCCTTGATCATTTTCTTGGCGACTTCAACCAGCTTCTTCGCAGGGGCAATCTCATGCACCAGTCCCATTGCCTTGGCTCGCGATGCGGTCAGGCTGGAACCTGTCGTCATCATCTGCAATGCATCCTGCTGGTTCGTTAGGCGCGGGACACGCTGCGTTCCACCAGCGCCCGGAAAGATACCGACCTTGACCTCTGGCAGGGCCATCTTGACCGAAGGATCGTCTGAAACCACGCGGCCGTGGCAGGCAAGCGACATTTCGAAAGCGCCGCCCATGCAGGTGCCGTTAATTGCCGAAACCCAAGGCTTGCCGGAAGTTTCCAGCTTGCGGAAAAGTCCGCCCATCTTGCCGGTCGTTTCGAAGAGCAGCTCAACGGCCTTCTGCGGGTCTTTTGCCTTCTCGTCCTGAAAAAGCTGGAACATGCGCTTGAGCATGGTCAGATCGGCGCCACCGGAAAAAGTGTCTTTACCGGATGTGATAACTGCGCCTTTGATTGCCGCATCGCCAGCAACCTTATCGACGATAGCGTCCAGCTCCTTCATGACCTCTTCCGTGAAGACGTTCATGGACTTGTCAGGCATATCCCATGTGACGAGAGCAATACCATCGGCATCGACGTCGAATTTGAAGTTTGTGTAAGTCATCTTCTCTCTCCTCAAACGCGTTCGATGATGGTTGCAGTGCCCATGCCAGCACCGATGCATAGCGTAACAAGTGCAGTGTTCAGATCGCGGCGTTCAAGTTCGTCGAGAACGGTACCGAGGATCATTGCACCTGTAGCACCCAGTGGGTGTCCCATGGCAATGGCGCCGCCATTGACGTTGATCTTGTCACGCGGAATATCGAAAGCCTGCATGTAGCGCAGAACAACAGCGGCAAAGGCCTCATTCAGTTCGAACAGGTCGATGTCCGAGATTTTCATCTTGGCGCGCTTCAGCAGCTTCTCGGTCACATCAACCGGACCTGTCAGCATCAAAGCCGGGTCAGAGCCGATATTGGCAAATGCGCGGATACGGGCGCGCGGCTTTGCCGACAATGCCTTGCCTGCGCTCTTGGAGCCAAGCAGGACACCGGCAGCACCATCAACAATTCCGGATGAATTACCCGCATGATGGACATGATTGATGGTCTCAACTTCCGGGTGGGCTTGAATGCCAACAGCATTGAATCCGCCCATCTCGCCCGGCATAACGAATGATGGATTGAGCGATGCCAATGCCTGCATATCAGTCGTGGGGCGCATATGCTCGTCGTGATCAAGGATCATAAGACCGTTTACATCCTTGATATTCAGAACCGAGTTCTTGAAGTAACCCTTCTTCCAAGCCTCGCCCGCGCGTTTCTGGCTCTCGACCGCATAAGCGTCCACATCATCGCGCGTGAAACCGTACTTCGTAGCGATCAGATCGGCGGAAACACCTTGAGGCATAAAGTAGCCCGGCAGACCGACTGACGGGTCCATATACCAGGCACCGCCCGACATACCCATGCCGACGCGTGACATGGATTCAACACCGCCAGCGATAACGATATCATCCGCGCCCTGTACGATCTTGGCAGCAGCGAAGTTCACGGCATCAAGACCCGAAGCGCAGAAGCGCGAGATCTGCATACCCGGCGCTTTGAAGTCATACCCCGCCTCGAAAGCCGAAGAGCGCGGGATAACCGCGCCGGCTTCACCGACAGGATCAACACAGCCGTAAATAATGTCGTCAACCAGACCCGTATCCAGACCATTGCGGTCACGCAATGCTTCCAGAACATGCGCGCCAAGGCGAACGGCAGGCACTTCATGCAGGCTGCCATCTTTCTTGCCCTTGCCGCGTGGTGTGCGGACGTGATCATAAATATAAGCGTCGGCCATAATATACTCCCTGTTGCTACCGCAGGCTCAAAGGCTGCGGGCGATCAAAAGCTTCATGATTTCGTTGGTGCCACCATAGATGCGCTGGACGCGAGCGTCGCGGAACATGCGGGCAATCGGATATTCATTCATATAACCATAGCCGCCGTGCAGTTGCAGGCATTCATCCACGACCTTGTTTTGCAGGTCGGTCAGCCAGTATTTGGCCATGGAGGCTGTCACCGGATCAAGCCCGCCATTCACATGACGCTCAACACAATGATTGTAGAACACACGGCCAATCGTTGCTTCAGTCTTCAATTCCGCCAGCTTGAACTGAGTGTTCTGAAACTCGATCACGGCCTTACCGAAGGCTTTGCGCTCCTTCACATAGTCGCTCGTAATTGCAATGGCGCGTTCCGCCATGGCAATGGCAGTGCCGCCAATCTGCAAGCGCTCCTGTGGCAATTGCTGCATCAATTGTACAAAGCCTTGACCTTCCTCGGTTCCCAGAAGGTTGGATGTTGGGACGCGAACTTCGTTGAAAAATAGCTCGGACGTATCATTGGATTTGAGACCAACCTTATCGAGGTTGCGCCCGCGCTCAAAGCCTTCCTGTCCGTCAGTTTCAACGATCAGCAGCGATGTGCCTTTTGCCCCTTGGGCCGGATCGGTCTTGGCGACGACAATGACGAGATTGGCGAGCTGTCCGTTGGTAATAAAGGTCTTCGAGCCGTTAATGACATAATGGTTGCCATCTTTTTTCGCACTCGTCTTAACGCCCTGAAGGTCGGAGCCTGCGCCGGGTTCTGTCATGGCGATTGCACCAATAAGCTCGCCAGTTGCCATTTTCGGCAGCCACCTCTGCTTTTGCTCTTCGGAGCCATAATGCAGGATATAGGGAGCAACGATGGAATTGTGCAGGGCTATGCCGAAACCATCGACACCGACATGGCTGATTGCTTCGAGGATTGCGCTTTCATGCGCGTAGGTGCCGCCTGCACCACCATACTCCTCCGGCATAGATGCACAGAGAAGGCCATTTTCGCCCGCCAGTTCCCAGACGGAACGATCAAAAATCTCTTGTTTTTCAAATCGGTCATAATGCGGCAGTACCTCGGCCTCAAGGAACTTTGCGGCCATTTCCTGAAGCATCACTACATCGTCGGTTTTCCACTCAGGCTTAGGAACGCCCAATACATCTTCCGGTCGCACACCCATTACAATCCTCCCGAGATTTCCTGAAACAGGCCGCGCTACCGCGGCCCATGGCTGCGTTGCATTCAGCTTAGAATGCTTCTGCCGGCAGCGCCATCATTGTCTCGGCACCCGTCTGGATACGAGCCAGATGGGCCGATGTTTCAGGCATTACACGTTCCATGAAATACTTGCCGGTAACCAGCTTGGTTTCATAAAAAGCCTTGTTATCTGCGCCGTTGCCAAGCTTGTTATTGGCCGCCTTGGCCATCTGTGCCCACATATATCCGAGTGACACGAGACCGAAGAGATGCATGAAATCGGTCGAGGCAGCACCTGCATTGTCTGGATTGGCCATACCATTCTGCATCAGCCACATTGCTGCGGCCTGCAAATCATTGAGGCCCTTCTTCAAATGTTTGGTGTAGAAGGTGAGCTTCTCGTCACCGCGATTTTCATCACAGAAGTCGCCGACTTCCTTGAAGAAAGCCATGATAGCACGGCCACCATTAGCACCAAGCTTACGGCCAACCAGATCAAGCGCCTGAACACCACTGGCACCTTCGTAAATCATAGCGATACGGGCATCGCGCACATACTGGCTCATGCCATGTTCTTCGATATAGCCGTGGCCGCCAAAGACCTGCTGCGCCATCACGGCATGCTCAAAGCCCTTATCCGTCAGAACACCCTTAAGCACAGGAGTCATGAGGCTGAGAATATCGTCAGCCAGCTGCTTTTCCGCCTCATCTGCCGAGCGATGCGCCACATCGGACTTCAATGCAGACCACAGGATGAATGCCCGGCCCGCTTCATTGAAGGATTTGATTGTCATAAGAATACGGCGCACATCGGGATGGACAATAAGTGGATCTGCTTTCTTGTCCGGAGCCTTAGGTCCAGTCAGTGAGCGACCCTGAATGCGATCACGCGCATAGATTGCAGCGTTCTGATAGGCAATCTCGCCAATGGAAAGTCCTTGCAGCGCCACACCAAGCCGTGCCTCGTTCATCATGGTGAACATGGCGCGCAGACCCTTGTTTTCACCACCGATGAGAAAACCTTGAGCTTCGTCATAATTCATGACGCAGGTCGAGTTGGCATGGATGCCCATTTTTTCTTCTATCGAACCGCACGATACGCCGTTGCGCGTCCCGGGGTTACCGCTTTCGTCGAGATTGAACTTCGGCACGATGAACAGGGAAATCCCCTTTACGCCTTCAGGCGCGCCTTCAATACGGGCCAGAACCAGATGAACAATGTTCTCGGCCATGTCGTGCTCGCCGGCCGATATGAAAATCTTCTGGCCGGAAATCTTGTAGGAACCATCGCCATTCGGCACGGCCTTGGTGCGCAGCAGACCGAGATCAGTTCCGCAATGCGGCTCTGTCAGGTTCATTGTTCCGGTCCATGTGCCATCGACCATTTTCGGCAGAAAAGCCTGCTTCTGCTCATCCGTGCCGTGGGTAAGAATGGCTGCAATCGCGCCCTGCGTCAGGCCGGGATACATGACCAGCGCCATATTGGCCGAGGCCATATATTCGCCAACCGCTACATGAAGCGCATAGGGCAAGCCCTGCCCGCCAAACTCCTGTGGCACAGCCAGACCAACCCATCCGCCTTCGCGATATTGATCGAACGCCTGCTTGAAGCCCTTTGGCGTTGTTACCGAGCCGTCATCGTGACGCACGCAACCTTCTTGATCGCCGGATTGATTGATCGGAAAAAGCGTGTTCTCGGCCAGCTTTGCGCCTTCACCCAGAATCGCTTCGACAATATCCGGCGATGCATCCGCAAAACCTTCAAGATTGTTGTAACGTTCAAACCCCAGGACATCATTGAGAACAAACAGCGTGTCTTCAACAGGTGCGCGGTAACTCGGCATCAGCTTCCTCCAAAACAAAAACGAGCAAAAACAGCACGCAGAACATCCGTGCCGCAGAATTTCGTCCTTCATAACAAATTTTGACGTTTCCGTAAACGTCAAAATTAGTGGTTGTAGCGTTTTTGGGATTAAAGAGCATGTATGTCATGCTTTCAAATCAGCAATGTCAAATCTCGATTGTCACTATTTCTTGCGGGTATTGTCGAGAAAGTTGGCGATATAGACCAGCGGAGCATTCCAGTTGATCGTAATTTCATTGGAGCCATAAGCTTCGATATCATCGAGATAACATTGTTGCGGGGCACAGCCAGCAAGCCGTGCCTTGGAAATATCATCGACAAGCGATGAATTCGGACCTCCTGCGAGAGAACCGGGCGGTGGGTTTGGAAGCGCTTGTTCAATTTGATGCGCAAACCAGCGGCTATGCTGATTCTTTGAAAAAGCTGTCCCATATCCGGTAATGTACGAGATGTTCATAGCATTACGCCCAAGGAGATAGTCAACGCTTTCACGAACGCTTTTCAGAAACTCCGGCCTGTGCGTCAGATCATAGGCGGCAGACACTACGATCATGTTCTGCAGTATCGCGTGATTGCTACCCCAGTCGTATTTGCCATTTTCGGGGCGGTAGATTTGTCCGAATGGCTCCTTTTCCTGAAGTCGTATAAAGCCCTCGGCGGCCTGAACCACTGAAGTTTTGATTGTCAGCCACTCCTTCGCGGGAAGCAATTTTTCGCCGTAAAGAGCCAGATGCAAGCGGGCAAATCCGGCAGTATTAGCCCAATCGAAAGCACCATGCCCTTCCCGGCTGAACACGTCGCCGCGCCAATGCGGCGAGCTTTTGATTGAAGAAAGATAGGCCGCCTCTCCTGTCGCCAGATAAAGCTCGCTGGTTGCCCAATAGAATTCATCACCAAGATCGCCGTCCCCATAGGCACCACCACCGTCGAAATTTCCAGACGGCGCTATAAGATCGGGGTGTGCCTGTGCGGCAGCCCAAGCCTGTTTTGCGGCGAGCAGTAATCGTTTCGAGAATAGCGCGTCATAGTCTTTAAAAAGGCGTGCCCCTTGAGCTGAAGCAGCCACAAGGTTGAGAGTGGCCGCCGTAGAAGGTGCATAGAGCGCACGTGGCTGCGGATCACTGTGGGGCATCATTGGTACGCCGGTCCAGTTTGTATCGTGCACTTTATGATGAACCATACCGGCGAACGGATCACCCGGCGGAACCACCATTTTCAGCATGAACTCCAGTTCCCAGCGCGCTTCATCGAGAATGTCAGGAGTTGCGTTGCCCTGCTCCGGCAAACGTGACCGCTTGTCGCTCAAGACAGTCCTGGCATTTTGTGCGAAAAGCCTGCCTCGCTCCACGGTGTCCATAAGCTGGGAAACTGCAATCCCGCCGTTGACAACATACTTGCCCTGATCGCCCGCATCATACCAGCCACCGCTAACATCAAGCGAATAGCTGCAAGCCCATTTGAATTCCGGGTAGATTTTTACAGCGGCTTCACTGTCCAGACACGGAACTGCTATATCTCCGAGGTTCGGCGCGATGCCAATATGTCCGGCTGGTCGCGCATAGGCTGAGCCCACAATATCCTTCCTGATTTCTATGCCGCTTCGGGCAAGATAAAACCAGGACTGTGCATCGACGCTCAAACGATCATAGATGTCGGGCTTTATAGAAAACGGTACGCTGAAATTCTCGCCTATGGCCAGACGATAGTTTTCACCTGTCTTTTCATACTCGGAGAAGTTCGCCTGCTGAGTCTTGAGACCGGACATGGGGTCTGGGCCGAAAGGTTTTGTCATGCCTTTGAATATGGGAGTGCCCTTGTCATCGATAAGCTGAAACTCCAACAGCTCGTCCAAGGAAGACACAACCGTTGCCAATTTTGGACCATCCGGCAAATAGCCAAGCTGATTGACGCGCACAGAGATTTCTTCTGCCCGACCGACTGTTGGCGCCATGGAGACGAATATCGTAGCCAATAGCATCAACAGACAGCGATGTATCATTCGATATTCTCCGCAGTACGCGATGGCGTAAAGGCTTTCATTGTTTGTATCAGATGCCGACGACGAAATGAGCTGTTATTTTAGCCGTTTGACCAAGGTCTTAACCACTTGTTTACCACGTTTCGCCAATGTCAGCGTGACGGTGAACCGTGTCTATATGTGATTTGTTTTTCACGGCTTGTCGGATCGCATGGGGCATAGGCCCCGGCTCTCCGGTTTGGCCCCGACGCGCTACGCGCCCTCGGCTTTCCCTTTGAGCACCCGAATCTGAATTGCCAGGTAACTGGCATGTCAACTTGAGCAGCAGACGTCCATGACGAACCAGAGGTCACTAATGGAACAGGTCAATGTCAATCGCGCCCGCCGTGATGCTACGTCGCTGGATAATCTCAATCGCACGCTTGAGGCACTCGAAAGCCAATTGCGCAATGCCATGAAGCCGAAAAACCCGGAGCCAGAGCTAGCGGGTAATGACATAGCTGATCGTTTTGCCGCTTTGGCTTCACGGGCCGGTTTGGCGTCTGCACCTCGCCGTGAGAGCCCGTCACAGAATAGCAAGCATGATCTTTCAGCCGTTGCGGCGCAGCTGAAGCAGTTGCGCACCGAGATGAGCGACGAAATGGAAGCGTCCAATTCCTCAATTTTGCATAACACTGCTTTGAACCGGCTGCAGCAGTCGGCTGCACCAACCAATTACTTTGGCAACTCGCAGACGGACAACGAGATACAAACCCTTTCCATGCTGCGTGGCGACCTGAACGAGCTGAAGCAGGCCGTATATAAACTCAGCCGCAACGATGCACCTGTTAACAGCGGACCAATGCCTGTTCGTTACATGCAGCAGATTGATGATCGCCTTGACGAGATAAGCCGGGCGATTGTCGCAACTTCTCATCAAACACCGGCACGCTTTGCCGAAGCCGATGTGTTTGAACGGCTTGAGGCGCGCATTGCGTCGCTGGCAAGCAGCGTTGAAGCCTCCGCACCAGCTCGCACCTCGGACGTGATCCTGCAGCGGATGGGTGAACTGGCACAGCGCGTCGACCACCTAACCGAGCAGGCAAAGCGTCCAGCCATCAATATTGATGCTTTGTCGGAACATCTTGCTGCCGTAGCGCGCCATTTGCAGAATGCACCGGCAGCAATCAGCATTTCAGACTTCCGCGACCTTGAGGACCGCGTATTGCAAGTCATCAACAAGCTGGAGACGCTTCCACAACAGCCTGCCAATGACCCTCTCTTCACCGCCACAGTTGATCAGCGGTTTGCCGAGCTTACCCAGCGGCTCGATGAACATCACCAGATGAACGAGCACAGCGACATCCGGTTGACGGATAGCATTGAATCACGCTTCGATGACATGGCTCGATTTATTGCTGAAAACACGCCGCAAACGGACAAGACTTCAGACGCTATCCACAATCTTGAATTGCAGATTGCCGGGCTTGCCGAACATCTTGCAAAGTCCAATGACCATTATGCCGAGATTGCCGCTATTCCTCCACGTCTCGACGCAATAGAAGAATCAATTGCGTCCAACCGCGATTTCATTGTTGAAACCGCACGAAATGCTGCGGCAGATGCCATCCGTAACATGGCCGACTTCAACAATAGTCACGACAGTGCTGTAGCGCGGGAGCTTGCCGGTGATCTGAAAACACTAGAAGCACTTGCGCGCAAGTCGGAAGACCGTAATACCAAGACATTCGAAGCAATACACGACACGTTGCTGAAGATTGTGGATCGTCTGGCATCGCTGGAAAGTGGGCCGGTCCCAGTTTATCGCCCAATTCCAGACAATGCGGTGGAACAACCGGCTATAAACGAGCCTGCTTTCGCGGCCCCGGTCTTTTCCAAAGCTGAAGAGACCGCTCTCGAAGTCGCACCTGCTGACGACAGCGAGATGATCAATGCCGAGCCACGCGCTAAAGCTTCAATATTTGGCGGCCTGACCCGAGGGTTCAAGGGACGCAACAAAGAGGTTGCACCTCAAGACCCGGATATCGGGATGGAACTGGACGAGCCAGACATGAAGCTCGACCTTGATCCAAGCTTGCTCAATCGCCCGCTTGAACCCGGCTCGGGCATGCCTGATCTGAATTCCATTCTTAAGCGTGTGCGTGATGACCGTCGCGAGATGCAGCTTGCCGGCAACAACGGCGATGGCAAGGCGGATTTTATCGCTGCGGCACGCCGCGCTGCGCAGGCAGCGGCACTTGAAATGGAAAGCCAGCAAAATTCATCGTCCATAAATGATGAACTGAGCGGAGAGGAACAACCAAAGCGCAGCTTCCTTGCACGTCAGCGCAAGCCTATCCTGCTGGCCATCGGTGCGATCATGATTGCCATTGCTGGATTGCAATTGAAGGCAGCATTCGTGGATCAGCCAACCAAGCCACAGGCAACCGCTTCTACGGTTGCGCCTGCTACAAAAGCACCTGCCAAGGCAGTAGAAAAGCCAGCACTGGTGGCACCAGCGCGCGAACTCGCAGCAGTCCGACCGGCTCCAGTCAGTGTAGAGAGCGTCATTGCAGCGCAGCAGCAGATGCCATCAACCGTCAATGATGCTGTTGACAGCACGACCACGCAATCCGTACCCGCGGCCGAACCAGCCCCTCTGGCAATTCCTGCTATCCCCACCGAAGGATTGCCAGACGAGTTGCATGCTGCCGTCGCCTCTGGAGACAACAAGGCTCTATTCGAAATCGGCGACCGCTATATGGATGGCCGTGGCTTCACGAGCGACTACGCCAAGGCAGCAGAGTGGTACAGGCTCGCTGCTGAGCGCGGTTTTGCGCCTGCACAATACAGAATCGGCAATTTCTACGAAAAAGGTCTCGGCGTTGATCGGGACGCAGTCAAAGCAAAGCATTGGTACGAGCTTGCAGCCAATCAAGGCAATGCAAGTGCCATGCATAATCTCGCGGTTCTTCTGGCATCCGGTGCTGGCGGTACACCTGACAATGAAGGCGCTGCACGCTGGTTTACGAATGCGGCAGAGCTTGGCGTCAAGGACAGCCAGTTCAACCTTGCAATACTTTCCGCAAAGGGCGTCGGGCTGCAGCAAAACCTGGAAGAAAGCTATAAGTGGTTCGCCATAGCAGCTGAGGCTGGTGACAAGGATGCGGGTTCAAAACGTGATGATGTTGCACATGCAATGACCGCGGATCAGCTCGCACGGGCAAAAGCAGCTACCGCGTTATGGAAGCCAAAGGCAATGGATCCTGATGCCAACGCGTTGAACATTCCTGAACAATGGCAGGAAGTACCCGTGAAAACCGGTTCTCTCGACATGGAGAAGGCCGTTCGCAACATTCAGTTGATTCTCAACAAGAATGGCTACGATGCTGGCGGGTCCGACGGGCGAATCGGTACGAAAACCCGCGAGGCAATCATGGCATTCCAGAAGGATAATGGGCTGAAGCCGACAGGCAGCATCGACAATGATCTGGTGCAGAGCCTGCTGAAGAAGAACGGTTGAGCTTTCAAAGCTCAACCCATCCGTTTTGTCGTGATATAATTACCGCAGCATACGAAAAAATCCATTGCGACAAAGGGTTTCGCGTTTAAATCTATATAAACCCGGTATGGCAGTCTAAACTCTGACAAAGCCCGCAAGCGAGCAATAAACCTTAAAGAATTGCTGTCATCGTGGTGCTTGAGCGCCATAATGGGGTTTGGATAAAGTTGGGTATTTACCTGCCAATAGCCGAGATTTCGGTCAATATTTTCGTGCTTTTCGGCATGGGAGCTGCGGTAGGATTCCTGTCGGGCATGTTTGGCGTTGGCGGTGGATTTCTCATCACCCCGCTGCTGATCTTTTACAACATTCCGCCGGCAGTCGCCGTTGCCACAGGTGCCAATCAGGTTATTGCTTCCTCTTTCAGTGGTGCCCTCACGCATTTTAAGCGTGGTACGCTTGATGTTAAACTCGGGTCCTTGCTGGTAATAGGCGGCGTCCTGGGTGCAGGTGTCGGTATTTATGTCTTCGTGCTCCTGCGCGAGTTGGGTCAGCTCGATTTGATCGTTTCTCTGCTATATGTGGTCTTTCTGTCCACAATCGGCGGCCTGATGCTCTATGAGAGCATCCAGGCCATGCGCCGCACCAAGGCAGGACAACTGGCAACGTTGAAAAAGCCGGGCCAGCATAATTGGGTGCACCGGCTGCCATTCAAGATGCGGTTTCGAGCCTCGAAGATCTACGTCAGCATTATACCTATTCTGGTGCTGGGTGCAGCGATTGGCTTCCTATCATCAATCATGGGTGTAGGCGGCGGTTTCATCATGGTTCCGGCAATGATCTATCTCCTCAAAATGCCAACCAACGTCGTTATTGGCACATCGCTCTATCAGATTGTTTTTGTGACAGCTTTTACCACCGTCATGCAGGCCACGACCAACCAGTCCGTCGATATTGTGCTGGCATTCCTGCTGATGTCCGGCGGTGTTATCGGTGCGCAATATGGTGCACGCATCGGCCAGAAATTGCGCGGCGAGCAATTGCGGGCGCTGTTGGCAATGCTGGTCCTTGCCGTCGGGTTGCGCCTTGCGATTGAGCTTTTTGTTACACCGGACGATCTTTATTCGATCAGTCTTGCAGTCGTAACGGGTGGCACATGACACTCGCCCTGCGCTTGATCTTTATGCTTGCAGTCTGCCTTGCCGTTCAATCTGCGAATGCCCAGCAGCGACCGGTTAATACCGAAACCGTGGAGATCGGGCTCTCGACGGATACGATTGCGATCACATCCGGTTTTCGCGGCACGGACCTGACAGTATTCGGTGCTTTGGACAATGCAGACCCGCTTATTCAAAGGCAGGGTCGCTATGATATCGTGGTGGTTCTTGAAGGGCCTGAGCGCAGCTTTGTCGTCCGTCGCAAGGACCGCTATCTGGGTATCTGGATAAATGCGGAATCGGTCTCGTTCCAGCATATTCCAGCATCCTATTCGCTCGCCTCTACGCGTAACCTTCAGGATATAGCTACGCCGAAAGTTTTTGCGCAACTCGGTCTTGGCGTCAACAATATGTTCTATGAACCAATGCCTGATGGTTTTGGTTCGAGCCAGACACTAAAGGAATTCACGCCCGAGCTGCCACGGTTGAAGCTCAAGCAAAAGCTCTACAGTCAACGCCCCGGCGATGTTCAGTTTCTCTCCGCCACGCTCTTTCGCGCAACCCTGTCCCTGCCGGCCAATGTGCCTGTGGGCAAGCATGTGGCGCGTGCTTTCCTCTTCCGCAATGGTGAGTTCCTTCGCGAGAACGCTACCAGTCTCAATATTGTGAAAGCTGGCCTTGAGTTTCGCATCTATCGCGCCGCGAACCAGTACAGCCTGCTTTATGGCATTTTCGCAGTGTTTCTGGCTGTTATCACAGGCTGGGCTGGCCGCTTGATCTTCCGCAAGGATTGATCTTCAATTTGCCAATTTGGCAACAACAATCAAACCCTGCAGAGGTTCTCCGCGATCAAGCCGGATTGTTTCCCGTGCAAGCGAAATCAGCGCCATGCCGTGGACGGCCAAAAGCCGCTCTATATAGGATTGTGAATGGGTGTACCGGAGTGATGGCTGTAGAACAGGCTCATCGCTGCCTTCCTGATTTTCAACCGAGAATACAAACAGCCCATCAACGGTCAGTGACTTTGCAATGGCTGCAAAGGCGCGATCAAGATCACCCACATAAACAAAGACATCCGCAGCAATCACCAGATCAACGCTCTGGAGCGTCATCTCGAACTCGTTGACATTACCCTTGGCGAGATCGTCATAGACCTGCTTTTCTGCGGCCTTCTGCAACATGACTTCGGAGAGGTCCATGCCGGCGAGATAGTCAGCGACCGGTCGTACATAAGGCCCCATAAGGCCCGTGCCGCAGCCAACATCAAGCACTGAGGTATAACGCCGCCCGGAGCCGTGCTTTTCTATCGCCTCTGCCAGCAGTCCAGGCACACGATATTCCAGCTTGTCGAGCAAAGCGGTTTCGAATGTTGGCGCGTAAGCATCGAAGAGGGTTTCAACATAGGCCAGTGGGGGCATCGCCGGTGCGGGGACACGGCCGGTTGAAGCAAGCTTCAGGCCCGCGCCGAAACGATCCTCGGGATCACGCTCCAGCACATCCCGCCAGGCCGCAGCGGCATCATCCGCCTGTCCTGCAGCTTCCAGCAATTCTCCGAGACGAAACCGCCCGGCAGTCCAGCCGGGCACCAGCTCCAGCGCCTGTGCCATGAGATCGGCAGCGGCAGCATGGTCACCACTATCGAACAGCATATCGGCGTACGAAGCGCGGCGGTCCGCTATCAGATCACCCGATGAGTGGAACGCTCTCGCCACGATTGTCAGTTTGTGATCTGAACGCGGATGGCGACGATATCGACAACCTTGCCGGCTTGGGAAATATCCGAATTGATCCTGATGACGCCATTGCCTGACGGCTTTTTGTCCGCCGGGAAATCGACTTGTACCAGATATTCCTTGCTGGCGTCGGAGACATCATAGCGCTTGCGCCCGCAATCGCCGAGATTACCGAAATCGCAGCTCACCGCCATTTGTGTCGAGGTGCCGTCTGGCGTCCTTGCCACGATATCGAACAACGCTGTCTTGCCAGCCAGTTGCTGCAAGACGCCCTCGCCGACCTGAAAGCTGATCTCGTCGGCTTCGCTTGGAGATTTAATGCGTAGATATTTCTGTACCTGATCACCATCAATATTGGCTGTGGCCCGTCCCGAGACAGACACCTGCGTTGTATCAGACGGATCAAAGATGCCTATCCATGTTCCTTCCGTTGGCAGTTGCCCCTCTTTGAGCGGCTCATGGCTGCCGCTTGCTGCCGGATTTCCCGTGCTTGGCGGTACGCTAGAAGGCTTCGAATTGATAATACCCGTCGCCACCATCCACAAAACAGCGATAGCCACGACCAGCAGGGCGAGAATGATGAGAAGCTTGGTCAACCCCTTCGCCTTCTTGCGCTCCGTGCGTTCCTTTTTCTCGCGCCGGTAACGGTCCTTCTGCACATAGTCCGGCCGCTCGTTTCCGGCGGTGAAGGGCCTGTCGGCTGCCAGTTCCGGCGCACCAAGTTCAGGTGCAGCAGGAGCGTCGATTGTTGGCTCAATACGTGCATCATTGCGGCGCGGTTCTGCACGTGAAGCGGAGAGCGAAGGCTCGCGGGGCTCTACAATTGGCGCAGGTGCAGCGGGAACCACGGAGCCTGTCACCTGCGCCTCTTTTTCAATTCTGGTAATGGCAATCTTCAGCCGTTCGCGGCGCTCGTTGCGCTCTGCATCATCCAACGCGCCATTTGCTGCCAGCGAACGCTCATGCGCCCCCCATGCGGATTCATAGACTTTCTGCCGTATTGCAGGGTTCTTGGCATCAGCCTTCGCCAACGCATTACGGATTGCTTGTTCGATCGCTTCCAAACCGGCGAATATCCCTTAACAGCCATAATCAGTGGCTAGTGGCCTGATTCTAACATTCGCCCACCGTTTCAATCACGCTTGCAGCGAATAATAAAATCAAGAAGACCACCAGTAAGTTTATGTTTCTAGTGGAGTTTATGAATTTGTCATTTGCCTGAGAGCCAATGACCGGACGGAATACAAATGTCAAATTCACTCCACTAGCCATAACCTATCTGACTGCTTATTCAAGATAGTGGCGGCGCAATGATGGCCAGACCATAGTTTTTGATTAGATTGTTCATTGCATCAAACAGCTTTCACTTGCTCAAAAACAAAGGCATGATAAAAAGACTTACGTTTACGCAAACGTCAAAATTGTTCTATCGGGAGGTAGCCATGGCATTGCCGGAAATTCTGAAGAAAAACCTGCGCATTCCGGTTGTTGGAGCGCCTCTGTTTATCATTTCCCATCCAGCTCTGGTTATTGCCCAGTGCAAGGCTGGCGTTGTCGGCTCGTTCCCCGCGCTCAATGCCCGCCCGGAAGCACAGCTTGATGAATGGCTGGCCGAGATCACCGAGACTTTGCGCGACCATAATGAGAAAAAACCGGACCGCCCCGCAGCCCCCTTTGCCGTCAATCAGATCGTCCACCGTTCCAACAAGCGACTCGAACATGACCTCACCATGTGCGTCAAATACAAGGTGCCGATTGTCATCTCGTCGCTCGGCGCTGTGCCCGAAGTCAATGACGCGATCCATTCCTATGGCGGCATTGTCCTGCATGATATCATCAACAACCGCCACGCAAACTCCGCCATACGAAAGGGTGCTGATGGATTGATCGCCGTTGCTGCCGGTGCAGGCGGCCATGCAGGCCCGCTCTCACCCTTCGCGCTGGTACAGGAAATCCGCGAATGGTTCGACGGCCCGTTGCTGCTTTCCGGCGCTATTTCCACGGGCAAGGCCGTACTCGCCGCACAGGCCATGGGCGCAGACCTTGCCTATATCGGCTCTTCCTTCATCGCGACAGAAGAAGCCCGCGCCGTTGACGACTATAAGAAGATGATCGTCGACAGTGCCTCTTCCGATATCGTCTATTCCAACTATTTCACCGGCATCCACGGCAATTACCTGAAGCCATCCATCGCTAAATCCGGCATGGACCCGGACCACCTGCCGGAAGCCGACCCTTCCAAGATGGATTTTGAAGCTGCAACCACCGGCGCGAAAGCCTGGAAAGATATCTGGGGCTGCGGTCAAGGCATCGGCGCAATCAAACAGGTGGTTCCGGCAGGTGAACTCGTCGCACGGCTCGAGCGGGAATATGACGAAGCCAAGAAAGCTCTCTGCGCTGCCTGAGTTATCCAGCTACTAATCGCGACTATGGAATGGTGGCAAGATGCAATTGCATAATCATTGCGCGTGGTTCGACGCAGTTCACCTACCTCTCCGTCATCCTCGGGCTTGACCCGAGGACCCACATAAACGTTGTAGCGGAGCAAACCGAGAGCCCATTTAATGAATCCTCGGGTCAAGCCCGAGGATGACGGCGGAGTAATAACTACCCCCGGCCATGTGCAGGCTTGCAATCACGCCACCTTCCTCACGGTGAGCATCCTGAGCTTGTCGAAGGGCGAACCACGCACAACAAACATACAACTTTTGAATACCATTAATCTGAACGCCATCTCTCAACGCTTGCAATTATCATGCAATGACGGTATCAGGCGCGTCATCCACGGCCATCAAGTTTGACCGCTTTTGGATCAGGGAAACCAGCGTTCCCGCCGCTTTAGCTCAGTTGGCAGAGCATATCATTCGTAAGTATTGGGTCCGCCCGAGAATGATGTTCAAAACCAGTGCGTTGGCGGGTATAGGAATAAAATAGTAGGGCGATAGTAGGTTGCTCTGCGTTTGGTACGCCGCTTTAGCTCAGGTGGTAGAGCACATCATTCGTAATGATGGGGTCGCAGGTTCGAGTCCTGCAAGCGGCACCAGTTCCTTCAATAAGTTAGCATAATCGAGCACACTCCTGATTGCAGAGTCTGGCGACAATATCGCAGGTGATCGATTGCAAAATTAAACAAATTCATGGCTCGCGCGCAGATGCATTCAAAATATCCATAATAAATTGAATTGCTATGATGCCTCCCATACATCAATAGATTCAATGAACCATTTTACCCTGTTACTTACAATTCTGAATCCATTTTTGAATTAATCTACCCCACGAGGTGAACCAATGAACGAATGGCGTCCCATTGCCATCCTTGCGAACGTCCAAGTCATCGAGGCAATCGGGAACGATAAACTTGCGGTAGCCGGCATCTCGGATGCACGCATCGGCGATTGCATTTCAGCGCAACCAGAACTCAAAGATTTTTTGTCTAGATTCACTGATGCACATGGGATTGTGCGAAAGCCGTCCGTTATCATTGCTCACTCATCGATCGCTAAGGATGATTTGAACATGGACATGGTCGCAGGATTTCGCGACGTGATATCGATTTGCTGCATTTTGGAAGCTCGTCAGAAGACGCTTCGGTACGGAAGGAATGCCGGACCGATATACTCAAATTCCTTTTCACTTTACCCTTGGATGCTTTCTCCCCACATGAACCGATTGGTTGCCATTACGCCTGCAATTGAAGCCATTCATCGATTAGATAAGTTTCACGGGCAGACCTCGCCCGAAATTCCAATTCACGATATAAATGCGCAATCTTCTGACAAAGGGTTAGTAAGCCTCCTATTGTCTCGCTGGCGATGACGTGCTCCCGTTAAATTAGTCCATTCTCAACTGGAATTTTCCAATAATGCCCCGGTTACGGGCTGAGGAGAAACCGATGAAGAAGACGAAGTTTACAGAAGCGCAGATCGCCTTCATTTTGAAG